>JBEKZH010000020.1:0-71311 GCA_049510065.1 Bryobacteraceae bacterium
CTGGGCCGTACCGGCCGGCGCGAAGTTGGCGAGGCTCACGTTGTCAGCGACATCGCCATACGTCTTGTTCAGCACCAGGATGGTGAGGGCGGTGTCCGAGCGCTGCGCGGCGAAGATGGACAGCGTGTCGGGGTCGCTGGTGGTGCCCGAAATGCTGGTTTCGCCGAACTGATTGCCGGCTCCGTCGTAGTTCAGGAAAATCTGAAAGGCGAACGCGCCCGGCGTGCCCACCGCGAGATCGTCGGGAGGGCCGGGAGGCCATATCGTTCCGATGTCCAGCCCCTCTCGGCCGAAAATCCCCAGAATGTCCGCCTGGGCAATCCCCCCGGTGATGCTGCGCATGGCGCCCCAGTTGTATTCGGTGATGGCGGTCATGGTGCCGGGGTAGTTGTTCTGCACCCACTGGCGCATGCGCGGAACCAGCGCCGGCGCCACTACCGCGCCGGTGTTGTCGAAGAAGCCCAGGTCGGGGCGGCTGCCGAAACCGCCCACGATATAGTTCGGATCCCAGAGCGCGCGCGTGGAGGTCATGCGCATGGTCTCCATCGCCTGGTCACCCGGCGAGTTGCTCAGATTCCCCGGAGAAATGTAGGCATGCACGTCGAGAGCATCCAGCAGCCGCTGTCCGTTGTTCTGTGCTTCCGCGGCTTTCATGTGCTGGAGGTAATACTCGATCCACGGCACGCCGCCGTGGGCCCTCTGATCGACGGGGTTAGACCAGTAGTGCCCATCGTGGCCCCAGCCGCTGTCGAGGTCCAGTTTCGAGAAGATCATGCCCCACCAGCCACCCTGCACCGGACCACTGACCAGCGCGGATGGGTCCGCGGCCTTCACGGCCTTCGCGGTGGCGATGTTGCGCGCCATCATGTCGTCGTAGGTGGCGGCGTTGGGATAAATGTCCGGGTGCGTGGAATCCCACCACTCCGGCTCGTTGTCCAGACTCCACATCTGCACGCCGCCCAGGTTGGCCGCGCCGTACTTGTTCCCGATGTACTGAACCCACTGCCCGAAGAAGGAGGGATCGATGGGCTTGTAGTCGTCGTTGGGATCGTTGACGATTCTCTGGCCGGTGGACGTCAGCACGCCGTTGCCGCAGTCGGAGAGGTACGGGTCCCAATTCTGCTGCCTGCCGTACTTCGCCACGCTGTAACTACAGCTCAGCGGCACGCCGAACACCAGGGGTCGGCCCGGAATCAGCTTCGGCGTCCAGTCCATCACCGGGACCGTGCCAAGGCTGAGCGTGCCGGTCTGCAGGTTGCGTTCATGAAACAGATCAAATGACGAAGTGACCCCATCTCCCACCACGTAGTTGGTGAAGTACCAGTCGTTGTCGTTGTTTTTGACGTCGATCTGCCAGTTGTAGCTGGTGGCGTTGTTGCCGCCCCAGCGGCGCACCCCCACGCGCATGATTGCGGACAAGCCGCTGTCGGTCCACTCGTTGATGCCGTAAATGTACGGGCCGATGGGATGCCTCGCGGCATTGGCATCCACAGCGAGCGTGGGCGCGGAGGCGGCGTTGAGGGTCAGTGCGCTCAACAGGGAGGTGGCAAGAAGAATACGGCGAGACATAGCTGCTTGCCTCCAATGTATCGCGGTAAAGGCGGCTTCTGCGCGGGTGCTATCTTCTGGAGATGATGAGGAAGGTCCGTCTAGCCGAGAAGCTTGCCGCGTTCTCCGACCAGTGGAGCCCGAAGATCGTCGGGGAGCTCAACGGCCAACACGTCAAGCTGGTGAAGTTCCAGGGCGACTTCGTCTGGCACCATCACACCAGCGAAGACGAGTTGTTCCTGGTTGTGCGCGGCTCTTTCCGCATGGAGTATCGCGACGAATCCGGCGCGGAACACAGCATGGACGTCGGCGAGGGCGAGTTCGTCATCGTGCCGCGCGGCGCCGAGCATCGGCCATGCGCCGACGAAGAAGTGCACGTGCTGCTGTTCGAGCCCGCCGGTACCTTGAACACCGGCAACGTGCGCAGCGAGCGCACCGTGGATGCACCGGCTACGGTCTGAGACCGCAGGAGCGATAGATCTCCGTCATGAGCTTCATGTCCCGGAGACCTTCTTCCCCGGTCGTCTTCGGCTCTTTGTCCTCGAGAATGCACTCGGCGAAGTGATCCGCCTCGGCCAGAAAGTTGGATGGATCGCGAGCGAAGTTGGGTTCGTCGATGGGTGGCTGGCCCTCAATTTCGGCGCGCAGACGCAGGCCGTCGTAGTTGAACGCGGGCTGCACCAGCATCTCTCCCTTCGACCCGTGCACGCGGAAGAACCCGGTCATGGTTCCGCCGTAAGTAGTGCAGCAACTGGCCACGATGCCGGAGGGGAACTTCATCGTCCAGGAGAGGCTTTCCTCCACCTCGGCAAAGCGCCCGTCCTTGTCAATCACCGATGAGTAGCCCTCCACGCTGACGGGCTCCTCGCCGGCGAGATAGCGGCAGGCGTTGAGCGAGTAGATACCCACGTCCATCAGCGGGCCGCCACCGGCCATGTTCCTGCTGAGCCGCCACTCGCCAGCCGCGCAGTTGAACCCGAAGGCGCTCTCAATCGCCTGGATGGCGCCCAGCTTCCCTTCCCGGATGAGCTGAATCGCGCGAAGATTCGTCGGCTCAAGATGACAGCGGTAAGCGATCATGAGCTTCCGGCCGGCGGCGCGGCACGCGTCGATCATGGCCTGCGAATCCTCAACCGTGGTGGCCATGGGCTTCTCGCAGAGCACGTGCTTGCCGGCCTTCGCGGCGCGGATGGTGTACTCGGCATGCATGTTGTTGGGCAGCGCGATATACACGGCGTCAATGTCCTTGTTCCCGGCCATCTGGTCGCAGTTCTCGTAGCTGTAAATACTGCTCGCGGGCACGCCGTACTCCGCGGCCATGCGCTCGGCTTTGTCCCGATGGCCGCTGACGAGGCCGGTGATGCGCGAGTGGTGGGACATCTTCACCGCCGGCATGAAGTGGTCCATGGAGATGCGGCCCAGACCGATGATGCAGTAGCCGATCCTGCGTTTCTCCTCCGCGGCGCGCACCCGCGGCGCGAAGCGCAACATCGTCCCCGCCGCGACAAAGCGGCCCAGTTCCCGGCGTGTGAGGTTCATGTGGAGTTCTCCTCAGAACATGATAGATTGTCTTCTGGATCGCGCAGAGGTGACAACATGCCGGAAACCATATACCTGATCGCCAATGGCGATCTCCGTCTGGCCGCCAATCAGAACTGCTGGGCCGCGCAGCAGAAAGTGGAGGAGGCGGTGATGGCCGCCGTCCGCGGGGAGGGTGGCGAGATTCAGCGCGGTCATCCCTACGATCCCGAGCTGAAGCACGGCTTCATCGGCAGCCAGAAGCAGGGCATTGAGGTGTTCCGGAATCTGCCGCCGGACGCTCCGCTGATCGTTTGCGAGGCGGTGTGGGAGTACAGCCATCAGGTGCTCACCGGCCTGGTTTCGCATCGCGGCCCCATCCTCACCGTGGCGAACTGGAGCGGCCAGTGGCCCGGTCTGGTGGGACTGCTGAATCTGAACGCGTGCATGGCCAAGGCAGGCGTGGCCTATAGCACTCTGTGGAGCGTCGACTTCAAAGACGACTTCTTTCTGGACGGCCTGCGCAAGTGGTTGAACGGCGAGCCGGTGATTCACGACCTCAGCCACGTGCAGCCCCTGAAGAACTTTCTCCTTCCGGACGAAGCGGTGGAAACGGGCCGGGGCCTCGCCCGCGAGCTGCGGAGTCGCAAGGCTATCCTCGGCGTGTTCGATGAAGGGTGCATGGGCATGTACAACGCCATCATCGAAGACCTCTTCCTTCTGCCGCTGGGCGTCGGCAAGGAACGGCTGAGCCAGTCCACGCTCTATGCGGAGATGCTGGCCACGCCGGATTCGGAAGCTCGTGCGGTGCGCGCCTGGCTGGACGCCAAAGGCATGCGCTTCCTCACCGGGCCGAATCCCGAGACCGATCTGACCGACGACCAGATCCTCGAGCAGTGCAAGATGTACATCGCCGCCCTGCGCATCGCCGACGATTTCGGCTGCGACGTGATCGGGATTCAGTATCAGCAGGGGTTGAAGGACCTCACGCCGGCGTCCGACCTAGCCGAGGGCCTGCTCAACAATACCGACCGGCCGCCCGTCCGCGCCCGTGGCAATGGACGCGTGCTCTACGAAGGCCGGCCGCTGCCACACTTCAATGAAGTGGATGAGTGCGCGGGTCTGGACGCGCTCATCACCAACCGCGTCTGGACGCATCTGGGCCTGGCCCCCGAGACCACGCTGCACGACATCCGGTTCGGCGAGGAGTACAACGGCCAGTTCGTCTGGGTCTTCGAGATCTCCGGCGCCGTGCCGCCCGAGCACCTGATTGGCGGATACGCGGGCACGGTGAGCGAGCGCCAGCCTCCCATGTACTTCCGCCTCGGCGGAGGCACCGTCAAGGGCGTGAGCAAGCCCGGTGAAATCGTCTGGAGCCGCGTGTATCTGGAATCGTACGCGCTTAAGGTGGATATCGGCCGCGGCAAGGTGGTCGAGTTGCCGCCGGAGGAAACACAGCGGCGCTGGGACATCACCACGCCGCAGTGGCCCATCATGCACGCGGTCACTTGCGGCGTCGGGCGCAACCAGTTAATGGCCCAGCACAAGTCGAACCATATCCAGGTCGCCTACGCGCCGAATGCCGAGGCCGCCAATCACGCTCTCGCCGTCAAAGCCGCAATGTTCCGCAATCTCGGTCTTGAAGTGAACATCTGCGGCACGGAGCACGGGCTCTAAGTGGAGACGACGAACCCGAGGGCGGGGAGCGGGCACCCGCTGTTTCCGCGCCAGTACATCATTCCATTCATCCTGGTCACGACGTTGTTCTTTCTGTGGGGGATTCCCCACAACCTGAATGACATCCTGATTCGCCAGTTCATGAAGTCGCTCGAGATGAACCGTGTCCGCGCGGGCCTGATCCAGTCGGCGTTCTACCTGGGGTACTTCCTGCTGGCCATGCCCGCCGCGCTGATCATGCGCAGGCACGGCTACAAGTTCGGGTTGCTCATGGGACTGGCGCTGTATTGCCTCGGCACTTTGCTCTTCTGGCCCGCGGCGCTGGTGGGTCAGTACTGGTTCTTCCTGCTGGCGTTGTTCGTGATCGCATCCGGGCTGGGCTTCCTCGAAACGGGAGCGAACCCGTTCATCGCGCAACTGGGCGACCCGGACAGCTCGGAGCGGCGCCTGAACTTCTCCCAGGCGTTCAACCCGTTTGGAGCCATCAGCGGCGCGCTGATCGGCACGGTGTTCATCTTCTCCGGCGTGGAACTGAGCCCGGCGCAGATCGGGGTGATGAAAGCCGCGGGGACGTACCAACCGTACCTTCGACATGAGACCATGCGCGTCATCGCGCCGTACCTGGTGCTTTGTTGCGTCGTGTTGGTTATCGCAGTGCTGATTGCCCGCACGAAGTTTCCGCAAATGGCCGGCGAAGCCGCCTCGGAGGCTGCGGACCATGGTCACTTCCGCGACCTTCTGCAATTCCCGCATTACGTGCAGGCGGTGATCGCGCAGTTCTTCTATGTGGGCGCGCAGGTGGGAACCTGGAGTTACTTCATTCAGTACATTCAGGACTACACGCGCCTGCCGGAGAAGCCCGCCGGCTACCTGCTCACCGGAACGCTGGCGGCCTTTTGTGTGGGCCGCTTCTCATCCACCGTTCTGATGCGCTATATCCGGCCGAACGTGCTCATGGGCGTCTACAGCGTGGCGAACGTGGTGCTGGTGGCCATCGCGGTCCTGTTTCCCGGGTGGGTGGGGATGTGGTCCATCTTCCTCACCAGTTTCTTCATGTCGCTGATGTTCCCCACCATCTTCGCGCTCGGCATCAAGGGGCTGGGCGTCAACACCAAGATCGGCGGCTCGCTGCTGGTGATGGCGGTGGTTGGCGGTGGCGCGTTCACGCCGGTGATGGGGCTGGTGTCGAAAACCAGCAGCATGGCCGTCGCGATGCTGGTGCCTCTGGTTTGCTACGTGTTCATCGCCTGGTACGCCTTCGTGGGTTCCCGGATTCGGCATGTCGAACTATCTCGCGGTTGATCTCGGCGCCGAGAGCGGCCGGGTGATGCTCGGCGGGTTGAACGCCGGGAGATTGACTCTCGAAGAGCTGCATCGCTTTCCCAACCAGCCTGTCGAGTTGCCTGGTGGCCTGTACTGGGACAGCTTTCGCCTTCACCACGAGATTGTCCACGGGCTCACCATTGCCGGGCGAGAGCGCAAGCTGCGCGTGGACGGCATCGGCGTGGATACCTGGGGCGTGGACTTCGCTCTGCTGGGCGCCGATGGCGGTCTGCTCGAATGCCCGCGACACTACCGTGACACCCGCACCAATGGCGTGCCCGAGCGCCTCTTCGAGGTGGTGCCGCGCGAGGAAGTGTTCGCCGCCACCGGCATTCAGATCATGGCCATCAACACGCTGTTCCAGTTGTACGCCATGCGTCTGGCGGATTCACCCGCGCTGGGGGTGGCGGAACGGCTGCTGTTCATGCCGGATCTGTTGAACTACTGGCTCACCGGGGTGCAACGCGCCGAGGTCACCATTGCCAGCACGTCGCAATTCTACGATTCCGCGTCGCGCCGCTTTGCCACGGCGATGCTGGAGAAGCTGGGCCTGCCTGTGCGGCTGCTTCCGGAACTCATCGAGCCTGGCCGGAGGCTGGGAACTCTTCTTCCCGCGCTCGGCGAAGCCACCGGCCTCGGCGCGACACCCGTATACGCGACGGCGGCCCACGATACCGCTGCCGCCGTTGCCGCCGTGCCCGCCGCGGGGGACGACTGGTGCTACATCAGCTCCGGGACGTGGTCCCTGATGGGCGTGGAGTTGCCCGCGCCCGTGATCAACGAATCTTCGCGCCAGCTGAACTTCACCAATGAGGCGGGCGCGAACGGGTCCATTCTCCTGTTGAAGAACATTGCCGGAATGTGGCTGCTGCAGGAGTGCCGGCGGGCATGGGCCGCCGAGGGCGAGACCTTCACCTACGACGAGCTGATCCGGATGGCCGAAGCGGCGGGCGCGGTGGCTTCGCTGATCGATCCGGACGATTTCGCCCAGCCCGGCGACATGCCGGCGCGCATCGCCGCCAGGTGCGGCGCACGCACCAAAGGCCAGACGTGCCGCGTGATTCTGGAGAGCCTGGCCCGCCGCTATCGCGAGGTGCTGGACGGGCTGGAGAGTCTTACCGGGAAAGCGATTCGCACCATCCACATCGTGGGCGGCGGATCGCGCAACGCGCTGTTGAACCAGTTGGCGGCGTCGGCTTCCGGGCGGACCGTGATCGCGGGGCCGGCGGAGGCAACCGCGGCCGGCAATGTCCTGGTGCAGGCGATGGGCGCGGGCGAAATCGCAGGCGCCGGCGAGGCCCGGGAAATCGTCCGCCGGTCTTTCGGCATCGAGGTTTTCGAGCCGAGGTAGTGCAAATTGTGGGGCAGGATGGAATCCTGCGCGGCGGTTGACTACCGCCGCTGTTCGGGTGCAAACGTGGCGGTGGGCCGATTGACAATCGGCCGCAGCTTGACAAGCTGCCCCACAACCGGCGTGGTAGCATCTCATGATATGAATCCGTATGCGGCCTTTCTGGGAAACCGTGACGCGCTCGACGTGATCGCCGCGACGGCCCGGCGCCTGACGGAGATCGTGAACGCACTGGGCCAGGCCGGCGTGGAGCGAAAGCCCGCCCCGGGGAAGTGGAGCGCCCGCGAGATTGTTTGCCATCTCGCCGATTGCGAGGTGGTCTTTGCCTTCCGCCTGCGGCAGACGCTGGCCGAGGCGGACTACGTTGTGCAACCCTTCGACCAGGCAAAGTGGGCCGCCACCTACGGGGCATTCGACGTCCAGGGCGCGCTCGCCACATTCTCCATCGTGCGCGCGTGGAATCTGGTCCTGATTCGCTCGCTCCCGCCGGAGGCGTTCGTGAGGGCGCTGACTCATCCCGAACGAGGCCGGATGACCTTCCAGGTGCTGGTGGAGACCATGGCCGGGCACGATCTCAACCATCTGCGGCAGCTCGACGCGATCGCCTCCACCACGGCGTAATTTTTGGGTTGCCTCCCCACGCGACCCTGGGTCATCATGGGTTAGCCGGGCCGTTATGCGCCGGCTGTTATGGGACCGGATGACTCTCGATGCTGGACTTTCTGTACCTCACCGAACTGTTCGGCCTTACCGTCTACGACCTCAAGGGCCGCCGGCTCGGTGTCGTCCGCGACGCCGCCATCGTGCCGCTGGTGGACCCGGTGCGCGTCGACCGATTTCTCGTGGGGGGCGGATGGTCCTGGCTCACCGTGCGCCACGATCAGGTCAGCCGGCTCGATCTGAGCGGCATCTGGCTCAGGGACGAGCAGCTCACTCCCTACCATGCCGACGAATACATGCTGCGCCTCATGCGCGACCTGCTGGACCAGCAGATCATCGATTCGCATGGTCGCAAAGTGGTGCGGGTGACCGACGTCACCTTTGAGATCCTCCACCAGGCGGATGGCGACGTCCTGCAGGTGCTCGAAGTCGACGTCGGGTTGCGCAGCATCCTGCGCCGCCTGACGCAGGGAATGCTGCCGCGCGCGTGGATCCGCCGCCTGCAGACGCGCATTCCCCCCAACTCCATCCGCTGGGAATTCGTGAACATTCTGGAGCCCGATCCGCAGCGGCGTCTGCGCCTGAACATCAGCACGCGGCTGCTGGAGGGCATGCACCCGGCCGATCTGGCCGACCTCGTCGAGGAACTCAGCCCTGAGGACCGTGGCGCCATTTTCTCCTCCATGGACAGCGAGGCCGCGGCCGAGACGCTGACCGAGGTGGACCCGGACATCCAGAGCAGCATCCTCGAATCGCTGGATACTGAAACGGCCGCCGATATCATCGAGGAGATGGAGCCGCACGAAGCCGCCGATGTGCTGGGCGAGCTCGAGGAGGAAACTTCCGAAGAGATTCTGGAAGAGATGGAGCCGGAACCGAAAACGGAGGTCGAAGAGCTGCTGGAGTTCGAGGAGGACGAGGCCGGTGGCATGATGAATACCCACTACGTCGCGTTACCGGAAACGGCTACCGTGACCGACGCGATGGCCGCCCTCGCCGGCGAGGAAGAGCTGCTGGAAAGCCTGAATACCATCTTCCTGGTGGATGGCGAGGAACGCCTGAGTGCCACCGTACCCCTGGCCCGTCTGTTTCGCGCCTCCGCCACCACGCCGCTGAAGGAACTGGCGGCCGAGACGCTCATCAAGGTGCACGACGGCGAGGACGAGGACCGCATCACCGAGTTGTTCGACAAGTACAATCTGCTGGCTTTGCCGGTGGTGGACGAAGGCGGGAAGCTGTCGGGCGTGATCACCGCCGACGAGATCATTTCCGTCCTTCGGCAGAAGTGAGGAATCCGATGAGAGACCCGGAGGGTGATGAAACGATTCCGAAATCAGTTCCTGATCTTTCTGGCCGTTCTGGGTCCGGGCCTCATCACCGCCAACGTCGATAACGACGCCGGCGGCATCCTCACCTATTCGCAGGCCGGTGCCAAGTACGGCTATCTGCCGCTGTGGACGCTGATCCCCATCACCATCCTGCTCATCGTCACCCAGGAGATGTGCTCGCGCATGGGCGCGGTAACCGGCAAGGGCCTCTCGGACCTGATCCGCGAGGAGTTCGGCCTGCGCACCACGTTCTTCATGATGGCCGCGCTGGTGGTGGCCAACTTCACCAACATCATCGCCGAGTTCTCCGGCATCGCCATTTCGCTCGAGCTGTTCCACATCTCCCGTTACGTGTCGGTACCCATCTGCGCCGTCGCGGTCTGGTGGCTGGTGGTGAAAGGCAACTACCGCAGCGTGGAGAAGGTGTTTCTGGTGGCCTGCACGCTGTATGTCACCTACATCATTTCCGGCGTCCTGGTGCGTCCGGACTGGAAGCAGGCGCTCATCTACAGCGTGAAGCCGAGCCTGGCCTTCGACACCGGCTACCTTTTCATGCTGATCGGCATGGTGGGCACTTCCATCGCGCCGTGGATGCAGTTCTATCTGCAATCGGCGGTGGTGGAGAAGGGGATCACGGCGAAGGAGTACATACAGTCGCGGCTGGAAGTGATCATCGGCTGCATCATGACCGACGTGGTTGCGTTCTTCATCATCGTGGCCTGCGCGGGCACCATCTGGAAGTTTCAACCGCGCGACATCGAATCGGCCGCGGACGCCGCACTGGCGCTCAAGCCGTTCGGCCAGTACGCCTGGCTGCTGTTCAGCGCGGGCCTGTTCAATGCTTCCTTCTTCGCCGCGTGCATTTTGCCGCTGTCCACCGTGTACACCGTGTGCGAGGGCATGGGCTTCGAATCGGGGCTGGACAAGCGCTTCAATGAGGCGAAGGTCTTCTACTGGCTGTACACGTTCCTGCTGGTGGCCGGCGCGCTGGTGGTCCTGACCCCGGGTTTCTCGCTCATCTGGATGACCCTGTTCTCGCAGGCCATCAACGGCGCCCTGCTACCCTTCGTGCTCATCTACATGATGAAGCTGGTGAACAACAAGCGCCTCATGAAGGAGTGGACTAATTCGACGCTGTACAACGGCATCACGTGGCTCTCGGTGGTGCTCATGATCGGCCTCACGGTGGCGCTGATTGCGATCTCCTTCAAGGATCTGTGGAGCTGAGAGGCCTGTTGCGCGTGGATGCCTCGGCCAGTGGCTGGAGGGACGCCGCCGTCGCGGTCGCGATCCTTCACCGCTACGGCTGCCTTCGGCCCGCCCAGTTCGGCCGCCAGTCGTCCTGATGAGGTACGCTGAGGCAGAGAAGCAGATGGCTCGCGAAGCACTCCACCAATTGATCGATCGGATCTCGGAGGCGGAGGTCTCCGCCGCTCAGAGTTTTCCGGAGTGCCTGGCCCGCGGCGCCGCTGTGCGAGCCGCGCTGGCCGCGCCAGTCGACGACGAGCCTGTAACAGAGCGCGACGGGGAGGCAATCGCCCGCGCGCGCTGATCTCGAAGCTGGCAGGGTCGTTTCCCACGATGAGATCCTGCGCGAATTCGGGGTTTGATGCGGTTCGCAACCTCAGCGCGTTGATTCGATACGGAGTGACGTCAAGGTGCCCGCCGAACAAATCGAATCCCTTTGGCAAGTCTTATCTGCGTTCATCTGTGTTCATCGGTGGCTAATGATCGGTTCTGCGAGGCATCGGTTCCGTGCGGCATGAAGGTATTAGCCACAGATGAACGCCGATAAACGCTGATTCCTGCGATTCCGCGCGCCCTCGCCCCACTACCTTGTGAGTGAAAGATCCCCTGCTGGCCCCCTCGGTGGCCGTTGCGTGCGGTATCGGCCTTTCGCATTTGGTCTGGTTTGACCTCCGCCAGACGCTACTGGCCGGTGTTCTGCTGGCCGTACTGGCCATGGTCGCTCTTCGCCGCTCCCGCCGCCTCGCACTTGTGGCCGGCCTGATCGCGCTCGGGTTCGCTGGGATCGCCGTGGACGTGGCGCGCCGGCCGGGACCGCCGCCGGTGATCGAAGCCCCCTTCGACGAGACTCTGGTCCTGAGCGGCTGCGTCGTGGAGCCGTCGGTCTTCTATCAGGATCGCGACCAGTTCACGCTCGAGCTGGCGCCGCACGCCAACGCCCGCATCAGCCTGACCCTTCGCGACGGCGAGACGCCACCCGAGTTGAGTTACGGCCAGCGCGTGGAGGTGGAGGCGCGGATACGCAAGGTCCACAGCTACCACAACCCCGGATCGTTCGACTTCGCCATCTGGGCGGCGCGCCGCAACCTGTACTGGAACGCCATCATGCACACTGGTGGGCGCCCCAGGGTACTTCCCGGGCGCTGCGGCTCGCATTTCTTCGCGATGGTGTACTGGCTCCGCACCGCCGCGCTACGGCGGATCGAACAGCTCTACAGAGGCGACGAGAAGAACCGGGGTTTGATGCAGGGCATCCTGATTGGCGATTCCACAAAGATCGAAAAGATGTGGACGGACGGTTTTCGCCGCACTGGCACCTACCACACGCTCGTGATTTCCGGGCTGCACGTGGCCGTGCTGGCGGCGGTGTTCCTGTTCCTGTTGCGAATCTGCTTCCTGCCCGAGTTGCCCGCGCTGGTGATCGCCTGCGCCGCCACCTGGCTGTACGCTTTGGTCTCCGGATGGGGCGCCCCGGCCGTACGCGCCGCAAGCGGCCTCACCCTGTTTCTGATCGCCCGCTACTTCCACCGGCGCGGGCGGGTGATGAATCTGCTGGCGGTGATCGCGCTCGCGTATCTGCTCGCGGACCCTGGCCAGATGTTCGAGGCCAGCTTCGAGCTCACTTTTCTGGCAGTGGCCGCGATTGCTATTCTGGCCACGCCGTTGCTCGACCGCACGTCGACACCGTATACTCGCAGCCTGCGTGACATCAACGATACCAGCCGCGATCTCCACCTTGACCCGCGCGTGGCCCAGTTCCACGTGGAACTACGCCTCATCGCCGAAACGCTCTCATACTACACTGGCCTTGCGCAAAGGCGCCTGCAGTCCTCGATGGCGCTGCTGCTGCGGTTGGCGCACTTCGCCTGGGAGATGGCGGTGATTTCCACGGTCATACAGATCGGCGTGGCGCTGCCCATGGCCATCTGTTTCCACCGCATTTCGTTTTCGGGCTTTTCGGCGAATACCATCGTGGTGCCGCTGCTTGCGGCGGTGGTGCCCATCGGCTTCCTCGCGGTGTTCACCGGATGGGGCTTCCCGGCCACGGTTGCGGGATGGCTGCTCGCCCTGGCGCAGTTGGTTGCGGCGTGGCATGCGCGTCTGGAACCGAACTGGCGCGTACCCGACCCTCCTATCTGGCTCGACGTGGCTTTCGTCGCCGCCCTGCTGGCGTTCTCCTTCGCGATACGGCGCGGGCGCATGTGGTGCTGGCCCACCGGGGCGGCCGTGGCGGTCCTGTTCACCCTGGTCCTGGTTCACCCGTTTCCGCCGCAGATCGCTCCCGGCATGCTGGAGCTGACGGCTATCGATGTCGGCCAGGGCGACAGCCTGTTCGTCGCTTTCCCGGATGGCCACATGATGCTGGTGGACGGCGGCGGCTTCCCGCCCATGGGGCGCAAGCGCCAGCCCCGGCTCGACATCGGCGAGGATATGGTCGCCCCGTGGCTGTGGAGCCGCTCCATCCGCCGGCTGGACGTGATTGTGGCCACGCACGCCCACGAGGACCACGTGCTGGGTCTGCACGCGATCATCGACGACTTCCACCCCCGCGAGTTGTGGACCGGCGCATCCCCGCCGTCGCCGGTGCAGGATGCCCTGGTCGCACATGCGCTCCGGGCGGGCATGCGCGTGCGGCCGATGCACGCCGGCGATACATTCCGTTTCGGCGAAGCCCACGGCGCGGCGCTGGCCCCGGTGGCCGATTACGTGCCTGCGGACACGCCCGGTAACAACGATTCTTTGGTGCTGCGGCTCGAATACCGACACCGATCGTTCTTCTTGGCCGGCGACATGGAGAGTCCAATCGAGGACCACCTGGTGATGGACGGCACGCTCCGCCACACCGACGTTTTGAAAGTGGGCCATCACGGCAGCAGAACGTCCAGCACGGAACCGTTCCTCGATGCCCTCCACCCGGCGTTCGCGCTGATCTCCGATGGCGTTGACAACCTTTTTCATCATCCTCATCAACAGGTTCTCGACCGCCTCGCGGCCCACCACATGGAGGTGCTGCGCACCGACACAGTGGGCCTGATCACGGTGCGCACCGACGGACAGCAGGTGACCATCGAGACCTGGGAGGATGACCTGAAGCCCCGGCTGATGGCCACGCCCGCGCGTTACCATTTCTGACGCGCCTTCCGGGCCAGGCGAACCTGCTGAGTCCCGAGTATGCTATACGTTTTATATCCTGATGGCCAGTAATGGGTGTAGCGTGGAGGGAAGCGGGTAGCCAGTACCGTACCCGCCGGCCGTTTCTATGCCGGAATGTTCTGAAAATCGACCGCGCATCGCCGGGAAGCCGGATTCCGGGCTGCTGGCCGGAGAGCGCAGGGCGCACAGTGCGGCTGGCAACGGCACACGGCAGAGCCAGTCTCGCACCGCTTCCGCCGTTCCGCATCCTCGTGGCGCCGGGCACACCCCAGAGCTTGCGGCGACGGGCCGCGACGCCCTGGGAGTACTGGAACGCCAGGATTCTGATCTCGTGCTGATGGACTTACAGATGCCCGAAATGGACGGGCAGGAAACAACCCGGCGCATTCTTGAAGGGGAACGCGGTACATCCCGGCATCAACCAATCATCGCCGTAACGGCGCAAAACCCGGCAAGGGATCGTGAACGGCGCCTAGGTTGCGGCACCGACGACTACATCACGAAGCCCTCCACGATTCGGACCCCATGAAAGTAATCCACTCCGTATTGAGGAACCGCGACGACGATCCGGCCGAAGGAAGTCCCGGCCCGGGTACGCCCGCGAAACCAGCATTGATCCTTTCCGCCGCCCTGGAACGCGTTGGCGGCGACGAGGAACTCCTGCGGGAACTGGCCGTCATTTTCGTGGACGACTATCCCCGGCAATTGCGGCTCATCGAGGAGGCCATCGCCAAACAGGATTGGAAAACCGCGGAGCGCGAGTCGCACGGGCTTAAGGGAGCCGTGGCCAACTTCAGCGCGCCCGACGCCGTGGAGGCAGCCCGAACGCTGGAGTTCGCCGCGCGCGAGGGCCGCCATGCCGAACTCGCTCCGCTGTTGGAACAATTGCGAGAACAACTTTCCCGCGTCCGCACGGAACTGGACCGGTTCGCAGCGCGATAGAGTTCACCGCCCTGTAACACGCCGTCGCGCGTGCTGGAAATTCGTCTGTTATATTTGGGAAAGCCGGAAACATGACTCCTACCTCCGCAACGGAAGTCGTTTGCGCGCACAGCCCCGACTCCGATGACGCCTTCATGTTCTATGCGTTGGCGACGAAGAAGATTCGCTCCCGCCTGGTCAGCTTTCGCCACGTGCTTGCCGACATTGAGACGCTGAATCGGGACGCCATGAAAGGCGTTTACGAGCTCACCGCGATTTCCTACCACGCCTGGCCGTACGTGGCCGACAAGTACGTGCTGATGGCCAGCGGCTCCAGCGTGGGTGATGGCTACGGCCCGCTGGTGATCAGCACCCGGCCGCTGGAACCCGGCGACTTGAAAGGCCGGCGGATCGCCATTCCCGGAAAGATGACCACCGCCTGGCTCGCGCTGAGTCTGTTCGAGCCGGATTTCGAAGCCGTGACCATGCCCTTCGATCAGATCATGCCCGCCGTAGCCGAGCACGCCGTCGACGCCGGTCTGGTGATCCACGAGGGCCAGCTCACCTATGGGCGCGGGGGGTTTCATGCGGTGCTGGACCTGGGCCGCTGGTGGAAGAAGACCTACGATCTCCCGCTCCCGCTCGGGGCCAACGCGCTGCTGCGAAGCCTGTCCGAGGAGGTGAAGGCGGAATGCTGCCGGCTGATGAGGGAGAGCATCCAGCACGCGCTCGATCACCGCGAGGAATCGCTGAACTACGCGCTGCAGTTCGCGCGCGACATGGAGCCGGGGCTGGCCGAGAAGTTCATCGGCATGTACGTCAACCATTACACCGTCGACGCGGGCGAACTGATCCCGCGGGCGGCGCAGAAGCTGCTGGATATGGGCTATGACGCTGGACTCATTCCGCAAAAGGTGCAGGTGGAGTTCGTTGGCTAGGCGAGCGCTGTTGGCGCTCCTGGCAACGCTGTTCGCTTCCCTGCCCGCCACCGCGCAGGAGGCCCCCGCCGATGCCCGCGCCAGGGCGAAGGCCGTTCGCGAGTACGGCAGGCAGGGCGGCTCCGCGATTATCCCGAAGCTGGCCGGCTACCTTTCCGATCCCGACCTCGACGTGCGCGTGGAAGCGGTGAAGGCCATTGCCGATATCGGCACCCAGTACAGTCTGGAACCCCTGACCCGGGCGCTCGCCGACATCGACCCCGAAATCCAGATTCGCGCCACCGACGGCCTGGTCAATTTCTACCTGCCCGGCTACGTGAAGACGGGTGGCGGTCTGACCTCGTCCATGCGCCGCGCGGGGAGCGCGATCAAGAGCCATTTCACCGACACCAACGATCGGATCGTCGATCCGTGGATTCAGGTTCGTCCGGAGGTGGTTTCCGGCCTCGGCAAAGTGGCGCGCGGCGGCGCCAGCATGGATGCGCGGGCGAACGCCGCCCGAGCCATCGGCATCCTGCGCGGGCGTTCCGCGATTCCCGACCTGATCGAGGCGCTGCGGAGCAAGGATAGCCAGGTCATCCACGAGGTGCTGATCGCCCTGCAGAAGATCCGCGACCCGTCGGTGGCCCCCGCCATCGCGTTTCTGTTGCGCGATCTGGACGACCGGATTCAGGCGACGGCTCTCGAAACCGCCGGGTTGCTGCAAAACCGCGCGGCCCTTCCCCAGGTGCGCGAAGCCCTCGATCACGCCCGCGGCACGAAGGTCCGGCGGGCCGCCCTGGAAGCCATCGCGTTGATGCCCGATGCCAGCGTCCACGATGTTCTCAAGACCTGGCTTACCAACAAGGACGACACTCTGCGGGGATCGGCTGCCGAAGGGCTCGGCCGGTTGAAGGACCCGAGCGACACTCCCGTGCTGGAGAAGATGTTCAACAACGAGACGAAGAGCGGCCCCCGGCTGGCCGCCGCCTTCGCCCTGGCCGGGATGGGCAGGCTGGATATGGCCGCGCTCGCCCCACTCCGCTTTCTGGTCAATAACCTGAACATGGCCGCCTGGCGCGGCGTTGCGAGACCCTATCTGGTGGAACTGGCGCGCGACCCCGCCGTTCGCCAGGCGCTTTACCCGGCATTGGCATTGAAAGAAGCCACCAGGGACGAAAAGACGGGGCTGGCGGACGTGCTGGCCGCCAGCGGGAGCGCCGACTCCATCCCCGCACTGGAAACGCTCTCCCGAGACCCGGACCCCGAGATCGCTCAGGCGGGCTTGCGCGCGCTACAAGCCGTCAAGGCCCGGACGGCGAGCTGAGCTCTTCAGAAACCGGTCGATGGTGGCCAGCAGTTCCTCGGACCGGATCGGTTTCTCGACGTAGGAATCCATTCCGCATTCCAGACACCGTTCGCGGTCGCCCTTCATGGCATGGGCAGTCAGGGCCACGATGGGGATGTGCGTTTGCCGCGGTTGTTCTCCGGCGCGAATTGCCCGGGTGGCCTCGAACCCGTCCATTTCCGGCATCTGCACGTCCATGAGCACGAGGTCGAAGTCCTGCCTTTCCATTGCCGATAGCGCTTCGACCCCGTTGCCGGCCACAGTCGTCGCGTATCCGTGCTTTCGGAGAAGCCGCTCCACCAGCCTCTGATTCACCGGGTTGTCTTCGGCAAGCAGGATGCGCCCTTCCGCCTCAGCCACACCCTCCCGGTCTGCCTGGCCCACCGGCGGCGTCGGACCATTCCCGGAGCTTTCCCCGCTCAATCCACGGCTCGCCAGTATCGCGCTGCGCAATTCGGTCTGGCCGACGGGCTTGGCCAGCCAGGCGTCGACTCCGAGTTCCCGGCACCGAACGGCATCCCCCCGCTTCCCCACCGACGTCAGCATGACAATCCGCGTGCTCGCGAGATCGGAATCGCGCCGCACGCGCTCCACCAGGGAGAACCCGTCGGTATCCGGCATGTGCGCATCGGCGATCATCAACGGAAACGGATGGCCGCCGGCATGTGCGCTCCGCAGCGTGCTGATCGCGTCGCTGGCATTCGAAACCAGCGACGCCTCGATCCCCCAATTCCGCAGCGTATCGCCGAGAACGCGCAGGCTGGTGGCGTTGTCGTCCACCACGAGGACAGGCGCGGACTCGTTCGGCGCAGAGGGAACGCGCCAACTTCCCCGCACGTCGAGCTCGAAGTGAAACACGCTCCCCTGCCCAGGCTGGCTCTCCACACTGAGACGGCCACCCATCATCTGCACCAGGTGAGCGGAGATGCTGAGACCGAGCCCCGTCCCTCCGAACCGGCGCGTGGTGGAGGAGTCCACCTGCGCAAACGGGTCGAAGATCCGGGCCCGTTTGCCGGCGGGAATGCCGATACCCGTATCGCGAACCGCAAAACGCAGAGCGGTCAGACCGCTCGGGGAATCGCCGGATACCACCCGAACCTCCAGCTCGATTTCGCCGGCGGAGGTGAACTTCAGCGCGTTCCCGATCAGGTTGACAAGAACCTGGCGCAACCGCAGCGGATCGCCAACGATCATGTCCGGCACGCCCGCAGACAGGCTGCAGATCAACTCCAGGCCCTTCTGTTCCGCGGTCAACGCGAATGTCTTCGCGAGGTCGTGAAGCGCCTGCGGAAGGTCGAACTCGACGGAATCGAGTTCCATGCGCCCGGCCTCGATCTTGGAGAAGTCCAGAATGTCGTTGATCACCGCGAGCAGTTTCTCGCCGGACGCTCGCACCATGTCCAGGTACTCGCGCTGCTCCCCGGTGAGCTCGGTTTCGAGAGCCAGGTGCGTCATTCCGATCACGCCGTTCATGGGCGTACGGATCTCGTGGCTCATGTTGGCCAGGAATTCGCTCTTGGCGCGGTTGGCCTCCTCCGCCGCCTGCCTGGCCGCGGACAGCTCCCGCTCCATCCTTTTTCGATCGGTTATGTCTCGTGAGATGCCGAATGTCCCGATGATCTTCCTGCTGGCATCGAGGAAGGGCAGTTTCGTCGTCAACACCCACGTCTCGCGGCCATCCGGCCAGGTTTCTTTTTCCTCCTTCGACACTACCTGGACGCGCTGATGTACAAGGTCCTGCTCGTCGTCCCATGCCTGCTGCGCGTGCTCGGACGTGAAGAAGTCAAAATCGGTCCTGCCGCCCAGATCGCTGGGATCGTCGCAGCCGAACGACCTGGCGAGAGCCCGGTTGGCCAGCGTGAACCGCCCCTCTCGATCCTTGAAGTAAATGTAATCCGGCAGGTTGTCCATCAGCGTGTGCAGGAGATACCTCTCCGAATCCAACCGCGCCTGCATCCTTCTGCTGCTGGTGACATCGCGGAATCCCCAGACTCGTCCCAGGTTCTTCCCGCCGATGCGCTGCGGTTCCGAATGGCGTTCGAAGGTGCGCCCGTCTTTGAATTCGATCACGTCATCGCTGTGCCGTTCCGGATTGGCGTAAAGCTGTCTGACCGCGGACAGGAATGCCTCCGGGTCTCTGAGCTGAGGAAGGACGTAGTCCAGCAGGCGGCTGTCGTCGCGCGAGGCCAGGACGGAGCCGGGAATACCCCACATCTCCGCAAACTTCTGGTTGAAGGTGACAATGCTGCCGGACGAATCGACCACCAGAATCCCATCCACTGTCGACTCCAGGGTGGCTCGCAGCGCCTCCGTCCTGGCGCTAACCCGCCGCCGCAGGACCATCACCCAGAGACCTCCCAGGAGAATGACTCCCGTCAGGGCGGCGAACACAATCAGGATGCGCGGAACCGTCCACCAGGAAGGACTGTCCAGGACCCGGACATCCTCCGGCGAGCGCAGCAGGATGCGCACCGCCTTCGGTGTCTTGCCGGCCTCCACCTCCACCAGACAGATGCCGGTTAGTTCCAGGGTGCTGCCTTCGCGCAGGGACGACTTATGGCTCCCCAGCCTGGGCGACGGCAGGACCGCGGTGAAAACAAGACCATTGGCCGAAAGCACCAGGGTGTGTTCGTTCGGCGTGAGCATCTGATCCAGCAGGCGGGCGCGCACACGTACGAGTTGTCCATCCCGATCCCCGCGGAATGCCTCGCTGACGGCGATCGGGACCGCCTCGGGGGGCCTGTCGCTGCCTGCGGGCCGCAGAATGGCATCCTCCAGAACCGGGGCCAGTCCGTCACCGGCGGGGAATCCCACTGCCTCCACAACGTCGCCGACGCGGGCCTGCACCGGACCCGTGGCGTGGATGAACAAACTCTCTCTGTGATCCGTGACCGCCAGCAGATTCCCGCCCCAGTTTGCGGCCACCACCCCGCGCACCCTTACCCGGTGCCCGGCCACCTGGTCGGGCGCGAATCGCCGTATGCTGCCCATGTCTTGTATGGGCATGGCGAAGGGGGTGGGATTCGGGCGCTGGAGGACTTCGATCTGCCGTGCGCCCGGTGCATACAGAACGAAACCCACCATCTGGACCTTGCTATTGAGCCGCACCCCGCAAGCGCCGCGGACAATCACTCTCGCGTCCACCAGCGCCCGGTAGTCGGTTCCGGGATCACTCGGAACAATCGCCTCGACACGCCCAATGCCCATAGCCAGGTTCAACACGAGGATGCCATTGGGAACGGGCGGCCGGCCAAAAACTGCTTCACCGCCAAGCTCGTGAACGGAGCGGACGATGCCTTCCACCTCCACCCACTGTCCGTCGTAGATCCCGCTGGACAGGCCGTCCATGCTGGCGCGCGCCGGGCGCGGGAAGGGGCCCCGGCCGACGATGTGTATGGTTGGCCGGGCGACCACCGGGGCGAAGTGACCCTGACCGCTCTCGCCGGCGATATCCAGCAGGTCACCGGGCCGGACGGGAAGCGCCGGCTGAGATCCGATGCGGACAAAGACCCCACCCGTCGCGTCGTGGACGAAAAGGAGTTTGTTGGAATAGTCGTAGTAGAGAACGACAGTTCCCCTGAGCTGAACGGGATATCCCCGCAAGGCCTCTTCCATCGCCAGAGCGTGCACCTGGTTTGCGGTGGTGAGCGTGGGCAGGCGTGCATCGGCGGCCCACACTGGGGCGACTGCGCACAACACAAGCGCCAGCAGCCGGAGCCGTGGTCTTGTCGGCAACAACACCGTGGTTGTGCGGACCGGGTTCATCGCCGAAATGGCGCCGCCTTTGCCTGTCGTGGCAGCAGGGCCGGGTGCCAACCCGCCCTTCAGTGTCCTTATCGGCGTTTCTCAGGCGGAACTATAGCTGTGACCCAGGTGGCAAACCTGAGTGAGGCTGGTAGGGAATAGCGGCGGCCGGGCGAGCGCAAAACGGAGCCTCGGCGGCGGGTGATTTGGATGTACTCCTCCGTGTGGAGACCCGCTGCCGGGCCCTTTGCGCTTACTTGGCCTTCTTCTGCTTCTGCTGACCGACGCGGATCTTGAAGTGGGCCTGCTTCGCTTCCTGATACGCCTTGTGGTCGTGACGGGCGACAGCATCGTTCAAATACGCGTCAACGTCGGCATTCTTCGGGAGCACTACCATGAGCGTAAAACTCTCGTTGCAGGTGGGGCAGAACGGCCGGAAACGCTTCACGTTGGGGATTGCCATACGTTTTCTAGGGTAACACAGCGGACTGCCGGGCCAGAACCAGCGCGCCGAGGATGCCCGCCCGGCCGCCGAGTTCCGGCGGAACAATGTATTCCTCAACCCCCTGGGCGATGGCGGGGTGGCGGACATAGCCGTTCAGCAGGCGCAGGAACTCATCCCGGATCGGGACGAACAGGTGCGCCTGCCGCAGCACACCGCCGCCCAGCACAATGCGCTGTGGCGAGAGTGTCAGCGCGAAACTGGCCACCGCCAGCGCCAGGTAGTGAGCTTCGAGGGGCCACGCCGCGTGGCCGGGCGGCAACTGCTCTGCGGGCGTGCCCCAGCGCTCCTGCATGGCCGGCCCGGACGCCAGGCCTTCTAGGCAGTCGCCATGATAGGGGCAGGCGCCGGGGTAAGGGTCGCGGGTCCAATCGTGGGGAACGCGGATGTGCCCCATTTCCGGATGCACCAGACCGTGCATCACCCGGCCACCCACGATGGCGCCGCCGCCGATCCCGGTCCCGACGGTGAGGTAGAGGAGATCGGACAGGCCCTGTCCGGCACCCCACTCCGCCTCGCCCAGCGCGGCGGCATTCACATCGGTGTCGAAACCGACGGGGACGCCGAGAGCCTGTTCCACCACTCCCGCGAGATTGTAGTTGGCCCAGCCTGGTTTCGGCGTGGAGGTGATGCAGCCGAATGTGGCGGAATTGCGGTCCAGATCGACGGGACCGAACGAGCCGATGCCCACCGCTCGCAGGCCGCCGCCCGTTTCGCGCTTCAGAAAATCGACGACTCGGGCGAGAGTCTCGTCGGGCGAGGTGGTGGGGAACCGCGCCATGGTCAGATCGCCGGGTCCGGTCCCGAAGCCGCAGACGAACTTGGTGCCGCCTGCTTCGATGCCGCCGTACAGATTCATTGACATCAAGTTTGTCACAGCATTCCAATTGGAGTGATGCCTATCGATCGCAGACAGTTCGTGAGCGCCATCGGATCTACTCTGGCTCTCCCCGGCGCGGTTTCGCGACTCCTCGCCGAGGACGCGTCCTCGCACAAGGCTTATGGGTCGGGCCATTTTGGCGAGTGGATCGAAGACGAGTTCGGTCTGCCCGCGTTTCGCTACCAGTGCGATCAGGTGAAGGACCCGAAGGCTGTTACATCGGTGAGTCCTGGACTGCTCTCCTCAACAGATCACGTACACCAGGTGGGGAATGACCGCCTGGTTGGCATTGTGTCGAATTACGGGTATGTGTCCGTACGGCAGGATGAGGGCTCTCCCAAGTTCCTGAACGAACACTGTCCGCAGCGCGGGCACTACGGCGGCGGCATCGGCTGGCTTACCGATGGTAAGGAGACGCTGTGCACCTACGGCAGTAACTTCGAGCGGGTGTTTGGCATGGGTTACTTTCGCAAGAAACTGGCGAGCACTAACTACTCTGTCGACCAGATCATCGCGGCGCCTTTTGGCGATGACCCTGTCCTGCTGTCTCAGGTGACCGTCACCAACACGAGTAAGTCGGCGGCGAAGTTACGCTGGGTCGAGTATTGGGGATGCCAGGTCTATCAGTTCTCGATGCGATCGGCCATGGAGGCGTTCGCTGGTGTGGGCACCGGCGTGGAAATTCGGCGGAGGTTCGGCGACCGCTTCGCTCATCGGTTCCAGCAAGTCGAGAACGGTGTTCTTGAGACAAAGAAGTTTCTCGGGAGAACACCGGAGGACGAGGGCGCGTGGCAGAAGGTGACTGCGAATCTGAAGGGGCATCCGAATCCGTTCTTCACGGCGCCCCAGGAGCCGACGCCGGAGGCATCGTTCGACGACCTCAACCCTCCGCCGACGTTCCTTGTCTCATTGGATTCGGCCGCCAGCGCAGTTACGACGAATGCCGCGAAGTTCTTTGGAGCCGGAGGCGTGAACAATCCGAGCGGACTGAACCACGCTCTCGACCGCGATCTCGCGGCTGGCGGGCCGGAGAGCGGGCTGCTGCTGGAGCGCGAATTCGAGTTGCAGCCGGGCGAAAAACTGACTCTGCATTTCCTGTATGGCTATCTTCCCGGGGATGCGAAGCTGAATCCTCTGATCGACAAGTATCGAAGCCGCGCCGCGAGTATCTGGAAGGATTCCAGCAATCAATGGAAAGGACGCGGCCTTCGATTTGACACACCAGGCCAGCCGTGGATCAAACGCGAAGTCGCCTGGAATTACTATTACCTGCGCAGCAGCCTTACTTATGACAGCTTCTTCGGCGAGCACATCCTCTCGCAGGGCGGCATCTACCAGTACGTGATGGGCTTTCAGGGGGCCGCCCGCGATCCGCTGCAACACGCACTGCCATTTTTGTTCACCGATCCGCACATTGTCAAGACAGTGCTGCGCTACACGCTGAAGGAAGTCCGGCCGGACGGTTCGATTCCCTACGGCATCGTCGGCAACGGCGCGGTGATGCCGACATCGAACGACAACTCCAGCGACATGCCGTTATGGCTCCTGTGGACGGCCAGCGAATACGTACTTGCCACTCGCGATGTTGCCTTCCTGGACGAGAAGATCCCCACCTGGCCTCTCTACGGACCCGCGGCGGGAAGCGAATCGGTGCGCACGCTGCTGGCACGCTGCTTCAAGCATCTGACAGTTGATGTCGGCGTTGGCGAGCACGGCCTGATGCGCATGCTCAATGACGACTGGAACGACGCCCTGGTCATCTTCTGGGGCCAGCGCGCGCTCAAGGAGTGCGTGGAGAAGGGGGAAAGCGTTCTGAATTCGGCCATGGCCGCGTGGGTATTCGACTACTACGCCCGACTGCTGACATACGCCGGCGAGGCCGATTCGGCCACGCACGCCCGCGAGAAAGCCGAACAGAACCGCAAGGCGGCCGCCAGCCAGTGGACCGGCCAATGGCTGCGCCGCGCCTGGCTGGGCCCGACTCTGGGATGGCTGGGAGAGAAAGGCCTGTGGCTCGAGCCGCAGCCCTGGGCCATCGTGGGTGGGGTCACCACGCCGGAACAGACCCGCGATCTGGTCCGGACCATGGATGAACAGCTCCGGCGCCCTTCCACCATCGGCGCAAAGCACCTGAGCGTCAGCGCGGACATGGCCAGTGCGAGTCTGGCCGAGCCTGGGACATCCGTCAACGGCGGCGTGTGGCCATCGTTGAACGCCACGTTGATCTGGGCCCTGGCCACGGTGGATGGGCGCATGGCCTGGGACGAGTGGTTGAAGAACACGCTGGCGCGGCATGCCGACGTGTATCCGGACGTCTGGTACAACACGTGGAGCGGCCCGGACACCTTGAACTCCGCGCAGAGCAGGCATGCGGGCGAAACAGTAAACGGCGGCTTCCTTCGCTACACGGACTGGCCGGTGATGAACCTGCATTCGCACGCCTGTTCGCTGTACTCGCTGGCAAAGCTGCTGGGACTGGAGTTTCAGGAGCACGGTTTGAGGCTGGCTCCCGGTTTACCGCTGGACACATATCGGTTCGAATCGCCGCTGGTAGGGTTGGTGAAGACGACGGCGGGCTACGAGGGCTGGTACGCGCCGTCCAAGCCAGGCACGTGGGAGATTCATCTCACACTGCCCGTTGATGAAGCGCGGCGACTGTCCCGCATGGAGGTCAACGGCGCGCGGGTGCGCGTTGTGCCGTCACCCGACGGAGTCATCCTTCTGAGAGGCGCGAGCGCCCCCGGCAAGCCATTTCGGTGGTCGGCGCGGCATACCTATTGACATTCGCCAGGAGTCACGTATAGACTTTCTATACGAGCATGCCTCCCACGAATCTTCTGCAGGGAACTCTCGATCTTTTGATCCTGAAGGCGCTGGCGCTTACCGGGATGCACGGCCTGGGCATTTCGCACCGCATCGCCCAGATCACCAACGGCACTTTTCAGGTGAAGCCCGGCTCTTTGTTTCCCGCGCTGCACCGCATGGAGGAGGCCGGGTGGCTCACCTCGGTTTGGGGCGACTCCGAAAATAACCGGCGCGCCAAATTCTACCGCCTCACCGCGGCGGGCCGGCGTCAATTGAAGGCCGAAACCGAGCAGTGGGAAACCATCGCGCTCGCGATTGCCAGCGCGCTCCGGACGAGCTGACATGCCCTTCCTGAGCCGCCTGGCCAGCCTTCGACGCAATCTCTTCACGCGGCCGCGCGTCGAGCGCGACCTGGACGACGAGCTCCGCGCTTATCTGGACCAGTTGACCGAGGAGAAGCGCGGGGCCGGTATGGACGCGGTGGAAGCGCGGCGTGCCGCCCTCATCGAGTTGGGCGGTCTGGAACAAGTCAAGGAAGAAGTCAGACAAGTGCGGACCGGTCAGATGCTGGAAGAATTTCTGCAGGATCTGCGCTACGGGCTTCGTACGCTGCGCAGAAACCCCGCGTTCACCGTCGTCGCAGTGCTGGCGCTGGCCCTGGGCATCGGTGCGAATACCGCAATGTTCAGCGTCGCCTACGGCATGCTGTTGCGACCCCTGCCCTATCCCGACGCCGACCGCGTGGCGGTGGTCTACATGCGCTACTTCCCGCGCGACTTTGCGTTCGGCACGCTTTGCATGCGCGACTACCTGATGTGGAAGGAAAACAATCACGCGTTCGAAGAGCCATCGCTGTTCCGGAGCCTGCGCGTGGACATTGGCGGGCAGGAAGGCGTGCCGGAGCAGGTGCAGGGCGCGTCCGTTACGGCAGGCTTCTTCCCCACGCTCCGCGTGCCTCCACTGATTGGGCGAACCTTCGCGACTGGCGACGACAGGCCAACCACCGCCTCGCTCACGGTGCTCAGCGAATCGATCTGGCGCAGACGATTCGCCGCGAGCGCCGGCGTACTGGGCCAGACCATCGTGGTGAATGGCGCGCCCTCCACGGTGATCGGCGTGATGCCCGGCGCATTCCGGTTTCCGCGGCGCGATACGGAAGTCTGGACCAACCTGCCGTTGAATCCGCCCACGCGATACGGCCCGTGGTTTTATCGCGGCGTGGCGCGTCTGAAACCCGGCGTGACGCTGCAGCAGGCGCAGGCGGAGATCAACAGTATCGGGCGGCGCATGATGCAGCAGAACCCTTACTACAAGCGGCTGACGTTGCCGGTGCTGAGCCAGCGCGATGCCTTGCTGGGAACCGGGCTGAAACCTGCGATCCTGGTGCTGGCCGGCGCGGTGGGACTGGTGCTGCTGATCGCCGTGGTCAACGTTGCCAACCTGATGCTGGCGCGCGCCACGGTCCGCGAGCGCGAGATGGCCATGCGGCTCAGCCTGGGCGCCGACCGAGGCCGCCTGGTCCGCCAGTTGCTCACTGAGAGCGTGCTCCTGGCCGTGCTGGGAGGCGCCGCCGGGCTGGCGCTGGCCTGGGGAGGCATCGAACTGATTCGTGCCTGGAATCCGGGTAATCTTCCGCTCATCGATTCGGTCCGCCTGGATTGGAGCGCGCTCGCGTTCATGGTTTTCGTCTCGATGTTCACCGGAGTTCTATTTGGGCTGGCGCCGGCGCTGGCGAGCGCACGCGCGGACCTGAACTCGACACTCAAGGAGGGCGGGCGCACGGGCGGCGCAAGTCAGGCCCGCAGGCGTGCTCGGGCGGCTCTGGTGGTTTCCGAGGTCGCGATCTCACTGATGCTTCTGGTGGGCGCGGGGCTCCTTCTCCGCAGCTTCGTGAATCTCCAGCGGGTGACCGGTGGATTCTCCACCCCTCCGCGACAGATCCTGACCATGCTGATTTCGCCGGGCAGCCGGAAGTATAACGACCCCCGCGCCGGCCTTGCCTTCTACGATGAAGTGCTCCGCCGCGCCCGCAATGTACCGGGAGTGGAAACGGCCGCGGTCACCGACTCGCTGCCGCCCGACCAGCAGGGCGACGCAGACAGCTTCGCGATTGAAGGGCAGACGCTGGCGCCTGGAGTGATCAACCCAATTGTCACCGATGCCACCGTGGGTCCGGACTTCTTTCGCGCGCTGGGCATCCCGCTGGTCAGGGGCCGGTGCTTCACGGATCGCGACAACCAGGATTCGGCGCCGGTGGCGATCGTCAGCGAGGGGTTTGCACAGCGCTACTTCCCGCACCAGGAAGCCGTCGGCAAGCGCATTCTCCAAAGCGGGCCGGGGTTCGGCGACAAGTGGATGGAGATCGTGGGCGTTGTCGGCAACGTGAGATACCTGGGATTGACGGTGGACACGGATCCCGCCTACTACATGCCGTTCGCCCAAGGGTACGGTCCACGGATGTTCCTGGCGGTGCGCTCGTCGGGCGACGCCGGCCGACTGGCGGCGGCGCTTCGCAGGGACATTCAATCCATCGACCCGGGCGTGACCCTCGCGCAAGTCGGCACCATGGAGCAGGCGTTGACGCTGTCCGTCTCGCAGCCTCGCTTCGACACGATGCTGTTGTCGCTGTTCGCGGGAATCGCGCTGCTGCTGGCCGCCGTGGGGGTCTACGGCCTGATGGCCTATTCGGTGGCACAGCGCACGCATGAGATCGGCGTGCGCATGGCTCTGGGGGCGGCGCGGGCGGATGTCCTGCGGATGGTGGTTCTGCAGGGCGCAATGCTCGCGGCCATCGGGATTGTGCTGGGTCTGGGCGGAGCCTTCGCGCTCACTCGTCTGCTGGGGACGATGCTGTTTGGTGTTGGCGTCACCGACGCGTTCACATTCGCAACGGCGCCGCTGGGGATGATGCTGGTGATTCTGCTGGCCACGTCCCTTCCCGCGCTTCGCGCGACGCGCATTTCACCGGTGTTGGCGCTGCGGTACGAGTGAACCGCGTCCTCGCCTGAAACGGTTCGCGCCCCGGCGGCGTCCGTGACACGTGCGCGCTTAGTGCTACAATCGCCCGATAAGGTTTTCCCGCCTTGCTTGTTATGCAGCAATTTCCCCAGACACTCGGCGCCCTCAGAGCCAGTCGTTTCTCCGAGGACCGGATCGCAACCCGCACGGTAAAGGACGAACTTCGTCAGAACCTCATCTGTAAACTGCAGAGGAAAGAGCCTCTGTTTCCGGGCATCGTCGGTTTCGAGGAGACCGTTGTCCCGCACATCGTGAACGCGCTGTTGTCGCGACACAACTTCATTCTGCTGGGGCTGCGCGGCCAGGCGAAGACGCGCATCATCCGTCTGCTGGCCACGCTGCTGGACGAGAAGCTGCCGTACATCGCCGGGTGCGAGATTCGCGACAACCCGTACCGCCCGCTGTGCCGCCAGTGCCGGAACCTGGTGGAGGAGAAGGGCGACGATACGCCCATCGCCTGGCTGACGCGCGCGCATCGTTATGTTGAGAAGCTCGCGACGCCCGACGTCACCATCGCGGACATGATTGGCGACATCGATCCCATCAAGGCCGCGCGGCGCGGGCGCGACATCTCCGACGAGCTTACCGTGCACTATGGCCTGCTGCCGCGCGCCAACCGCGGCATTTTCGCCATCAACGAACTGCCCGACCTTGCCGGCAAGATTCAGGTGGGCTTGTTCAACATCATGCAGGAAGGCGACGTGCAGATCAAAGGCTATCCGGTGCGTCTGCCGCTGGACGTCATGCTGGTGTTCACCGCCAACCCCGAGGACTACACCGCGCGCGGCAAGATCATCACGCCACTCAAGGACCGCATCGGCAGCGAGATTCGCACGCACTATCCGCTCACCGTGGAGCAGGGCATGGCCATCACCGGGCAGGAGGCGTGGACCGGGCGTCCATCGCCGGCGCGCGCTCAGGTACCCGCCTATATCAGCGAGGTGGTGGAGCAACTGGCCTTTCTGGCGCGGGAAGACAAGCGCGTCGACAAGCGCTCCGGCGTGTCGCAGCGGCTGCCCATTTCCGCTCTGGAGAACGTGATCTCGAACGCCGAGCGGCGCGCCCTGCATGCGGGCGAGGACATTGCCGTGCCGCGGGTGATGGACATCTACGCCGCGCTGCCCTCGGTCACAGGGAAACTCGAGCTGGAGTACGAGGGCGAGTTGAAGGGCGGCGACGCCGTGGCGCGCGAGTTGATCCGCGCCGCCGTGGGCAAGGTCTACAGTTCGTATTTCGAGGGCGTGAACGTTTCCACCGTGGTGCAGTGGTTTGAGATGGGCGGATCGCTGCGGCTGGACGAATCGCTCGACTCTCCTGCCATGGTGCGGGAGCTCGGTAAGATCCAGGGGCTGATGGAGAAGACCGGCGCGCTGGGCCTCGGCTCGAACGAACCGGACGCGGTGCGCGTTTCCGCCGCGGAGTTCCTGCTGGAAGGGCTCTACGCCCACCGGCGCATCAGCCGAAACGAGGAACGGGGCTTCGTCGCCGAAGAGCGCCGCCGCATCGACCCCGAGGAGCCGCCGAAGAAGCAACGACGCCAGTTCCAGTAGGCCGCGCTATGAAGATCCTCTATTCGCGCTACACCGGCGAAGACCTCGGCCTCAGCGCCGAGGATCTCATGCAGGCCCTTGCCGACTTCTTCCTGCAGAGCGGCTTCGAATCGCAGAACATGAGCTTCAGCGAATGGAACCAGCACACATTCGAAGAGCTGAAGCAAGCTCTCCAGCAGGCGCTCGAATTCGGCGACGCGTTCGACCCGGAGCGCGCCGAACAGATCCGCCAGCAATTCGAGCAGATGTCGCCCGAGCAGTTGGATCAGCTCCTGGAGCGGCTGGCGCAGAAGCTGGTGGATGAGGGCTACGTCAACCCGAATGCGGAGGCGTCCGAGCAGGCCGGCCAGAGCGGCAACGGACGCAACGACAAAAACGCGCGCTTCGAGGTCACCGACAAATCGCTGGACTTCCTCGGCTTCAAGACCCTCAAGGACCTGCTCGGCTCGCTGGGCAAATCCAGCTTCGGCGCTCACGATACGCGCGACCTGGCCACCGGCGTGGAATCGAGCGGCGTGGCCAAGCCCTATGAGTTCGGCGACACCATGAATCTTGACGTCAGCCAGACCCTGTTCTCGGCAATGCAGCGGGAAGGCGTGAAGCTGCCGCTGGACCTCGACTACGCCGACCTGCACGTGCACCAGTCCGAATACCAGAGCTCCTGCGCCACGGTGCTCATGCTCGATTGCAGCCACAGCATGATCCTTTATGGCGAGGACCGCTTCACGCCGGCCAAGAAGGTGGCCCTCGCGCTGGCGCACCTGATCCGCACTCAGTACCCCGGCGACAGTCTGCGCTGCGTCCTGTTCCACGATTCGGCCGAAGAAGTGCGCCTTCCCGATCTGGCGCGCGTTCAGGTGGGCCCCTGGTACACCAACACCCGCGACGGCCTCATCCTGGCGCAACGCCTGCTCGCCCAGGAGAAGAAGGACATGAAGCAGATTGTCATGATCACCGACGGCAAACCGTCCGCGCTGACGCTGGAGGACGGGCGCATGTATCGCAACGCCTTCGGCCTCGATCCGCTGGTGATCAGCCGCACGCTGGAAGAGGTGAGCCGCTGCAAGCGTCAGGGCATCCTGATCAACACTTTCATGCTGGCCAGCGACTACGGGCTGATCAACTTTGTTCAGAAAGTAACGGAACTGTGCCGGGGCAAGGCCTATTTCACCACCCCGTACACGCTGGGCCAGTACCTGCTCATGGATTACATGAACCGCAAGACCCGGACGGTTCACTGAGGAGCGCCGGGCACTGGCGGAAACCCGCAAAGAATCCGCCGCCACGGCCGATACGTAGCCCATGGGAATTTTCACCTGGAACGACGGGTACCTGCTTGGGGTGCCCATCATTGATTCAGAGCACAAAACGTTATTCGCCATCGCCGACGAACTCAATGAGTCCATCATCCACGGCGACAACACACGAACGCAGAAGAACCTCCTGACCCGCCTGATCAACGCGTTCATCACCCACTTCGAGCATGAAGAGGGGCTGATGAGCCACTATCAATACCCCGATCTGGAGGATCATGCGGACGAGCACCGGACGCTCAGTGCCCAGATGATCAAACTGAAGCAGAGGCTCGATGCTGGCGCACTCACCATCCCCATGGACGCCATGCAGACCCTGCGGAACTGGTTTGACCGGCACATCCGGCGATACGACCAGTTGGTGGTACGCCATATCCGCCAGAACGATATGATCGGCCTCCGCGCCTGACCCGCGCCGCCCGGGCGCTCCGGAAAAGCCGAAAGGAAGCCTCCCGCCGGTCGATATGACTCTTAATGGGACTGTTTGCCTGGAGCGATACCTATTCTCTCGAACATCCGCAGATCGACCGCGAACACCAGGCGCTATTCGCCATGGCCGAACAACTGCATCAGGCTATGCTCAATGGCAGTGGCGCAACGGTGCTTGGGGACCTTCTGGCACGCCTGATCAACTACACGCAGGTGCATTTCTCGCATGAAGAAGCGCTGATGCGCCACCACCAGTACCGTGGAATGGATGCACACGTTGCCGAGCACAGGAGGCTCACCGAGCAGGTTCTGGACCTGCAACGGAAGTACGCGGCGGGCAAGCTCACCATCACCCTGGAGACCATGCACTTCCTGCGAGACTGGCTGGACCATCACATCCTACGGTCCGACCAGCTTGTGGCTCAGCACATCCGGGCGCACGAAGCCACCCTGTCGCGCGTCTGATCCGGACTCCGGACGGGCTGCTGCTAGAATAGAAGGTCGATGGCGAACACTTCTGCCACAACCAGCGCGGCTGCGCTGCCGCGCTCCTGGGTGCCCGTGGTCGCTCTGGCCTGGCTGGTGCCCGGCGGCGGACACTTCCTGCTGAAGCGGTATGGCCGCGGCGGACTGCTGCTGCTCTCTGTCGCCTCCATGTTCCTGCTCGGGCTGATGATGCGCGGCCCCATGTTCCATCCCCAGGGCGGCGACCTGCTCACGGTCATCATCTACTACGGCGGGTTTCTCGGCGACCTCGCCAGCGGCCTGCTGTACCTGCTCAGCGTGTGTCTCGGCTACAGCCAGCCGGACGTCGCCGGCCACGTACACGATTACGGCGCCAAGTTTCTGGTAGCCGCCGGCCTGTTGAACATCCTGGCCATGGTGGACGCGTACGAGATCGCCACGGGGAAGAAGAACTAATGCCGAAGCTCAGCGTTTCGCACTTCGAGGCCGCCCTGCTGTTCGCGATCTTCAGCTCCATCGTGCTCGGCGTGGTGACCAAGAAGACGGACCACGAGCGCCTCCGCTACGGCCTGCGTTGCTTCGCTTATTTCGTCGTGGCGCTATTTGCTGTCGGCTGGGTGATGTTCCTCGGACACGGCTGAGAGTCGCGCACCTTCGTCGGGCTGCACCAGCCAGACGCGCCTTCCGGCGAAATATCGGATCAACTCCCGGTTGCGTTCGTCACCGAGATCGTTTGCCCACACCACCTTCGACGCGTCGATGTCCGCGCCATTGTAAACCCACTCGTCGTGAACATTGTGCTCGGGACCGTATCGCACAAACACAAGGTGAGGGCCGGGCACGGAGGCCAGTCGACGCGCCACGGCTTCGTGCGGCGGCGGCGGCTGCGGACCGCCGTACAGATACCATGGATACAGCAGGCGCACGCTGGCCGCACAACTGGCGAAGACGAGCGCAACCGCGAGCAGGGCTCCCCGGCTTCCGTGGCGCGCCAGGCTCAGCAGCCCGTACGACGCCAGCGCGAAGAACAGGCACGTTTCCGGCGCGAGGTAGTTCACCAGCACCTTCGGATAAAGCGAACTCCACAGAATGCCGAGTCCCAGCAGGAGCCACAGGGTTCGCGCCTTGCCTCTGGCCCACAGACTGAGCGCGAGCGGGATGGTGAGCGGGTATCCGATGAAGAAAGCCCATACCTTCTTCATGTTCTTCCAGAATTCCGTCCAGCGGCCGGCGAGCGAACGGGCGTCACGAAAACCCGTGCGCTGGTAGAGGTACATGCGCCGCTGCTGCGCGGTCAGATGGGCGGGTTCGGGGATCTCCCGCTGCCACAGGAAGGCGTGCGGAACGCCGTAGCGGCGCTGGGTCAGACGATAGGGGCTCAACAGCGGGTCGCCGGTAATGCACCGGTTCTGATAGCAGAGGCCGGCGACGTCCAGCATAACGACGCCGAAGATCAGCGCGGCTGCGGCAAACAGCCTCCGCTCGCGTCGGCGCCACAGCCACCTCAGAATCGCCGCGGCAATCAGGAATCCCAGCAACAGAGATTCATACGGACGTGTGAACCATACCAGAGTCCATCCCGCCGACACGATCAGGGCGTACCGCCACCGCGCGGTTCGAAGCAACGCAGGAAGCGCGCCAAACAGCATCGCACCGCCGGCAGCGGGGACGGCACCGCCAAAATAGTTGTTCATCCACCAGGACGAGGTGCCCCACGTAAGGCTGCACAGCAGGCCTCCGATCCACGCCGCGCGCGGAGGCAGCCAGCGATACAGCATCCAGGCGACCGCACCGCAGCACAGCACCATCGCCAGCCACACGCCCGCCCACGGCGTGCCGGTCAGCTTCCAGCCCAATGCCCAGAAGGCGGCCAGACCCGGCGGGTACGAAGCCGCATACGTGGGGCTGTGGATCACATAAATGGTCTCGAAAAACTCCGGCAGCGCGTGCGGTGGATTCGCGAGGCGGCCGTGCAGCAGCGTGTCTGCCTCCAGCAGGTGCACGAACTCGTCGTGAACGACGGGGAATGGAGGGGGCGCGAGCGGCAGCAGCGCCAGACGAATGCCGGGCCCGAGCAGCGCGAATACCACCACCCACCGCGCCCGCCGCGGCGCGATCCTGCTCAGAAGACCGGCCCCGCGCCTGAGGAAACGGTACGAAATCGCCCCGGCCACGAGACCCACCAGAAGCTCGATGAGCTCTGGCCGTATGGGAAAGTGCCGGATCTCCAATCGCCTCTCTCTACACGGCCGGAGCCGGCTCGATCTGCGCCAGCACCGCCGCCGCATCCGCTTCCGTGAACTCTTCCGTCTTCGCCGATTTGTTCATCGAGCAGAACTTCGGACCGCACATCGAACAGAAGGCGGCGTCCTTGAAGCCTTCCTCGGGCAGCGTTTCGTCGTGCATGGAGCGCGCCGTTTCGGGATCGAGCGACAGCTCGAACTGCTTCTTCCAGTCGAACCGGTAGCGGGCGCGGGAGAGCTCGTCGTCGCGATCGCGCGCGCCGGGACGCCGGCGGGCGATGTCGGCCGCGTGCGCGGCGATTCGATAAGCCATGATGCCGGCCTTGACGTCCTCGCGATTGGGCAGCCCCAGGTGCTCCTTCGGCGTCACGTAACACAACATGGATGCCCCGTGCCAGCCGATCATGGCCGCGCCAATGGCGCTGGTGATGTGGTCGTATCCGGGCGCGAAGTCGGTCACCAGCGGGCCCAGCGTGTAGAAGGGCGCCTCGTGACACATCTCCATCTCCTTCTCCACCTGGAGCTGGATCTGGTCCATCGGAATGTGGCCCGGGCCTTCGATCATCACCTGCACGTCGTAGCTCCACGCCACCTTCGTCAGCTCACCGAGCGTCTTCAACTCGGCGAACTGCGCCTCGTCGCTGGCGTCGGCGAGCGACCCGGGCCGCAGGCCGTCGCCCAGGGAGAAGCTCACGTCGTGCTTCTGGAAGATCCGGCAGATCCGGTCGAAATGCTCGTACAGCAGGTTCTGGCGATGGTTCTTCACCATCCACTCGGCAAGGATCGCCCCGCCGCGGCTGACGATGCCGGTGACCCGCCGCGTGGTCATGGGGATGTACTGCACCAGCACCCCGGCGTGGATGGTCATGTAGTCCACGCCCTGTTCGGCCTGTTCCTCGATGACCTCCAGCAGCACGTCGATCGTGAGGTCCTCCACGCGGCGCACGCGCGAGAGCGCCTCGTAGATGGGCACGGTCCCGATCGGCACCGGCGAATTCGCGATGATGGCCTTGCGGATCTCGGGGATGTCCCCGCCGGTGGAAAGATCCATCACCGTGTCGGAGCCGTACTCGACCGCGTAGCGCAGCTTCCCCAGCTCCTCGTCGATATTCGACGTGGTCGCCGAATTCCCAATGTTCGCGTTGATCTTGCACCGGGAAGCGATGCCAATGCACATCGGCTCGAGGTTGGCGTGGTTGATGTTGGCGGGGATGATGAGACGCCCGCGCGCCACCTCGTCCCGCACCAGCTCCGGGGCCAGGCCCTCGCGGCCGGCCACGTATTCCATCTCTCCGGTAACCATGCCCCGGCGGGCGTAATGGAGCTGCGTCCGGATGGGATCGTTCATTCTGGCGGCAATCCAGTTACTGCGCATACCTGTTCATGGTAGCGCGGCGCCAGCAACCCGGGCGGCGCGTGGCGCCTCCGGAGCCTGACTCTCGCCCCCCAGCCGCCGTGGCCCCGATATACTTGCATTCATGGGCCGGGCGGCGAAGGCGATCGCGGTGTGGCTGAGCGCGTGCCTCTCGGTGGCCGCCGCCATTGCGCCCGCCGAGTTCGCCACCCGCCGCGCCAGCCTCCAGAAGCAGCTCGACGGCACGCTGGTGCTTTTCGGCAGGGCCGAAGCGGGCGAGGGAGTCGATGGTCTTCATCAGGAGGCGAACCTCTACTATCTGACCGGCTGGGCCGAACCCGGCGCAGTCGTCCTGTTCACGCACTCGAGCGCCACTCTGTTTCTGCCCGCCCACGATGAGAAGGCGGAACGCTACACCGGACGCCATGCGTCGGCCGAGGATGCCGGCGTCCGCGCGCGCACCGGCTTCGATAACGTCCGTCCGCTGGTGCGCTTCGAATCCGAGTTCGCGAAGGCGCTGGAGACGTCGGAAAAGGTCTACGCTCTCCCCGACGACACGCACACGCCGGGTCTGAAGGCGCTGGCCCCGTTGCGCACCGTGCAGGACGCCGCACCCCTGATTACGGCGCTGCGCGTCAAGAAGTCCGCGGCGGAAATCGACGCCATTCAGCACTCCACCGACGTCAGCATCGAGGCGCATCGCGCCGCCTGGAAGCACGTGGCGCCCGGGCTCAACGAATACCAGCTTGCGGCGGTGATGTCGGAAACTGTGCTCGACCACGGCTGCGAGCGCTTCGCCTACGCGCCCATCATCGGCTCCGGTCCCAACGGGGCGGTGCTGCACTACGACGCGAATCGCGGCCGAATGGGTGACGGAGAACTGGTGGTGATGGACGTGGCCGGCGAGTGCGCCGGATACGCCAGCGACATCACCCGCACGGTCCCGGTGAACGGCCGGTTCACGCCGCGCCAGCTCGAGCTGTACAACATCGTACTGGCGGCGCAGAAGGCGGCCATCGTCGCGGTGAAGCCCGGGGTCCTGTTCTGGACGGGCGACGACAGCCCCGATGCGGCCGCGCGGAAGTATATCGAGACGCACGGCAAGGATCTGCACGGCGAATCGCTGGGCAAGTACTTCACGCACAAAATCGGCCACGGGGTTGGGCTGGAGGTGCACGATCCGCCCATGCCTCCCGCCAAACTGGAAGAAGGCATGGTGATCACCATCGAGCCCGGCGTCTATATACCGGAAGAGAAGATCGGCATCCGCATTGAGGACGTAGTGCTGGTAACCGCCAGCGGCTCCCGCGTGCTCAGCGCGGCCCTGCCGAAGGAGCCCAAAGAAATTGAAAAGGCTCTGGCAAGGTAGAAAACTCGGCGCGTACGCGGCGGTCACCGGCGCTGCGTTCCTGCTGGCCTGGGCCGGCTGGAGTCTGATCGGAATGCGGATCGACGACGACGCCTACGACCTGCTGCTCGCCTTCAACCCGCCGCCGGCGCACCAGCCCGCTTGCGTGGTGGTGGCGATTGACGAGACCACGCTGAACCACGAAGGCGGCCTGCACTACCTCCGCACCATCCTGGCAAAAGGTCTCGAGGCCATCGCGAAAAGCAAGCCTGCCGTGGTCGCCATAGACGTGGCGCTCGCCGATGCCAGCGATCCTGGCGAGGACCAGCGTCTTGTCGACGCTCTCAAGGCCACCCACAACCTGGTGCTTCCGGCCGAGTTCATCGACGATGGGCGCACCAGGCGATGGGAGAACCCCCTGCCGCAGTTCGCCCGCCTGGCGGCGGCCGTGGGCAATGTCCGGGCGGACGAGGAGTCGCACGACGGCGTCACCCGTTTCATCGCTTTGGAAAAAACCTTCGCGCACGAACGGCACTGGGCGCTCGCGCTGGAGGCCTTTCGCCTGGCGAGCGGCGTGATGCGCATCGTCGAATCACCGCGGGAGATCCAGGTCGGCTCCGAAATGATCCCCTTCGCGCGCGTCGGCGATCATCGGTCCCTGCGTATCCGCTATACGGTGAAATCTCTTCCGAAGGTGTCGCTGGAAGCGATCCTGCGGGATACGGCACTGGCGCAGCAACTGCACGGCCAGACCGTCTTCTTCGGGGTCACTGCTACCAACGACCGCGTGGTCACCCCCTACGGCCAGCGCATTTCCGGTCTGGAAGCGCACGCCCAGTTATTCGAGACGCTGGAGAGCGGCCAGTTCCTGCGCGATGCGTCCAACCTCGAAATACTCGGCTGGTGTCTGCTCATCGCTTTGGTCACCGTCGTGATATTCGCCTTCGCTTCCGGCTGGCGCGCGTATGCCCTCGGCGGTCTTCTTCTCGTTCTGGCGCACGCCCTGCCGGTGATCGCCTTCCGGCACAACGTCGTCTTTCCGTACTCGGCGCCCTTTGCCGTCGCGTGGCTGTGCGTCTCCGCCGCGGCCAGCTACCAGCATTTCTTCGTCCGCCGCCAGCTTCGCAAGTCTGAAGGCGACCGGCAGCGTTACCAACAGGCCATCCGCTTTGTGACGCACGAGATGAAAACGCCGCTCACCGCCATCCAGGGGTCCAGCGAATTGATCGGCCGCTACAATCTCACCGAGGACAAGCGCAAACAGATGGCCTCCATGATCAACGCGGAATCGAAGCGTCTGGCGCGCATGATCCAGACGTTTCTCGACGTGGAGCGGCTCTCAGAAGGCGAGATGGAACTGAAACGGGAGGTCTTCCCCGTCTCCGGCGTCATCGAAAACTGCCTGGTGCGCATCGCTCCGGTGGCCGAACGGAAGAATATATCAATTCACCCGGGTAAAATTGTCGACGTGTCCCTTACCGGCGACCGGGAGTTGATGGAGTACGCCGTCTACAACCTGCTCACCAACGCGGTGAAGTATTCCTCCGCCGGAACCGAAGTGTTCGTGGCCGCCGTCACCCAGGGGGACAGGCTGCACGTGTCCGTGCGCGACCAGGGCATGGGGTTGGACGAAAAAGAACTGCGCAGCATCTTTCGCAAGTTTTACCGGACAAAGCGCGCTGAAGCTTCCGGAGAGTCCGGCACGGGCATCGGGCTCTCCATCGTCGAGCAGATCGTCACCCATCACGGCGGCCGCATGGACGTGACCAGCGAAGTGGGGAAGGGATCCTGTTTCACTATTGTGACGCCGTATGCCGCTTCGTCCGCCGTTCCCCAGCAACCGGCCGCCACCACGGTTAAGATAGAAAAGTAACCGTGCAACGTCTGCTTGTTGTCGAAGACGATCCCTCTGTCCGCAACACCATCGTCACATTCCTCGAACTCGAGGGCTATAGCGTGGATGCGGTGTCCTCCACCAGGGAGGCTCTCGAACGGCTCGCCACCTCCTCCTATCCGATCGTTATTTCCGATATTTATCTGGACGAACGTACTGGAATTGACGTGCTTCACACGGCCCGCAGCACGAATCCGAACTGCGCGGTGATTCTGATGAGCGCCCGGGGAACCATCGAGACGGTCATGGCGGCCACCCGCGGCGGCGCGTTCGATTACATCGCCAAACCCTTTGATCTCGACGACATGCTCAACACCGTGAAGCGGGCTGAGGCCTCCGCCATCACCAACGTCGACGACGCTGACACCGACGTGAACGACCTGCCGGTGAGCGAAATGATCGGCTCCTCGCCGGGGATGATCGACATCTACAAGACCATCTCGCGCGTGGCGCCCACCGACGCCACCGTGCTCGTGGAAGGCGAGACCGGCACCGGCAAGGAGATGATCGCGCGCATGGTGCATAACAACAGCGCGCGGTCCACCCAGCCGTTCGTGCCCGTCGATTGCGCTTCCATCGCGCCGGGACTGCTGGAAAGCGAGCTATTTGGCGCCATGAAGGGCGCCTACACGGGCGCGGATCGCGATCGCATGGGCGTCTTCGAGGCGGCCAACAACGGAACGGTGTTTCTGGACGAGATCGGCGACATCGAGCTGAATTTCCAGCTCAAGCTGCTACGGTTCCTGCAGGAGAAGGAGATCCGGCCGCTGGGTTCGGCGCGCGGCCGGAAGGTGGACGTGCGGGTGGTGGCGGCCACCAACCGCGATCTGCAGCACATGGTGGACGAGGGGCAGTTCCGCGAAGACCTCTGGTTCCGCCTGAATGTGGTTCGCGTGATGGTGCCGCCGCTGCGCGAGCGGACCGGCGACGTCGCGCTACTGGCCCACTACTTCCTGCGCCTGTACAACGACCGCTACGGTCAGAGTGCGCGGCTGACGCAGTCGGGGTTGAAGCTGATGGAGGACTACTCCTGGCCAGGTAACGTACGGCAGCTCCAGCACATGATGGAGCGCCTCACCATCCTCGCTCCCCAGGGCCGCATCGACGATGAGGCCGTCCAGGAGGCCATCGAACTGACCGACTCCCGCGATACCTCCAGCGAAACGCTGGCCGACACCGAGGCCGACCAGATCCGCAAAGTGCTGGCCGCTACAGGTGGGAACAAAAGCCGGGCCGCCCGCATCCTCGGTATCGAGCGCAAAACGCTCTACCGCAAGCTCGAACGCATGACCCTCTGACCCCAGGGATGCCCCGTCCCCCCTAAAAAAATGGCGCGGCAAGAAGAGCAGGAAGCCGCGCCAACCAGAGGAGGAGAAGGCTCAATAGAGGTGACGTCTCCAATCCTGCTCAAAAAGACGTACTGGCTGCACTGGCGGTTCCCCATGCACACGGGAGGCCAAACCCGCGAACCGGGACGGAATTGGGCGAATTGCGGCATCTCATTTGAAATCTGATATTTACAGCTACAAACAGTACCGCCTTGCTTCACAATGCCTCGCCGCACATGCGATACTGGTGCAGGAAAGATCTTCGAAATCATGACGCAGTTGGGCGAGGCCATAGCCCGGTATCACAAGATTCTCGAGAGCAAGCCCTGGAATGACTTGTCCTGGGCGCGCGCGTTACACGAGCGTATGCGCGAGCAGAATCTGTACGTGGGCATCCGGCCGATCTCGCCCGTTCTGAGACCGCACTTCATCACCCGCCGCCAGTACACCAGCATGTCGAAGGCGGCCGAAAGCCTGGTCAGCGCGATCGATCGCGTGGAGCAGGCGGCGCTGAGCAACCCGGCGCTGCTTTCGCGCATCGAGCTTCTGCCCGGCGAGAGAATGCTCGCCGCGGTGGATCCTGGCTATCCATTTCTTTCGGTTACGTCGCTTCTGGATACTCATCTGAACAACGGGACGCTGCGCTTTGTCCAGTACAGTTCGGAGGCTCCTACAGGCGTCGTTTACAGCGAGGCGCTCTCGGACATCTTCTACGATGCCCCGCCGGTGAAGGAATTTCGGAAGAAGTACGGCCTGGTGAAGCTGGTCGGGACGAAGCCGTTCGTGTCGGCGGTGTTGAAGGCGTGGAAGGAATGGGGCGGCCGAGGCCGCAAGCCGAATATCGCGATTCTCGAGTTCCGGCAGCCGTTCCTCACCACCGAGTCGAATGAGAGCCAGCTCATCGCCGAGTGTTTCCGCAAGGATGGCTATGCCACCGAAGTGGTGACGCCCGATCAGTTGGATTACCGCAACGGGGTTCTGCAACGCGGCGACTTCCCCATCGATCTGGTGTACCGGCGGATCCGCGTACACGAGTTCCTGGTTCGCTTCGACCTTTCGCATCCGCTGTTGCGCGCCTACCGTGATCACAAGGTCTGCGTTGTGAACAACTTCCGCTCGGAAATGGCGCAGAAGAAAGCGCTCTTCGGCCTGCTGACCGACGAGACCGTGACGGCAAGCTTCCCCGTGGAAGAGAAGAAGGCCGTTCGGGAGTTCATCCCATGGACACGTGTCGTAGCCGCGACGAAGACCATGTGGCAGGACCAGAACGTGGACCTTCCCGAGTTCATCCTGAAGAACCGCGAGCGGCTGGTGCTGCATCCCAATGACGATTCCACGGACCGCAGTCCGGTACACGGCGCCGAGGTGGATGCCGCCGGTTGGGAGAAGGCGCTCAAGCTGGCCATGCGCAGTCCGTGGGTGGTCCAGGAAGTGACCGAACCGGTTCGCTCGATGTTCCCCGTTCTGCAACACGGCGAGGTGAAGATGCGCGAGATGCGCGTGGATGTGCACCCGCATTCCTTCCTCGGCAAGGTACAGGGCTGCTCGAGCTGGCTCACGGAAGCCACCGGAGGGTTCTCCACCCTCGCGGGCCTGGCGCCAACCTACATTCTGGAAAGCAAGTAAGCTCTGATGGAGGCTGCCCCGGTGGGGCAGCCAATCCTGGCTGCCGCCGCGTTTCCACGCGGCGTCGGGCCGGCTGAAAGCCGGCTGCGGGCAGGATTGCCCGCCCCACGACTATCAGGCCTCGACGCCCCGCTCCACGCCGATGCGCGCCCGGAGATTCGCCACGCCGGCCGTGAAGCGATCGTCGGTCACGCTCACGGCAACCGCGTCGTCCAGCCAATCGTGGGCGGTGCCGTCCGGATCGTGCGAGGCGGCCGTGATGGTGTATTCCTGCGGGCAAAGTTGGCCGATGAACGAGAACGTGATGGCCACCGTATCGCCCGCTTCGCAGGGTCCGATCCGGACATGCTCGGCTTCCGTATTGGTGCCGTACACTTCAAAGCCGATGCGAGTGCGAATCATGATGCCGACCACAGGATCGAGGACGGCGGCACGGTACCGCACGGTCACCCGGATACCGACTTCTTCCCCGCTTCGCCACACCACGGTCGGCGTCCCCGCGCTGCCCAGGGTCACGATGCTCAGCACCTCCGCCCGGCCATCGCCCCGGCGAATGGTGGTGGCCATGCCTTCGCTGAGAGTCTCGCCCCATTCGCGGAACTTCTCGGCAATGCTGCGGTTGTAAGCGTCCAGGACCTCGCGCGGGTGGCCGCCCGCCGCGAGCCGCCCTTCCTGGACCCACCAGACCTCGTCGCAGAGCGCGGACAGAAGCGGCTGCTCGTGTGACACCAGCAGGATGGTGCTGCCGCCGCGGCGCAGGCGCTCAAGCGCCACCATGCCGCGCGCGCGGATGATGGCGTCGTGCAGGGCAAAGGCATGTTCGATGGCGATCACGTCCGCCGGCGAGAGCACCAGGCGGTCCTGCGGGCCGATGTAGCGCCGTGTACCCGGCGCGATGACCTCGCCCACCTCGCAGCTCTGCAGCCCGGCCGCCAGTTTCAACAAGGCGCCCTTGCCGGATCCGCGCTCGCCTATGATGCCAATGACACACCCGTCCGGCGCGGATGCGCTGAACCCATCCAGCGGCGGGCAGTGTACATTCCGAAACTCGACAGCCATAGTCGATAGAATACCCTCTGTAGAATCCCGACGTTACGAGATGCTTCGCGCGCCCGCCCTCGCCGTGTTCCTGCTTCTCTCCGGCTCGCCGGAGCAGCACCTGCGTATGCTTCTGGCCGCGCGAACCGGCGCCGTGCAACTGCCTTCCGGAACCATTGAACTAAACTCCGGGATCGCGCTGCCCGACGGAGCACACGATCTGGTGATCAGCGGGAATTCCACGACGCTCCGCGCCAGCAGCGCTTTCCGCGGAAGCGCCGTTCTGAGTTGCCACCACTGCTGCCGCATCACCGTGCGCAACCTGTCTATCGACGGCAACCGCGCCCAGCTTGAGACGCCCCTGCCGCTGCCCCCCTCCGGGCAGGCGTTCGCCGCCTCTTTTGCGAACAACGGGCTGCTGTTCACCGACACGGATGGAATCACCGTGGAGAACGTCACCTTACGGAACATCGTGGGGTTTGCCGTACTGGCCAGCAACTCGCATCACGTGAAGATACGTCATGCCGACGTCGCCGACAGCGGCTCGCACACCGCGCAAGGCCACAACAACACCACCGGGGGCATCCTGATCGAGGAGGGCAGCAGCGAGTTCGAAGTCAGCCACTGCGCGCTGCGAGCGATTCGGGGCAACGGAATCTGGACGCATTCGCGGGCTACGCGAAACGCGAACGGGGTCCTCGCCGACAACACCCTTGCGGAGATCGGACGCGACGCCATCCAGGTGGGGCACGCGACCAACGTACGGGTGACCGGCAATCATGGATCGAAGATCGGATTCCCCGCCTCCGAGATCGATGTGGAGGCGCTAGCCACGCCGGTGGGCATCGACACCGCCGGCAACGTGGACCGCAGCGTGTATGAGGGGAACCACTTCGAGGAGATCAACGGCAAGTGCATCGATCTCGACGGATTTCACGACGGCGCCGTGCGCGCCAATACCTGCGTCAATCGCGGCCGCGCCGAAGACTATTCGTGGGGCCACTTCGGCATCGTGATGAACAATTCGAATCCGGACATGGAGTCGCGTAACATTGTGGTCGAGGGGAACGAGATCTCCGGGACGAAATTCGGAGGGATTTTTGTGATCGGCACGGGGCACACGGTCCGCGGCAATCGGCTCAGCCGGATGAATCTGGCACACTGTCCCGAGGACGCCGCGCGCTTCGGCTGCGCATGGCCCGATCAGCCGGGCGTACTGGAATCGGGCATTTATCTGGGCAGCCGGGCGCAGCGGCCCGCACCCGCCCGCGGGAATGTGGTGGAGCGAAACATCGTCAAGGGCTGGCGGATGCGCGCGCACTGCATCGGCTTCGCTCCCGGCGTGAGTGCGGCCGGGAATACCATCCGGGACAACGAGTGCTCCGATGAGTGAGCCATCCGTTCACGACCGCATGCGCGACGACTGGAACCGCCGGGCGCGGGAGGATGCCAACTACTACGTCGCCTTCGGACGCCGCGAACAGGACGAAGCTGAGTTCCTGGCCACCGGAGCCTACATCGTCGAGAAGATGGAAGACGAGTTGAAGCGCCTGCCGGCGGCGGCGAACCGGCGCGCCTGGCGGGCCCTGGAAATCGGCTGCGGTCCGGGCCGCCTGATGAAGCCGCTGAGCCGCAACTTCGGCGAGATCCACGGCGTGGACGTGGCCGACGAGATGATTGCGCTCGCGCGGGAGAGGCTGGCCGGCACGGCGCACGCGCACGTTCACGTCACCGGCGGCGCCAATCTCCCGCAGTTCGCCGACGAGTCCTTCGACTTCGTGTATTCGTACGCCGTGTTTCAACACATCCCGGATGGCGGCGTGGTCCTCGATTACATGCGCGAGATTCGCCGCGTGCTGAAACCGGGTGGCGTTTTTCGCGGTCAGTTCAACGGCCTGCCCAGCGGCGCGGACGAAAAGTACAACACGTGGGCAGGCTGCCGGTTCACTTCCGCCGAGATCCGCGAGTTCACCCGCGAGAACGGGTTCGATCTTTTCGAGCTTTCCGGCATGGACACGCAATACCTGTGGACCACATGGCGCAAACGTGCCCCTGGGCAGCCACAAGCTCAACCATCGGAACAGACTGGAGCGACCACCACCGTCCGCCGCATCACCAATGCCGTCAGCACGGAGCCGGCTGTAACCACCACGGGCCGGTTCTCCGCGATGTCGCTCTGGGTGGAAGGACTGCCCGCCGCGTGCGAGTTGAACGGACTGGACGCGACGGTAGGCGGACGCGAGGCCGTTGCGTTCTACGTGGGTCCGCCAGCTTACGACGGCCTCCAGCAACTCAGCATTTCACTGCCGCCGGGCGCCCCCACGGGACTGCTGCCCGTCCGCGTTGGCTGGCGCGGCGTCCCGTTGCTCAGCGCCACTGTACGCGTAATACCGCCGGGCCCGCGCCTCCCCCGAGTGATCTCCGTAACCGACGCGGTCAACCTTCTGTCGGCTGGGCAGGTGAGCAGCGGGCTGGTGAAGGTGGTGACCGAGGAGATGGCCGACCCCGCGATGTTCTTCGCCACTGTGTCCGGCCGCGCGGTGCAGAAGCTGGAGTGGTTTCTCACCGACCCGATGCCGCCGCGATGCGAGTTCAACTTCGCGTTGCCGCCTGGCATGAGCCCCGGCGACCATAAACTGGAGATCCGTTACGGGCGTCGTCTGTTCGTCTTCCCCATTACTGTTGTCTGAGCCGTCCCCAGAAAAGTCTTGCCGGGGGCCCTATAAGCCGTGTTAATCTGGCTGCAACCTGTTACGGAGGGACAACGTCATTTTCTGAGGGCGCCTTTGTCCTTGGCTATCTGGCGGGCCCCCGTAAGCTGGGCACAGTCTGCGGTTTCGCAGCAGTGCCACCGGTGAGCATCTTCCTCCGAGTGCTCACCGGTTTTCATTTTTTGGGACAGGACACACGCGCAAAGGCCGCGGGTCCGTGGCGGATGTCCCGTAGACGACAACCACCGGATAATCGCCCAGCTCAATCTCAGATGGAAGACGGACGTTGATCTGGCGCAGTTCCCGGTCATCGAGCGCGGAGACGAACAGGACCTGGGCATCCGCGTTGCCGATGCGCACGCGAACGCGGCTCCTGGTGGCCTCGTCCGGCAGCCCTCTCACCCAGACCGACACGCAGGCCTCGCGCTCCAGCCGAACCACGTTGTCTTCCCATGTGTTGCTGTCGGCGACGCCCTGAATCTCCAGCGGGCCGGAGAACTCGGCGATGGCGGTTCGATCCTGCGGCGCGTCCACCACGAAGGTGGCTGGCTCGCTGAATGTGCTGCCGCTGGTGCGCAGGCGAATGGTCCGGGATGCCCGGATGCCGCCGGGGTCGATTCTGCAGTCCATCTGCCATCCGCTTCCTCCGCTGCGCGCGACGCTCGCGGGGTAGACGCCGAATCCGTCCATCTCCGGCATGACGCACGCGCGGGTGAGGTCGGGCTGAGCCGACTTGAAGAACACGGACAGGTACTCGTCCACGCGGCTGTCAAACACCGGCTCGCCATTTCGCTGGTTCACCACGCCAGTGATCGTCGGCGGAGCGTACTGCGGAACATACTCAGAAAGACTCGGCGGCGCGGGCCAGTGGCGGCCACAGACCACGTGCGCCCGTTGATCCACCACGCCGCGAAGCTCGATGGTGGCGAACCCGGCGGTGCGGCAGAAGGCCAGCAGACAGGAGGTGTTCGGCCCGCACCAGTTGTCGAAGCGGCCAACCAGCTCGGAGGTTTCGTAGAACTCCATCACCGGCGGGGCGGCAGGATTGGAGCCGTCGTCGGTGACAAACGATTCCACCAGGGCCAGATCCGTGGTGAGCGCGCACACGCGTTCCAGCGCCAGCAGCGGATGCCTGAGGTGATAGAGCACACCGAGAAAGAGCACGATATCGAAGCGGCCGACGCGATCCGGCGTGAGCTGGTACACATCGGAAAGCACGAACTCCACCTTCGATCCGAGCGCTTCCCGCGCGGCAAGGAAGGTGTCCCGCTCCACGATATCGGCGGCCACCACTTCGGCGCCGCGCCGCTCCATTTCGAAGCTGAACCAGCCGTCCCAGCAGCCGATGTCGAGCACTCGTTTGCCGTGCAGGTCGTCGGGGATGGGGAACTGTGCCAGGCGCGCGCGCAGTTGGGCAAGGGTCTGAAAGCCCTCGATGACGCGGCCGTCCGGCAGCTCGAAGCTGTGATACCAGCGTTTGCCGGCCAGCTCCTGAACGAATTCGGAGACGCGCTGGGTGGCCTGTGTGTCGCCCGCGCGGATGTGCGCCATACTCACATGGTATTCGGTTGGAGCTGGGCGGATGCGAGGTCTCTCAGTCGCTTCAGGACGATGTTGATTCCTGACTGACTCGCGGCGTCCGGAAGCAAGTATCCGGGAAGCCCATCGAGAAAGCCTCCCGTTGCAAGGAGAGTCTTGATCTCAGCCTGGATGTATGCACGAAGCTCGTTCCGTTCCGCCCGGACCTCGCTGACCAGGATGTCCCGGCCATCAACCACCGACACCAAATCCTCCAGGTCGTGGCTTCCCCGAAAATCTCCCTTTCCCCGGCCCCTGAAAGCCTCGAGCTTCGTGGCGATGAAGAAAGGGGCGGTGACCGCGCGGATTTCGAGATCGGCCGACAGTCTTACTGCTACTGAAGACTCCATGGCAGCCCGATACCATCGGTTGGAAAACCCGAGAATCTTCTCGTCGAGTGGCATTACGTCGAGTATCGTCCGATCATGGGTTCAGCGGCACAGGGGCGCGCCTTCACTCGTGTCCTCCGCGAATCCCAGCGCGCGCAAACGATCCCCGAAGTCCGCATACTCCGCATAGGATGTGATTTCCGACGATTGCGTCTACGTCGAGAGTGATCCTGGGAGCGCTGGCCGCCTCGTCGGTGATGAGCAGACCAGTCACGCACCCGCCCACGAACACGAGTTCTCCCAGCAACGGCCGCAAAAGCTCCGCGGCGGGCTCGCCCGAATCGCATTTGCTTTCCGGCCGCGAATGAGAGAAGCTGAAAGGTTTCCTTCGTTATTACGGCGACTATTTCATGCGGGTGCGAATCCTCTATCACGATCATTGTTTCGACGGCGCGGCGTCTGCCGCTTTTTTCAGCCGTTTCCTGCAGGCGCAACTGGACCCGAATGCCACCTTCGAGTACACCGGCCTCGCCCACAAGGCCACGCAACTGTTCGACGACGGCATGTTCGACGGCGACGTGAACGCCATCGTCGATTTCAAGTACTCCACGAATCCGCGCCTCACCTGGTGGTTCGACCATCACCAGAGCGCCTTCCTCAGCCCCGAGGATGCCGAGCACTGGAAGCTGGATACCAGCGGCCGGAAGCTGTATGATCCTGCCTTCCATTCCTGCACCAAATTCATCGCCACGGTCACGCGCCAGCGGTTCGGCTTCGACGGATCGGACCTCGACGAACTGGTGACGTGGGCGGACATCGTCGACGGCGCACAATACACCAATGCCGAGGAAGCGGTGGAGCTGCGCAGCGCGGCCGCGAAACTGACCCTGGCCATCGAGGGCTCCAAAGGCTCGGACTTCGTTCAGCGGGTGATCCGCCTGATGCGCGAGCGGAAGCTGGAACAGATCGCCGGGGACCCCGATATTCAGAAGGTCTACGCGCCGCTGTACGAGCGCCACCTGCGTTCCATCGATATCATCCGCGCGCGCGCGCAGTACGGCCACAAGGTGGTGTCCTTCGATCTGATCGACCAGGGCATCGAGGGTTACAACAAGTTCATCCCCTACTACTTGTATCCGGATTCGATCTACACCGTATCGGTGAGCACTTCCAGCTTTCGGACGAAGGTCTCGGTGGGATCGAACCCGTGGGCCCGCGAGGAGCCGATCCACAACCTGGCTTCCATCTGCGAGCGCTACGGTGGCGGCGGACATCCGCGCGTAGGCGCCATCAGCTTTCCGATCGGAGCGGTGGAAGATGCCCGGCGCGCCGCGGCCGAGATTCGTGAGATCCTTGGAGCCGGGAATCCCTGATCAAATCCATGTTTACAGGCATTATTGAAGAAGCGGGCGAGGTGCGGCGTCTGCTTGCGCAGCAGACTGGCGCGCGCCTTGAGATTGGGTGCGGCATGGTGTTGTCCGATGCCGCGCCCGGCGTCAGCATCGCGGTCAACGGCGTTTGCCTGACCGCGGTGGAAGTAGGCAAATCGCACTTCAGCGTCGATCTCGCGCCGGAGACCCTGAGCCGCAGCAACCTTGGCGACCTGCTGACCGGTTCGGTGGTGAATCTGGAAAGGCCGCTTTCCCTGACTGGACGTTTGAGCGGACACATGGTCCAGGGCCACGTCGATGGCACTGGCGAACTGGTGTCTCTGGAAGAGCTGGGAGACGGCAACTGGTGGCTTCGCGTGAAGGTCCCCGCCGAACTGGATCGCTATCTGATCCACAAGGGATCGGTTTCCCTCGACGGCATCAGCCTGACCATCGCCGCTCTGGCGGACGGCATCGTATCGGTGGCGATTATTCCGCACACTTACGCCGTCACGAACCTGCGGGTGCGCCAACCCGGCGACCGGATCAACATCGAAGTGGATCTGATCGCCAAATACGTGGAGAAGCTCCTGCACCCGGAAGCGTAAACGCGAAACATACGGGATTCACCCCAGGGAACCCTACGGTGGTGGTGGTGGATTAATACACGATCCACGGAATTCAGAAGCGCCGCCGTGGCCCCGATAATTGGTGTGACGTAGAATGCACACCAGTTCCACCAGCTTCGACTCCAGTCCCGCGAGCTGCCGGGAACTGGTAGGCAGAATCGAAAAGAGAAATCCGGCCGCTCTGGAAGAGCTGTACGGGATGGTGAAGAACTTCACTTACTTCCTGATGCGCCAGCTTGGCCCCGACGACCTCCAGGACAGCGTGCATGACGTGTACGTCACCGTCGCCGAGGCGATCACCGCGGGAAAGTTGCGCGACCCCGAACGCCTGCGGGCATTCCTCACCACCGTCACCCGCTTCTACACGTACTCGCAGATCGAACGGCGGGTACAGGGCCGCAATCGCTTCACCGGGCTGGACGGCATGGCTGTGGATGTCCCGGATGGGACCAATCTGGAGACCGGCCTCTACAACAGGCAGCGAGTGACCTTTGTGCGCGACATCCTGTGCCAGATGCCCGCGCTCGACCGTGAGATCCTCCGCCGCTTCTACCTGGAGGAGCAGAGCAAGGAACAGATCTGCCGGGAGATGCGGCTCACGCCGACGCAGTTCCGCAACATGAAATCGCAGGCCAAGCTGGCCCTCACCGAGATCGGACTGCGGCGGCTGCGAAGATTCCGGCCCGTGTTCCACGCTCTCGACGCCGCCACTCAGGCCGCGTAGGCCGGCGCTTCTTGAGACCTTGTACTACTACACCCGAGAATCTTCGCAGCGCGCGACGATTCCGTGTGGGGCAGGCTCGTAGCCTGCGGCGGCCTCTCAGGCCGCCCTGCCCCCTGGTTGCGGCTATGCTGCTCTGCGGGGCAGCTCGCCAAGCTGCGGCCGATTGTCAATCGGCCCATCGCCACGTTTGCACCCGAACAGCGGCGGTAGGCAACCGCCGCGCAGGATTCCATCCTGCCCCAGTTTGTAGCACAGTAGTGGTAAGCTGGCCACGCTACAGTAGCGAGTAGATGGTCCCGGCTGTTCTCCTGCTCGCTTTCGTCGCGCCCGCGCACAACATCAGCTCGTGGATTCCCGCCCGCTGGTACTCCCACGATCCGAAATCCCTCGATCTGGTTCAGAAGACGCCGGTCAACTGCCTGCTGCTGGAGCAGCGCGACTGGGACGGGCCGTTCGTCACCAACGCCGGCCAGCGCGGCATCGCCACTCTCGGCGTCATCCACCCGGGCCAACCGGCGCCCCAACAAGCAATAGATGCCGCGCGTCAGGCCGCCACGCTAAAGATGACCGGCGTCGTGCTGGAAGGGGATTTCCCGGAGAGCACGGTGGCGGCGATCGAGGATTTGAACATCCTCGCCATCCGCCTGCCATCGCGCTCGGCTCTGGCGTTCGATCCGCGCGCGCCGCTGGTGGGCACGTATCAGGGCGTCTGGCCCGGCGTGCAGATCCAGAAGGACGGCGTGGCGGTGTCGGCGCCGAGCGGGTCGCCGTGGATCGACACCAACGCGGGCTTCCTGCGCTTTGTGCGCGCGGCTGCCGGGGGGAGGCCGGTCTGGATCGCCAACACGCCGCCCCCGGGAACGGTGATTGCGCCGGAGCGGTATCTGCAGGCGATCGCGGACGCCGAGAGCGCCGGCGCGCACTGGGTGATTGCGTTCGATGACGACCTCGCGCGCCGTTTGCTGACCGGAGAGGCAAAGGCGCTGCAAGCCTGGCGGAGGATGGGCGAGCTGCTCAGCTTCTATTCGGGCCATCCAGAGTGGCGGGCCATGCGACCCTGGAGCACGCTGGCGCTGCTGGAGGACGTCAACAGCGGCGCGCTGCTCGCCGGCGGCATCGTGGACATGCTGGCGGCAAAGCACACCACCGTGCTCCCGGTGCCGCTGCGGAGTTTCGGCGAAGGCTCGCTCGCGGGAACCACCATGGCCGTGAACGTGGATCCCGCCGCGCTGACCACCGCCCAGCGCGAGGCCCTCAAAGCCTGGACGCGCGCCGGGAACACATTGCTCACCGCGCCGCCGGGCTGGAAAATGCCCATGCCCGACGACCCCCGGCAGATCGTCCTTAACCGGGACCAGATTGCGAAACTGGGTGAGATCTGGCGCGAGCTCAATTCGCTGACCAACAGCCGCAACCCCGGCGGGAAGGTCTTCAACGCGCCCAGCACCATCTCGAATCTGCTCGCGGGTCCGGCTGGCCGGCCGGTGGTGCTGCATCTGGTGAATTATTCGGATTACCCCGTGGAAGACGTCACTGTACGGCTGCCGGGGCATTTTAGCCGGGTAAAATTACTGGCCCCGGGCGAGGCGCCCAAACCCGTGGAGCTTTTCGAGCAGGACGGTGTCACCGAGATCTCTATCCCGAGGCTCGGCGTGGTGGCGGCGGTGGTGTTGGAGTAGGGCTCCACTTAACCTTTGACCAGGGCGGTGAGCTGCCCGGCCACCACCTTCAACTGCTGGCACTGGGCGGCGAGCTGCTGGGAGGCGGAAGCGCTCTCCTCGGCGGTAGCGGCGGCCCGCTGCGTTACCTGCTCGATCTGCACCACGCCGGAGGCGATCTGCTCGAGACCGCGAGCCTGCTCCTGGGTGCTCACGTTCACCTCGTCGACGGAGACCTTCACCTCGTGGGCTATCTTGTTGTTGGCAGCCATGGCGCTCAGCACTTTGTCCAGCTTCACGCGGCTTTCCCCGGCGTTCCGCAGGGACTCCTCGATCAGCGCCGAAGTCTCCCGGGCCGCATCGGCCGCCCGCGCCGCCAGCGTGCGGACTTCATCGGCCACCACCGCAAAGCCCAGACCGGCCTCCCCGGCGCGCGCCGCTTCCACTGCGGCATTGAGCGCGAGGATGTTGGTTTGGAAAGCGATCTCGTCGATCACCCGGTTGATGCGCGACATCTTTTCCGAGGAACTCTGCAACTCGGTCATACTGGCGCCCAGTTCCCGATGGGCCGAATCCACTTCCGCAACGATGGGAATGGCCCGCTCCATGAGTTCGGAAGCGTGCCGGGTTGCTTCGGCGTTCTTCTTCGTCAGGACGCTGATCTCGTGCGCGGAAGCGGACGTCTCTTCCACCGATGCCGCCTGACCGGCGGCGTCCTGGGCCAGCGTGTTGCTGGCGCTGGCCACCTGGCTGGCCGCCGCGGCCATCTGTTGCGCCCCGCCATCGATCTGCTCGGCCGCGGAACGAAGGGTGCGGACCAGCTTGCGGGTGACCACCAGAGCGAGCAGGACGCCCGCGGCCACGGCCAGCAGCATGCCCACCGCAGCAATGATTCCCCCGGTCCGGGAGGCCACCACGGCCGCCGCCGAATTCGTGTTCGCATCCCGCAGGTTCATATCGGTCTCGACCTTCAGCGCCCGGAGCAGCTCCTGGTAGCGGGGATCGGCCTGGCCGTGGTACTGCACGGCCGCCTCCTGGGTTTTCCCTTCGCGGCTGAGCGGGACGCTGGCGTACCAGGCCTGCATATAGCTTTCAAAGACGCCCGGTATGGGTGCGAACGCCCGGCGGTCCTCGTCCGTGGTGATGGTGGTCTGGTAGTGCCGAAGCTCTTCATACACCCGGCGCTTCAGGTCCTCGATGCGGTTGTCGAGCTCCGCTTTCGAGGCTGCGTCGGAGTTGGCAATGTGTTTCCAGATATCGCCGCGCAGTTCGCGCACCAGCGACTCCGTCCGGAGAATGGAGATGCTGCCCGGCAGGGAGTCCGTGGTGATCTCTTCCACGTATCCGGCCAGCCGCCCGAAGCCTTCGAGCGAAATCAGACCTGTAAGGGCCGTGAAGGCGACGAGAGTGCCGCAGGTGATGGCGATTTGCCGATTGATGGTCACCTGAGTCTCATCGGTACGATTCGCGTCCGCAATAGGAAGGGCGCACCGTAGTAGTCTCAACTTTCCCGCCAGAACTGTCGATGGTGAGACAGCGGCGTTACCACGGAGACGGGAGCATGTCCTATATCGAGTACGTCACTGACGATGCGCAGGCGAACGACCCTCTGCCTGGCCTCGCCCGCGCCGCCGGCTTCACCATGCCGGATCTCGAGGAGAATCGCAAGGGAAGAATCAGCAACGCGCAGATGGTGCGGCTGTTCGGCCGCGCTCTGTGGCCCGTTCGCTACACCGGGCCGGCGATGTTCGGCTGGCTGGTGGTCGTCTACGCGATTCGGACGTGGGTTCCGGGCATCGTCCTCTGGGCCGCCAGAATGTGCGGCGTGCCCGTGGGTTCCGTCCTTTCCATCACCACCCTGTGCTGCGCCGGGGCTCTGGCTCTGTCCATCCTGAGGAGCGCCCACCGCGTCGGCCTGCTGATCAGGGATCTGGCGACGGGCCGGGCAACGTTTAAGGATGGCCGCGTAGTGGTGAGCCGGGAGGAGGAAACCGGTCTGGGACTGGCCCGTCTGTGGGGCGAAAAGCACATGAAGTGCGGGTTCGTGATCGCCGGGGAGTACTTCGAAGTGGACGAAGAAGCGTGTACCGTGGCGCCGGAGGGACGCTGCCGCTTGTACCACACGCCGAAGAGCAACCTGATGCTGTCCATCGAGCACGGCAACATCTTCGTTCTGCTTCAGCCCGCCGAGCTGCTGATCATTGCCGGCGGCGCCATCGGAATTATTCTCGTCTCCAACCCGCGGCGCAATCTGCGCGCGCTCTTCCAGGCGATAGCGTCCATTCACCGCCACCGTACCCACACCGGGGAAGGCTATCTGGTTGTCCTCAAGCTGTTGTACGTCCTGTTCCAGTACGGCCGCCGGGCTGGGTTGCCCAGCCTCGAGCCGCACGTCGAAGCGCCTCACAAGAGCGAGATCTTCCGGCCCTACCGCGCCGTGCTGGCCGACGACGTAGTGGTCCATTTTATCTGCGATTCCTTCCGCATCGCTATCGCCGCCGGTTTGGACAGCCACGAGATGGAACGTCTCATGTCGCTGGATATCGAGGTTCAGCGTTCCGGGCATCAGCAACCGGTAAGGGCGCTGGCGACTGTCGCCGACTCTCTGCCCGGGCTGGGCATCGTGGCCGCCGTGCTGGGAGTGGTGGTCACCATGCGGGCCCTGGGCGGACCTGCCGCGGACATCGGCCAGAAAGTAGCGGCGGCGCTGGTGGGAACCTTCCTCGGTATTCTGCTCTGCTACGGCGTAGTGGGGCCGCTGGCCAGCCACCTCGAGTGCCTCAACAGAGCCCGGGCCGAGTACCTGCAGGTGATCCGCGTGGCCATCGGCGCCTTCTTTCACGGCGCCTCGCCGATGGTGTCGGCGGAAACGGCGCGCCGTTCCATCCCGCTCGACGTGCGTCCGTCCTTCGACAACATGGAACGGCTGCTGCGCAAGGCGAAGATCCCGGCCGTGCGCCCGCAGGAGCGGGAAGAAGAGCCCGTGGCCGTCGCCGAAGACTGATCCGCCATGGATGTGCGAAGGGAACCCGAGGAGGTGGAGCGGCACATGGGTGGGGCGTGGAAAGTGGCTTACGCGGATTTCGTTACCGCCCTGATGGCCTTGTTCATCGTGCTCTGGCTGGTTACTTCCGGCCGGGAGGTGCGCGAGTCCGTGGCCGGCTACTTTCGCGATCCCCGCGGCTTTCACCGCCTCGCCGGCACCGCCCATGCGGGTTCGGGAGAAGCCTTGTCCCTGGACGAAGCCAACATCCGCAAGCTGCGCGAAAAGGTGGAACAGGCCATGCGAGAGGCGCCCGAACTGCACCAGCTCTCGAAATACGTGCAGTTCACCGTCACCGGCGAGGGCCTGCGCATCGAGCTGATGGAGAACGATGGCGGAATGTTTTTCGAAACCGGCAGCCCGCGGCCCACACCGAACGGGGAGCGGATGTTCGCTCTGCTCGCCGAGCAGCTCGGCGCATTGCCCAACCTGGTAGCCATCGAGGGGCACACCGATTCGCGCCCTTTCCGCAACGGGGGCGCGGACGCATACGGGAACTGGGAACTGTCCTTCGACCGCGCCAACATGGCCCGCCGCATCATGATCGCCCGCGGACTGAGGCCCGATCAGGTATCGGAGATTTGCGGCTACGCCGACCATCGCGCTCTCATCGCCGGCAACCCCGCCGACAACCGCAATCGGCGTGTTTCCATCGTGATGAAGTACCAGGGTCGGTAGCCGGCGGGGATTACGGCGGGGATTACGGGTCGAACATCCGCATATGGTGATATGATCCAGGCGAGAGTTCACTGCACAGCCACTTTTTGTTGAGCGCATACGACGCGGCTGGTGTCGCCGGGCCTCCAGGGGACGCGCGCTGACGCGTTCGGGTGTGCCCATTTCGTCCATACGCCGATGGCCTGGATCCGGACCCGAATGCGAAGTGCGGCACGGGAGCGATCGCGAGCGCCCAACGGCGCCACTATGGACGCCGCGCTGGTGCGCCAGCAGCTTGAGAAGATACTGGCCGCTGCGGAGTTTGCCAACGCCAGCCGACTGCAGCAATTCCTTGCCTTTGTGGTGGACGAGAAGCTGAATGGCGCCGAGACCATCAAAGAAACGGCGCTGGCCATCCAGGTCTTCAACCGGCGGTCGTCGTTCGACCCGAGCGGCGACTCGGTGGTGCGCGTTGCCGCCGGCAACCTGCGCATCCGGCTGCGCGATTATTACCTGAGCTCCGGGCGCGACGACCCAATCGTCATCGAACTGCCGAAGGGGAGCTACGTTCCGCTCTTCCACGAGAAGGCGGCTGAGGGTGGCGCCCCGGCCCCGAGCGCGGCGGGGTTCTTATGGAGGATCGTCGCGGGCTTCGCCATCATCGTGCTGGCAGCCTGTTCGATCGCGTACTGGGTGGTGAAGACCCGGCAGAACCAGACCTTTTCCTCCATCGCGGTGCTGCCGTTCCTGAACCTGAGCAACAATCCGGACAACGAATACCTGACCGACGGGTTTGTCGAGGAGGTGACAACCGGTCTGGCGCAAGTGGACGGTTTGCAGGTGGTGGCGCGAAGTTCGGCCTTTCAGTTCCGCGGGAAAAGCCCGGACATCCGCACGGCTGGCCGTCAACTGGGCGTGGAAACGATGCTCGAAGGAAGCGTGCATACCGTCGACGGCAGGTTGCGTATTAGCGCGCAGTTGATCAAGGTAGCCGACGGTTTTCATGTCTGGTCGCGCACCTGGGAAGGCGATGCCGGCGATATCTTCACCATTCAGGACGATCTGATCCGCTCTGTTGCCGGCGCGCTGCGGCATCCCAGCGCCGTGCGAACCAAGCCGCCGCACGACCTTGAAGCGTACGATCTGTACCTGAAAGGACTGTATTTCAAAGACCGCGTCACCTCGGCGGACCTGCGGAGAAGCGTTTCCTATCTCGAGCAATCCACCGGAAAAGATCCGCAATACGCGCCGGCCTGGGCGGCGCTGGGCTTCGCCGACGCGGAACTCGCCTATCACGCGGTGCAGCCCGAACCGGAGACGATCGCCCGGGCCCGAGCGGCGGCCACCAGGGCGCTGGAACTGGATGACACGCTCGCCGATGCCCACGCCGTGCTCGCCTGGATCCGCTACTTCTACGATTGGAACTGGGCGGAGAGCGAGCGCGGGCTGCAGCGCGCCGTGGCGCTCAATCCGAACTCCTCCTGGGCGCACGACTGGTACTCGCAGGAGCTTCTGTCGGTAGGGCGCTTCGATGAGGCGCTGCAGCAAGCGAGACGAGCGCTGCTCCTCGATCCTCTCAACTTCCGCGTGAGCACGAACGTGGGTGTGGTGCTGTACTGTGCACACCGCTACGACGAAGCGATCCGCCAATGCCGGCAGGCCACGGAAATCGACCCTCACTATTACCCGGCGTGGTCGATTCTGGGCGACAGCTTCCAGGAGAAACGAATGTACGGGGAGGCGGCGGCGGCGCTGCAACGATCCGTAGCCGAGTATCCGAAAGACTCTGACACAGCCGGACACCTTGCCATGGTCCTGACGGCCATGGGCCGAAAAGACGAGGCCGGCAAGCTGGTGGCGGCTCTGGAACATCCCGCGGCGGGCGAGCCCATGCCCTGGTATCAACTGGCCTACGTGCATTTGGCGATGGGGGACAAGGACCGCGCCGTGGAGGCCCTGGATCAGTCTTTCCAGCAGCGCAGCAGCGACATGGTTGTGCTGACCGTGGACCCCGTCTTTGACAGCCTGCACCGGCACCCCGGATTCCTTGCGCTCGCGAAGAAGATGGGCCTGCCAGCGCCACGCTGAGTCGCGTTCACAGGCTGAAGCCTGTGCCACCACGTGTCGGGAGGTTACTGATAACAGGTGGCACAGACTTTAGTGTGTGACGATCTTCAAGCGCGAGGATCAGTCCGGAATCGCGGTCGGGTCTGTACCCTTTTCCGCTTCTTCCACCATGTGTTCCGCCAGAAGGTCCCAGCTCAGGAAATGGCCGCTGGCCGCGGGCTTGCCCGTCTCCGGGGAATAGCATTCATTCATGCCGCCCGTGGCCGCGTAATCACTCACCAGCAGCGACACGGTTTCCACCGCGATGGCACGGGCTTCCTTCGCGTATCCATAGTTCAGCAGGCCGTGCATGATCAGGTAGTTCGAAATCACCCACACCGGGCCGCGCCAGTATCCATGCGCCGGATCGTACAACGGCTCGCCGGCGGCCAGCGTACGAATGCCGTGCGGCGCCCGGAATTCCGCCGGATTGAGTAAGTGAGCGGCGATGGTACGCTTCGCCTGGTCCCCGGTGGCGATGCCCACCCACAGCGGAACGAAGTTAGTCCAGGCCCTGACGCGCACGGGTTTCCCGGTCCAGGCTTCGATGTTGAGAAACATCCCGTCCGCCTCGGACCACATTCTCTGCTGTACTAACTTACGCAGATCGGCCGCTTTCTGTTTGTAAGTGGCGGCGTCCTCGCTCCGGCCCAGTTTGCCGGCCAACGCCGCCAGCGCGAGATACTCGCGGTAGATGTAACACTGGAGATCCACGCCCTCGGTTACGTCCGCGGGATTACTCGAAACCGCCGGGCCGTTGTCCACGCCGCTCTCGACGCCGTTGTACCAGCGGAACAGGCCATCGGGCGAGCGGCGCGTCTCCTCCCAGAAGCGCAGTGTGTGGGTCAGCTTGACGTAGTTCGTTTCCCGGGATGCTCCGTTCTCCCGCAGCAGCCAGGTGAAGTCCCCCCTGGTGAGCGACGCCCGGAGAGCGGCCTGGGCGAGAAACGGTTTGCACATTTCGGGTAGCGCCCAGAAGCCCTCAGGGGCAATCTCTCGCGGCGTGTAGCCGGTACGGTTGGAGTACTCATCGACATACTCGAGGAACGACTCCACCGAGCTTGCCACCGGCTTACCGACGCCGTCATAGCTGAGGGCAACTCCCATGAAATACATGTCCCAGTCGAACAGTTGAGTAAATGGTCCAGCCGGGATCAGGTACTCATGCCTGATCGCACCGTTGGCCGGCCGGACGATGTGTTTCTTCGCGTCGTACTTCCGGAGGAACTGCGAGAGCTCGGCCGGCGTTTGGGCGCCAGCCAATCCCGCGCCGCAGATGGCGAGCACAGCCAGGTTAGTCAGCATAAGTGCCGTTAGCGCGCGATCCGCAACATCACCACTCCGTGCTGCGGAACATCGGCAAGATAGGCATCCTTCACCGAGCCGGCATTCACGTGCCTCCACAGATCGCGCACCTTGTGCTTGCCCTCCAGCCCCAGAATGCTCCAGTAAGCGACAATCTCCGTCATCGTCTCACCGCGATTGAACAACGCGACCGCAAGGTCGCCATTCTCCAGCGGCCTCACCCAGATCTCGGCGGCGCCCTCTTTCGAAACGCGGCGGCCCTGCTGGCCGAGCGGGTCCTGATCCACAGCAATCACTTCCTTGTTAGTCAGGATCTCGCGAGTCTCGTCGGTCATGTTGCGTACATCGTTGCCGGCGAGCAGCGGCGCGGCCAGCATCGCCCACAGGCTCATGTGGGTAACATACTCGGTTCGGGACATGCCGCCGTTTCCGATCTCCAGCATGTCGGGATCGTTCCAGTGTCCGGGACCGGCGTACTGCTCGTGACCGGTTTGTTTGTCGAAGCCGATGGTCGCCATGCTCTTCCACTTGTCCTCGATGTCGCCGGTGGTGCGCCACAGGTTACCGCCCACCGACGCGCCCCATTCCCAGACATTCTGCAGGCCGTACTGGCACAAGCTGAAGAAAATGGGCCGTCCGGTGGCCTTCAGCGCGTCGCTCATCTTCTTATAGACGGCCTGCATGTCGGAAGGCTGGTAGACTTCGCTGGCGCTGCACCAGTCGTACTTCAGATAATCGATACCCCACGCCGCCCACGTTTTCGCATCCTGCGCTTCATGCTGATAGCTGCCGGCAAAACCGGCGCAGGTCTTCGGGCCGGGCGACGAGTAGATGCCGATCTTCAGCCCCTTGCCGTGCACGTAATCGGCGAGCGCCTTCATGTCGGGAAACTTGCTGTTGGATTGAATGTTCCCCTGGGCGTCGCGCTCGCCCTCCCACGTGTCGTCGATGTTGACGTACACATAGCCGGCATCCTTCATGCCGCTGGAGACCAGGGCGTCGGCGATTTCACGAACGGTCTTGTCGTCGATCTTGTCGGCGAACTTGTTCCAACTGTTCCACCCCATGGGCGGGGTGGATGCCAGATCGGCGCCGAAGAACGGGGCGGCGAGGGCCAGCGCGGCAAGGCAGAATTTTCTCATATCTCACCACGAGTGTATGCGAATCAGCCGGCCAGCGCCTGCTCCAGATCCTGGATCAGGTCGTCCACGTCCTCGAGGCCAACCGAAATGCGGATCAGCTCGGGCGTGATGCCCATGGCCGTGCGGCTGGCCTCCGGGACCGAGGCGTGGGTCATGCTGAAGGGGTGCTCGATGAGCGATTCCACGCCGCCCAGCGATTCCGCCAGCGTGAAGATTCTCACCGCCCCCAGCAGCCGCAACGCCTGCTCTTCGCCGCCGTTCACCCGGAACGAGAACGTTCCGCCATAGCCGCTCATCTGCCGCAACGCCAGCTCATGCTGGGGGTGGCTGGCGAGGCCCGGATGATGCACGCGGGCAATCCGCGGGTGCGCTTCCAGCCAGCGTGCGATGGCCAGCGCGTTGCGATTGTGCTCCTCCATGCGCACGGCCAGCGTCTTGATGCCGCGCAGGACCAGAAAGCAATCGAAGGGCGCGGCACAACTGCCCAGGGCATTTTGCAGATAGCCGATGCGCTCGGCGAGGGCGGCATCGCTGGTGACGGCCGCGCCGCCCACCACGTCGGAATGGCCGTTGATGTACTTGGTGGTGGAGTGCACCACGATGTCGACGCCGTGTTCGAGCGGCCGCTGGAAATACGGCGAGAGAAACGTGTTGTCGCAGATGGCGATTGCGCCGCGCTCGTGGGCGAGGCCTGCCACACGCGCGAGGTCCACCAGATTCATGCAGGGGTTGGTGGGAGACTCTATCCAGACGGCGCGTGCCGGAGTTCGCAGCGCCTCGCGCAGAGCGCGATCGTCGCGCAGGTCGACGAACTCGGTGACGATGCCCTTGCCGGCCAGCACCGTGGTGAGCAAACGATACGTGCCCCCGTACAGATCGTTGTGGACGATCAGGCGGTCGCCCGCGTCGAACAGCGCCAGCACGGTGGCTTCGGCGGCCATGCCGGTGCCGAATGCAAAGCCGAACCGGCCCCCCTTCCAGCGCCGCCAGACAGTCCTCCAGCGCTTTGCGGGTCGGGTTGCCGCTGCGCGAATAGTCGAACGGCCCAGGCTGGCCAACTCCGCGGAAGGCGAACGTGGAGGTCTGGTAAATGGGCGGCATGACGGCGCCGTAAGCCGGATCGGGCGGTTGCCCGGCATGAATCGCCAGAGTGCGGAAGCCAAGCGTACGTGGATTGTCCATGGAAACTTTGATTATCGCGCGACGGCGCGGAAACTCCGCGGATCCTGACCGGGCCTGCCGGCCCTCAGACCCCGATCATCCAACCGAACGGGTCCGGGCGGTTGCCGTACTGAATGTCGATGAGGTGGTGGTACAGGGTCTCGGTCACCGGGCCGCACTTGCCCGATCCAACCGATATCTCCCGGCCGTCGTCGAGAAGAAAGGTGTCGATGCCGGCGATCACGGCGGCTGTCCCACACGCGAACGCCTCGGTGACCTCGCCCTTCTGGGTCTGAGCGATGAGGGCATCGAGAGGAACGTCTCCCTCCACCGCCTCGAAACCCAGCTCGGGAGCCAGCCGAAGAATGCTGTCCCTTGTGACGCCCGGCAGAATGGTGTCGTGCAGGTGCGGAGTAACCAGTTTCCGCCCGGAGACGAAGAACACGTTCATGCCGCCCATCTCTTCGATGTGGCCCCGTCCGCGCGCGTCCAGAAACAGAACCTGCGCGCAGCCTTTCTTCTTAGCCTCTCCGATCACCTTCAGCGTGACCGCGTAATTGGCGGCCGCCTTCACGTTCCCGGTGCCCCCGGGCGCGGCGCGGCCCACCCCGGTGGTCACGTAGACGCGAACCGTCTGCGTCCCGGTGGCACCGGACGACTTCGGAAAATACGCGCCCGACGGCAGCGTGAGGACGTAGAAGAGGAACTCGTTGCTGGGGCGCACGCCGATGCACGCCTCAGTTCCGATCATCGTGGGGCGGATGTAGAGAGACCCGGGAAACTCCGGAATCCAGTCGCGCTCGCGGCTCACCAGGTCGCGGATCCCCTCGACAAAGGTCTTCTCGTCGAGGGTGGGCATGGCCATCCGCTCCGCCGAACGGTTGAGCCGGCGCGCGTTCTCCTCGGGCCGGAAGAGGTGCACCGAGCCATCTGCCCACTTGTACGCCTTCAGGCCCTCGAAGATGGCCTGCCCGTAGTGGAAGACGATGGCGGCCGGATGCAGGTCGATGTTGCCGATGCGCTCGATGCGGGGCTCCTGCCACGAGCCGCCGGAATAGCGGCTGGTCAGCCAGAGAGGCACGAACACACGTCCGAACTCAATCCGTTCCGGATCGAGATCGATGGACGGCGGCGGCGCAGTCGCTTCGATGTCAGAATCCACTTGCGTTCTCACACCTCAATCATAGCGACCTGGCGGCGGGCGGTGCGCGCCGCTATTCCTGGGCCAGAGCTTTTTCGATGGCGGCCTTCACCTCGGGCGAATCGGGCGTGGTTTTCGGCTCGAACCGCGCAGCGATGTTCCCATTGCGATCCACCAGGAACTTGGTGAAGTTCCAGCGAATGTCGCCGCCGGTATCCGGATGCGCCGTCTTGTCGGTGAGGTACTTGTAGAGATCGTCCATGTCGTCGCCCTTCACCGAGATCTTGCTCATCATGGGGAAGGTCACGTTGTAAGTGCGCGTGCAGAACGTCTTGATTTCCTCGTTGGTCCCCGGTTCCTGTGCCATGAAGTTGTTGGCGGGGAAACCCATGATCACCAGCCCCTTGTCCTTGTACTGTTCGTAGACGGCTTCGAGGCCCTTATACTGCGGCGTAAACCCGCACTTGCTGGCCACGTTCACCAGCAGCAGCACTTTCCCTTTGTACGCCGACAGCGGCGCCGGCTGGCCATCAATCGACTTGGGCGTGAACCCGTACACCGTATCCGCACCATAGCAGAGCGCCGCCATCGCCGCCAGTGAAGTGAAAATCAGAATCAGTTTGCGCATAGTTCTCCTCTTGGAACGATGATAGCGCTTTGACCCCGCCGGGACGTGGCACAATGTAAAAATGTCGCAAAAGCTCGCGCAACTTCTGGCCGATGCTATTGCCCGCGAACTTCCTGCGCTGCGGGCCATCGCGGAAGATCAGGCCGCGAAGCCGGCACGGGAGGGCGCCTGGTCGCAGAAGCAGGAGCTGGGACATCTGATCGATTCCGCCACCAACAACCATGTCCGTTTCGTGCGGGCCTCGCTCGAGCCCGAGTTTCACGGGCTCTCCTACGACGGCGACGGCTGGGTGGCGCTGCACGGCTACGGAGAACTCCCGTGGACCATGCTCGTCGACTTCTGGGAACGCTACAACCGGCTGCTGGTGGAACTGGTGGCGCGCATTCCGGAAGAGCTGCTGGCAACGCGGTGTTCCGTGGGTGCGAGCGCGCCGGTGACGCTGGGTTTCCTGATTGAGGACTACATCGCCCACATGCAGCACCACCTCGACCACATTCTGGGCCGGGAGAAGCTCACCGAGTATCCGGGCGCGGCGCTGGGCGTGTGGTGAGGGAGGTCGCCACTTCTGCGTTGGCGTTACCGGTAGACGCTGCGCGACCAGAGTGGATTCAGCTTTGATAGGGCCTTCGTCATTATTGATCACCAGGACCTCTCCAAAGGGGAATGTCGCTCCGCTTACCGCCGAATGCTATTCCGAATCGCGCCTATCCACTCGGAAAATAGCGGGACGTGGACTCTGCGTCGAATCGGCTGCGCTTTATCGGCATTTTGTAGCAGGGAAACAATCTCGGCCGCAGGCACACGCCTCACAACCCCGTCCACCGCTGCGTAACGTACCACGTGGCTGGGGTCAATAATGAAAACGGCTGGCTTGGCGATGCCTGCTCTCTCTCGTGAGTTGTAGATGCCCCAGTCTCCAACGACGCGGCGTTCCGTGTCGCACAAAATCGGAAAAGGCAAAGAGAGGTGAACCCGCAGGGCCTCCGATTTGTCGGGTGCATCCACCGAGACAGCTACTACGCTCGCGCCCGCTGATCGGACTTCCGGGTAGTGCTCTCGGTAGTCCGCCAACTGGCGGAGGCAGAAAGGTCACCAATTACCGCGATAGAAGAGTAGGACTAAGCGGCCGTGCGAGATCAACTCCGACAGCCGCCGTGGCACTCGTGTCGAGTCTGGCAGTTCGAATTCCTGTGCAAGTTCGCCCGCGATGGGAACTTCTGCCACCGCCCAAGTTTAACACTCCGGCTGGACGTGCCAGGTTACTTCGACTACATGCGCCTACCCATCAGCGTGCCATAGCTTTGTAGCACATGGCCACACCGCGCGGCTGGCTTACGCGTAAATGCGTACTCCCGGCAGATCGGCGAGGATCTGATCGGATAGATCGCCAGTAACTCCGAAGTGTTTACCGGCGCACTCCCGTTCCCGTATCCGTGCAACGGTCATCCGCCCGCCCCCTACCCCTCCACCCCCACCACTGTGCTCCGCCGCTCCATGAGCACCACGTCGCGCCAGCGGCCGTCCATCGCGCCGAGCTTCTCGCGCACCCCGACAATGCGGAAGCCTACCTTGCCGTGGATGTCGATGCTGGCCGTGTTCTCGGGAAAGATACCGGCCTGCAGCATCCACAGGCCAGCTCCTTCGGACTCCTCCACCAAAGCTCGCAGCAGCGTCAGGCCAATCCCACGGCCGCGCGCGCTCGCCCGCACGTAAACGCTCACCTCGGCCACGCCGGCATAGACGCAGCGTTCGGATACCGGGCTGAGCGCCGCCCATCCCACTACTTCGTCGCCCGCGCGCGCGGCCAGACGGCAGGCGCGGAGGTGGGAACCATCCCAGACCTCGTAAGCGGGCGGGCTCCGCTCGAAGGTGGCGTTGCCGGTGGCAATGCCTTCCCCGTAGATTTCGCGGACCGACGGCCAGTCGTCCGCGGTCATGGGCGTCACCAGGACGTCCGGGCGCCGAAGCTCCATACCTTCAATTATGGGCGACTATACTTGGAAGTGGATGTTCTTCTCCCGGTGCGCGCCGATTGTCTGCGTGCTGGCAACCCTGTTGTCCGCCTCCCCGCCGGTTGAAGGCCCCGGCGAGTCGCTCTACTACGGGATCGAGTGGCGATTCGTCTATGCCGGCAACGCCAGCCTTACGCTGGCACGCGGGGCGGACCACACCGAAAGCGTAACCGTGCATCTCCAGTCCGCCGGTCTGGTCTCCAGGCTGTTCACGTTGGACGACACCTACACCGCGCAACTCACGGGCGACAGCTTCTGCGCCCGCGTGAGCGAACTGGACGCCCTTGAAGGCAGGCGCCACCATCGCACCTCGGTCCAGTTCGAATACGACCGCAGCAAGGTGACCTGGGTGGAACGCGACCTCGTGAAGAACGCGGTGCTCGGGAACGGTGAGACGGACCTGCCTGCCGCTTGTGTCAGCGACGTGATCGGCGCGCTGTACGTGTTGCGGGGAATGCACCTGGAGCCCGGCCAGTCCGTACAGATCCCCGCCAGCAATGGCCGCAAGGCCGCCAACATCCACATCGACGTGCAGGAGCGCGAGGACGTCACCACCACGAAGCTGGGGAAGTTCAAGACCATCCGCTGCGAGGCGAACATCTTCAACGGCGTGCTGTACGCCCGGAATGCGCGTATGTTCGTGTGGCTCACCGACGACGCGCGCCATCTGCCGGTGCAGATCCGCATTCGCATGCCGTTCGTGATCGGGACAATCACGCTACAGTTGGAAAAAGAACCGCATGCTCCTTAGCGTAGTGCGTCCAAATGTGGGGCGGGCAATCCTGCCCGCAGCCGGCCTTCAGGCCGGCTGGACCCGCTGGAGAGCGGGTCCGCAGGCTGCAAGCCTGCCCCACTACATTAGGAACCTTCTTCTCGCTTTGGCCGTTGCGGGCACCCTTCTCGCGCAGCAACCCGGGCCGCCCTCCGCGCTGCTATCCCGCCAGGAAGTCATCCAATTGGATACGCGCGTCGTGCAACTGGTGGAGGCCACCATGGTCTCCACGCCGGAGCTGTCGCGAGCGGGGGCGCCGCTGCTGGAAGACGCCCGTCAGGCACTGGCCAACCTGCACCATACCCCCACGGGACTGGACTCGAGCTATCGCTTCCTTACCGCCATGCGAGCCTATCTGGCGCTGGCCGACGCGGTCCCCAAACCGTACCCGTTTCCGAAGACGGCACAGGATCAGTTCACCGAGCTGCGCGATTCGATGGTGCGCCTCGAATCGCATTTCGCCGCGCTTCTGGACAGCACCGATCATACGTTACACGGCCCCGACCCGGACAATCTCGCGCGATACGCCGACACGAACTCCCGCCTGCCCCCTCCCAACCCGAACAAGCCGCGCATCGTATTCATGGGCGATAGCATCACCGACGGCTGGCGGTTGAACGAGTACTTCCCCGATCAGGATTTCGTCAACCGGGGTATTGCCGGGCAGACCACGAATCAGATGCTGGGCCGGTTCGAGGCCGACGTGGTCCGCCTGCATCCGTTTGCGGTGGTGGTCTTCGGCGGCACCAACGATATTGCCCGGGGCATACCGGTCTCCGCGGTGGAGAACAACATCCGCATGATGGCCGAGCTGGCGCAGTTCAACGGGATCAAAGTGCTGATCGCGACGCTTCTGCCGGTGAGCGACTATCACAAGGACCAGGACCCCAATTTCGAACAGTCGCTGTGGCGGCCGCCGGAGCAGATTCGCGAGGTGAACCGCTGGATTCAGGGCTTCTGCGGAGAGAAGGAGTACCCCTTCGTCAACTACTATTCCGAGGTGGTGGACGCCGCGGGTTTCATCAAGCCGGACCTCTCCGATGACGGTCTGCATCCCAACAGCAAGGGGTACCGGATCATGGCGCCGGTGGCGCTGAAGGCGATTGAAAGTTCGTACGCCCCGACGTCGCCGCAACAGAAATCGCGCCGCCGCCGTCTATTCTCCATAGGCCAGTAATGAGATTCGCGCGTGTCTGGGTAACGATGCTTGCGTTGTCCGCTTTCGCGGTTGGCGCGGAGATGCGGATGACCGTGGTGCAGCTTACTGATTTTGTTCACTCGTCGGTGGCTGAACTCAAGTACCCGGACCGGCAGATCGCACAATACCTGCGCAACGTGAAGCTGACCGAACGGCTGGACGGCGACCATCTGGAAGCGCTGGAGGCAATGGGCGCGGGACCAAGAACGCGTGAGGCGCTGGAGGCGCTGAGCACCGCGTCGAAGAGCCTGCCTGCCCCGCCGCCAGCGGTGGAGAAGCCGAAGCCGGCGCCACTGCCGGTGGAGCCCCCTCCGAACTCCATCGAGCAGAAGCGGATCATCAACGCGGCGCGCGAGTATGCGCTGACGTATACGAAGCAGCTTCCCAATTTCATCTGCCTGCAGGTGACTCGCCGCTACTACGACCCCAGCGGCGGCGATAACTGGGCGTCCCTCGACAGGATCACCAGCAAGCTCACTTACTTCGAACAGAAAGAGGATTACCAGCTTGTCAACGTGGCGGGCACGGACAAGGCGGTCTCTTATTGGAGCCTCGGAGGGACGCTTTCGGCGGGCGAGTTCGGCAGCCAGTTGAAGGACATCTTCGATCCCGCCTCCGCGGCGGCCTTCGAATGGGAAAAGTGGGGGAAGTTGCGCGGCCATCTTTGCTACGTCTACTCGTATTACGTCGATCAGCCCCACTCGAAATATCATGTGATCTACGAGAAGACGGACGATATTGTCCCGGCCTATCGCGGGCTCGTCTACGTCGACAAGGACACCGAGATGGTGCTGCGTACCACGCTGGAGCCGATTCTTCCGGCGGGGTTCGGCGTGAAGCAGGCCTCCATTGTGCTCGACTACGATTACACCAACATCGGCGACAATCAGTATCTGCTGCCGCTCAAGGTGATGGTGCTTTCGCGGGTGGGCCGCATCACCACGAAGAACGACGTCGAGTTCCGCTTGTATCACAAGTACGGCACGGAGGCCATCGTCAAGTTCGACACCGAACATCCTCCGCCGCCCTTATCCGATGACGCTACAAAGGATGCCCAGCCACAGAAGTAACCGCGAACGCCGTTCAGCCGTCAGTGGTGGAGAGTGAGAAAGTTCTTCCGGATCGTACCGTTCTGCGTGCTTGCAGCAGGCCTGCTGGCACAGGACGCTCCCCTGGGCATGCCGCCGTCCTCGAAGACGCCCGACCCCTATCCGCCGGGAACACATGACAGCCGGAAGTACCCGCCTCTTCCCGGCACCAAAAGGCCCGGCAAAGCGAAGAAGGACGAAGATCTGGTAAAGGCCAGCGGCGAGGTCCGCGAGATGGCTACGGACCACCTGGTCGTCGAAACAAAGGACCATCGCGTCATCACGTTTCACCTGACGAAAGACACGAAGTTCCTCGACGGCGACACCACGGTCGCCCTCAAGGACATTTCACTTGGCCAGTTACTCGACGTCGAAGCGCAGGAGGACAGCGAGGAGGAGTACTTCGCCGTCACGGTTCATCTGAAAGCCCAGCCCGCTACGGTTGTGAAAGCGGCGGAGCCGGATCCCGACGAGGAAGCTCGCCCGAAGTTGAAGTTCGGCAAGCCGGAGACGACCGAGGTCCGGGCGGAAGCTTCAGATCCGGATGCGGAGGCCCGCCCGAAACTGAAGTCGGGCAAGCCCGAGCCGCGTCCCGCCCCGGCCGAAACGGAAACCGCGCGGCCGGAAGAACCCGCCGCCGCTCCGCTCGCAGGCGAACCCAAACCCGACCCCCATGTGGAGTTTCTGGAGAAGGCCCGCGAACTCGCGTTCACCTTCACCGATGGGCTGCCCAACTACATGTGCCTCGAAGTGGTGACGCGGTATTTCAGCGAGACGCATGCCGGTACCCTGTGGAAGCCGCAGGACGTGGTGTCCGAAGAAGTGATCTGGAACAACAACAAGGAAGAGTACCGCAACGTGCAGATCGACGGGAAGAAGGTAAATCCGGAGAAGGTGGGCGACCGGGCGTGGTCCACCGGAGAGTTCGGCACCGTCCTCGCGGATCTTCTTCACCCGGCCACCCAGGCGCATTTCAAGTTCGTGAGGACTGCCACGCTGCATCGCACCGACACGCTGATGTACGACTTCAGCGTCGAACAGTCGCACTCGCACTGGACGGTGCACGAAGGCGGGCAATCTATTCGGCCAGCTTACAGCGGTACCATCTGGTTCGACAAGGCGACCGGGCACACGCTGCGCATTGAGTACAGTGCCGACGACCTCCCAAAGGAGTTTCCGGCCGACACGGCCGAACTGACGCTCGATTACGACTACGTCCAGTTGGGGCAGAAGCGCTTCCTGCTGCCCGTGCACTCCGAGGTGCTGATGTGCCATCGCGGAATGTCCGCATGCGCGAAGAACGCGATCGACTTCCGCAACTACCACAAGTACGGCGCCGAATCCGACATCAAGTTCGCGGACGAACAGATGGCCCCGCCTCTGGCCCCCTCAGCCCAACCGAAACCGAAACACTGACCTGTTGACCGCTAAACACAGCGTCATTAGTGATTGCGGATAGAACCACTCCGTCACCGTCGCGGCTCGGTGCCTGCGTTTCCGAGCCGCGACAGTAAGGGAGCGGATGCGCAAGTACTTATGACGCTGTGTTTCCCAGACTCGCAGGCCGGCCGGCGCATCACGGTACGCACCAATGTCGTACGCGGCGCCCTCCTTATCGAGCAGCGAGACGATGGACTTGGCGTGCTTCGCCTGATCCTCCACGGACAGCGCACGGTATGCGGGGTCGGTGATCTTCAGACAGATCGATGTGCTCGAGCGAATCGCTTTCTCTTCCGCGAGGAATCCTGCCCACGACGACTGTGCCACCCAATCCTCGATGACTTTGAGGTTCGCGTTCGACCGCGCGATCAGCGCCGCCAGACCGCCGATGCTCTCAGCCCACTTCAATCCATCGAGCGCATCCTCGACGCAAAGCATCGACGGCGTGTTGATGGTTTCACCCGCGAAAATGCCGGTCATCAGCTTGCCGCCCTTGCTCATCTGGAAGATCTTCGGCAGCGGGCGATCGGGCGAGTATCCCTCCAGCCGCTTCACCGCGCGCGGGCTCAGCGCGAGCATCCCATGCGCCGCCTCGCCGCCCAGAACTTTCTGCCACGACCACGTCACCACATCCAGCTTGTCCCAGGGGATCTCCATGGCGAACACCGCCGAGGTCGCATCGCAAATCGCCAGGCCCTGCCGGCCGGCGGCGATCCAATCCCCGTTGGGCACCCGAACGCCCGACGTGGTTCCATTCCAGGTGAACACGACATCGCGATTCCAGTCCGCCTGGCTCAGGTCCGGCAGCTTGCCGTAATCGGCCTTGAACAGGCGCAGGTCCTGCAGCTTGAGCTGGTTCTTGCAGTCGTTCGCCCAGCCGCCGCCGAAACTCTCCCACGACAGCACGTCGACGCCGCGCTCGCCGAGCATCGACCACAGCGCCATCTCGAGCGCTCCCGTATCGGAAGCGGGGACGATGCTGAGGACGTAATCCGCCGGCATGCCGAGCAGCTTCCTGCTGCGATCGATCACTTCAGCCAGCTTGTTTTTGCCGATCTTCGCCCGGTGCGACCGCCCGACCGCGGCCCCCTTCAGAACGTCAAGCGTCCAGCCCGGCCGCTTCGAGCAGGGCCCGGAAGAGAAGCAGGGATTCTCAGGAGTCTGTGATGGCTTCATAGTGTGGATATGATTTCGTTAACCGAGGTTTGTATTAGACCGGGGAGCGGCAGGGAATGCTGGTCGCGAGCCCCGTGCCAAAGTGGTCCGGAGTCTCCATTCTACCGAACATCCCACGCACAATTGCGGGGGGACGGGTTGGCCGTCCCCAGTTACTTGACCGCGATCGTGTTGCCCAACTGGCTGGTGACGCCGTTCTGAGTAACGAGGATCTGGACGTTGTTTCCAGGCTGAGCGTTATCCGGCACCTTCACGTCGAGCCGGAACAGGCCCTCCACCAGCCCCACCGCGGGCCCTTGCGCCGAGACGTCCGCGTTGAGGCCGTCTATGGTCACGGTCATCGGCTGCTGCAGGCTGGGCAGCGGCGCGGCGGCTATGGCGCCGTCATGACCCGCGGGGTTCATCTGACCGGCGCCGGTCCCGAAGAAAGTAATGGTGTCCCCGCGCGCGGCCGGATTGTCCGGGCCGTTCAGGCTGAGATCCTGGTTGTACGCGGCAACCTGTCCGGAGCCGGTTGCATCCGCGGCAAACAGCGACGGATTACTTGCCACCACGGGCACGGTCACCGCGGGCGATTTCACGCCGTTGTATTCGACGACGATATCGGTGGTCGCCTTGCCCGCCACCGCAAATGGGACGAAAAAGGCCACCTGTCCGTCCACGGCGTAGATCGTCGGCGCCGCCACGCCGTCGCAGAGCACTCGCGTGTTCCCGGTCGTCGTCGCCACGGAGCCGTCGGCATTGTACTGCGTACCGGCGAGGGTTGCCGGGCCAAAGCGTTTCCCGAAGATCACAGCGGCGAGACCGGGAGAGACGAACCCGCGCACGTAATTGGCCGCGTGCGCCACCCCGCCGCGCTCGAACGCCGGGCCGAGCGCGGGTACGTTGAGGGTCACCGGGATCACCACGTTCTG
>JBEKZH010000021.1:0-90492 GCA_049510065.1 Bryobacteraceae bacterium
GTTCTTTTCGCGCGGTATTTCCCCTGGGCATCAATCCTCCTTCTATCCACCAAAGCGCCGGGCGATGATGAAGCCGAACACCAGGTGCAGGCAGCCGAAACCGGCCCCCAGCAGCACGTTGGCAACCGGCAACGGACAGAACAGGGCCACCCCGCCAAGCAGCATGAAGCACATGCCCATCATCGGGACCACGCGCACCGAGTACGCGCCGCCGGTGACCACGCCGGTCCCGTACAGCAGCAACCATGTCCCGGGGATGGCCGACGCCAGACCGGCGCGATACAACACGACGGTCAGCAAAGCCCCCACCATCAGCGGCGGCGCGAAGCTCAGCGCGAAGCGTCTGGCTGGCGCCGAGAGCACTGGCTGGTCGGACGCATCGCACTTGTATTTCACGGCGATGGAGCCGATCCCGATGGCCAGCATCCCTTCCATGAGCCAGGTGATGAGCCATCCTTCGGTGCCAGGCTGTCTGGCCGCCAGCACGGCCGCGACAATGGCGGTGGCGCCGATAATGCAACCACCCCACCCCGGCACCGCGGTGAAGGCCCCGGCCCGTTCCATGGTCTCCCGGATGAAACGGAGATTGTCCATCGCCCGGCTGTGCAGGCCGACAGGCGCATCTGCGGGATCCGGGCGAATGGGACGAACGGTAGCCATGGGACGTTAAGGAGAGTATAGCGCAAGCACTTTGTAATGTAAAGTACCCGGCTGAAAATAGAGCGGAGATATCGCGAGAGACGAATTCGTTACAGCAGGCGGAAGTTGACTTCGATCTGGGCCATCACCTTCACCGGATGGCCGTCCTTCATGCCCGGGCGGAAGCGCCATTTGTCCACGGCTTCGATGGCCTTCTGGTCCAGTCCCAGACCGAGCGGCTTCACCACGCGGATGTCGCGCGGATTGCCTTTCTCGTCCACGACGATAGCCAGAATCACCGTGCCCTGGTACTTGGCCTTGCGCGCTTCTTCGGAGTAGTCGGGATCGGGCCTGTAAATGGGAACCGGCTGGGAAACGCCACCGCCGATGCGATACACACCACCGCCCGCATTTCCACCCGAACCGGGTCCGAAACCGGCGCCATTGCCGGATCCGACACCGCCGCCATGGCCGTTGCCAATGCCACCACCGTAGCCGGTGCCATTCGAGAGGACCCCGTACTTCGACAGCGGGTCGCCGTAGTTGGCGGCCTGAATCTGCGGCAGTTTCGCGTCAGGCTGGGCAATGATGGTGGGGTCCATCACCAGCTTGGGGTGCTCGTTGAGCACGACCGCCGAGGGCGGCACGAACTGCTTGTCAGCGATTCTGGGAAGCTTGCCTTTGCTGGCCGGAAGCGGGGACCGATTGCCGCCACCGCCGCCGCCCTGCATCGCGTTCTTCTTCAACGCCATGTCCGGCTGGTACGGCGCGAGGTTGGGCGCGATCAGGGTTACCGCGTTCCTGGCAGCCTGCTGGACCGTGGGATTGAAGCTGACCGTGAAGATGAGCGTTACCACCGCCACATGGACGGCCATTGACAAGGCGCCCGCCTTCTTCTCCTGCCCCCCGTAAAAGCCCCAGAGTTCCTTGACCGGGACCGGTTGGGAGGTCACCACAAGGGGCGGCAGCCTGGGCGGATGAATCAGTTCCCTGATGTCTTCCGCCAGGGACTTGTACCAGGGCTTCTCAAGGTTGATCAGAAGCCGGTCGAGGGGATCGATCTCGCTCGACGCCTCTAAACCGGGATTGCGCTGCGGCTCCATTCCCTCGGGCTGTTCTGGAGAGGTCATACTCTGCTCTTCAGCAATCCACCTTCCCGTATCCGGTTTCCCGGAGTTCTCCACTATGTAGACGCAGGAACTTCCGCCGGGTTGCAGGGATTGCTCATTGGGATTCTAGCACTTCCAGGTATTCGTAGTCACCGGGTATGACTCATGGTATTGTACCGCGACCAAAGCTCTCGTGCCGGAAGGAACGGTTCAGAACAGGAAATCCTTGTGGGCCGGGCTGGGCAGGGCCACATCGGACTTGGCCAGATAAGGGTATGGATTGACCGGCGTTCCCAGCAGACGGATCTCATAGTGGAGGTGCGGTCCGGTGGCGCGGCCACTGCTCCCGCTCAACGCGATCACGTCACCGCGGCGAATCTCCTGCCCGGGCACGACCCCAAACTGCGAAAGATGCGCATACCGGGTCTGCAGGCCATTGCCGTGGTCAACCACCACCATACGTCCATAGGCGCCGGACCATTCCGCGAGGGTGACAATCCCATCGGCGGCGGCTTTCACCGGGGTTCCAACCTGGGCCGAGATGTCCACACCTGTGTGCGTGGCGCCCTCGCCGGAGAACGGATCCTGCCGGCCGCCATAGGGGCTCATGATCCGGCCGAGCAGCGGCCAGAGATTTGGTCTCGTGTTCAACTGCCACAACCGCGCGTACTGGTTGAAGCCACGGGAAAAGGTAGCTACTTTCAGGAAGTTGTACTCGGCCAGCGTTTCATGGTAATTCGGCGTCACGTCCGCGCCGTCCACGTCGGGGCCGGCGGGTTTGTCGTTCAAGCCATAGCGCACCGAAACCTCGCTCGCAAACAGTTCCAGCGTAGCCAGTTGCTCGTTCTTCTGGTTAGTAACCTTCTGCAGTTCCCGGTAACGCGTGCGTAACGAATCCACTTCCGCGCGCAGCGAGTTGTAGCGGGACACTTTCCAGGCCATCCGCCCGTAACTCGCCACGCACCCAATCACCGTGAACAGACCGATTATGGCGAGTACGAGAACCGCGTAGATGGCGTGATGGGGAACGTGAATACGGCGAAGACGGCCGTGCAGCGAGTGGGCGAGAACAACGACGAAATACGGCTTGAGCTCCATGAACCTCCTGGGATAAAAAGCCCGGGGCAACCTGCTCGGGCTTCCGAAACACAGTTGCCGACCGGGGATGAATGTCTCCGTCGATTAACGAAGTTTTACCTTAACCGAAGTGGCACACCTGTGTCAACCCGACACACAGTAATGGATATTACTATTTCCTGCGGTGGGGACTGAGCCGGCGACCTGCGTCACCCCTTGCGCTTCGGGTCGATGCCCAGCCGTTTGATTTTCTGATTGAGGGTGGACAGCGGGATGTGCAGGCGCTCGGCGGCCTCGGTCTGGCTCCAGTTGACGGCTTCGAGCGTTTCCGCGATCTTACGGCGCTCGAAATCCGCCACGATCTCGAACAGCGAGGCGTCCGGCGGAAGCGAGCCGAACGCGTCGTGGCGGATACGCACCCCGGCCGCCTGCAGGATCTGATCGGGGAGCACGTCCGCCGGCACGCTGGGGGAAGAGGCCAGCACCACAGAGCGCTCCACGGCATTCTCCAGCTCGCGGACATTGCCGGGCCAGTTGTAGTCCATCAGCAACTGCATGGCGTCGGCGTCGAATCGCAACAGGCTGCGGGCGTCGGCGTCGAGGAACTTCTCGTTCTCCCGGCAGTACCTGACAAAGAAGTATTCAACCAGCCGCGGGATGTCCTCCTTGCGCTCGCGCAGCGGTGGCAGGTTGATATTGATGACGTTGAGGCGGTAGTAAAGATCTTCGCGGAAGCGCCCCTCTTCCACCATCTTGCGCAGGTCCGCGTTGGTGGCCGCGATGATGCGCACATCCACGCGGATCACCTCCGCCGAACCCACCGGCATGAACTCGCGTTCCTGGATCACCCGCAGCAGCTTGGCCTGAGTTTCCTGACTGATGGTTCCGATCTCGTCGAAGAAGATGGTGCCCTTGTTCGCGGTTTCGAAATAGCCCTTGCGCGAGGCGATGGCTCCGGTAAAGGAGCCCTTCACGTGGCCGAACAGAGCCGATTCGAGCAGGTCGGGGGTGCCCGAGCCGGTGTTTACCGGCACGAAGATCTGGTCCGCACGGGCGGAGTTGGCGTGAATCGCCTTGGCGATGAGTTCCTTGCCCGTCCCGGTTTCGCCGGTGATCAGAACGGTGGCGCGGCTGGGCGCCACCTGGCTGACCAGGTCGAGAATGCGCAGCATGCGGTCGCTTCGCCCCACGATGTTGGGAAAGCTGTAGCGCTGCTTCAAAGCGCGTTTGAGCTGGACGTTCTCGTGCTCGAGCCGCGTGTGCTCGACCATCTGACGCACTTCGATCAGCAGCTTCTCGTTGTCCCACGGCTTGGGGAAATAGTTGCTGGCGCCGGCTTTCAGCGCCCTGACGGCGACTTCGATGGAGCCATACGCCGTGATCATAATGATGGGCGTCTCGGTGTCGCGCTCGCGAACTTCCTGGAGCACTTCCATCCCGGAGCGGTCCGGCATCATGAGGTCGAGCAGCACCAGATCGTAGCGGCCGGTTTCCATCTTACGGAGGCCTTCGGCGGCGTTCTGAGCCAGATCCACCGAGTAGCCTTCCATGTCCAGCAGAGTCTCCAGACTCTCCCGGATGTCCACTTCGTCATCGACCACCAGAATCCGCCCCTTCGACAGATCCGTGGCCGGCACGTCGGGGGGTAATTTTTCAGGCATGAACGGGTTTGTGCGCTAAAGGGAATCCGAGCTGGAAACGAGTACCCGCTCCGGGCTGGCTCTCCACCTCGATCTCGCCACCATGCTCGCGCACGATCCCGTAGGAGACCGAAAGCCCCAGTCCGGTCCCTTTGCGCGCTCCCTTGGTGGTGAAGAACGGGTCGTAAATGCGGGAAAGATGTTCGGGGGAAATGCCCTGACCCGTATCCCGGACTTCGACGTATACGGAAGCGTCGTCGCTCCACGTTCTGATGGACAACGCGCCGCCGCGCTCCATGGCGTCGCGCGCGTTGAGAAACAGATTGAGGAAGACCTGCTGCAGTTTCCCGGCGTTGCCTTTGATGGGCGGGAGCGGTTCTTCGAAGTCGAACTCGGCCCGGATGGCGACGTTGCTGAGCTGGTGCTCGATGAGCCCGGCGGTCTCGCGGACGAGACGGTTCAAATCCAGCTCCGTCAGCTCCGTGGTGGAGGTGCGCGAGAAGTTCAATAACGAGTTGACGATCTCGCTGGCGCGGAACGTCTGCCGGGCGATCTTGTCCAGCAGTTTCGATTGCGTACTGTTGTCGGAGATCTGCTTGGCCAGCATCTGCGCGTAGGTGGAGATGACCGCCAGCGGGGTGTTCACTTCGTGAGCCACGCCGGCGGCGAGCAGCCCGATGGAGCTTAACTTGTCCGCCTGCACCAGACGGCGCTCCAGCTCGTCGCGGTCGGTGATGTCGTCGAAGATGATCAGACGGCCGATCTGCTGGAGATCCTTGGACACCAGCGGGGCGATGGCCAGATTCAAAATGGCCTCGCGCGGCGCGGCCGCATCCTCCGGCGCCGCTCCGTTTCCATTGCCGTATCCATTCACCGCCGCCGCCAGCGATTTCGGACGGAACGCGAATTTATAGATGTTGTGAATGCCGGTCTCTCCACGGGCCTCGTCGAATTCCTCGCACAATTCGGCGGGGAACAGGTCGCGGAGGAGGCAGCCGATGGCCATGTCGCGCGGCACGCCGGTCAGGCGCTCGATCTGCGTGTTCCAGCTTCCCACCCGGTCCTCGAGATCCACGGCCAGGATGCCGACGTTAATGGATTCCACGATGTTCTCGCTGAAATCCTTGAGGCGCTCGTACTCCTCCGCCTTGCGCTGCAGCGTGTGGTACAGCCGGGCGTTCTCGATGGCAATGCCGACGTAGCCCGACAAAGTGATCAGCAGCTCCACGTCGTCGCTGGAGAGGAAGTCGTTCTTCTCGGTCCGGCTGATGCCCAGATAAGCGATGGTGCGCCCCCGCGCGGTGCAGGCGAAATAGTAGGTCAGATCGAGATCGGCGATGGTGGCCCGGACCGTGCGCGGCAGCGTATGCGAGAGCACATCGAGCAGGTGGTGGGTGCGTTCGAAGAACAGGTACGGCTTTACGGGGTGGGCCGGCAGGAAGCTCAGGTCCAGCGTCGGATCGCCGGGCCGGGGCAGCCGTTCGCGGCGCGCCCCCACGATGGTGCGCAGAGCGAAGCGGTCGGTCCCGTCGTCATCGACGAAAAAGGCGACGTGCTGGATGGGCAGCGTGTGCACCAGCCGGTCGCCCAGGGCCGCCATCATCGCATCCAGGTCCGTTTCCGAAGTCAGCTCGCGAGCGAACGCGATCAGGTTGCGCCGGTAGTCGTAGCGGCCCTTATAGAACACATAGCGATCGAGCTGCTCCTGCAGCCAGTCGCGAATCGGCTGAAAGATGAAGGTGGCGAACAGAATGAGCCCGACGATGGGGGCCGCGCTGAGCGTCTCCGGGCGCACAAAGGAGAAGATCAGCCCGTAGAAGACGGCCAGCACGCACAGCGTAGCCAGCGTGTAGACATAGCCCTGTTGAAAGATGATGTCCACGTCCATCAGCCGGTAGCGCAGCACCGCGTAGGCCCACGTGACCGGAATCAGAATGAGCGACAGGATGGCCATGTTCTGGTAATGCCCGGGCAGCATCCCCAGCAGATACGGAAGCACGTACAGAAGCGTGAACGGCAGAACTCCCAGCACCGCGCCGTTGCGCATATAGGTTAACTGGCGCCTCAGCACGGGATCCTCGGCGCGGCGGTATTCCAGCGAAAGCGCCGCCGCACCGGCCAGACACGACGCGCTCAGGTACAGGAGCCAGACGCGGTCCAGAAACCAGCGCACCTCGATGAGCGACACGGCCACCCGAAGCATCCCCTGGGCCACCAGCACGTGGAGCGTGAGCAGCAACGCCGCGGGCAGGTAGACCAGAACGCTGCGCCCGCGACCCCGCAGCCATTTCCGGCGCTCCGGGAACACCAGGCAGAAATGCAGGAAAACGGCCGGCGCCAACCACCCGGCCACCACGTTGCCCCAGTAGATGGCCTGATCGAAGTTGTTCAGCTTGCCGGTGTAGTGGAAGGTGGCCAGGATGAACGAGGCCAGACAGAGACTGAAGAAATGCGTGGCGTGGGTGGCATTGCCGCGCCGGAAGTATACGAACAGTCCAACCAGAAGCCAGGCCAGGCCGACGACATACTGATAGTAGACGGCGGAATCCACCACCCGCGCGCCCACGATCACCGTCGCCGGAAACTCGATTCCGCCGCGCCGCAGCGAGTAGTCCGCCTTCTGCCACACGCCGACCAGCGCCAGCGCCTGAGCCACGTGGAGCGATTTCGCGATCTTGTGGCTATCGATGGCCAGGACGGCATCGCCGGCTCTGATTCCCGCCTGCTCCGCCGGGCCGCCCGGGCGAATCGCCAGCGCCACCACGGCATGCTCGCCAGCCACTTCGCGATCCACCCAAACGGCGCCGTCTTCGGGCAGATGGTACAGGCTCTGTTGTTGAAAACTGATGACGGCGCAGCTCACCGCAGCCACCGTGAGGAGGACCAACAGGGCACTCACGAATTGTCGCTTCAGCTCGTTCACGGTCCGTCACCGTCCGCCGGAACAGGGGCGCGCGAGACTCCGGACGTACTCTTCCACCGGGTGCTGAGCAAGTTCACTACCATGGCCGGTAGTTCAACTTGTTGTTGAGGATACAGTAGTCTGAGCGCAATGGGTTCCCTTTTTCGGGAGAATACACTTCTGAAAAGTGAACCGGGGCCGCCCCCCTCGGGTTGGACGGATAACTACCCGATTCCGGTTGCATCTGGAGCCTTCCGTGGTGGGGCGGACCCCCCGGTCCGCAGCCGACGCCCTCGTCGGCTCCTTCGCTTTAGATGAGCGGGTCCGGGGGACCCGCGCGGACCGGGGGTCCGCCCCACCACAGCTGCAAGCGGTTACCGGTTCCCCAGCAGGCGCCCCAGCACGGGCAGCGGCACGGCGCTCTCCTTCAGCGCGCGCTCGTGAAAGCCGGACAAATTGAACGTGCCGGCGTTGGCCTTCTCGTACTCCTCCCGGACCTGCCGCCAGGCCTTCCAGCCAACGAAGTAGGTGGGCAACTGCGCCGACGAGAGCGCCGCCCGCTGCAGTTTCGCGGTGGCCTCTTCTTTCTCCTGGAAGGTCTGGTTGAGCATCAGGTCCATGGCCTGCTGGTCGGTCATGCCCATGGTGTGCAGACGAATGTCGAGGATGGCGTTGCCGATGGCGCGCAGAATCTGCTTGTACAGGGTCATGCGAAAAGCGGGAGCGTTGTTCAGGTAGCCCTCGTCCGCCATCATCTCCTGGGTGTAGAACGCCCAGCCCTCGACGTAGGGAACGTTGCCGTAGATGTTGCGCAACAGCCGGCGCGACTGCGGCTCCACGCGATTGGCATACTCGAACTGCAGGTAGTGGCCGGGCATGGCCTCATGCACGGTGAGATGCTGCAGGCCGTAGGTGTTGTACTCGCGCAGCTTCGATTCCGCGCGTTCCTTCGGCCAGCTCTTCGGGATCGGCGTGACCCAGTAGAACGCGCCCAGTTGCGGCTCCAGCGCCGGGGCGGGGGCAAACCCACCTACGCCGTAGAGTCCGCGCATGAATTCCGGCGTCTCGATCACCCGCAGGTTCTTCGTGTCCGGCAGCGGCACCAGGTTCTTCGCGCGCACGAACTCGGTGGCCTCGCTGAGATCCTTGCGCGCGTCCGCCAGGTAGTTCTCCGGCGTGGTGTGATCGCGGGCGATTTTGTCCAGAGCCTCGCGGATGGAGAGTGGCGCGGCCAGCTTCGCCATCTTCTCCCGGGTGGCTTTCAGTTCCGCTTCCGCTTCTTCGAGCACCTGCGCCGGAGTCTTGTCCACTTCCAGCGTGCACTTGAATTTCAGATCGTAGTTGGTCTTTCCCAGCCGCCAGTCGCTGAGCCGCGTGGCCAGATCGGTTTTCAGCCAGTTGTCGAAGGCGCGCAGGGCATCCACGGCCGGCTTCGCGACCTTGTCGTACTCGGCCCGCAACACCGCCGGAGCATCCGTCTTCAGCGGCCCCTCAATCAGGCCGATGTTGCCCTCGTTCTCCTGCTGGGCCACGCGCGTCCAAACCTCCGGCGAGGTGACCAGGTTGGCCTTGGCCTGCTCCATCAGGTTCGGGATCCTGGCCAGGCGCGCGATGATCTGCTTGTAGCGCGTCTGCTTCGGAGCGTATTCGAGCACGTACGGCTCAAACAGGGCGTTGCCGGCCATTTCCACGTAGAAGGTGGGGTTGTGCCGCCAGTTCTGGATGGTGTCCAGCTCCAGCAGCGCGAGAGCGATCTGATCGCGGATGATTTCGTAGTCGGCGCGGTCTTCCGGAGAGAGCGAGTTGGGGTCCGTCTTCACCAGGCGATCGCGAAACCTCTCCCAGAACAGGTGCTGGCCGTGCATGCCGGGCTGGCTGTAGTCATCGATCATCTCGTCCAGAGGAAGCCGCTTGTGAAAGTGGTAGCCCTGCTGCGTCGCCGAAACGGGCGACAGCGCGAGGCTGCCGAAGACGAAATCGCCGCGCACCTGTTCAAAATCCACAGGCTCGCGCTTCGTGCAGGAAACCAGTGCCAGCGAACACGCCAGCATCATCACTCCGCTCCACTTCAACATGCCATCACCGCCTTTTCGCAATCTTCCGCTTCGCCGAACTTCACCGTCTGCAGGCTGGGATCGATGCCCCGCAGCAGGCCGCACAGAACGCTGCCCGCGCCCACTTCGTAGCATTTCGTCACGCCCTGGCCGGCCAGATAGCGGACGCTCTCGGTCCAGCGCACCGGGTTCGGGATCTGCTCGAAGAGGCCCTGCCGCGCTTCCGCTCCGCTGGTGATGGGTTGCGCCCGCCAGTTGTTGATCAGAGGGACGGCCAGCTCCCGGAACTCGGTTTCCTCCAGGTGCGCGGCCATGCGTTCCTGCGCCGGTTTCATCAGCGCGCAATGGAACGGCGCGCTCACCGGCAGCAACACCGCGCGCCTGGCGCCCGCCGCTTTGGCCAGCTCCATGGCCCGGTTCACGGCACCGGCGTGACCGGCGATGCCCACCTGGTCCGGCGAGTTGAAATTCGCCGCGCTCACCACTTCGCCCTGCGCCGCCTCGGCGAGGATCGCGTCGAGCTTTTCCAGGGGCACCTTGAGCAGGGCCGCCATGGCCCCCACGCCTTTGGGCACTGCCTCCTGCATGTACTGGCCGCGCCTGCGGACCAGACGCACCGCGTCGGCAAACTGCAGCGAACCGGCCGCCACCAGCGCCGAGTATTCGCCAAGGCTGTGCCCGGCCACAAAATCCGGAGCGATTCCCACCGATTCGAGCACGCGGTACGCCGCCATGGAGACGGTGACCAGCGCCGGTTGGGTGTTCTCGGTGAGCTTGAGGTCTTCGTCGGGGCCCTCAAAGCAGAGATTCGAGAGCGCGAAGCCCAGGGCGTCGTCGGCTTCCTCAAATACGGCGCGCGCGACAGGGTATCGCTCCGCGAGACTCTTCCCCATACCGGCGTACTGCGACCCCTGGCCGGGAAACAAAAAAGCGATCTTCATGGATGGACCGGAAACACCAGTGTAACTTCACCTGGCCGGCGCCCGCTTGGCGCGGAGCAGCGACGCCAGCTTCCACCCCAGCAACGCCGTGGCGGCAAAGGCGACCGCCGCCCACGTCAGCTCTCCCAGAAGAGGGCATTCCGGTGCTTGATTCACCTGTGCCAAATCCGATCCCGTTCGATATGCTCTATGGGAGGTGTCGTGAGCATTCAACTTGAGTTGCTGTCACCCGCTTACACTGGTACGCTGAACCAAATGAATCCGCTCACTACCCTTGAACTGTGCGCTGGGGCGGGTGGGCAGGCACTCGGCTACGATCAGGCCGGATTCGAACACGTCGGACTAGTTGAAATCGACAGACACGCTTGCTCCACTCTCCGATTGAACCGTCCACACTGGAACGTCATGCAGCGTGACCTGACTGAGTTTGACGGGTCCGGGTTCAAGGGAGTGGATCTGATAACCGGGGGCTTGCCTTGTCCACCGTTCCCGGCGCCGGAACCGACGCGGCGGCGATTGGGATGGGAAGTTCTGGCGCGCCGCACTCAGCTTCGCTGAAAACCTGCAAAGCCGCTTGTCGGCCAACATCCTCGCTAAGACCGGAGAAGGCTTCGTCAACGGTTTTTCTGATCTGACTTGTTGCGAACTCCTGACAACCACGGTAAAGCGAGTCGACCGTCTGCCTCAGAAAAGTCCGGGCACCGCGACTCCACTGCAACGATGCGGGATACTGGCTGCGAAAGGCCGCAATCTTCTGCCGAGCGTTCTTCATGCCTTCCGCCCGTTCCGTTGCGTCCGGCCAAACGATTCTCCAATAGCGACAGCTATTGCAGGCCGCCCCACAACGCGTTGAGTCGTGCGAGAGAAAAGACTCCCAGCCGCATTCCCCCAGCGTGAGCTGATGCAGTTGGTCGTCGCGACGCTTTTCTCCATTGCATCGTTTGCATGCGAGAATTACATTCCCCGGAATATGTAGTCCCAGACGGAACCGGTTCATGCCCTCAAGATGTTCAACCGAGGTCCGATCCTTTTCCAGCGGCTGGCAGCAGTAGCCGCAATTACTCCCAAATGCAGCTTCTACAGCCTCGGCGTATTGTACGTCTGTGATACTGAGATCGAGTGAAGCACATATCTTGCGGCTAAGATCGTGAAGGAACATACTGACGAGCTTATTAGCCACATCTGACTTGGCCCGTGAGGTTGCCGTCCGTAGATACGCTGCTACTGGGAAGCTCATGCACCCGCCTTGCCGCGCCGCGTTCTTCTATTCCCGCCCGGCGGGGTGCTCGCATCGATCCCCAACAGCCAATTGGCGTCAACCTTCAGGACCGCGGCCAAGCCCTTCACTTCAAAATCGAATGCGGACCGGAGGCCACCTTCAACTTTCGCCAAGGCTACCCTATCTAACTGGACGCCCTCGCCCGCCAACCTCCCGGCCAGTTGATCCTGAGTCAGCGGTGGATCAAACCGGTGACGGGCTTCTCTGACCCGCCTCCCGATAATGTTTCGCGATGGCCGCTTCTTGGACTTGACCGCCACTCCCATTCTGTGTAGCAGAAGGGATGGGGATCGAGTGTTCCTTAAAAGAACATCTTGTTGAAGGGGATTGCTCCGGCTATCCTTGGCATGTGCGCCACCGGACGCCAGGCGATCCATTACTTTACTTAGTTTAGGTCCGAGTGAGGATCACGATCAGCGGGGTGCCTTCGCAAGGTTGGAGATTTCGTCATGACCGAAGAGCAAAAGAGTTTTCTGGACCGTCGTTTTCGCGAAGCCGCTGAGCAACAGCCTGACCTTGAGGTACTGAGGGGGCTGCTGCTCGGCCTTGGAGGCATGCATCTGGTTGCGCCCCCAATGCCGGACCCGGCGTTGCCGCTCGTGATTGATGCTGGCTTTGTCATGGCTGGGCCCGTTGTGCGGAGAACCATGAAGAAAAGTGGATGTCACAGAAACGTGGCCGAAATCTGGGCCGAGAGGCCGCACGAACTCGTCGGGATCGGTACCGGATATTCGCTCAGTGACGATGGTCTCTGGCGCCAGCACTCGTGGGGCCTTCGCCGCGAAGGGATTCTCGAGACAACCGTATCGCGAGTGAAGTACTTCGGCGTTTTGCTCCAGCACGGGGACGCCGATTCGTTCGCAATGGCAAACTTGGCTGGCATCCGTGCGTCGTGTGGGAGAGCGAAACGAAAGACGGCAAGAAGCTGACGAAGCGGCTTGACCCGCTCCTTGCGGGATAAAGCATCCCGGATTCGGAGGAACTCCGGGAAGCATCAGGCAGCACCAGTGAATGGGCCAGACGTGTGCGGGAGCTTCGTACCGAAGAGGGATATCGGATCCTCACCAACAATGACCGTAGTGGCCTGAAGCCCGGCCAATACCTGTTGTTGGACCCGAAGCCGATCCCGGCGTTTGAGCGCGGTATCTCGAAAGAGACACGAGCTTTCGTTCTGGATCGCAATGGCTTCACTTGCCAGATGTGCGGGGCCGTAGCCGGGGAGCCACACCCCTTGGACACAACACGGAAGACCCGGCTCCAGATCGGCCACATCATCGACAAATCAATGGGTGGTGGTGACGATCCCACGAATCTGCGGGCCATATGCTCTGTCTGTAACGAAGGCGCACGCAATCTCACATTGGACAGGCCATCGCTTCAGAAGCTCCTGATTCAGATTCGGCGTGCAACTGGAGCCGATCAGATTGCAGTGCTCCGCTGGTTGGTTCGGAAATTCCCGAAACAGTCGGCTGAGATGCTGGCGGAGAGCAACAAGGAATAGGCTACTGGCCTTGATTGTGGTGGGTTCCGGCTGTGGATACGATTTCTCCTGAACGCCGCTCGGCAAACATGCGCCGGATTCGCAGTTGGGACACCTCGCCGGAGATGATGGTGCGGCGGCTGGTGCACGGGATGGGCTACCGCTTTCGGCTCCATGTGGCCAGGCTCCCCGGCAAGCCCGATCTGGTGTTTTCCCGTTTGCAACGCGTCATCGAAGTGCGGGGATGCTTCTGGCATCAGCATGAAGGCTGTATTGACTCGCATGTTCCGAAGACCCGGCGTGAATACTGGGGGCCGAAGCTGAAGCGCAATCAGCGGCGGGACGAAGAAAACCGGCTCAAGCTACGCAAGCTCGGTTGGCGGCTGTGCGTGGTGTGGGAGTGCGAAGCGAAGGATACCGGGAAGCTGGCCAGGCGGCTTGTTCGGTTCCTTTCTGGTTGAAGTGACCGTTTACCTGGCCGGCGCCCGCTTGGCGCGGAGCAGCGACGCCAGCTTCCACCCCAGCAACGCCGTGGCGGCAAAGGCGACCGCCGCCCACGTCAGCTCTCCCAGAAGAGAGTTCAGCGACATGACGCGATCGCTGAAAACCCACCCCAGGGTCACGTAGATCACCACGCACAGGCACTCGCCCAGCACGTCCCAGAGCAGGAACCGTTCCCACGGATAGCCGGAGACGCCGCTGGCAAGATTGACCCACGGGCCAAGCGGCGTCACCAGCCAGCGTGTAAAGAAGACGCCCGCCCAGCCCCAGCTCCGGATTCGTGCCTCTGCCTGGTCCACACGCTCCTGCCCGCCAATCAGACGGCTGAACCGGTGGAGCAGCCGGCCGCCGCCCCAGCGGCCGATGGCGTAGCCGATCAGGTCTCCGGTGATTGAGCCGGCACAGGCCAGACCGATGGCCCACCAGGCGTCCATCACCCCCTGCGCGATCAGCGATCCGGTGACAATGAGCAGCAGGGCCACCGGCAGGGGCAGGCCCACCGCGGCCACGGCGGCAATCACAAACAGAGCCGGCGAGCCGTACTGCGAAAGAGCTGCGAGAAGTTCGTCGCGCATCATCGTCACGCGTCAGGGGGCTTTGCCGCGCTCCTTCGCGATGGCCTTTTCGAGGTCGCGAATGACCTCGTCCACGGGGCGGTGCTGCTGGCGGGCAATGGCGCGTAAGGGCCTGCGGTCGTGTTCGCGCGGCGCGATCCCAATGGCCGCATACAGAATCTCCGTTGCCACGTGGTGGGTATGCGCGACAAACGGCACGCTCATCCAGGCGTGAATCGGCTGATCTTCCGAACGGAGGTAGCGGGCGTGCCGTGCCGCCCTGTAACCGAAAATGAAGAGGACCGAAACGGCCACCAGAAAAGCCAGCCCGAGAGCCAGACTCTGCTGCCACGTTTTGGGCACGAATCCACTATAGCCCTGGTTCGGCGGCCCACCCCACGCACCTTTACAAAATTCTCCGATCCGCTGCCCCCTCATTTGCGTCAATACGGATGGAGGAGGCATGGAAATGAGAACGCCCCTGACTTCCAGGCCGCTGCCCTCGCGGATCGAGAAGGGCGCGGTTTACTGTCCCATCTGCACGCACACGGTGGAGGTGGAAATCCTGATCACGGGCCGCTCGGCGCGCGTCCGGGACGGACAGAAGTGCCCGCGCTGCGGCTCGTCGATTGGCTCGGCGTACGTTCTTTACCGTTTGGAGCGCGCAGCGTGAGTTCCCGTGGTAAGGTAGCTGGTAGGTGAAACGCAAGCCGATCACGCCCGAGCGCGTTGTAGACAAGCGCATTCTGGAGAGCGCCACCAGCAGCCTGGCGACGGACAAGCTGAACCGCTCCAGCAAGTGCGTGGTGTGCGCATCGGTCTGCCCGCCTAATTCGGCCGACGGGCTGTGCTGGGTGTGCCGGCGGCTCAAGATCAGCGCCTGGCGCGATTCGGACCAGCAGGCGGCCGCTCAGGAATAGAGCGATTTCCCTACGCCGCGTTCGACCGCCTGTTCGTATACGAAGCTCCCCACGGCGACATCTTCCATCCCTAGTCCCACCGATTTGAAAATACTGATGCCGTTCGGCCGCCAGCAGGCCGTGACCGACTGAAGCTCCACCACGTTGGACCAGCAGTCCGGGAGGATCAGGTCGCCAGCTTCGTTTTTCGCGGCGTCGAGCGCATCCACGGCGATCACGTCCGCGCGCCGCACCAGCGCTTCCGGCAGTTCGCGGCGGTTTGGCATGTTCGATCCCATGGCGTTGATGTGGACACCGGGGCCGATCCAGGCGTCGTCGACCACAGGGTCCTTCGACCAGGTGGCGGTGACAACAATCTGCGCGCCTCTTACCGCCTCCTCCGCGCTGGCGGACACGGTTGCATTTACCTCAGCGGCGAACTTCTCGCGCTTCTCCTGGCTGCGGCTCCACACGCGGACCGTGCGGATAGGCCGCACCGCGCGCACCGCTTCCACCTGGGATCGCGCCTGGAAGCCTGCGCCGATGACCCCAAGCGCATCGGCTTCGGGATTCGCCATCAGACTGGTGGCGTAGCCGCTTGCCGCGCCCGTGCGAATCTGCCCCAGCCAGTTGGCCTGCATGAGCGCCAGCGGCCGGGCGGTTTCGGCGTCGTACAGGGCGAACAGGAAATCGGCGCCGAACTTCGGATTGGTGGCGTAGAACTTCAGCCCGAAGTATTTGCCGTACGCGCCGGGCACCTGATGCAGGATGGAGCCGGTCTTCAACATCAGCCGGCGACGCGGCTGGCTTTGCGCTTCCCCTCGGGCGAGGGCTTCGAAGGCGAGTCGCACCAGGCGAATCGCCTCGGTCATCGGGAGCAATTCCCGGATTTCGGATTCGGTCAGAAAGAGCATCTTAATTGGGGCTTAATTCGGGGACGGAGGTGAACGTCGCCGAATTAGGTGTTCACCGGGTCGGGGCTGTCGGGCTTCAGGCCCAGTTCGATCACCGCGTCCGCCGCCCGGGTCTTGTCAAACTTCCCTTCGCGCGCCAGCGCCGACAGCGCCGCCGCCGTGATCGCCTGGGAGGAAATCTCGAAGTGCTTGCGCAGGTACTCGCGGTTGTCGCTGCGCCCAAAGCCGTCGGTGCCAAGCGAGGTGAGCCGTCCGGGCAGCCAGGGCGCGATCTGGTCCGAGACCACTTTCATGTAGTCGGTGGCAGCCACAATCGGCCCGTCATGACCCGCCAGCGTCTCCACAATGTAAGGCCGGCGCGGCGCCTCGGCCGGATGCAGCCGATTCCAGCGCTCCACCTCGAGCGCGTCCCGCCGCAGTTCGTTATAGCTGGTGACGCTCCACACATCGGAGTGCACGCCGTACTTCTCCGCAAGATCCGTCTGCGCACGCAGCGCCTCGTTCAGAATCGGCCCGCTGCCGAAAAGATGCACCTGCGCCGTGCCGCCCTCGGCGCCCTGAAACCGGTAGATGCCCCGCAGGATGCCGTCCTCGGCGCCTTCGGGCATGGGCGGCTGGGCGTAGTTCTCGTTGTAAACGGTGATGTAGTAGAAGCGATCCTCGCCGTTCTCGTACATGCGGCGGATGCCGTCGCGCACGATCACCGCGATCTCGCAGGCGTAGGCGGGGTCGTAGCTGTGACAGGTAGGCACCGTGCTCGCCGCCAACTGGCTGTGCCCGTCCTGGTGCTGCAAGCCTTCTCCGGAAAGCGTCGTCCTTCCGCCCGTCCCACCCACCAGGAAGCCCTTGCCGCGGGAGTCCGCGAAGGCCCAGATCAGGTCGCCGATGCGCTGGAACCCGAACATCGAATAATAAATGAAGAACGGGATCATGGGCACGCCGTAATTGGCGTAGGCGGTGCCGGCGGCGGTGAACGAGCACATGGAGCCCGCCTCGGTGATGCCCTCTTCCAGAATCTGCCCGTTGCGCGCTTCCTTGTAATAAAGGAAGATATCGCTGTCCACCGGCTTATAAAGCTGGCCTTTACTCGCGTAAATACCGAACTGCCGGAACAGCGATTCCATGCCGAACGTGCGCGCCTCGTCGGGGATGATGGGCACAATGTACTTGCCCAGCGCGGCGTCCTTGAGCAGCATGGTGATCACGCGCACAATCGCCATGGTGCTGGACACCTCGCGGCCCTGCGAGCCGCCATACTGTTCTTCGAAGAACTCGCGCGGAGGAGCTTTGAGCGTGATCGGCTTCGGATGCCGCACCGGCAGGCTGCCTCCCATGGCCTCGCGCCGCTCGCGCATGTAGCGCATCTCCGGGCTGTCCTCGGGCGGGCGGTAGAAGGAGACGGTGAGGATATTCTCTTCGGACACGGGAATGTCGAAGCGCGTACGCACGTAGCGCAGCTCGTCCTCGTTCAGCTTCTTCTGCTGGTGAGTGACGTTGCGGCCTTCACCGGCCTCACCCATCCCGTAGCCCTTGATGGTCTTGGCCAGGATGACGGTGGGTGAGCCCTTGTGGGCAATCGCGCGCCGGTAGGCGTTGAAGACCTTCACCGGGTCGTGACCGCCACGGCGCAGCGCCCCGATCTCCTCGTCGCTGAGATCTTCCACCAGGCGCTCGAGCTCGGGATACTTCCCGAAGAACTCCTTGCGCGTATAGGCGCCGCCCCTGGCCGCATAGTTCTGGTACTCGCCGTCCACGGCCTCCTGCATGCGCTTGGTGAGGATGCCGGAATAATCGCGCGCCAGCAGCGGATCCCAGTCCGCGCCCCAGATCACCTTGATCACGTACCAGCCGGCCCCGCGGAACGCCGCCTCGAGCTCCTGGATGATCTTGCCGTTGCCGCGCACCGGGCCATCCAGCCGCTGCAGATTGCAGTTGACCACGAAGATCAGATTGTTCAGTTGTTCGCGAGAGGCCAGCGTCAGCGCGCCCAGCGTTTCGGGCTCGTCCGACTCGCCATCGCCCACGAAGGCCCAGACGTGCCGGGGCGTGGGCTCGATCAGACCGCGGTTCTCCAGATACCGCATGAACCGCGCCTGGTAGATGGCGTTGATGGGCCCCAGCCCCATGGACACCGTGGGGAACTGCCAGAAATCGGGCAACAGCCAGGGATGCGGATAGGAGGACAGGCCGGGATGCTCGCGCAGCTCGTGCCGGAAGTTCTCGAGGTGTTTCTCGGTGAGGCGCCCTTCCAGGAACGCCCGCGCATAGGGACCGGGCGAGGCGTGGCCCTGAAAGTACACCAGATCCCCCGGCTGATCGCCATAGCTGCCGTGGAAGAAATGGTTATGGCCCACTTCGGTGAGCGTGGCCAGCGAGGCGTAAGTGGAAATGTGGCCGCCGATGCCCGGGTCGTACTTGTTGGCGCGGACCACCATGGCCATGGCGTTCCAGCGGATGATGCTCTTGATGCGCCGCTCGATTTCCCGATCGCCCGGGTAGGGTTCTTCGGCATCGGCGGGGATGGTGTTGAGGTACGGCGTGTTGACGCTCAGCGGAGCGGTGACGCCCCAGTTGGCGCCGCGTTCGAGCAGGCGCTTGAGCAGAAAGGAAGCGCGCTCGGGTCCTTCTTCTTCAACGATCCGGTCCAGAGCTTCCAGCCACTCGCCGGTCTCCTGGGGATTAGCGTCCTGCAGTGGTTCTACTGACGATTTGGTCTCCAGCATCGGTTCTCTGAATCCCACGATAACATCCCTGTGGATGGGGATTGCGTCCCGCACTTTCGGACCCTCTGCCTTTCAGCAGGATATGAGCGACGCGGTGAACAAGCCCCGATGGTGACCCACTGGCACAGGTGTTGCCCCTTACGTCGAGGTTCGCGGGCTGGAAGGCGGGCCCGGGGCCGTCGAATGAAGGATTAAGTGACGGCCCCGGCCGTGCTGATCAAAAGCTGGGAGGCATCGGCAACGGTGGGGGCGAAGGGAACCGGCAACACAACGCCCTCCGGACAGCAGTGGCCGGGATGGCCAAATCCTCTCATTCCGCGTCACGCCGACGGTACCGTGAACTGTAGTATTACTTACAGAAACCGCGCCGGCCGGCTCCACGTCTCCTTGACGGCCACCGGTGCGGGTCTTAGAATTGGAACAGTCTTCCGCTAGACTCCGGGTAGTGTAACTTATGAGTTTCAAGGCACTTTCTCTTTTCGGCGCCGCAGCGGCTCTCCTGCTTGGCTCCTTCCTCCTGCTGGCTGCGGACAAGAGCCAGGCCGGCTCGTCCGACACTCGCGAAACCGTCGCAAAGCCCTTGTCGGAAAAGGAGAAGAAGAAGAAAGAAGCGAAGTTGCGCAAAGAGCTGGAGACTCCCTGGAAAAAGTGGCTGAACGAAGACGTCGGCTACATCATTACCGACGAGGAGCGGAGGGCCTTCCGGGACCTCCAGACCGACGAAGAGCGGCAGAGTTTCGTCGAGCAGTTCTGGCTGAGGCGCGACCCCACGCCGGATACCGAGGAAAACGAGTTCAAGGAAGAGCACTACCGGCGCATTGCCTACGCCAACGATCACTACGCGTCGGGCATTCCGGGATGGAAGACGGACCGCGGACGCATCTATATTATGTACGGTCCCCCGGACGAGATCGAATCGCATCCCTCCGGCGGCAGTTATAATCGGCCCATCGAGGAGGGCGGCGGCGAGACCTCCACGTATCCATTCGAGGACTGGCGCTACCGCTATATCGAGGGCATCGGGAACAACGTGAACATCGAGTTCGTCGATCCGAGTATGTCCGGCGAGTACCACATGACCATGGACCCTTCGGAGAAGGACGCCCTGCTCTACGTCCCGAACGCCGGACTCACCATGAACGAACAGATGGGAATCTCCGACAAGACGGCCCGGTTCACGCGCTCGGATGGAACGCACCTGGGCGTTTCCCAGGACATGTTGCCCGAGAGCATGAACGAGTTCACGCGCCTCGAGACATTTGCCAAGCTGAACCGGCCGCCGAAGGTGAAGTTCAAGGACCTCGAAGAGGTGATCAGCACGAACATCCGCTACAACACGCTGCCCATGCGGGTGCGGGCCGATTACATCCGGGTCACCGATTCCACGGTGCTGACCCCCATCACCATCTACTTCGAGAAGCGGGACCTGCAGTACAAGACGAAGGACAACTACGCTCGCGCCACCGTGAATATCTTCGGGCGCATCACATCGATGTCTCGCCGCGTGATTACCACGTTCGAGGATCCGGTGACGGTGGAGACGGCGGCGGAACTGCTGAACAAGACCATGAACGGCGCGGCCGTCTATCAGAAGATCATTCCGCTCACCCCCGGCATGTACCGCCTGAATATTGTGGCCAAGGACGTTGTGGGCGGCACCATGACCAACTACGAGATGGCGTTGAACGTGCCCCACTTCGACGAGGAGAAACTCGGTTCCAGCAGCCTGATTCTGGCGGACCTGATCGAAAAGGTGCCAACGCGAAGCATCGGCGCCGGACAGTTTGTCATCGGCGACTCCAAGGTGCGGCCGAGGATGACCGACTCGTTCACTCGCGCCGAGAAGCTCGGCATCTACCAGCAGTTCTATAATTTCGCGGCCGACGAGAAGACAAAGAAGCCGAACGGCAGTATCGAGTACTCGGTGACGAAAGACGGCACCAACGAGAAGGTTTTCGACTATACTGAGGACGTTGCGACGCTTCCTGGAGCGTCCGCCCAGCAGGTGACAGTGGAGAAGGTCCTGTCGCTGGAAAAGCTCACTCCCGGACACTATACGATCCGGCTGACGGTTACGGACAAGACCCGCAACCAGGTGCTGACTCCAGCGGCGACGTTTACGGTAACATAGACCAATGGCGGCGCAGCCGGTCCGCGGGGCTGCGGCCGCGACGGAAACGTTTGTTGGTTGGATGACGACGCTGAAGCGAAAACTCGCTGCTACAGCACTCGCGACCGTATGTCTGGGCCTGCCGGCGTGGTGTGGCTCGACGTGGTCCGCGCCGCTGGCGGGCAGTATCGCCGGTTTCGTCCGCGATAACGGCGGCATCCCGCAAATGGGCGCCACCGTGTTCCTGATGAACCGCTACGAGCGTGTCATCCAGCAGGCGATGACCAACGACCGGGGCATCTTCGGATTCGATTCCCTCCCGCCCGGCGACTTCTATTCGATTCGCGTCTCTCTGACCAGTTTCGTGCCCGCGCTCAAACACGGCATTTCCGTGCAACCCGGCGTGCAGAGTCTGCTCTACATCAACATGGCCAGCGTGCTCAGCTCCGTGGAACTGGTCTACGCAGCGCCCGGGCAGGGTGCGTTGATGAGCGACGACTGGAAGTGGACGTTGAAGTCCTCCAGCGACACGCGGCCGGTAATGCGTGCGCTCCCCAGTATCCAAACGGTAAAGTCCCGGCGCGCCACGAAATCCAATCCTTTTAGTGACACGCGAGGCCTGGTGGAACTTTCCGCGGGCGATAACGGATCCATCGGCGCATCGGCGGCCCAGGCGGATCTGGGGACGGCTTTTGCCCTGGCGACGTCGCTCTATGGACGGAACCAGTTGTTGCTGAGCGGCAACGTCGGCTACCTGGCACGGTCGGGATTGCCCACGGCGGGATTCCGCACAAGCTGGACCCGCGACGGCGGCGCGCCCGAGATCATTGTGACGGCGCGGCAGATCTCGCTTCCGGCCCGGGATGGCGCGGCCGTCGCCGACGGGCCGCAGGACGGGCTTCCGGCCTTGCGAACCATGTCCGCCGCGATCGTGGATCATGTGCAGATTACCGACCGGATTCGGCTGGACTACGGCACATCGTTCGACTCCGTCAGCTTTCTCCAGCACCTGAACTACTTCAGCCCCTTCGCGCGGCTCACCTGCGAGCTGGGCTGGGCTGGCGCCGTGCAGGTTGGCTACAATTTCGGTGCGCCGCCGATTGAGCTGGTCGCCCACAGCGGCGACCCCGATCTGGAGATGAACCGCGATCTGGCCGCTCTCGGCTCGCTCCCCCGGCTTTCGTTGCGGGATGGCCGCGCCGAGGTGCAGCAGACGCGGAATTTCGAGATCGGCTATCAGAAACGGTCGGGCAGCCGCGTGTTCGGCCTCGCCGGCTATTCCGAGAGGGTTTCCAACGCCGCGGCGACGATGTCCGGTCCCGCGCGGATGCTTGCCCCGGGCGATGTTCTGCCGGACATCTCCACAAGTACCAACGTGGTGAATCTCGGCAGCTACTCCCGGATTGGGTTCTCGGGTTCGATGACGCAGCACCTCGGCGACCATGCGGACGTGGCCGCCGCGGCGGGGCGTAGCGGAGTTCTGGAAGCGGCCGGCAGCGGTCCGGTGACCACGCCGTCTGAGTTGCGCTCCGGCATTCGCACCGGTCAGGACTATTGGGTGTCCGCCCGCGCTTCGGCTGTCGCACCCGTAACCGGCACCCGGATCTCGGCCGTTTACGGGTGGATGCAACCGGGGGGCATGATGCCGGTGCACTTCTCACTCACCCAGAACTACTCCAGCGAACCCGGTTTGAACATCCACTTCCGCCAGCCGCTTCCCGCGCTCGCCGGCATGCCGGGGCGCATGGAGGCGACCGCGGACGTCCAGAACCTGATGGCGCAGGGCTATGTTTCGCTCACCGCCGCGGACAGCCATCGCATTCTGCTGACGCAGAACCCGCGGGCATTGCGCGGTGGCGTGAGTTTCATTTTCTAAACACAGCGTCATAAGTACTTGCGCATCCTCTCCCTTGATTCTGCAGAAGAGGTCCCGTGCGTCTCCATCCTTTTGGGTGGGCCGCCGCGGCCCATGGGGCACTCCATTACTGTCGCGGCTCGGAAACGCAGGCACCGAGCCGCGACGGTGACGGAGCATGGAGCGGTCCGCCTTCGTCGATGTCGCGCGAGATACGCTTCTCGACGGACGGCGTCTTGCCGCGGAAGGCGTCCTTGAGGCACTCCATGGCCGGTTCAAAATGGCTGGGGCCGCGCAACGCCTGGACGCAGGCAAACTCGTATTGAATCTCAGCCGTAAGAACGTCATCCCCTCGTGCCAGCGCCAGCGCACCACGAAGCAGGTCCTCGGCGTCGTCCAGTTGGCCCGCGGAGCGATTGAGCACTGCCAGGTTGTATTTTGCCTGGGCAGAATCCAGTGGATCCGCGGAATCGCCCGCTCCGCCCGCAGGCCTTTGCGGCGCAGGCCGGGGTTCGGGAGCGATTCCCGGAGCAATTCCGGGCACGAGCGCATCCGCGCGCTCCCGGTAGAAGCGGGCCCTCCCAGGCTCGCGGCGCCCGTGATGGAGCGCCAGGTCGCGATACACCGGAGCCAGCAGCGCCGCCTGCTCGGGCCCGGCCAGCACCGCAAGGGCCGCCAGAGCGTGTTCGCAATCGGATATCTCAAACGAGGCCGACCGGCCCGAATCCCGCGCCCGCTCCACGCGCGCTCGCAGCCGCTCGACGGCCGCCGGAATGTCCAGCGGCAGTGCAGCGGCCGCGGGCTGCGCGGCAATGTGCTGGCGGAGCAGCTCTTCTACCCGTCCACTGTCGATGGCGGCGCGTTCCACGGCTCGTTCGGCCTGCTCCTGGATCTCGCGCAGGTCTCCGGCCAGCGTCGCGAAGTCGTCGTGAACCATGTCCACAGCGTTCCCGTAGAGGCTCTTGTACCGCTCCGCGGCGAAGTGGCTGGACAGGGCAAAGGCGATGACGTACAGGCCCGAGAGAACCAGCAGAAGGGCGACCATCTTTTCCAGATCTTCGATCTGATGGTTGTAGATATCGATCTTGTCGTTCAGGAGCTGGGAGCGGGCGTCGAGATTTGTCGAAGGCCGGTCGATGAACGGCAGGTAGTCCCAGGGACGAGCGTTCCAGAGCAGGTACAAGGACAGGAGCAGCACCGCCGCGGAAGCCGCCAGCAGGACGACAAATGTGATCCGACGTAGCAGCACGCGTGTCTGCACACACCTCGCCCTAACATTGTATGGCTAACGCCAGTCTGACGAAGCGGTACCCACGTCCTGGACAGTACGGGCCTGGTTGTACCAGAGCCGCCGGGACTTTTTTGAGGAAACTCGCGCAAAACGGAGCCTCGGCGGCGAGGCCCGCCCTTTGCGCTTACTTGCGGGCTCCGCGCTGCGGGCTCTTAACCCGGGATTGCCGGAGCTTGGTCTTGTTGCGCTTCGGCTTCCGGATTATGAAAGTGCCGCTTCCGAGGTAGTCTGCCTGATACGTTGTGTTTTCGTTTACCATTGAAACTGCTATTCTCGCACGAAACCGTGTCCACGCATGACATCGGTGGCGCCGATTCGTCCGGAGAAGGTAACGCTCCTATACAATGAAGAACAGGAGACCCCCTGAATGGTTCGCGCTCTGGTTGTGGCTGCACTGACCGTTGCTTCGATGTGGCTTCCGGCTTCCGCCGCGGAGGTTGGCAAGCCTTCGCCCGAGTTTGCCATCCGCTTCAATGACAACTCCCAGAAGCTGCTGAGTTCGCTCCGCGGCAAGGTAGTGTGCATTGAATTCCTGCACACGACGTGCCCGCATTGCCAGCACGCGTCGGAGGTGATGAGCCAGCTCTACACCGAATACGGCGCGAAGGGGTTTCAGCCCCTCGGCGTGGCCTGGAACGACATGGCCAGCCTGCTGGTGCCGGACTTCATCAGAGCTTTCAATGTGAATTACCCGGTGGGCTTTGCGCCGCGCGAGGAGGTGCTGACGTACCTCGGTTATTCCGCCGTGGAGCGCAGCGTGGTCCCGCAGCTCGTGTGGATCGACCGCAAGGGCGTGGTTCGCTCGCAGACGCCCGCGCTGGGTGACGAGAACATGCTCAAGGAGCCGTATTGGCGGCAGATGATCGAAACTCTGATCAAGGAGGCGGGTCCGGCCGCGTCGCACAAGGCTGCACCGCACCACGCCTCTCACAAGACGTCGACGCAGGGCTGAGCGCAGGTTCCACGGTGCGCCGTAGCTGCTAAGATGGTGTGCAGGCCACCGACGTGCGCCCGTAGCTCAGCTGGATAGAGCGTTTGCCTCCGGAGCAAAAGGTCACAGGTTCGAATCCTGTCGGGCGTACCACTTCCGGACACGTAAGGGCGGGCCTTTCGTGAACGTGAACACCCCAGACAGCCTCGGATTGTGTGCTGAGTTGTGTGCTGGATTCCGGTCTGAATACCGGGTGTTCCTGGCCAACCTATGTCTCGCACGGCGCGGGTAGGCTTCGAGGCGTGTGCTTCAGAGCGTAGCCGCGTCCGGTTTTCGCGATGCCGCCCAGCCTGCATCGCTGCCTGGCAGCGACCAACGTCATGATGAACCTGACCCGCCGTCCCAACCGTCAACGGAGTTTGGGACACCCTCCGGTCGAACTCAGGCCATACATAGGTTCAAGCAGTTTGCGGTGCATGGCATCCACCAGCAGGTCACGCCTCATGCGCTGCATCTCTTATGGTTGAATAGTCGCCTTCAGGACTTCCGGCCCGCTTGGACCGTTTGCTCTAGAATCCTGCTCGGCGGTAACAAACACATCGAAACTCTTCAACGGAGTGACGGTTTCGAAGGTCGCCTTTAGGTTCTTATCCATCTTCAGTTGGCCCTGATTCTCGGAGTTTCCGCCCCGTTCCCGCAACCAAACAACGTACGCAGCTGCGCGTGGCGTCAGGTTTTCAAGATTGGCGAGATGCTGAACTCTCATCCTCAGTCTCGTGTTGCCGTTCTTGTCCATGCTGATCGCAACCTCGGCCCGAGCACCGGGAACGATAGACGCTGCCGTCATTGGGTACTTCTTGGCTGCATACGCGACAGTACAGAGCAGCGCGAACGTCAAACAGATTGTGTAAAGCTTTCGCATCGGATCACCTCGTGCTTATGTTCGCACAAACTCAACGTCGGTGATTTCGCTACTCTGAATTGGGCTCGCCCGCACTTTTGGTGCGAATAGCCGGGGGTCCGGACGAGTGAGTTGCCTGTATTCGGTCGGTTGAGCGACGGCACATCCTTACGTCCGCCCCGATTGTATCCTGTTCATTCCATGCGAGTTGTATTAAGGCGGCTGACGTGCCACCTGAGGCTTACCTGCACCAAAAGTGCGGAAGAGCCAATCTTAGACCGCGTTGACAAAAACTGGGGCACGGGGGGACGGGCTGTGTGCTCAAGCGTGTGCTGAACACCACCATTGTGATGGGCTTTCCGAACCCACTCCGAGACGCTTCCGAAGCGCCGGACGTAAGACCTTGTCCTCCGAACGTAAGTGGCCTTACAATTGTCTGCCTCCGGAACAAGAGGTTACAGGTTCGAATCCTGTCGGGCGTACCACTTCTGAATAGCTCGCAGACAGCTCCTGAAAGACTCCGACAAGAACCGATGAATTCGTGGAACTTCAGCCTCACTGCGCCCCTTGCGTCCGCGCGCTGAACAAGGCGATGACGCCCGGCGCATCTCCCGGATGCGGCGAGCCTTTAGCCCAAACGAGCCCCCTGGTAGCGCGTCTGCGTGATCGTAAGCCCCCTCGTTTTCGCCCTATCGCCATCAAGATTACAGCGGAAATTGTAGATAATTGGACGGCATTTATAGTACTCTCCGATGGGCCGCCTTCGGGGAACCGTGTTTGGCGGGCACCGAGCAACCCCCATGCGGGTCCGACCGTGAGACGCGCGCCGATCCCGGCGGGCGGCGTGCGGCTACACCCGTTCACGGCAGAGCTGTCAATTCGACCTCAGTACGTGTGTGCGCCAAACCTGCCCAGGTTGTCCGAACGCGGGGACGAATCTCCGGGTTGATACAATCACGGTCTTGGGCAAAGAACCATCCCCACAAACGATGCCGCCCGGCTTCTCGTCGCGGTACGTGCCGCCGGGCAACCAGGACGGCCCCTTGCCAGCGCGCCAGTGGCATACGCGACAGACTCTTGTCCTGAGCCTTGTTCTGGCTATATTGGTCGCTGTTTTCCTGCAACGTGCATTCGTATTCTCGGCTTTTCGGTACACGATGGGCGATCTTGGTGATGGCCGGCTCTATATCGTGATTCTGGAGCACTGGTGGAAGGCTCTCCGCGGGGTGGAACGTCTGCCCGCCATGTCATTCTTTTTCCCAGTCCCCGATGTCCTGGCCTATTCCGACTGTGCCGTGCTGTACGCCATCCCGTACAGCGTGCTCCGAGCCGTAGGCGTCGATGTGTTCCTGGCGTTCCAGTGGTCCATGTTTCTGGTCAGTGTCCTTGGATTCCTTTCCACGTTCTGGCTGCTCATCCGCCATTTCGATTTCGATCCCTTCTATGCGGCATGGGGTGCCATTCTTGTCGCCGCTCCCAATCAGCTCTTCTTGTCGTCGCTTCACCCGCAGTTACTCGCGGTGAGTTTTGTTCCACTGATCGTCTTTCTCGGGATGGAGGCGGCCACCCTGCTGCGCGATCGCAGGATCGCGGCCGGGCGGTGGCTGCTGCTGTGCGCAGGGCTGTTGCTGAGCGCGCTCTTCCTGACCTCGTTTTACGTTGCCTGGTTCGCACTTTTCTCAGGCGTTATTCTCATCGTCCTGCTGGCCCTCAGGAGTCCAACCGCCACTGTGCAAGCCGTGCGCAGGTTCTGGCCGGAGGGGATCGTTTTCGCCCTCGCGGTCTGCGTCGGTCTTGTTCCATTCCTGATGTTGTATCTGCCAGCGGCCAGGAGTCTGGGAGGGAGGCCATTCGGGGAGCTTTTCCTCGCGCATCCCTCCGATCTGGTCAACATCGGTCCGGACAACCTGTTCTGGAGACGTGTTATTCACGGTGGCGGCTCCCACGAACTGCAATACGGTTGGCCTCCTGTGACCCTGGCCCTGTTTCTGGTCTCTGCGGTCTATGCGTGGTGGCCGAGGTCGGCGAGGGCGCATTTGTCGACGCGCGAGCGGTCGCGGCTGATTCTGACACGAAACCTTTCTCTACTGGTCCTGGTGGTTCTGGCGTTGCTGGTTGTCCAGATCGGCCCGGTGCCCGCATGGCTGCTGGTGTACCGGATGGTGCCGGGCGCGCTGGCGATTCGCACGACGTTCCGCGGCGCTCTCGTCCTGAATGGCGCCCTGGTTCTGACATGTTTGTCGGGCGTTTGGCTATTGCGCTGGCGGCTGGCCAGGTCGCGTTCCACCGCGCTTTCTTCGCTCCTGGTATTGTTGGCGGTGTTTTCGCTTCTGGAACAGACCAATGCGGAGCCGATGTACCGTATTGATCGGGTTGAGGAAGACGCTCTCCTCGAGCGCATCCCCCCACCGCCGGCTGCTTGCCGGTGCTTCTTCGTGTGGCCGTGGCCCACGTCGATCCGCCCGTCCTATGGATCTCAGGTTGATGCCATGTTGATCAGCGAGCGTTTCAACCTGCCCACTCTGAACGGGTACTCCGGCTGGTTGCCCCGAGGCTGGAATCTTAATCCCGGGCCCGATTACCAGAAACGGGCGCTGGACTGGGCGTACCGTCACTCTCTGGCGAGTGGTCTGTGCAGGCTGAATCTGCCGAAGGCAACCTGGGCATTGGCGCCTTTCCCCCCCGCTTACGCTGACCCTCTGCCGGGCGACGTCCGCTTCGTGAATCTGATGTACACCGGCTTTCTCGGCCGGCAGCCGTCGCAGGCGGAGCTCAACTCTCAGACTAATACCCTGCAGGAGGGCAAGAGCCGCTCCGATGTGGCCATGGCCCTCTTCGACTCGGCGGAGTTTAACAACAACGGAGGGTTCGTCGCCGCGGCATACGTGGGCATTCTGGGCCGGGACGCGGACTATGCGAGTTGGCTGGGCTCGCGAGCGGCCATGGACAGCGGAGCTCTCAGCCCGATGCAGTTGACCGCCGGCATGCTGAATTCCGCCGAGTACCATACGAAATACGGCGCGCCGGCCGCTGATGTGTTTGTCAAGACGTTGTACAACAACGCCCTGCGGCGAGATCCGGCACCGGCGGAAATGGCTTCGCAGTTGGCGGTGTTGGAAGCTGGGATCAGCCGCGCTCAGTCGGCATACAACCTGTTGACCGGCTCCGAATTCCAGCGAATCTCCGGGCCGCGTATTATGGCTGTCCTTGTGTACGCTTGCATGCTGCAGAGGGACGCGAAGCCGCGGGAACGTGACTACTGGGCCAACCTTGTCCGGGGCGGCATGACGGTGAACCAGTTGTTCGACCACTTTGTCAACAGCGCCGAGATGGAGATCCGCCTGCGCACGGGAATCCAGGACAAACATCCGTAAGCCGCGCCACTACCTCGTTGTGGGATGGCATTCCAGAGGGTCGGTCCGCGTGGCTTTGTGTCTGGCCGGACCGATTATGTGCTATTCCTTCGGTCGTGCGCGTCTATGGCGTGTGTCGGCGAATAGGAAGGGTTTATCGCCAGGCTGGACCCAACCGCGCACACGCATCCTCGATCCGGCGCTCGGCGCATCGCAAGGATATGGCGAGACTTTCACACAGACGACCCCCCTGGTACTGCGGCTGTGTGATCGTAGGTCCCCCTCGTTTTTCGCCCTGGCGTCATCAAGGTACCAGAGAGATTGGCTGATAATGGAGCGGTATGTCTAGTATTACCCGATGGGCCGTGTGTCTTCTTCCCTTCCTTCTGACCACCATCTGCCGCGGAGCGAACAGCCCGCAGATGGATCACGCTTACGGCGCTCTGCCGGTGACATTTGAGCAAAACACCGGCCAGACGGCTCCGGCCGTCGATTTTCTGGCCCGCGGGCCCGGCTATGGCATCTTCCTCACCAGCGCGGGCGCCCTTCTCCGGCTCCCGGACAATGACATCCGGATCAAACTGGTTGCCGCGAACCCACAGCCAGCCGTTCATGGTCGCAAGCCGCTGGGTACTCTGAGCCATTACTTCCGCGGGCGCCAGGCTTTTGCGGCTCCCTCCTTCGGCCGCGTCGAGTACCGCCGGGTGTACCGGGGTACAGACCTCGTCTACCGGGGTGGCCAGAGAGAGCTCGAATTCGACTTCGTGTTGTTGCCCGGCGCCGACCCACGCCAGATACGGCTGGCTTTCGAAGGGGCACAAGCGGTGTCGCTCGAGCCGGACGGCCGCCTCCGCCTGCACATCCCGACCGGGGACCTTTGGATCGAGCGGCCCCGGGTCTACCAGAAGGGCCGCAGGAAGGAGATCGGCGGCAGCCTCGTTCTTCTGAGCGATAACCAGGTAGGTTTCCGGCTCGGTGCCTACGACCCGGCGCTGCCGCTGGTGATCGATCCGGTTCTGAGCTACTCCACCTATCTGGCGGGCTCCTCGTTCGAGACCGTCCGGGCGATTGCCGTCGACGGTTCCGGCTGCGCCTACGTGGCTGGTTGGACCGGGTCGACAGACTACCCGACAGCACAGCCCGTTCAGGGCAGCCGAAAGGGCAGCTCGGACGCTTTCGTGGCCAAGCTGAACCCGGCCGGGACCAGCCTGGTCTATTCCACCTATCTGGGCGGCTCCGCCGACGATCAGGCGTTAGGAATTGCCGTGGACAAAGATGGGTCCGCCATCGTGACCGGCTGGACCGACTCGGCCGACTTCCCCGTCGTAGCCGCGGCCCAGGCGGTCTCGGGTGGAGGACGAGATGCCTTTCTTGCCAGGTTGAACCCCGCCGGAGACGCGCTGGTCTTCAGTACGTTTCTGGGCGGCAGCGGCTCGGAGTCCGCTAATGGCGTGGCGGTGGATACCCAGGGAGGTATCTACGTCGGCGGCGAGACCGATTCCCTCAACTTTCCGGTGCGCAGCGCTCTTGCCGCGTCGAATCAGGGTCTGAGTGACGGCTTTGTCGCCAAGTACAGCAACACCGGTGTTCCTGTCTACGCCACTTACCTCGGCGGCGCCGGGCAGGACCGCGTCACCGCCATCGCGGTCGACAACTCCGGGCAGGCGTATATCACCGGTGCGACATACTCTTCGAATTTTCCGACGATGAACGCACTCCAGCCACATTCCGGCGGCCTGCAGGATGCGTTTGTCGCCAAACTGGACGCAACCGGCGGCGCGCTGGTCTACAGCACCTATCTGGGCGGTTCCGGCGGCTCGGCGTTCCTGCCCGAGAGCGGGTTGGGGATTGCCGTGGATCAGGCTGGTGACGCCTACGTTACCGGCATTACCAGCTCCACTGATTTTCCGACGAGGAATCCGTTGCACTCCTGCGCGAAAGCGGGCGCGACGGACGCCTTCGTGGCAAAACTGAACGAGTGGGGAAACAATCTGGTATACGGAACCTGTCTGGGCGGCGGAGGCTACAATTACGCCGCGGCGATCGCCGTGGACAGCGCCGGTAGTGCTACGGTGGCGGGCTACACGACCTCCGTCGATTTCCCTGTTGTGAACTCTGTCCAGTCGCGGAATGCGGGGCTCTCCGACGCCTTCGTGGCAACTTTGACCCCGGCGGGCGACGCCCTGACGTTCGGCACCTATCTTGGGGGCCAGAGGGAGGACAACGCGCAAGCGGTGGCTTTGGACGCTGCCGGGAACATTTATGTCGCCGGGCAGACGTTGTCGGCCGATTTCCCAACGGCCCATGCGCTGCAAACGCGAATGTCCGGAAGTCCCGGTGGTTTCGTGGCCCGGCTCGGCATGAAACCGGAGGGGAGCGACGACGGCAATTCATCGTCGTCCCCGGAAGCGAGCGCGTGCGCCGGCGGTTCGCGGGCGGCCGGTCTGGCGTGTGCAGCCTTCATCCTGGCCACCGCGTCGCAACCGGCCTCCGTGGCAAACCTCACCGGCCAATTCGCGTACATCAACTCTTCCTTCGGGTTGGTGAACGACCAGGTGAGTTCCATGGTCGAGGACTCGACCGGAGCCCTGTACCTCACCACTGGCTACTCGTATCTCGCCGGCTCCACGACCGCTGGTGGCGGTGTGAGCCGCTGGGATCACCGGCAATTCGTCAACCTCACCACCGCCCAGGGGCTGGCCAGCAACACCGTCCAGGCGAGTCTGTACGATCCCTCTACCAACCTGGTCTGGTTTGGAACCGACAGCGGAATCTCGCGCTACAGCCCGGCCTCCGGCACTTTCCAGGCGACGCTGTTGTCGGGCGTCAAGATCACCTCTCTGAAGCGCGACGGCGCTGGCACGATCTGGGCCGGCAGCTACGGGAGCGGCGTGTACCGGTTCTCCGCCGCAGGCGCGTTGATAGCCCAATACACCCACTCCAGCACCTCGGGCGGTCTGGTGGACGACCACATTGCCGGTCTGGCACTGGACGGTCTGAACAACCTGTGGGTGGGCACCGATCGCGGCGCCCCGAACGGATCGAACTTCAACAGCGGAGGGATCAGCCGGGTGGCTATTGGTTCTCTGAGCTGGACGCCAATTGACATGAACGGCGGAACTCAGCCTCCCCCGGCACCACTCAGCGCCGACGCCGATCGCATCAACTCCATCGAGGTGGACGCATCGAACAACGTCTGGATGACCATCCGCGACAACGGCGCAGTACGCCGGACGCAGGCTGGCGTGATTTCCAGCTTCCGATACAACAGCAGCCCGCCTTTTGGCGACAACGGCAGCACGGATAACTTTGCGTTCACTGTATACCGCGACAGCAGCAATAATCTCTGGTTCGGCTGGGGGGGCTACGGGACCCCCATGAATCTTGCGGTGACGTTCCTTCCGGCGTCGCAGGTGAATTCGGCGGCGCCGACCTTCGTCAACTATAACCAGGCTAACGACCAGTTTCCTTCCAACCTCGTCATTTCCTTCTACTCGGAGAACGCCAGCACCATGTACTTCGGGTTCCAGGGGGGAGGTTTCGCTCGCCTCGGTGGCCCCGCTGTCCTGCCAGGCTGGCCGCAGGCTCTGAAGGCCTTCCCGTTTCACTCCTCGCCCGTACTGGCCGACCTTGAAGGCAAGGGCAAGCTGGACATCATCGTAGGCGACACCGCAGGCTATGTGAGCGCATTCCGGCCCGATGGATCTCTGCTGTGGCAGTATGACGCGCACAATGCTTTCCCGGTGGGAACGGCCGGGGCGGTCAGCATTCAATCCTCGCCGGCCGTGGGCGACGTGGATGGTGACGGCGATCCCGAGGTCGTGGTGGGTGTCGGGGGCGACTCTATACCCGGCCTGATCGGCGTCGGCCAGGGCGGCGTCATCATTCTCAGCCGGACGGGAACGCTGAAACAGGTAGTCAACACGTATGACATCACCGGCCCCGGAGGTCCGCGGGATGGCTACCAGGAGGGAGTGTTCGCCACGCCGGTTCTGGCGAACGTGGACAACGATCCGGAGCCGGAGATTCTCGTCGGCGCCTTTGACAACCTCTTCCATGCGTTTAACTGGGACGGTACGCCGATCTACGCCCGGGACAAGGACGGCGACGGCAGATTCGGCGAGGATCCCCCAGGAGACTATACTCCGAACGCCCCCTTCGAGCCAAACGTGTGGGCGCCAGGGTGGAAAGGCGTGGATGACGACGGCAACGGCGAGATCGATGAGGGCAACTCCAGCGACGACGACGAAGACGGCTGGATCGACGAGGACATCCCGGAGTTTCCTTCCGTCACCGGCGACTCGACGGTGGATTCCGCGGTAGTAGGAGATCTTCTGGGAACGGGCCAACCCGCGATCGTCTTTGGACATGATTTCGCCGGTGGGGTGGGCCAGCCGTTCGGCCGCGGCGGCGTGCTGCGCGGTCTGGACAACAAAGGCAACCCGTTGCCGGGCTTTCCCAAGGGTAATCTGGAGCAGGTGATCTGGTCCTCGCCGGTACTGGTGGATCTGGATGGCGACGGGGCTCTGGAGATCGTCCATGGTTCGGGCCTGGACGAGGGCACTGTCGGCAGCTCTCCCTCGGCCGCGCTGGTGGGTCAGCTTGTCTACGCGTGGCGTCGCGACGGGAGTTCCTTCCTGGCCGGCGGCAATGGCCGGTTTGCCACCACGCAGGGCCAGTCCTCCGCGTCCTTCGCGGTGGGCGACATCGACAACGACGGCCAGCCCGAGCTGGTGATTGTCACATCGTCTCTTCGCAACAAAGCCGGACAACTGATCGATGCTTCCGGCAACCCGACCGCCGATGCCAACGCGGTCGGCCAACTGGTCTATGCATTCCGTCACGACGGCACTCTCGTGCCGGGCTTCCCGGTGCGTCCCTACCCGGAGATTCCCGGCGTCGACGTGGTTGGCTCGCCGATCCTGGCCGACGTCAATGGCGACGGGTATCTCGACATTATCGTGCCGGTGAGGCAGGGTCTGATTGTCATTGACCATACCGGGCGCGTGATCTCGGGCATGGGCGTGTTTGAGAACCTGCAGGACGGCAGCTACCTGGGTGAAATCACCTCGACGGCGGCCGTGGGCGACCTCAACGGTGACGGCAATCTGGAACTTGTCTGGGTCGTGGGCACGGGCAACAATGCCGGCGGGATCGTGCGCGTAGTGAGCCTGGGGCCGGTGAATTCCACGGTGCAACGAAGCTGGCCGATGTTCCTGCGCGGCCCCAACCGCAATGGCGTCTTCGACGTGACCATCGGCCGTGCGCAGGCTTATGAGAATTCCAATCAGCTCCAGTTGTCGGTACAGGCGTTTGCGGGCCGCAATCCCATCGCTTCGGTCACCATCGATCTGTCGGCGATCGGCGGATCTTCGGCATTCGCTCTGGTGGACAACGGAACCAACGGCGACGCCGTGGCCAATGACGGCATATTCGGCGGCAGCTTTGCGGTGGGCGGCGTCACGCCCGGCCGTTACCAGCTTCCCGTCACCGTAACCGATTCGGTGGGACGCACCAGCCAGCAGACGATCTACTACGCCCGGCGCGGCGCCGGCAAGCAGATCTCACCTTCGGTCAGCTCTCTCGATTTCGGCTCGGTCAACCAGGGGCTCTCCGACGAGGGTTACTTCAGCATCATGAACGTGAGCAACGCGGCCAGCGTGACCATCTCGTCGGTTACCTCCAGCAGTTCGCAGTTTGCGGTCCGCATTCCGTCCAGTTTCCCGCAGACGCTCGCTCCCGGCCAGGTTCTGGCGTTGCGGCTGGTGTTCAAGCCGGATTTCAGCGCGTCCGGACTGCGGAACGGGACTCTGACAGTCTCCAGCGACGATGCCGTGTCTCCCACCCGCACGATTCCTCTTTCGGGTACCGCCACAGTTGGCAGCGGTGGAATCAGTCCCGCAGTGGCGTCGCTGGGTTTCAACACCGCTGTGGGCTCCTATCAGGACCTATATCTGAACGTGACCAGCACGGGGTCCACCCCGCTGGTCATCAAGGGCGTGACGTTCGGCAACTCATCCTACGTGCTGTGGAAACCCCACCCTGGCTTCCCGCGCGCTATCGATCCGGGGATCACGCAGCCGTTGATCATCCGCTTCCGGCCAACCTCCGCGGGCTCGTTTAACACCACCATGCAGTTGACTACCAACGATCCGGCCAACCCGACGTTGACCACCAGTTTGGTTGGCAGCGCGTCGATCTCCGGGACGTGTTCGTATTCGCTGGGCTCTACAACGACGAACGTGGGCAGTTCGGGCGGTTCTGCCTCGGTAACGGTGACTGCCCCAGGTGGCTGCACCTGGCCCGCGGCCAGCAACGCCTCGTGGCTTACCGTCACCAATGGGAGTTCGGGCAGCGGCAACGGAGCGGTCAGCTACTCGGTGGCGGCGAACGCCAGCACGTCTTCGCGTACCGGAACCCTGACTATTGCGGCGCGAACCTTCACCGTGATTCAGGCCGGCGCCGCGGGTTGCATCTACTACCTTGACGGCACCTCAGCCGGATTCGGAGATGCCGGTGGCCTCGGCCGCGTGCGCGTCACCCTGAATCAGCAGGGCTGCGCGTGGACTGTCTTCAGCGATTCTGTCTGGATCACCCTCACCTCGGCCACCTCGTTTAACGGAAGCGGCGCCGCCCTCTACACCGTGGCCGCCAACAACAGCGGAGTGACCCGCACCGGCCATCTGACCATCGCGGGCCAGACTTACACCATCAACCAGATAGCCGGCTGCACTTTCACCATCAGCATCTCCTCGGTTTCGGTCCCCTGGCAGGGGCAGCAGGGAACCATCCAGTTGACCGCTTCCAACTCCAGTTGCCCGTGGGTTTCCTACTCCGATCAGAACTGGGCGCAGCAGTATCCACAATCGGGCACCGGCTCGGCGGCGGTGAGCTACACCATCTACCCCACCGCCAACACCGGCGGGAAGACCGCCAACATCTACCTGGCCGACAAGGACTTCCAGGTTTACGAGGATCTGAACCCGGCGGTGGAGGACAACCGTTTCGTGGGGCTGATGTATTTCGGTTTCCTTGGCCGCGCGCCATCGCCGACGGAACTGAGCACGAAGCTCAACGCGCTGCAACAGGGTACGATCACGCGCACCGATCTGGCGGTGAGTCTGTTCAATTCCAGCGAGTTCAACAACAACGGGCGGTTCATCGCCGGGGCTTATGTGGGCATTCTGGGCCGCGACGCTGAGTACGCCGGCTGGCTGTTCCAGCGTTCCGCGATGAACAGCGGCGCCATCAACCAGATGCAACTGCTCGCCAACATGTTGAATTCGCTGGAATATCAGCTCAAGTACGGCACGCCGGCCAACGACGTGTTTGTGAACACGCTGTACAACAACCTGCTGCGGCGCGACCCGACCTCCACGGAGCTGGCCAATCAGTTGGCTCTGCTGCAATCCGGGACCAGCCGGGCTCAGGTGGTATACAATCTCCTGACCGGTGCGGAGTTTCAGCAGGATTCGGGTCCGCGATTGACGGCATTCCTGCAGTACGCCTGTCTGCTGCTGCGCGACGCGGAGCAATGGGAGCGGGATTACTGGGCCAACCTGATGGCGACGAACACAATGACCGTGAACCAGGTGTTTTACGATTTCGTCAACAGCGCGGAAATGGGGATCGAGCTGCACTGAGGATTCCACCTCTACGGCATCGGCGTGCGGCGCATTCGAAACACATTCGGCAGTGATATGATCGGACCACCGGAAGACTTGCGTCGCGTGAGCGGACCCAACGCTTGCGCTTTGGTGGGACCGTCGCGGAACGTCAGTCGGTCTTCCAGGTATTGATGTGATGTTAAGTAATCATTCGTTTTCCACCTGGATGTATGCAATGCCGATGGCCGTGTCGGCGGCGAGCGTCGGGAGTGGTTGTGAATCGAAACCTTCTGTTTTTGTCAGAGATTGAATCATGTGTTTTAGACGATTCGCGGTGTTCATACTGCTATGGGCTTGTTCTTGCCCGATACGCAGTGAAATCCGTCCAGCTCCCGGTCGGATTCCCAGCACAGATGTAAGCACGCTTATTCCCGTTTTTTTCGAACCCGGGGAGAGCCTTGGGGGTGAAATAAAGTCGCGCAACACCTTTGTCATTCGGCGCGGTGGCTGGGCGGCAACACTGAAGCACGCCGCAGTGGAGTATTCGCTGCGGTCCGCCGGCTCCTATCAATTGACTTTCGCAGGCGCGAAGGAAGCAGGGGACATTCGAGGACTGGATCGACTACCAGGACTGTCTAATCACCTGATCGGTGGCGACAGCTTACGATGGCAACTGAATGTGCCCCAGTTTGCCAGGGTGGAGTCCCTGAGTGTTTACGCCGGTATTGACGTCAGCTTCCATGGCGATGGCGGACTGCTCGAGTGCGACTTTCATTTAGCGCCTCACGCCGATCCACGCCAGATCCGAATGCGTCTCGATGGAGCCAGACAGATCCACCTGACGCCGGACGGTGACCTGGCGTTCCTTGTCGGATGGGCAGGGCTCGAGTATCGGCGACCCAGAGCTTTTCAGGAACGCGGAGGCATGCGGGTCCCGGTGGAGGTTTTGTACCGGCTACAGTCCAACGGTCTGACAGGATTCAGTCTCGGCAGGTACGACCACAATCTCCCCCTCGTGATCGATCCGGTGCTGACCTACCGTGCGAGTTTCGGCGGCTCATCGGACCAAAGCGGCAGAGGCGTCGCTGTCGACAGCTCAGGCAACGTATATGTTGTTGGCTATACCGCGTCGCCCGATTTTCCGACGCACAATCCATTTCAGGCGCACAACGGTAGCCCTTTCGCTCCGTATGGCACGCCTTACGACGTTTTTGTAACGAAGTTAAACCCTTCTGGAGGGATAGTCTATTCGACGTACCTCGGCGGCAGCGGCGATGACATGGGGGCCGCAATCGCGGTCGACTCCGGCGGCAACGCGTACGTCACCGGAAGGACATCAAGCTCCGATTTCCCACTGGTGAGCCCCCTGCAGGCATCTTATTCTGGCACCGCGAAGGCTTTCGTCGCGAAGTTGAACGCAGACGGGAACGCTTTGGCATATTCGACGTACCTCGGCGGCAGCAGCAGTGAACTGGGCAATGCAATCACGGTCGACCCCGACGGGAATGCGTACGTGGCTGGGTATACGTCGTCCGCCGATTTTCCAACGACGAAGAATGCCTTCTTATCGTCAGCGCAGGGCATGGGAGATGTCTTTGTGTCGAAGCTGGACCCTGCCGGGGTGTCCCTTGTTTTCTCGACCTACCTCGGAGGGCATGATCATGACCAAGTCAATGCCATCGCGCTCGACGTGAGCAGGAACGTATATCTGACCGGCGAGACGTATTCAACCGATTTTCCATTACTGAACGCCGTGCAGCCGACCCCCGGCACTGCCGGAAGGAAGGCGGCGTTCGTGTCAAAGTTCGCTGCCACTGGGCAGACGCTCCTGTATTCCACATATCTCGGCGATGGAGCATCGGGCGCCGGAATTGTGGCCGACACGGCTGGAAACGCTTACGTGACCGGATCGACAGATTATTCCTTCCCACTGCTAAACCCAATTCAAGGTACGAGCACCCGCGGCAGTTGCTTCGTGACGAAATTGACGGCTGCCGGAACAATTGCATTTTCGACCGGATACGGGGGTGGAGACACGTCTTGCACCGGTATCGCGCTGGACAGCGTTGGGAGAGTCATCGTCGTGGGGGGAACCGGCCCCAACCTGAATCTTCCACTCGTCGACCCGATCCAGACTTTCCAGACTGCCAATGACCTCGCTCCGCAGTCCGGGTTTGTGGCGATGTTCGATAACCCGGCGACGAAAATCCTGTTTTCGTCGATTCTCGGATTAGGAAGCGAGGCTGGTCAAGTGGACGTCAATGCCCTTGTCGCCGACACATCAGCAAACGTGTATACGGCCGGGGAGGTTTTTCCGCTTCAGGTGGTGGTGAACAGAATTAACCTGACGAGTGCCTGTTCCTGCACGGTATGGCCGTTAACCTATCCGACGCCCATACCCGCAGGTGGCGGATCCGGTGCAATCAACGTAACAGCTCCGCGTGGGTGCAAATGGAATGCAATCGGCATGGGTATTGCTGGAGGGAACCTCAGTTCAGGAAACGGTACAGTAACTTTCCAGTTGCCGAGCGGTATGGGGCCGGACCAGACGTTCAACCTGGTCGTCGCAGGACAAAAGGTTACGGTCACGCAATCGGGCTACGGCTGTCCCTATCAGATCTTTGGCTCGAATCCGACCACAATACCCGGGGCAGGCGGAAGTGGCCAATTCGTTGTTTCAACCGGAGCTGGCTGTCCGTCAGTTGCCACGACCACCGACGGCTGGATCACTATCGGTTCACAGCTGATCAGCAGCGTCTCAGGGGGTGTGATTACTTTCACAGTGGCGGCGAACACCACCGGCCAGACGAGACAAGGGACCATATCGGCCGGGGGACTCGCTTTCACCATCACACAAGACTCTGTGCCGGTATTTGGACTCACGCTGCGGGCGGTACCGCCAGGGACGGGGAGCATCGTGGCAAGCCCGCTCTCACCGAGCGGTACCTATGCCGTTGGTACCAAGGTCTGCCTGACCGCCACGCCAGACCCAGGCTGGCTGTTCGGTTCTTGGACCGGGGTCACGCTGGATTCGTCAAACTGCCTGACCATGAACGCGAACGTCTCGGTGACGGCGAATTTCACCGCCGCGCCGAGTTGCCTCTATTACCTTGACGGCACGACGGTCGGCTTTGGAGATGCCGGTGGTCTCGGCCGCGTGCGCGTCACCCTGAATCAGCAGGGCTGTTCGTGGAGTGTCTCGAGCGATTCCGTCTGGATCACCATCACCTCGGCCACGTCGTTCAACGGAAGCGGCGCCGTTCTCTACACGGTGGCTGATTACAGCTACACTACCGGGACCCGCACCGGCCACCTGAGCATCGCCGGCCAGACTTTTACCATCACCCAGGTGGCTGGTTGCCACTTTACGATTGACATCCCTTCGGTCTCGGTCCCCTGGCAGGGACAGCAGGGGACTATCCAGTTGACTGCTTCGAACTCCAGTTGCCCGTGGACTTCCTACTCCGACCAGAACTGGGCGCAGCAGTACCCGCAATCGGGCACCGGATCGGCGACGGTGAGTTACACCGTCTACCCGACCGCCAATACCGGCGGCAAGACCGCCAACATCTACCTGGCCGACAAGGACTTCCAGGTTTACGAGGATCTGAACCCGGCGGTGGAGGACAACCGTTTCGTGGATCTGATGTATTTTGGTTTCCTCGGGCGTGCGCCGTCGCCGACGGAACTGAGCACGAAGCTCAATGCGCTGCAACAGGGCACGATCACTCGCACCGATCTGGCGGTGAGTCTGTTCAATTCCACCGAGTTCAACAACAACGGACGATTCATCGCGGGAGCGTATGTGGGGATTCTGGGACGCGACGCCGAGTACACCGGCTGGCTGTTCCAGCGCTCCGCGATGAACAGCGGAATCATCAACCAGATGCAACTGCTCACCAACATGTCGAACTCGGCGGAGTATCAGCTCAAGTACGGCACGCCCGCCAACGACGTATTTGTGAACACGCTGTACAACAATCTGCTGCGGCGCGACCCGACGTCCACGGAGCTGGCCAATCAGTTGGCTCTGCTGCAATCCGGGACCAGCCGGGCGCAGTTGGCATACAATCTTCTGACCGGCACGGAATTCCAGCAGGATTCGGGTCCGCGATTGACGGCATTCCTGCAGTACGCCTGTTTACTGCTGCGCGACGCGGAGCAATGGGAGCGGGATTACTGGGCCAACCTGATGGCGACGAACGCAATGACCGTGAACCAGGTGTTCTACGACTTCGTCAACAGCGCCGAAATGGGGATCGAGCTGCACTGAGATGGCGCAGGCAACCTCACATCGGCGAGCATCGATCAGTTCGGCACGGCAACCATGGACCGGAATTCAGCGCATTACGCGGACCGGGCGCCGCTCCTCGTGACCATGAAGACGTGAGCCGTTGTGTTCACTCCGGCGTAACTCGCCGGAGACCTCCGCATCGGCCTACTGCTGCTTCCGCAGAAAGAGGGCGAGCGAAGTGAAGGATCGTCCGGCCAACTCCAGAACGATGTGAGGCCAGTGGCCACGCTGAAGTCTCGCGTCTTCCAGTGCTTCGAGGAACGACATACTGGTCTTCCTGGTTTCTTCGCTGAGCGAAAAATCGATGGGCTCAACCAGCTCCAGACCCGGCGCCGAATGAGCCAGTTCCTCCACCGAGGCCTGGCTGAAGAGAATGAGGCCGGGCTCCTCATAGTCCGGGCTGGCGTCGACCATGCATTCGGTGGTCAGAGCCACGACTCCGCCAGGCCTGACCACACGGTGTATCTCCCGCAGCGCTTTGCGGGCTCCGAGCACACCGCCAAAGTGTTCGATCGAACTGAGGCAGAACACGGCATCGAATGTGTCTGCCTCAAAGCGCAGGTCCAGCGCATCCATGTGCTGGACCACGAGACGATTGCGGTTGTAGGGGAGAGGAGCAAGCGAATCCGGGTTCGTCAACACGGTAGTCGGGGCTTCGTTACCGCTGAACCCGGTCTGGCCGTACAAATCGGTCAGGAACACCCATCTCACGCGGTTTGTCAGCTCGAAGGCCGGAACTTCGTGCCCACCCGCGACCGATAGTACGATGCTTTCCGGGCGGATGACGCCGAGTTTATCGAGGCCATTAAGTACATGGGCATACTCCCAGTGCTTGCGATGCTCGTGGCCGGTCGGGTACTGCGGCGTCGCCTGGGTATAGTGCGGCTCGATCCGACGCACCGTGGCGAGGAAGACCGGATCGCACCAGTCCTCGACGTTGCACAACTTGTTTAGTCGCATTGGTCGGGGTGTTGAATCACTTCACGTGTACCGCGTAAGCCAGCGCGGCCGCTTTGGTCAGGGGTTCGGCGCTGGGATGCCCGGCGATCCGGCGGCAGCACTCGGCGGCGGCAGTGCGGTCTCCCTGTTGCATGAAGATCTCCGCCAGGAGAAGGTCGGCCTTCACTTCGAGTTCGGAACCGGGATAAAGCTCCCGGCATGCCAGCAATTCCGTCTGGGCAGCATGGGCCTGGCGCATGTTCCACAGGCACTTCGCGTACTCCAGACGCAACGCCGCGCGCTCCGCATCCGGCGCATCCGTACGGGCACACAACACTTCGAAATGACCGGCTGCGGTTTTGTATTCTTCGAGCATCGCCAGTAGTCGCGCGAGCCGCTGCCGCGCCGCCCACCGTATTACCGGGACGTGCTCAGACTCGGCGACGGCCGCTTCATATAGCCGTCTGCCGGTCTCCCAGTCCATCCTCAGTTCGCAAACCAGCCCATACCGAAAACTCGCGTTCGACAGGACATCTTCGGGCAGGCCGGTCTGCGCAAGCAGGCGATCATACCACGCCGCGGCCGCAGGCAAGGCGCCGCCCTCTTCGAGCGCAAATGCTGCTTCCATCCACAGCCGCGCGGTCGCTTCGGAGACGGAGCCTCCCGGCTCGGGCAACTCGACGTGAGCCGTCGCCTTGTCCAATTGTTCGGAGCGCGCGAGACAGGTTGTCAGGAGCAGATGCAGGTCGAATCGCGAGACGCCGGCCGGAGGATCGTCGAGAACCAGACCGAGCTCCGCGACCGCTTCCTCCCAGCGTCTCTCCTCCTTCAGAAGATGCAGCAGAAAGAAGCGGGCCGGCGCACGGAATTGTGCATCTGCGTCTGGCGCGAGAGCGGCCTGACACGCCTCCAGGCTGCCGGCCGCGTCGCCCGACGCAAGCCGGACAATGGCGAGGCGGTATTGCGCATTGGTGCGGTGGGCGGCATCGGCCCAGGGCGCCGCGGCAAGCCGTTCGTAGAGCGGGCTGGCCGAAACAAGGTCCCGTGCCCTCTCCAGCCGGAACGCGCATTCCATGAGCGCATGCTGAACCAGAGCGTATGTAGACGGAGAGGGATCGGGCAACTCGCCGCAGAGCCTGGCGGCGTGGGTGAGGCCTTCGCCGCCGCCACCCGCCAGAGATGCGAAGATCTCGCGGTGCAGCTCCCGGATTCTCGGATCGGACTCCTTCTTCATGTCTCGCTGCCGGCGTTGCCGGCGATGATCCCGTCGAGCAGTTCCCGGAAAGCCTGCTCCACGTCCGCCCAACGATAGTTCTCCTGCACATACCGCCGGCCCCGGGACCCCATTTCCCGCCGCAGTCCGGCGTCGTCCAGGAGCATGGTCAACGCTTCGGAGAACTCCTCGAAATCACGATACCAGAGGCCGCCGTTGGAACGGAGGCAATGACCCACCAGGACCTGGCAGCGGCCGTTGACCAACAACGGCCTCTCCAACAGCAGCGCTTCCAGCGCCGTAATCGACAGGCTCTCAAACGGCGAACTGGCGATCACCACTTCCGCCCTGCGCAGCACCTGCTGTTTAACGTATTCCGAGACGTGACCGGTGGAGAGAAGCTGCGGATGATCGGGAATCGGCAGGCTCCGCTTGCCCACCAGCAGCAGCAGAACATCCCGGCGGTCCGGATGGTCCGCATACCGGAGAAAAAAATCCACCAGTTCGTCGCATCCTTTGCCATTTTCGACACGGCCAAGGTAGGCCAGGATCCGCCGCTGGCCGAGCCGCTCGGCGAGATCTTTCCAGACCGGGTCCGGAGGTCCGGGATCGGATTCTTCCACACCCACGCCCACTACCCGGCCGACATTGCTGGGAAGGTTGAACCGCCGCTGCAACAGGTGGCGTTCCTCCGGGCTGTTGAAGATGAGGAATGGCGTCTGCTGGAACAGATCGTCCAGCAGGTGCAGGTAGAGCGAGGTCTCGTCGTGGGCGGTCGGGACAAGCGCGGCCTTCGACTTTACCAGCGGCAATCCCACGCACGTCGGATAGTACATGTACGTGAAGAACACAATCGCATCGTACTCATTCGCCGAACTCTGCAGGTGCTTGATCAGTTTCGGGCAGTACGGCCCCTGATAGCGGAGCATCGCGTGTTCCTCTTCCGGCGAGAGCTGAGTCAGGAAGATGCGGTCATAGATCTTGTGAAACTCCACCAGGTCTCGCTGTGTCTCGGACGGGAATCGGCGCACCACCACTCCGTTCATTTCACTGCGGCCGGAAGGGAGATCGTTCTTCCAGCTCAGATGGTCCAGCGCTGTCGTGGTGAGCACCTCCACGTCATAGTACCTGGTCATCCGCTCGGCGATCTGGCGGCAATGCGATTCGGCGCCACCCGTGATCTTGTCGCCGTAGCGTTGGACAACGAAGGCGATACGGTGCTTTCCCAACCTGGATTCCATCAGAGCTGTTCCATCTCCCGCACCAGTTCCAGGAGCCGCTTTCCCACGACCCTCAATTGGAACCGGCTTTCATACTCGCGGCGTCCGCAATCTGCCAGACAAAGCGATGTTGCCGGGTTCTCGGCGCACTCCTCGATGGCCGCCGCCATTGCGTCGGGATCGAATTCCCGGAACACCCGCCCTGCCGCTCCGCAGGTCTCCCCAACCGCGGTGCTGGGCCACGCCACAATCGGAGAACGAAAAAACATCGCTTCCGCCAGCGGTACGCAGAAGCCCTCGTGTTCGCTGGTGCACAGGAAAACCGAGCTGGTCATGTAGTACGCCCGCAGTTGCGAGGGCGTCGTGGAAAACGCGAAGTGGACGTCCCTGCCGACGCCCAATGCAGCGGCTCGCGCCTGCACCTTGTCCACATAGGCGTTTAGGCTGGGATCGAGATTGCCAACGAACACAAGCCGGGCGGGGGTGTCGGAAAGGCGCCGGTACGCGGCAAATACCTCGACTGCCTTCACATGCCCTTTGTTGGGCCGAAAGCCTCCCACGAACAAGATGTTCGGGTGGGTCTTGCGGTAGTCTCCCGTGATGACGCTGTCGAAAGGCGCGCAGGCCAGCTCCGTTTCGATGCGATGGATAGGGGGGATCACACGGCATCGTTCCGGCGGCGCTCCCAGCCGGATCAGATCGTCGACCGTAAAAGAAGAGGTCCCCCAGAAAACGGCTCCTGGCAGACGTACCAGACGTGCCGTGCCGGCAAGCCCGCTGGCGCACCGATCGTAATAGTGCTGGGCATATCCTCGGAAGAAGTCCGGTGGTGTGATGCTGTGATATCGGATGACCACCCTGGCCCTGGCCTTCTCGAACAGCCGCTCGCCTGCCTCCCAGCAGATGGAGTGATGATAGATCAGGATATTATTCCGGGAGCGCACGATCGGGTCGTTGGGATTCAGCGGACGCGCGTAGCGCTCGTAGCCCTTGTCCATCCACGTCGCCAGAATCGTGACATCGTATCCGGCCGCGATCAGACACTCCCGCATGCCCAGAACGTCGTTGCCGACGGCGTCCCGGGGCCAGAAGGACGGAACCGCCAGACAGATGTGAGGCTTCCTCAATTCAGCCTCCCCCGCGGCGCGGACTGCTCGACTTCGGTCAGCAGATCCAGCAGACGGCGCTGGATGGCCGCGGGCAGGAACGAACTCTCGTAGCGGCTACGCCCACGGCATGCCAGTTCCTGTGCCAGGACCGGGTTCTCCACACATTCCGCGATGGACTCCGCCAGCCGGGCAGCATCGAAATCCTCGAGAACGATCCCCACGCCGGCACATGTCTCTTTCACTGCCGTAGTGGCCCAGGCCACAATGGGGAGCCGGAAGTACATGGATTCAATCAGCGGAACGCAAAACCCCTCGTGTTCACTCACGCAGAGAAAGACGGTCGCGGCGAGGTAAGCTGCGCGGAGCTGAGCCGGGCTCGCTCCGATGGCGAGATCAACCTCCGCCTCTACCCCTAACTGGACCGCGCGTGCGCGGATGTCGTCCTCATATCGCTTCAGGTTCGGATCAGAGCCTCCCACAAGCAGGAGGCGTGACTTCCGGTCCGACAAGCCCCGAAACCGGGCGAACACCTCGACCGCTTTCAGATGGCCTTTGTGCGGGCGCAAGCCGCCAACAAAGAGGATGTTCGTGCTGTCCCGGTATCGCGCGAGCACGCGGTTGTCGACGGGGGAGCCGGCAAGCTCCTGCTCGATCCGGTGACTGGGGGGAACCACGCGGCAACGTTCCGGCGGCGCGCCCGCCTTGATCAGCTCGCCCGTATTGAAAGACGAGTCTCCCCAATACCAGGCCCGCGGATGGCGTGCAATCCGCCCGGTCAATTCCACGCCCCGCTGGCACTCCTGGACCAACTTGTCGGAATAGCGCTCGAAAAAGCCGGGAGGCGTCACGTTGTGGTATTTTACAACCATTTTTGTCGCGGTGTCTTCCAGCAACTCCTCCCCGCGCTGCCAGTATTGCGCGTGGTGGTAAATGAGGATGTCGTCGGGACATTTCCAGGTGGCGTTACTCTCCTCGTCGATGCAACGGGCGCGCTTCTCCAGGATCGGGTGTACGCACTGGGCCAGAATGGTGGTCTGGTACCCGGCGGACTCAAAACACTCGGCCATGCCCAGCACGTCGTTCCCCACGGCATCATGCGGAAGAAAAGTGGGAACCACGAGCAAGACTCGACGCCGCTCCGGCCTCACTCCAAACCCCGCCTCGAAGACCCATTCTGACTCGATTCTGTTGTGTGCGTCAAAAGCCGGTTGTTAATATAACGCAATGCTGTCGTGATCTCGGTGAGAGCGCGATACTGGGCCTCAAGAGCACCCAACGTTGCTGCGTGCGAGCTTTGCAGTGTGGGAATAAACCAGAACAATGCTCGCCGAACCAGGGCTACCAGAACCGCTCCAAAGCGGGCGCGCGGGCCTGGTGCTTTGGGAGGCATCGCGCCGATCAGACGGATCGCATGGCGCAAGTGCTCGAGTTGCAGATCGAGATTTCCCAGAGCCAGACCGAGCTCCGGGCTGACAATCTGCTCAACCTGACGCTGAAACTCTGCCTTCTCTCTCCGTCGCCGCCACGCGCGGCGCCGGACCTCGTTCATGACGGTCTGCACGTCGTTGGACGACATAGCGGGTTGCATGCCGATGTGACCTCACAGGCTCGAGCGGCGGTATCGCGCCACAATGTCGGCGGGTTTGCCATCCGCCACCACTTCTCCGTGCGACAGCCAGATGATCCGGTTGCAGAATTGCGCGAGTGTGTCGAGGCCGTGGGAAACGATCACAACGATGCTTCCCCTCTCGATCAGCTTTCTCATGCGCATCAGAGATTTCTTCTGAAAGTGCTCGTCGCCGACGCTCAGAACTTCGTCGAGCACCAGGATCTCAGGCTGCAACTGCGCACAGACAGCAAATGCCAGGCGCGCAACCATTCCGGAGGAGTACGTCTTTACCGGAACATCCAAAAACGGACCGAGTTCCGAGAAACTGAGGATGTTCGGCATCAGTTCACTCATCTCCGCGCGCGTCTTCTGGTAGACCGCGCCAAGCAGAAACGTGTTCTCGCGGCCCGTCAGCTCCGTGTTGAAAGCGCCGCCCAGTTCCAGTAGCGGAGTGACACGCCCTCTAACCGTGCAACTTCCTTCCACGGGTGAGATAACCTTCGCCAGGACGCGGGCCAGGGTGCTCTTGCCGGAGCCGTTCGCGCCAATCACGCCCACGACGTCGCCGCGCCGAATGGTCAGGTTCACGTTCCGAAGCGCCCAGAACTCCGTTGCCAGAGTGGCCGTCGGCGACAGAAGTCCAAACAAGCGACCCTTGATCGTCCGGTGGTCTTCCGTGAGCAGCCGGTAACGGACACCGACGTTCTGGAGCACAACACTCGGAGTCTCCGCCTCCCGAGGGACGTCCTCCCTTTGCGCCGGTCCGGTGGTCTCCTTCTCCTTGAGCTTCATGGATCCAAACCTCACAAATAGAGATAGAAGCGGCGCTCCAGGCGCATGAAAGCGGCGTAGCCGGCCACTACCGCGCTCACCGCCAGAGCCGCCGCCCAGATGACCGTCGCCGCTGATGGCAGTTGGCCGGATGCCACCGGCTCCTGGAAAAGCCGCAGGAACGGAAGGGCTGGATTCAACGCCATGTACTGCCGGAGATTCGGCGAGATCCGATCCAACGGGTAGAGGATCGGGCTCAGGAAGAAGAGCAGGAACGTCAGATGACCCCAGAGGAACTGGAAATCGCGAAGAAAAACGCCGGTGGCCGCAAACAGCATGGAAAGACCCGTGATGAACAGCGCCAAAAGGATCACGCCCAAAGGCAGGATCAGGCAGGCTGCGGTGAGCGGAGCGTTCACAAGTAGTGCCAGTGCAAAAAGGATCACCAGCCCGACACCGAAATCAACGGCGCTGACGGCAACTACGGATAGGGGGAACACCAGCCGCGGGACGGAGATTCTGGTTACGTACAGCCCATTCCCGACAACCGCGTTGGCGGCGCCGTTTGTCGCGCTCACGAAGAACAACCATGGCACATAGCCGCTGAAGAAATAGACACCGAAGACTTTGAGATTCCAGTGATTGACGTAAGAAAACACGAACGACAGGACCAGAAGCGCCAGCAGCGGATTCAGCAAGGTCCAGAGAAAACCCAGCGCGGAACTGCGGTAGCGCGCTTTCAACTGCTGCAGTATAGTCTGCCTGAAGAACTCCCGGTACTGAATCAGTTGCTTAAGGCCTGAGAACATGTTGTTACTCCCAAAAAACAAACCAGGAATACCGCACCTGCCCTCTGCTGCGCGGCGACTGCCCGGTCCCCGTGAGACAGAACCTCTCGTTTGTGGCGCGCATGGGTGGCGGAAAGATAATATGATACACCATGCCGGTTCCTGGCGGGATCGCAACCCCGCAACCCCCGGCTTTGCGGCGAGGTGTCGTTGGAATCGGGCAGGCTCTGACCGGTCGCCGGGGTTCCTGAACTACGGGGTTCCCGCTTTCATGGCGCGCAGGAAGAAAACGTAGCATGTCTCGGGATCGTCGGAAAGCCCACAGTTCCGGGTCATCTCGCGCACGTCGAAACTGCGGCTGGCAAGGCTCACCGGCATGGGGCAGATCCCTTTCGCCGCAGTGATTGAGAATCCGAATTGAGTCAGCTTGGCCTTCAACTCCGGGACGTAGTATTCCTTCTTATGCTCAGGATGGATCAGCGCGCTCGGCGACTGGATGCGTGTCAGGCGGGCGTTCGGCGTGTCCAGACAGAAATGGCCGCCTGGTCGGAGCACGCGAAGCGCCTCCTGAAAAACGCCGTTAGCTTGCTCTTCCGTGACGCGCTCGATGCTCTGTCCGGAAAACACCAAATCGACGCTGGCGTCGGCAATCCCAGACAGGTCCGTCATGGGGCGATGAAGATAGCGGATCAGCGTACCGCGACCCGTTCGCAGCGTTGGCTCGTCATGTCCGCTCTTCCGGAAGCGCTGATCAGGCGGCAGATCGATGATGATTAGTTCCTTCGGCGCGTGCGGATAACCCATCTCCAGCAGCGCGCCTTCCGGGTTTGTCGTGGATGAGCCGCCCAGATCCACTACCGTTCCGCCCGCCGGAAGATGCTCCCGAACCATTGTCATCCGGGCTTTGTGGAGCGACTCCATCGCCCGGGCGCTATTGCTTCGATGGTCGTACTGCTCGATGAATTCCTGCGAGCTCAGCACGGAGTCCAATACGCCTTCCCAGGTGAGCGCGCTTGACTGCAGCAGGGTCAGGTAGTTTCGCCTGCCTGTCTCGTCAGGTTCCCTTCGCAGGCATCCGCGGTAGACTGCAGTGATGAACGCTTTGTGGTCCTGGGCCATGTCAATTCTTCCCGGATAGCTGCCTCGTCGCCATTATCGACGCTCGCGCTCGCGGCTGGCTCGGCAGGCAGGAAGTAAGTAAGATACCACATCAACCGGCTCCGCCGCGGACTTAGGGCCGGCGCGAAAACAACTATTCAATCAGTATTCCACGGCTATACAGCCCAGCTAGTCGCCTCCGCAGCCCTCGTCCGATCTCAGTCACCATTGAAGAGCACCGAGCAACCGGGGACACGGCACTGCGACTGGGCCGATACCGCGTTCCGCCCAGATGTGAATGGATACTCAAGCGAGGTATGAGCCTGGCCGTTACGGAGGGCACTTTAAGCCGGCAGATTGAACTGGACGTTCTCACACGGCCCTGCCTGAGTCCCTGGTCGTGTTCGTCCATCCCTCCGGTGAGCAAATGGATCTGGCCGGTGGCGCGCCGGTACATCGCGATGAACCAAGCCAGCAGGCTGGCGGAGGATTTGCAGTTACGGTGCCGCCAGGTCTACGGTTCGGTTCGCAGGCTCCGCACGCTGGCCGGCAAGTGACCATGCCCGTTTCCGCAAAACGACCGGCAGTATCGCCGAGTCCACTTCGCACGGTGCCCCGAAGCCCTCCGTGGTCCCCGCTGCCGACAGTCGCTCATCTCCCGATAAGGACCCCGACAAACAACCACGTCGTGGATCGATCACGGTAGCGTCCCCAAAACCGCTGAAAACACACAGACGACGCTCGCCGCGTTCGCTCCGGAGCAAAAGGGCACAGGTCCGAATCCTGTCGGGCGTACCACTTCTTAACAGCTCACCATTACCCCACTCGAAAGCCTGCAAGTGACCGACAGAACTGGCGGGATTGGGAAACCGGGGCCAGCATACTCTCATTTTCCTTCCTTGCGCCGCAGGCCGTCGGTGCGGTGGGAAAGTGGGAATCCCGGTTTTGGATTTCCACTTTCCCACCGCACCCAGTTCTTTCCCGCGTCTTTTGTGTCCGAACGAGTTCTGGTAGTAGCGGCGGTGGAAGTATATGGGAACACCGCCGGACGAGAGAGGTGTTGATTGCTGGGTTTCGGACCCTGGGCGAAGCTGTGACCAATATCGGATCGACAATCGAGCGAGCAGTTTTCACCTTGGAGGAATCGGTTTCCTCTGATGTAGCCACGTTGGCGCAGGAAGAGATCAAAACTCGCGATACCCTTGACAGCCGGATGACAGAGCAGAGTCGGACGCTCGATAACATCCAACGTCATCGTAGGCCCACATAACGGGTGGTCCTTATACCCGCAGTCTGAATCGCATTCGATCAGGCGATTCACCGAAGCACCTCCACCCGCACCCGCGCCCCCCCGAGATCGAGCCCATCAAGTCCCTTCCAGCGCCGGTCCGCCGTCACGGCCACCGCTCCCGCGCAGGCCGCCGTTGTCAGACAGACACAGTCGCCGAGCGACAATCCGAGATCCCGGCGCGTGCCCAGCAGCCCGCCGCACTTCCCGGCTTCGTCCAGGCGCGGCTCCGTGCTCAAATGCAGCTCGTCCAGCATCGCTTCGGTGCGTTCCAGCGGCACGCCACTGCGCACCAGCTTCCCAATCACCTCCGCCACGTTCACGGTATGCATCACACAGCGGTCCAGAATCTCCAGCACCCTGGCATTGCCGGGCTCGCTCTGCAGCATCGCCAGCAGCGCCGAGGCATCCAGAACGAACTCCCTCTCCGTCAATGCTCGTTCTCCCGCTCGGCTTCGGCGCGGCGTTCGGCAATCAGCTCATCTGCCAGCGACCGGTCCGTCCCGACGTATTTCCGCAGCTCGCCCTGCACCCGCGTCAGCGCCTGGGCCCGCGACGTAACTTGCAGTTGCCCTGACTCGTCCACCCGCACGATCACCTCGGAGCCTTCTCTGAGGCCGAGCCGGTGGCGCACCACGGCAGGAATCAGAATCCGTCCCGATCTCTCCATTCGTGACGTATACGTCTCCATGCCGGCATGATACCACAATACGGCAGAAGTCTCGGCTCTGACGTATTGGTTGTATCTGCCGCATCGAGAAACAGCGTCAGCGCGGAAGCCCGCCCTGCCCTCCCCGGCCTTACGGCTCGATCCTCACCGGGACGGAGAGATCGAAACCAGTCCGCTCCAACTCCTCGGCATTCCCGATCGCTGCTCCGTTGATCCTGACGTTCCTGAACACCACCGGACCGGCGTGCTGCCCCATAATCAGGCTGGGCTTGGTCGTCTTATAGAAAATGCAGTTCTCGAAGACAAAGTTCGTCAACGGCAGGTCGCCGCCGTCGATATAGACATGCCCGCCGTCATTCTCGAACGTGCAGTTGACAAATCGGAAATCGTCCAACGGAGCATTCCTGCTGGGTTTGGCCCCCGCGGAATACCCGCGTCCTGTAAAATAAGCAGGCGTTAATTGAATCCAGATAGCGAACTTATTATGGTTGGAAACGAAGTGCACGTCCTCGAAGCGCAGGTGCTTAACGGCCGGGGCAGCGCCATACCCGATGGCCAGACCGGCGGTATATGTGTAATTCACGAATCCTTTCACCACAAAATCCTCGATGCCCCTGGCCGCGCCCGTCCGCGGGTCGGTGCCGCGGTAAAGGGCCCAGGTATCGTCCATGGACATCGCGAACCCGTCTTCGATCAGGATGTGACTGCTGCTGCTGAAGTCATAGTCGTCGTCATGGTACTGCTGCTTGCGGTTGACGATCTTGATGTTGTGCGTGGAGAAACCCTCGCTGCCGATGACGTGCACGGTCCAATAGGCGGATCGGAGGAGCAACAGACCCTGGAACGAAATGTTGCGGCTGTTGTTGACCACATAGCCCCTCACTCCGCTCCCATGAGGATCTAACACTTTTCCATCGGCGTCTCTCGCGCGCCCGTCCGACAAGTCTGGTTGGAAGTCGTGCCACAGCCTCGGGTAGCCGTCCATGTCGATGGCGCCTCGCCCCATCAGGCCGGCATTCTCGACATTGTCAAAGATGATCAGGGCTCGAAGCGGCCTTCCCCCGGCAGGCGCAGGCGCCGAGACATAATCCGCATTCCTGCCGGACCCCCGAATCAGGGCGCCCGCGTCGACGTACAGCCTGACGTTGCTTCTCATCATCACTGTGCCCGTCAGGTAAACGCCGGCGGGGAAAAAGAGCACGCCGCCCCCGTGCCTGGCGGAGACGTCGCTGATAGCCTGATTGATTTTCGCGGTTTCCAACGTCTTCCCCGTGCTGTCAACCTTGTAGTCCTGGATGTTGACCACGTTTGGATCGCCGGGTCTGGGAGGGTCTTTCTCGGGCGGCTCGGCAAACAGCATCAACCCGGTGCTGTAGAACATGGGCTCGTCGTTGAAGAACAAGATGAGATACCGTGGCCGATCGAGGTCGAAACTGACCGTATTGCCGCTGATTTGCGGCTGGATGCCGTAGGCGAGCGGCCTGATATTACACGTGCGCACCTTCCTCTCGCTCACCAGCAGGGTCACAGTAACGTGAACCTTCCCGGTCATGGCGAAACTGGCATAGTCCATCCAGTTGAACTGGTCGTAAGTGAGAAAGCGATGCACAAACAACGGCTGATCGTTCACTGTGACCTGATAGGACTCGCTCGGCGCCGCGCCTGGGTACGGGGGGTAAGGCGTGACCGTGGCGAAGGTTGCTGCTGGCAAGAGCATCAGAAGCAATCCAATCGGACGCGCTAACAATCCGGAGAGCACTGTGTTGTCCTCCTGTAAGGCATTCACAACAACCCACACCCATCAAACCACTACATTACACAACCAGTTCCGCCCACCCAATGCTACCGTCAGGGCGTCATGGCAACAGACTCACAGATCCTTGCGAATCGCAGAAACGCCCAGGCCAGTACCGGCCCGCGCACTGCGGAAGGCAAATCCAGTTCCAGCGGCAACGCCACCAAACACGGCCTCTCCGCCGGCTTCCGCGTCCTTACCAACGAAAACCAGCAGGAGTTCGACGAATTAATCGCCGAGTACCACCGCACCTTCGCACCCACCAACACCGACGAGCAGTTTTTGGTCGAAAAGATGGCCCAGTCCCGTTGGCGTCTCGCCCGCGTCCGCCGCCTCGAAGCCGCCGTAATCGAGCAAATGGTCGGCCTCGGCGACCCTGCCGATTGCGACGCCGTCCTCGCCGCCGCGCTGATTAATAACGCCGCCGGCCCCTTCCTCGCCCTGCAACGCTACGCCGCGGCCATCGAGCGATCCGGCTATCGAGCCCTGCACCAGCTCCTGGCGCTCCGCAGACTGGAGGCCCAGGCCGCCCGCAACCCTGTAGTACGAAACGAACCCAATTCCGAGTCACCCAGTCTGGCGTCTGGCGGCGACCTTTACCCCCCGTCCCTGAACAAAAACGGCTATGCGGGTCGAAACAGCAGCAGATCCAGGCTGAACGTCACTCGCATCGCTTCGGCCGGCCGCCGTCGCATCGGCCGATAGATCGAATGCAGGACGTCCTCAACGGCGGCAGCGTCCAGGTCTGCCGTGGTGGCCACGCGACGCCGATCGGCCAGCGTGAAACTGTGCGCGAATGTCTCCACGGTCCGGGCCACCCGATCGCGGCCCGCGCCGCGCAACTCGATGAGATCCTCCGGGGCGGGCAGGGCGACAAGCAGGCGTCCGTCCTCGCCGAGGACACGCCGGAATTCGCTCGCATTCATCCGCGCCGTGATGGACAGGACCAACGAGAACGAGCGGTCGGCGTATGGCACGAAGCGATCGGCATTGGCCACGATCCACTCGCATCCGGAGTAGCGCCGCGCCGCGGCATCAATGGCCGGAACCGAGATGTCGACGCCGTGCGCACTAAACCCGGTCTGGCCAGCGAGGGTGCCGAGGTAGAAACCGTCACCGCAGCCGGCATCCAGAACCGTGTCGCTCGGCGATGCGGCCATCATCTCCGCGATCGCGTGCAGCAGCGGCCCGGTCACGCCGAGCTCGTGCAATCGCCGCCGCCCGGCCACCGCGTTGGCCGTATCGCCCGGCCGGTTGGATCGCCGGTCCTGCGGCTGCAGCAGGTTGATGTATCCGCTACGCGCCACGTCGAAGGAATGTCCGCGCTCGCAGAGCAGCCGCCGCTCCTCGCGCACCAGCGCCATGCGGCAACCGCGGACGGGGCACAGGAGCATGCGTCGAGTGTAGCGGATCGGCGGATGGCTTACGATCACTAATGTGGAGTCCCCGATGATGGAAGCCGACGCCGTGCGAGCGCGCTATGCGCGGCGGGCTACGTCTGAAAAGAACGACCCCGCCCTCCCGCTGTTCCTCGAGGAGCGCGAGCGGGCCGTGCTGCGGTGGTTGAGGGAAACCGGCATCCACCCCGCGACAGCGCGCGTTCTGGAAATCGGTTGCGGCGCCGGCGGCAATCTGCTCCACGTGATCCGGCTCGGCTTCACTCCATCGAATCTCACCGGCGTTGAACTGCAGGAAGACCGGCTGGAGGAGGCGAAGCGGCGCCTGCCGGCAGGCGTCCAACTGATCGCGGGCGATGCTCTCGACGTGGCGATCGAACCCGGAGCGTTTGACGTGGTCATGCTGTTCACCGTGTTCACGTCCCTGCTCGACACCGGCTACCGTGAGCGCCTGGCCAGGCACGTGTGGCGCCTGGTGAAGCCGGGAGGCGGCGTGCTCTGGTACGATTTCTGCTTTGACAATCCATGGAACCGTGACGTGGCCGGCATCCCCGTGAAGGCCATCCGCGCGCTGTTCCCGGACGGCGCCGTGCACTGCCGCCGAATTACGCTGGCGCCTCCTCTGGCGCGGGCCGCCGTGCGTCTGCATCCGTCGCTGTACCACGTGCTGAACGCGCTTCCTCTGCTGCGCACGCACGTTCTGTGCTGGATCGAAAAGGGGCTCCGTTGAACGAAGGCTTCATTGAATTCGCCCGGCCCGACTATGGCGACGCCGAGATCGCGGCCGTCGCGGCGGCGCTCGCATCGGGCTGGACGACAACCGGTCCGCGCACCGCGGCTTTCGAGAAAGCGTTTTGCGAGTACACCGGCGCGCCGTTCGCGCTGGGGGTCAACTCCGGCAGCGCGGCTCTGCACCTGGCGCTCGCCGCTCTGGGAATCGCGCCCGGCGACGAAGTGATCACCACGCCGCTGACGTTTTGCGCCACCGTCAACGCCATCCTGCTGGCCGGAGCAACGCCTATCCTCGCCGATATCGGGGACGACCTGAACATCTCGCCCGATGCGATTCGCCGCGCCATCACGCCGCGCACCCGGGCGATTCTTCCGGTGCATCTGGCCGGACTGCCCTGCGACATGGAGGCCATCGGGCGCCTGGCCGACGAGCACGGGTTCTTTGTTGTGGAGGACGCGGCGCATGCGGCGGGCGCGTCCCGCGGGTCTTCCCCCAATTGGACGCGCGTGGGCGCCGGGGCTTCCGATGCGGTGGCGTTCAGCTTCTACGCGACCAAGAACCTGAGCACTGGCGAGGGAGGCATGGTCACCTGCCGCGACGCGCGTCTGCGCGAGCGCATGCGCATTCTCTCGCTCCATGGAATCAGTCACGATGCCTGGGAGCGTCAGGGCACGAAGGACAACTGGGCCTACGACGTGGTGGAGTGCGGGTTCAAGTACAACATGAGCGATCTGATGGCTGCGATCGGTCTGGTGCAACTCGCCCGGCTCGACGAAATGAACCAGCGGCGTGCTGAGATCGCCCGCGCATACAACGCGGCGTTCGCGGAAATGCCCGAGCTGGAACTGCCTCCCGAGTCGGCCGTCTCCACGCACGCCTGGCAGCTTTACATCCTGCGGCTGAACCTCCGCCGGCTCTGCGTGGACCGCTCGCAGTTCATCGCCCGGATGCGACGGCGCGGCGTCGGCTGCAGCGTGCATTTCAAGCCCATTCCGATGCACCCGTATTATCGGGCGAAGATCGAGCTTCGGGACCCCTGCCAACGGGCCATGGACGAATACCCGCGCCTGGTCTCGCTTCCGCTTTCCTCCCGGCTCGATGACGCCGAGGTGGCCAGGGTGATCGCCGCGGTGAAGGACACATGCTGTTGAAGCGCACCTTCGACGTCGCGGTGAGCGCCTGCGTGCTGCTCGTGCTCTCCCCCATCCTGCTGGCCGTGGCCGTCGTCATTGCGCTCGATTCCGGGTGGCCGGTCCTGTTCGCGCAGGAACGGGTGGGATGGCGGTTCCACCGGTTCCGGTTGTGGAAGTTTCGCACCATGGTGCACGGCAGCTCCGGGCTACCGATAACGGTTCCCGGCGACCCGCGCATCACGCGCGCCGGCCGCTTTCTGCGCGCCAGCAAGCTGGATGAGCTGCCGCAGCTTTGGAATGTCCTGCGCGGGGACATGAGTCTGGTGGGTCCTCGCCCGGAGGCGGCCGTATACGTGGAGATGTTCCACGAACGCTATGTTCCGGTTCTCGAATTGCGGCCCGGCATCACCGACACGGCGTCCATCTGCTTCCGCTATGAAGAGCGCGTGCTGGCCGCCGCGGCGGATCCGCAGGCCGAGTACACCCGGCACATCCTGCCCGACAAGCTCGCCCTGGCGCAGGAGTATGTGCGAACCCGCTCCTTCGCGCGCGACATCGGCATTCTGGCACGTACGCTCTGGGCGGTTGCCGCGCCCCCGCTGAGCGGTCAGCGTTGACCTATGCGCTGAACCACTCCGTAACCGTCGCGGCTCGGAAACGAATCATCTTTACCGAGCCGCGACCGTGAAGGAGCGGTCCAGGTCTAAGCTTCCGGCGACGCGAACACCACCACCGCCAGCGGCGGCAGCGTGATCTCCAGGCTGTGGTAGTGGTTATTGAACGCGACCGGCTGCGTTTGCGCGCCTCCGCCGTTCCCCATGTTCGACCCGCCATAGATCTCCGCGTCGGAGTTAAAGATCTCGGCATACCAGCCCGGGTCGGGCACCCCCACGCGATATTTTTCGTGGGGCGTCGGCGTGAAGTTGCACACCATCAGCAGGAACGGCATGCCCTTCTGCGGCCGCCGGAGGAAGCTGATCACCGAGTGGTCCACATCGTGAAAGTCCACCCATTCGAATCCCTGCCATTGGAAATCCACTTCGTACAGGGCGGGGTGCGCGCGATACAGGCGATTGAGGTCGCGCACGAAATGCTGCAGCTTCCGGTGCGGCTCGAACTGAAGCAGGTCCCACTCCACGCTGCGGTCGTGGTCCCACTCGTTCCACTGGCCGATCTCCGAACCCATGAACAGCAGTTTCTTGCCGGGGTGCGTGTACATGTAGGTGAGGAACGCGCGGACATTGGCGAACTTCTGCCAGACGTCGCCGGGCATCTTCGAGAGCAACGCGCCCTTGCCGTGCACCACCTCGTCATGGGAGATGGGCAGGACGAAGTTCTCGGTGAAGGCGTACAGCATGCTGAAGGTGATGTTGTTGTGGTGATAGCGGCGGAAGATGGGGTCGTTGGAGAAGTAGCTGAGCATGTCGTGCATCCAACCCATGTTCCACTTCATGGTGAAACCGAGCCCGTTCATATAGACGGGCTTGGACACGCCGGCAAACGCGGTGGATTCCTCGGCAATGGTCATGGCGCCGGGAACGGTGTGGGCGAGCTCGTTGAAGCGCCGAAGGAAACTGACGGCTTCCAGGTTCTCGTTGCCGCCGTACATGTTGGGGAGCCACTCGCCCTCTTTTCGCGAGTAGTCCAGATACAACATGGAGGCGACGGCATCCACCCGCAGACCGTCGATATGGTACTCCTTCAGCCAGAACATGGCGTTGGAAACCAGGAACGAGCGTACTTCGTTGCGGCCGTAGTTGAAGACCAGCGTGCCCCATTCCTTGTGCTCGCCCTTGCGCGGGTCGGCATGCTCGTAGAGCGCGGTTCCGTCGAAAAAGGCCAGGCCGTGCGCGTCCTTGGGGAAATGCGCCGGCACCCAGTCGACGATCACGCCGATGCCTTCCTGATGGCAGCGGTCCACGAAGTACATGAAGTCCTCGGGCGGACCGAAACGCGCCGTGGGCGTGAAATACCCGGTGACCTGGTAGCCCCAGGAGGCCGAGTACGGGTGTTCCATGATGGGCAGCAGCTCGATGTGCGTGTAGCCCATGTCCTTGACGTACGAGACCAGCTTGCTGGCGAGTTCGCGATAGCTGAGCACCTCGTTACGCGGGCCGCGCAGGAACGACCCGAGGTGGACTTCATACACCGAGAACGGCCGCTTCAGCCAGTCCGTGCGGGCACGCTCGTCGAGCCATTGCTGGTCTTCCCAGCGATACGCGGTCAGGTCCGCGACAATGGAGGCCGATTTGGGCGGTTCCTCGCAGGCAAAGCCGCACGGGTCCGCCTTGAGCTGGTGATAGCCGTAGAAACGCGATCGCACCGAGTACTTGTAGTGCGTGCCGGGCCCGATGTGTGGAATGAAGATCTCCCATACGCCGCCATCGCGCATGCGCATGGGGTGGCGGCGGGTGTCCCATTCGTTGAAATCGCCGACCACGCCCACCACCAGGGCGTTGGGCGCCCACACCGCAAAGCGCACGCCGGGAATGCCATCCACCTCAGCCAGATGAGCCCCCAGGCTTTGCCATAGCTCTGAGCTGGTGCCTTCGGTGTGCAGGTGCAGGTCGAACTCCGAGAGCAGGGGAGGAAAACGATAAGGGTCCTCCACCTCCACCTCGCCGCCGCTCCAGAGCGTCAGGAGCAGGCGGTAGTGTCCCGGTTCGCTTTCGACGCGGCCCTCGAAGAGACCCTGCGGGTCGACTTTCTCCATGGGGACGGTCTGTCCATCCACATGGATTTGCGCGTCCGAGGCATGCGGCAGGAACGCCCGCACCTCCCAGCCGCCATCGTCGGCGCGATGCGGCCCCAGCAGGCCAAAGGCATCGCCGTGCCATCCCCCGACAATCGCTTCTATCTCGCCAGGCGTCATCGTGGTTATTATGGCAGGAATGGCTGCCATCTCCGAGGGGCTCCCAAAAGCGTCGCTGCACGTGCATCTGGAGGGCGCGATCTGGCCGGAAACGCTGATGGAGATCGACCCTTCACTGACCCGCGACGAGATCCGCGCGAACATGCCAGAAGGCTCGTTCGCCCGGTTCATCGAGTCCTATCTCTGGCTCACCAGCCGGTTGACGGCTCCGGAACATTACGCGCTGGCCACTCGCCATCTGTTGCGGAGACTCGCGGCGGAGGGCGTCCGCTACGCGGAGATTACGCTGTCGGCCGGCGTGATTCTCTGGAAGGGGCAGGATCTCGGCCGCATCTACGACGCCATCCTGGCCGAAAGCCAGCGGGGTCCGTTTCCGGTGTTCTGGATACCGGACGCGACCCGGCAGTTCGGCGTGGAGGCGGCGATGCAAGTGGCGCGGTTCGCGGTGGAGCGGCGCGACAGCGGAGTGGTGGCGTTCGGCATCGGCGGCGACGAAGCGCGCGGCCCGGCCGAGTGGTTTGCGGACGTCTACCGGTTTTGCCGCGAGAACGGCCTGCACCTGACCTGTCACGCCGGCGAGACGGTGGGACCGGAGTCGGTCCGCGCGGCTCTGGCGATTGGCGCAGAGCGAATCGGGCACGGGATTTCGGCCGCTGCCGATTCGGCGCTGATGGCCGAGTTGCGCGAGCGCGATATTCCGCTGGAAATCTGCTCGACCAGCAACGTGTGCACGGGCGCGGTGCCGTCGCTGGATGTCCACCCGCTGCGGCGGTTGTTCGACGCCGGGGTGCCGATTGTGCTCGATTCCGACGACCCCGCGCTGTTCGGCACCAGCATCGGCCGGGAGTATGAAATCGCGGCGGCGAAGTTCGGGTTTACCGAAGAGGAATTGGCGCGCCTGGCCACTAACAGTTTTCGGTATGCCTTCCGCCATTGCGAGCGAGATGCTGGTCCCCGCGGAACTGATTGAGCGCCGGATCTACTTCATCCGGGGCCTGAAGGTGATGGTGGATGCGGACCTGGCAGAGCTGTATCAGGTTGCAACAAAAGCCCTAAACCAGGCGGTCCGGCGCAATTCCGAACGTTTCCCGGGAGATTTCATGTTCCAGCTCACCCTGGATGAGGCGGAGCTTTTGAGGTCACAGACTGTGACCTCAAACACTGGAAGCGGCGGCCGCCGCTATCTGCCGTACGTGTTCACCGAGCACGGCGTGGGCATGCTCTCCTCCGTGTTGAACAGCCCGCGCGCCGTCCAGATGAACATTCTGATCATCCGCACCTTCATCCGCATGCGTGAGATGCTGGCCACCCACGCGGACCTGGCCGTGCGCATGGACCAGATAGAAAACACCCAGGAGTTTCACGCCTCCGTAATCAACACGCTGGCGGAGGAAATCGAGGACATGAAGCGACTGCCGGAGCCCGCACAGCGCCGGATCGGCTTCAGGAACGCGTAGTGAGGTCGGGCACGCGCCGCTCTTCCAGCAGCGTCTTCACGGTGTTCTCCAGTTGCTCGATGCGGCCGGTGAGCGAGTCGATCAGGGCGCCTTCGGGGTCCGGCAGCGTGCCGTGCTCCAGATTGTCCGGCGAATCGCCCCGCACGCGGACGATACGGGCGGGAATGCCAACCACCGTGGAATAATCGGGCACGGGATGGATCACCACACTACCCGCGCCAATCTTCACGTGGTCGCCGACCTGAATGGCGCCCAGCACCTTGGCGCCGGTGCCGATCACCACATGATTCCCAACGGTCGGATGGCGCTTGCCCTTTTCCTTGCCGGTTCCGCCCAGCGTGACGCCCTGGTAGAGGAGCACATCGTCGCCGATCTCGGCGGTCTCGCCGATCACTACGCCCATGCCGTGATCGATGAAGAAGCGGCGGCCGATCTGCGCGCCAGGGTGGATCTCCACGCCGGTCAGGAACCGGCTCAACTGCGATAGCACTCGTGCCGGGAAGCGCAGACCACCTGTCCAGAGCCGGTGTGCGATCCGATGCAGCAGTACGGCGTGGAAGCCTGGATAGCAGAAGACGATCTCAAGCACGCTGCGGGCCGCAGGGTCTCGCTGGAAGATGGTCTCGAACTGGTCGCGTACCGCGCTGAACATTCTCACTCCATTATGGCGTGAACACTTCCTTTGACGGTGTACAAAGGCACCCGTCTCGTCGTATAACTTGGATTCATGAGGAAACCACTGGGATTTGTGATTGCCGCGATCTGGCTCGCGGGTTGCTCGTCCGCTCCACCGGAAACGAAGAAGCAGGCCGCGGCCGCACCGGCGAATTCGCAGGCCGCGCCAAGTGCGAACCCGGTGGCGAAATACCTGGAGCTGGCGGGCTTCCGTCTGGACGAGAAGGGCCCCGGGAAGCTGCAGATTCGCTTCGCGCTGATCAACCACTCCGACGCGGATCTGGGCGACATCGCACTGCAGGTGAACGTGCGCGCCACCACCGCCCGACCCGGGGAGCCGCCGCTGTTCTCGTTTCCGGCCACCGTTCAGGGCGTCGGACCTGGCGACGTGAAAGACGTCACCGTCACCGCGCCCACAAAGCTGCGGGTGTATGAGCTGCCGGACTGGCAGTTCCTCCAGGCCGATTTTCAGGTCACATCGACGCAGTAGCGGCGCCCCGGGCGCATGCTACCCTCAAGAGAGCACCTCTCTGCTCGGACCCACACACGTGAAAGTCGGTTTTGTAAGCCTCGGCTGTCCCAAGAATCTTGTCGACAGTGAAGTCATGATGGGCCAACTGGTGGAGCGCGGACACCAGCTCACGCCGCACCCCGAGGACGCCGATGTCATCGTGGTCAACACCTGCAGCTTCATCGATCCGGCCAGGCAGGAATCGGTAGATACGATTCTGGAGATGGCCGCGTACAAGAAGACCGGGCGCGCGAAGAAGCTGATTGTCGCCGGGTGTCTGGTGGAGCGATACCGCGGAGACATTCGCAAGAACATGCCCGAGGTGGATGCGCTCATCGGGACCAACGAGCTGGATCGCGTGGTGGGGCTTTGCGAAGGGGAAGAGGCCGCGCCCGCCGCGACTGAGCCGTACCTGTATCACGACCTCACGCCGCGGGTACTGGCGACGCCACGCCACTACGCCTACATTAAGATCGCGGAAGGCTGCGATCACCCGTGCTCATTCTGCGTGATTCCGCAGTACCGGGGCGCGTTCCGCAGCCGCCGTTTCGAATCGGTGGTGGCGGAGGCGACACGCCTGTTCGCACAGGGCGTCCGCGAAGTCAACCTGATCGGCCAGGACACCACCTGCTACGGCGAGGACTTTGGTCTGAAGGACGGGTTGGCGCATCTGTTGGCACGGCTCGCGCGGATTGAAACGCGGCAGCCGAAATGGGTCCGGTTCCTCTACTGCTACCCGAACAAGGTGACCGAGAGGCTGCTGGACACCATCGCCGAACACGATGCTTTGGTGAAGTACATCGACATGCCGCTGCAGCATGCCAGCGCCGGCGTGCTGAGGCGGATGAAGCGCGGGGCAAACGGTGACATCTTCCTTCGGCTCCTGGAGCGGATTCGGGCCACCATTCCGGGGGTCGCGATTCGCACCAGTATGATTGTGGGGTTTCCGGGCGAGAGCGACGCGGATTTTGAAACGTTGTGCGATTTTGTGAAGGCCGCCAGGTTCGACCGCCTGGGCGTGTTCTCGTATTCCGATGAAGACACCAGCGCGAGCTATCATCTGGACGGCAAGGTGGACGGCCGCACCATCTACAACCGGAAGCGCCGGTTGATGGCGCTGCAGCGGCGCATCTCACGGGCTCGCAACAAGGCGCTGGTGGGCGGCGAGTGGGATGTGCTGGTGGAAGGGCCGTCACGCGAGACGGATCTGCTGTGGGAGGCGCGGCTGCCCACGCAGGCGCCGGAGATCGACGGCGTCTGTCTGATCAACGATTTTGGGGACACCGCGCCGCGGCTGGGCGAGATGCGGCGTATGAGGATTACCGAGGCGCACGACTACGACCTGGTGGGCGCGCTTATCGACGAAGGCATTGCCGATGCCGCTGAGGTGCCGATGCCGGTGAGTCCATTTCGAATCCTGGCGGCGCCACGATTGCAGACGGCGCCGATGGCCCGTTGAGTTTCGGCGCGGCAGGCGGGGCTGGCAGCCCCGCGCAGGCTGACAGCCTGCCCCACATCGGATTGAGTGTAGTGGTGGTACCACGGAGTTTCGCGTATGCAATGTCCGATCTGCCGAAAGGAAGTCGCCATTTCCAGCGCATTTGTGCCGTTTTGCAGCGAACGGTGCAAGCTCATCGACCTGGGCAACTGGGCTTCGGGCAAGTACGTGATCCCCGGTGCGCCCGTGCTGCCTGAAGACCTGGACGAACAAGAGGAGCCGTGAAGCGGCTCGCATTCACTATCGCCACGTGGTTCGGCTGTGGTTACTGGCCGTGGGGTCCGGGCACGGCCGGCTCGGTTGCCGCGATCGCGATCACGTGGGTCGCCGTGCACTTCGGCGGCTTTGGGCCGCGCTGGTTCCTGCTCTGGGCGGGCCTGCTCACGCCGTTGGGTGTTTGGGCCGCCACCGTCGTCGAGAAAGAGACGGGCAAAGTGGATCCATCCATTGTGGTGGTGGATGAGGTGGCCGGCCAGTGGCTCACTCTGGCAGGAGCGGTCACGCTCAACTGGAAAAGCTGGATTCTCGCGCTGATTCTCTTCCGGGTTTTCGACATCTGGAAGCCCTGGCCGGTGCGGCGCCTGGAGCGGCTGCCTGCGGGCGGCGGCATAATGGCCGACGACATCATGGCCGGAGTATATGGCGCGCTTGTGTTATTCGTGGCAGGGTGTTTCAATCTTTATTGAATATGACAGCGAAGAAAGACGTGAACGGGCGACCGCAGATTGCACGAGTGACGCCGCAGGCGGCCATCGCCGGAGGCGAGTTCCAGATACGGGGCAAGGGCATGGCCGCCGGATCGGACCGCCCGCGTGTCACCATTGGCGATGCTCGGGCGCAGGTGGTCATCGGATCGGATTCCTACGTGGTGGTGCGGGTCCCGGAGGGGGCCGCCGGCGATCTGGTGGTGGTGTCCGGCGAACGCGCCAGCGATGCCTGGGCCTGCGACGTCGGCGTGCAGATTGCCGACAATCTCCATCCGGTGGCGAACCCGGCGGTGGACCGGTTCGGGAACATCTATGCGACCTTCAGCGGCCAGCGCGGGCAGAAGACGCCGGTAGCGGTGTATAAGGTGGACCTGAACTACTCGGCGCAGCCGTTTGTCACCGATCTGATGAACGCCACGGGCCTCGCTTTCGACCGCGCGGGCATTCTCTACGTTTCCAGCCGCCATGACGGGATCGTGTATCAGGTGGAGCAGAACGGCTCGATGTCGGTCTACGTGGAGGGAATGGGCGTGGCCACGGGCATGGCCTTCGACGAAGAGGAGAACCTCTACGTCGGCGATCGCAGCGGCACCATCTTCAAGATCAGCCGGGAGCGACAGATTTACGTTTTTGCGACGCTGGAAGCCTCGCTGGCAGCCTACCATCTGGCGTTCGGGCCAGACGGATATCTGTACGTAACCGGCCCCACCACGTCGAGCTTCGATTCGGTGTTCCGCGTCTCCCATGCCGGCGACGTCGAGGTGTTCTATCGCGGTCTGGGGCGGCCACAGGGGCTGGCCTTCGATGTGGACGGAAATCTGTACGTCGCCGCGTCTTATGGTGGCCGGCGCGGCGTAGTGCGGTTTAGCCCGGACGGGAAGGGTGAGCTTTTCCTCTCCGGCCCGGGCATTGTTGGCCTGGCTTTCACGCCTTCGCGGTCCATCGCCGTTACCACCACTAACGCGCTGTATCGCGTGGATGCCGGTCTTCAGGGCAGACCGCTGTTCTGATCCGCCAGCGGATGAGGGAAGCCGAGATCATCGCCGTTGGTTCCGAGCTGCTCACGGCGGGAAAGATGGACACCAACTCCCTGTTCCTTACCGCGGGGCTGAACGGAATTGGCATCGAGGTGGTTCGGAAGATTGTGGTCGGGGACGATCGCGCGCGCCTGGCCGACTCGGTGCGAAGCGCGGTGGGCCGTTCCGCGATCCTCATTCTGACAGGCGGCCTCGGCCCCACCGAAGACGACGTGACCCGGGATGCCGTGGCCGCCGCGCTGGGCCGCGAACTGATCTTCAGCGAAGAAGTCTGCGACGCCATCCGCGCTCGCTTCCACAGCTTCGGCCGCAGGATGGCCGAGGTGAACAAGCGTCAGGCGTTTGTGATCGCGGGCGCGGAGGTGCTGGCGAATCCGCGCGGAACCGCGCCCGGCCTGTGGGTGGACACGGGGGCGACGGTGGTGGCACTGCTGCCGGGTCCGCCAGGCGAGCTGATGCCGATGTTTACCGAAGAGTGCATTCCCCGGCTGCGCGCGAAGTTTCCGTCGCGGGTGATTCGCACTCGTTTCTTTCGCGCCACCGGCATCGGGGAAGGCGATCTGGACCAGACCATTGCCCCCGTCTACACGCGCTACCGCAACCCGGTGACCACCATCCTCGCCAGCAGCGGCGACATTCAGGTCCATCTCCGCGCGCAAGCGGATACCGAGGCCGAGGCGGAGCGGCTGCTGGAGGAAGTGGGCGGGCAGATTCTTCCGCTGCTGGGCGACAAGGTGTACTCGCGCAACGGCGATCCGCTGGAGGTGGTGATTGGCAATGCGTTGCGCGACCGGAGCCAGTCGCTGAGCGTGGCCGAGAGCTGCACGGGCGGGCTTCTGGGCGGGCGCATCACGGCGGTCGCCGGCAGCTCGGATTATTTCCGCGGCGGATTCCTGACCTACACAAGCGAGATGAAGACGGCGCTGCTGGGCGTGCCCGCCGAGCTGATTGCGGAGCACACCGCGGTGAGCGAGCCGGTGGCGCGCGCCATGGCCGAGGGAGCGAAGCGCCGCACGGGCGCCGATTATGCGCTCTCGGTGACCGGTTACGCGGGGCCCGATGGCGGCACGACGGAGAACCCGGTGGGTACGGTGTTTGTGGGCCTGGCCACGCCGGAAGGAGCCGAGGCGCGCCGGCTGCGGCTTCCAGGCGACCGCGAGCGCATTCGCGGTTTCGCCGTGCAGAACGCGCTGGATATGCTGCGGCGGGCGCTGGGGCTTTGAGGCTGGGAACGTGTTATCATGGATGACGCAGGTGATAACACAATGATCCGAACGCAGATCAGCCTCGATGAAGAGGAGTATGAGCTGGCACGGAAGGAGGCTCGGGCGCTTGGAGTCTCGATAGCGGAGTTCGTCCGGCGCGCCGTTCGCGACAAGCTTCCCGTGACGGGTGACGCGCCCTGGATGCGGTATGCGGGTTTTGTGGAGTCTGGCGATTCGCGGTCCAGCCAGTCGATTGACGATGTAGTCTATGGCGCGAAGGATTGAAGGCTACGTCGATACCTCGGCGTTGATCGCCTTTCTGGACCGCTCCGACAGCTATCACCCGGTGTTCCGCCGCTTGTTCGCTCAGCCGCCAGCTCTGATCACTTCCGCTTTGGTGATCGCCGAAGGCCATGGATGGTTCCTGCGCCGGTACGACCAGCGTCGTGCGGTGGAGTTCCTAAGTTTCATACGTGATCTCGCGGTCTTGCAGGTGTCCCCCTTCGGACAGGATGAACTGCCAGAGACGACCGCGCTCGTCCAGCGTTTTTCAGATCAGCGATTGACACTGGCTGATGCCCACGGCCTGGCGATCATGCGACAGGCGCGGGTGAGAGTGTGCTGGTCCACGGACCGGCACCTCGGTCTCACCGGAGTGCCGCTGGTCACTTGAGGGATCCGAGCAAGGCGGACCGGACCGACCCGAGGCCGGGTACTATCCGGGTACTATACTGTAGGCGAGAGATCGATGGAGACGATCACGGTAGAATCCATTCCGATCGTTGTCGGGCGGGAAGAAGACGGTCGCTGGTGGGCGGATGTCGAGTCCATGCCGGGGGTCATGGCGTATGGCCCGACTCGTGAGTCCGCGATTGCCGCGGTCCGCGCGCTTGCGTTGCGTGTTGCCGCCGATTGCATCGATCACGGTGAGGAGATACCCGAACCGTTCACGAAGGTCTTCTCCGTGGCATGAGCAGGTGGAGATCGGTCAAGGCGAGGTTGTTGTTGGCCGCCTTGCTACGGATCGGGTGGGAGGTTGCCTGGCAAAAGGGCTCTCATCGTCGGCTCAAGCGGCCGGGCTGGCCCAACTTCACGTTCGCTTTCCATGACAACGAAGAAGTTGGCCCGGGGCTTCTTGCGCAGATTGGAAAGAAGACCGGTCTTCAGCCTGACGACCTGTAGCCGCGCTGCCGCCGGACCTCAACGCGTGATGAAAGCACACCAGGCGCTTCTCCGTGAAACCCGCCCGGAGGTCATTGAGACCGGTGAGCAATACGACGCGGTGGCGGCCCGGCTGGCGGAACTGGTTCGCAAGGGTGGGCGCAGAACGGCCGACGAGGCCCGCCTGATGAGGCTCCTTGTGGTTTTGGTTGAGGACTACGACCGTCGCCACGCTCTCCCGCCCGCCAGGAGTACGCCAGTTGAGAGGCTGAAATATCTGCTGGAAACGTCTGGCCGGACGCCGGCCGATTTGCTCGGGGTCTTCGGCCAGCGCAGCCACGTCAACGAAGCACTGAACGGAAAGCGTCCGATCAGCGCAGAGCAAGCCCGGAAACTCTCGGCGATTCTCGGCGTCAAGCCGGGCGTGTTCATCTAGCGAAGGCGCCGGGGCCCGTTGTTACACTGGGGCCTGTGCTGTCTCGCGTCGTCCTCGCTTTGTGTGCCGTTGCGCTTCCGTTCCGCGCCGCCCCGAGCGTCATCCTCATCCGTCACGTGAATGTGGTCGACGTCGTCGCCGGCCGCGTTCTGCCGGACCGTTTCGTGCTCCTCGCCGGGAAGAAGATCGATCGCGTGGAGACGGCGGACATTCCCGCGCCGCCGGGCGCCGTGGTGGTCGACGGCACGCATAAGTATCTGATGCCCGGCCTCTGGGACATGCACGTCCACCTCTGGTACAAGGAGAATCTGTTCCCGCTGTATCTGGCGTGGGGCGTCACCGGGGTACGCGACATGGGCAGCGATCCGGTGCGTACGAAAGGGTGGCAGCATGCCGTCGAACAGGGCACGCTGCCGGGGCCGCACGTGGTCACCTGCGGCAAGCCGTTCAATGGCGTGCCGTCGGACGATCCGAAGCTGCCGGTGATGATGCCGCGTTCGCCCGAGGAAGCGCGCGAGATTTACGATCGCGTGGACAAAGAGGGAGTGGATTTCATCAAGGTGCTGACGCGCTTGCCGGCGGATTCCTACTTCGCGCTCTGCGACCGCGGACGCAAGTGGGGCCTGCCGGTGGTGGGGCACGTTCCGGACGAAGTGAGCGTGTGGGACGCCATCGACGCGCGCCAGAAAAGCATGGAGCACCTGATGGGCGTGGCCCTGGCCTGCTCGCGCGAAGAGAACCAGCTTCGCCGCCTGCTCCTCGATTCGGAACGCCAGAACGACCCGGCGAAACGCCTCGAGTATTCCCGGCGCGTGCTGGATACGTACGACCCGGCGCGCGCCGAGAAGCTGTTCCAGCGCATGGCGGTTTTCGACTCATGGCAGACGCCGACGCTGGTGATGTGGAGCCGAACGTACAATCTGGACGGCGCCGAGAGGTTCGGCAATCTCGAACTCAGGCGCATTCCCCAGGCGGTGCGGGCGGACTGGCCGGCGCCACCCGGTGCTGCCATGCTCCCTGACACGGTGGCCCTGATCCAGCGCGTGTGGGATCTCTACCTGGCGATGGTTGGCCGCATGCAGGCCGACGGCGTTCCCCTGCTGGCCGGCACGGATACCGGCGACCCGTGGTCGTACCCGGGCGCCGAACTGCACCAGGAACTGGAGCTGCTGGTGAAAGCCGGGTTGACGCCCGCACAGGCGCTGCGCACCGCCACCATCAACGCGGCGAAGTTCCTGGATGCCGACGATTCGTTTGGCAGCGTGCAGCCTGGACGGCTGGCCGACCTGGTGCTGCTCAGCGCCGATCCTCTGGCCGACATCCGCAACACGCGGCGGATCGACGGCGTCTTCGCGGGCGGCGTGTATTTGTCGAGACAGAAGCTCGACGCGCTGGTAGCGGCTCTGCCGAAGTGATTTGTGCGATCCTGTCGTCGGAGGAATCTCCCATGGCTGTTGACGTCCGGCAGATTCTGGATCGCCTCGGTATCGCTGCGGTGAATGCGGGCGCCTCGGACGGCGATTGGATCGAGACCGATTCCGAGAAAGAGCTGATCTCGTACTCGCCCATCGACGGCGGCGAGATTGCGCGCGTGCGGCTGGCCGGCGTCGCGGCGTACGAACGCGTCCTGGCGAAGTCGGTTGAGACCTTCGAGCGCTGGCGGATGGAACCCGCTCCGAAGCGTGGTCTCATTGTCCGCGAGATTGGCGACGAGCTGCGCAGGGCGAAGGACGACCTCGGCGCGCTGGTCACGCTGGAGATGGGTAAGATTCTGGCCGAAGGCCTCGGCGAAGTGCAGGAGATGATCGACGTGGCCGACTTCGCCGTGGGACTCTCGCGCCAGCTCCACGGGCTGACCATGCACAGCGAGCGGCCGGGCCATCGCATGTACGAGCAGTGGCACCCGCTGGGCGTGGTGGGCGTGATCAGCGCCTTTAATTTTCCCGTGGCGGTATGGTCGTGGAACGCGCTGATCGCGGCGGTGTGCGGCGATTGCGTGCTGTGGAAGCCGTCGCACAAGACCCCGCTCACGGCCATCGCGGTGCACAACATCTGCAACCGCGTGCTGGAGCGCCACGGCTGGAAGGGCGTGTTCACGCTGCTGATGGGCGAGAGCCGCGAGCTGGGCGACCGCCTGTTGAAAGACGGACGCGTGCCGCTGGTGAGCGCCACCGGATCGACGCGCATGGGCCGCGTGGTGGCGGAGACCGTGGGGCGGCGGCTGGGACGCACGCTGCTCGAGCTGGGCGGCAACAACGGCGTCATCGTCACCGCCGACGCGAATCCCGATCTGGTGCTGCGGGCGGCCTTGTTCGGCGCGGTGGGCACGGCCGGGCAGCGCTGCACCACGCTGCGGCGGCTGTTCCTCGATCGGCGCGTGGCGGCGACGACGACCGAGCGGCTGATGGCCGCGTGGAAACAGATACGCATTGGCGATCCGTTCGACGGCGAGGTGATCATGGGGCCGCTGGTGGATCGCGAAGCCGTCGATACGATGACGCGCGCACTCGAGCGCATCCGCCAGGAGGGCGGAGAAGTGCTGTACGGCGGGCGCGAGCTGGGCGGTTGCTATGTGGAGCCCGCTCTGGTGCGCGCCCGGCCCGACATGCCCATCCTTCAGGAAGAGGTGTTCGCGCCGATCCTGTATCTGCTCGAATACGGCGAGCTGGACGAGGCGATTCGCTGGCACAATGACGTGCCGCAGGGTTTGTCGTCGGCCATCTTCACCACGAACCTGATCTCGGCGGAGACGTTCCTGAGCCATCGCGGCAGCGACTGCGGAATCGCCAACGTGAACATCGGCACCAGCGGCGCGGAGATCGGCGGAGCGTTCGGCGGCGAGAAGGAAACCGGGGGCGGACGCGAATCCGGCAGCGACGCCTGGAAAGCCTACATGCGGCGGCAGACCGTTACGATTAACTGGTCGGCGGAGCTGCCGCTGGCGCAGGGGATTCGGTTCCCTGCTTGAGCTTCTTTTTCTGTTCCGTGGGCAGCCTTTGTTCTCATTGTCCGCCGAATAATCTACCCCACCATTTCTTCTCTTTCTTATTTGTGTTTTCCGGGGCGAATTCTTTGCTGGACGGACCGGAATGGCCAGACGGGACGGTTATTCTCTTCAGATGCAAACGCCGATCGTGGACGATGTAGCGATGAATCTCTCCACAGGAACGGCATGCGATTGTCCTTGACAGCAGGGGCCAGCCCTGCGTGTCGATTTGCTCCATGGCCCTGTCGCAATTGAGGCAGGTCGGTTGAAAGGTCAGCGTGTTCCGGTCCAGCGAAGGGGCGACAGCGTGGGAGCTTCTGCTGTTGAGGAGCGCGAGTACGTCGGCTCTCCCGTAAGCCGCGGCTGTTTGTGCGAGTGTTCGGCCTTTTCCGGACAAGACATCGGGGTCGGCGCCCACATCCAGAAGCATGCGGACGACGTCGTGCCATCCGTTGATGGCTGCCAGATGCAAAGCCGAGTCACCGCTGTTGTTTGTGTCGGTCAGCGAAGCTCCGTGCAGCAGCAGCAGGGGGATGGCTTTGCAGTGGCCCCAGTAGGCGGCGACCAGGAATGGATTGTCTCCCGTGGCATTTCTGCGGGCGACATCGGCGCCATGATTCAGCAAATAGTCGGCAGCCTCCGGGCTGAAAGAATCACGGTGCTTCGTGAGAGCCCAGAGCAGTGGCGTATTGCCCTCTTTGTCAAGGGCGTGAATATCGGCGCCCCTGGCTAGCAATATTTCACAGCAGCGGCTATTTCCCGATTTGGCCGCCAGATGGAGCGGCGTCGCTGCTTCGTTGTCTCTTGCCTGACAATCCGCACCATGGGCAACGAGAAGTTCGCAGACTGGCGCATAGCCCGCCCGTGCCGCCTGATGCAAAGGGGTCTGTCCGCCACTATCCCTGGCTTCGATTGCCGCACCCGCGGCAAGCAGGATTGACACCGCTGTCGTTGCCCTTTCCCGCGATATGTAGTTGCCGATCACCTCGCTCCGGCCGGCGGCAGCGTGGAGTGGCGTATGGCCGTGTATGGTTGCGGCATTCACGTCCGCGTTAGCGGCAAGCAGAGCTTGCATTGCGCCGGTTTGGCCATCTCCACATGCCGTCCACAGTGGCGTGGCGCCGATACTGTCTCGCGAATCAACGCGGGCGCCCGCACTCAGCAACAGCTTCACGGCATGTACGTGACCATAGAACGCCGCCAGATGCAGGGGAGTTGCGTCACTGTGATCGGGCTCCGGTTGCTCAAGCCAATGGGGAGAATACTTGAGCGTCTCCGCAATCCCGTCAGCGTTTCCCTCCCTGGCCAAGTCGTGAATTCGACCCATCGCTGCGTCCTCCCGGCTATGCCAATGCGGCGCGAACGCGATGTCGCCTGGAACAGCAGTGCTACGCCGGCTGTTTGAGGCCCTTGATCATCACCAGCAGCATGATCAGCCCAGTCTCGGCGACGATGGCGTGGGGCAGGTTGGGCGGCATGTACGCGAACGAGCCGCGCCGCACCGCGCTGGTCTGATCCCCCAGCGTGACGGTGCCGCTGCCTTCGAGAAAATGCAGCGTGGCCGGCATGGGGGCGGTGTGCGCCGTCAGCTCCTCGCCGGGCGCGAAGGCGAAGAGCACCGCTTTCACCAGATCGTCGTTGTGCAGGGTCTGGCTGAGGATGCCTTTCGCGGGGATAGACGTCTCGGCGGCGAGGTCCGCGTTGAAGTATTGCATGTCCTCGCGCCGCGCTACTTTAGTTCGACGCTGTTGCGGCCGTGGTACAGGATGGCCGTTCCATCCTTCTTCACCACCACCTGCAGCGGCCGGGGAGATTTGAGAGCGGCGTCACGCGGTGTGGCACACTCCGCCAGCTTGCCGCCCGCCTGGTCGTAGAGCGAGAACTTGCCAGGCTGATCCGTGCCTCCAGGCGATTCGACCCAGCCGAAACCGTAGCTTCCCACCGTGACCTTCTGGCCGCAGATGGAAACATCGCCCTCGGTGATGATCATCCCAACGTACTTCTCGATGATGTTCGAGGCATAACCGGTGGTGTCGAGCAGAGAAAACAGAGCCCGCGCGCCGGACGGCGTGTGCACCATCACCGCGTTGCGCTTTGCCGTGGGGATGGCGTTGCCCTCGAGATAGAAGTCTTTGGGCAGCGCGGAATCGAACGCTTTTCCTGTCACCAACTCGAACTGATGCTGGGCGACGGCGTTCCCGGCGGTCAGGCCGAGAAGAATCGCCGCGGTCGCCAGCGGGGTAAAGAGCCGAAGGCTCGTCATAGAACACCTCATGTAGATGATTGACAACTCGGCCTATTCTACCGCCACGTCCGGTATCGTGGAGTGGGGACTCCTATGAAAGTTGTCGCATTCAACGGCAGCGCCCGCCGCGGCGCGAACACGGCCATTCTGCTCGGCTACGTGCTTGGCGAGCTGGAGAAGGAAGGGATTGAGACCGAACTGGTGGAGCTGGCTGGTGCGAAAATTCACGGCTGCCGGGCATGCCGGAAGTGCTCGGTGAGGAAGGATCGCCGCTGCTCGCAGGCCAACGATGTGGGCAATGCGTGCATCGACAAGATGGACGCGGCGGACGGGATTCTGCTGGGGTCGCCGACCTACGTGGCGGACATCTCGCCGGAGATCAAGGCGCTCATCGACCGCGCCTGCATGGTGCACGGGGCCAACGATGGCATGTTTCGGCGCAAGGTGGGGGCGGCGGTGGTGGCGGTGCGGCGGGCGGGCGCGATTCACGCCTTCGACGCCATCAACCACTTCTTTCTGATCACGGAGATGATCATACCGGGGTCGTCCTACTGGAATATCGGCATCGGCCGCGAGCCGGGCGAGGTGGAGAAGGACGAGGAAGGCATTCGGACGATGAAGACGCTGGGGCGGAATATGGCTTGGCTGCTTAAGAAGACGAACGCGTGAAGAAGCTCAGCGCATTGTCGCCCTGGCGCAGGATGCGTGTGCGGTGGAGCAGACCGTAGGTGTTGTCGAGCGGTTGGCGATGCGCGTGTTGGACGATTACCAGCGGCCAATTCGGTGACGGGCAACGAGATTCCGCCACGACTGACGGACCGTTCTCAGCGGCTTTGCGGTGCGGAATGTCGTTGGCCGTCACCGAATTGGCCGAACGGCTGCCCAGCAGGTCCAGAGATTCCTTGTATTCGTTTGCCAGCGCGTATGGTGGGTCCAGAAAGATGATGTCCGCGGTGACGCGCTCCAGCACCGGCAGCGCTTTGCCGGTGTAGACCTCGGCGCGACCGGCAATGCCCAGCGCGGCGAGATTGTCGCGAATCACTTCCACCGCGCCACGGTTGCGCTCGACAAAAATGGCGCGCCTCGCTCCGCGGCTTAGCGCTTCGATGCCCACCGCGCCGGTACCCGCATAGGCGTCCAGGAAAACGGCGCCTTCGATCACCGGCGCCAGTACGTTGAACAGCGCTTCCCGCAGACGATCCGGCGTGGGACGGGTGTCCAGTCCCGGCACGCTCTTCAGCAGCCGGCTGCGAAACTCCCCGGCGATGACCCGCAATCTCATCCCACCTGCACCAGACCGTAGCGCCGCTGCCAGTGTTCGCGCACGTAGGCCACCGCGCGACGCAGTTCTTCTTCGGAGGGAGGATGGGCGATGAACGCCGCCGCCTCCCGATGCGCCAGCTCCAGGATTTCCTTGTCGCGAATGATGCTGGCGACGCGCAGCGCGGGCAGTCCCGATTGCTTTGTGCCGAAGAATTCGCCGGGGCCGCGCAGCTTCAGGTCCATCTCGGCGATGTGAAAGCCATCGGTGGAATCCACCAGCGTGCGGATGCGGTCGCGAGCGGCTTCGTTCAGCTTGTCCGTCACCAGCACGCAGTAACTCTGCTCCGCGCCGCGGCCCACGCGCCCACGAAGCTGATGCAGTTGGGCCAGGCCGAAGCGCTCGGCCTGCTCGATTACCATCACGGTTGCGTTGGGTACGTCGACGCCCACCTCGATCACCGTCGTCGAGACCAGGATCTTCAGCTCGCCCCGCTTGAAGCGGAGCATCACTTCTTCCTTGTCGTCCGGCTTCATGCGGCCGTGCAGCAGGCCGACCGACAGCGATGGGAAGACCACGCGCGACAGATGATCGTGCATCTTCTCGGCCGCCTTCATGGCCTGCGTCTCCGATTCCTCGATCACCGGGTACACCACATAGGCCTGGCGTCCGGCGTCCACCTGCTGCTTCAGGAAACTGTAGACGCTTTCGATCTGGTCGGCGGAGACCTGTTCCGTGACGATGGGCTGGCGACCGGGCGGGAGCTCGTCGATGATGGAGACGTCGAGGTCGCCGTAGAGGGTCAGCGCCAGCGTGCGCGGGATGGGGGTCGCGGTCATCACCAGCACGTCGGGCGTCTGCCCCTTGCGCATGAGGCCCAGGCGCTGCATCACGCCGAAGCGGTGCTGCTCGTCCACGATGGCCAGGCCGAGGCGCGCGAACTCGACGTCCTCTTCGAGCAGAGCGTGCGTGCCCACGGCCACCTGCGCCAGTCCCGCCGCCAGCAGCTTTTTCAGTTGTGTCTTCTCCCGCGCCGTGTTCGAGCCGGTGAGCAGCACCACCGTGTACCCGAGTTTCTGGAAGAGATTGCGGAAATAGATATGATGCTGGCTGGCCAGGATTTCTGTGGGCGCCAGCACGGCCACCTGGTATCCGTTCTCGATGGCAATGATTGCCGCCTCGGCGGCCACCAGAGTTTTTCCGCTGCCCACGTCGCCCTGCAGCAGGCGATGCATGGGATGAGCGGCGTTCATGTCGGCGGCGATCTCGGCCAGCACGCGCTTCTGCGCGCCGGTGGGCTTGAACGGCAGCATCTCGCGAATGCGGTTGCGCACGCGGTCGTTCAGCTCGAAGGCGATGCCTTCCTCCAGCCGCGCCTTCGCCCGCTTGAGTTCGAGGCCGCATTCCAGCCAGAAGAACTCTTCGAGGATCAGCCGGAACTGCGCCGGCGAGCGGAAGGAGTTCAGCAGGCGCAGGTCCTCGCCCTCGGGCGGGAAATGAAGATGGCGCAGCGCGGCCCAGCGGTCGGGCAGGCGCAGGCGCTCGCGCAGAAAGGCGGGGAGGCAGTCGGCGACCGGCTCCAGACCGTCGAGCACGCGCGCCAGCAGGGTTCGAAACGTGCGTGCGCTGATTTTCCCGGCGGCCTCGTGGACCGGGACTACGCGTCCGGTGTGCAGCGCCGCGTCGGCGTCGTCCTCGCTGGAGACCACCTCGAATTCCGGGTGCATGATGAGCAGGTCGCCGGTGTAGGTGTCGAGTTCGATTTTGCCGTACAGCGCGAGGCGCAGACCCGGCTGCAGCTTGCCGGCAAGGTAGCCGCCGTGGAACCACTTGCCCAGCAGGCGCTGGCCGGAGCCGTCGGTAAAGGTGGCTTCGAACAGGCCCAGGTTGCGGCGGCGAAACCCGGCCAGTTTCGCAGTCTCCACTTCGGCCATCACCGTGGCCATCTCGCCGGGCGCCAGGTCGGCGATGCGCTTGACGTTGCTGCGGTCTTCGTAGCGGAACGGGGCGTAGGAGAGAAGATCCTCGACCGTGAAAAGCCCCTTCGATTCGAGGATCTCGGCGCGCGCGGGCCCCACTCCCTTCAAGTACTTCAGCGGTGTGACGATGTCCAGCGGCAATCCTCAGTGTACTTTGCCCGTCCGAGACGATACGGGAACCGAGCGCACCCCGCCTGAAAGGCGGCTGCAGCCAGGATTGGCTGCCCCACGTCGGCTATCTGGGTTTGTTCTCCATCTGGTCCAGCAGGGCCATCATGCGCTGTGCGGCGGCGCGCTGGTCGCCGAAGCGCAACTCGTTGTACGCTCGGGTGACATCCCCCACCAGCAGGGCCAGCTTCGGCTCCCGTACCAGGGCGGCGAATTCGAACGGCGTCAGCCACGAAGGCTTCTCGATTCCGCGGCGGTGGAGCAGCCGCAGCATCCTCTGGTACAGCAGCGTGGCGTCGCCTGCCCGAACGTCCCCCTGTTGGATACCGCGCACTCGCCGGCGCGTCCGCTCCGCCCGAGCCAGCAACGGACCGAGCCAGATCAACCCGGCCGCCGCGAGCACGGCCACCAACGCCGGCATCCCGTAGCGCCGCACAAATCGAACGCTCCCGTCGTGCCGGGCTAATTGAGTGCTCCACCAGGAGGCGCTGAACAGGTCCGGCGTACCCAGGCGGAATCGCCGGCTCGATTCCTCCACCCGCGCCGCGAGCGTCAGCTGTTGCGAGAGGTTGTAGTCGAGAACCCAGTCCTGCCAGAACACGGCAGCCGCGTCCGTCCACATGGAGAGGCGGCTGGCCAGGGTGTCGTCAACGCCAGCCTGGGCCGGGGGCGTGGGGTCCAGCGTCATCCAGCCGCGCTCCGGGAACCACGCCTCCACCCAGCTATGGGCGTCGGAGGCGCGGATGATTTGCCGGCCGCTGATCGGATTGTAGACGCCGCTTTGAAATCCGGTGGCCACGCGCGACGGGATATCGAGCGTTCGCAGCATCACGGCCAGGGCCGAGGCAAAGTACTCGCAGTGCCCCGCGCGTCTTTCAAACAGAAATGCCGCCAGCGGATCGGCCGGAGGGCGGCTCGGTTGCCGCAGTGTGTAGCCGTAGTGCTCGCGCAGGTATCTTTCGAGGACGCGCGCCTTTTCGAGATTCGACGGCGCGGTGCGGGAAAGCGCGGCCGCCAGAGGAGCGATCCTCGGGTCGAGTTTCGGCAGTTGCAGGTAGATTTCGGGCGCGGGTCCCGGAACGTCCCCGGCCGCCTGCATGTCCGCGCGTTGCGCGAAGCTGCTGGCCTCGTACGTGAATCCGCCGGCGAGACCATAGCGCGGGCGATAGCTGCCGGGCGCGGTGCGCAGGACGGCCGGGGCGTCCATCCACAGATACGCCGGGTCTCCGGCGAAGAACAAAGCGCCGCCAGCTTCGTCGCTGACGTGGACCGCATACGTGATCAGCTTCTCGTCGCGAATGCGCTGGCCCGACGGCTCCAGCACGAAGCAGCCCTGCCGGTTGCGCGCGAACGTCTCCGCGAAGCCGGGCGGATTGAACCAGCGGCGGCCGTCGAACTGCGCCAGGGTCCCACCTTTCCACTTGAGCAACGCAGGCGGCCGGGAACCGTCCTCCATGCCGATGTGCAGCACCACGGTCTTCCGCTGCTCAATCTCACCGGCGCCGCCGAGGCGCACCTCGTTCGAGAAGCCGCTGATGTAGTAGCGGCTGGAGACCAGGTGCTGCAGCGCGGCCCGCGCGGTCCGCGGAAGCAGGAAGAACAGCCCGCAGGTCATGATCAGAATGCCGAGGGCCAGCGCCGCGGTCAGCGATCCCAGGCGCACGGGAACCCCGCCTTCCGCCACTCGCACCACCACGCCCGTCCGCGCGGCCGACTTGCGGATTTCCCCGGCGGCAAACGTGGCAATCGCGAAGATCAGGAACAGTGCCAGGAACACGAAGAAGTTCAGATTGGCGGAGATGACGCAGGCGGCCAGCAACTCCAGGAATGCGACGATGCGCAGGTACACGTAATCCCGATTGGTGCTGGCGCTCACCGCCTTCACCGCCGCCAGGAATAGCACCAGGCGCACGGTGGCCGTCATGAAGTCGCGCGACAGGAACTGGAAATCGATGGCGTAGAAGACGATGTAGGCCAGCGCCAGCCAGGTGGTGGTGGCGCCGCGAACCTCGAAATCGAGCACGCCCGCAATCAGCAGCGCGCGCACCACCAGCGCCGCCGCCGTGACGGCGATGGTGACCGGGTCCAGGCGTCCGGACCCGGCGAGTGCCAGGAAACCGCTTGCCAGCAGGCCCAGCAGGGAATACTGGAAGAACTGTTCCACTGCCGGGCCGGGGGCGGCACTACCGCGCATACGATCAGTTTCCCACGCGCGGCTAATTGGGGATTGAGGTGTACGTCCCCGAATTAGCCGCGCGCCGGGGGTGGATAAGTGCTCTAAGGCGGGCGGGTAAGGCGGGTTCCAAGTACAGCCAGGGAGTGTGGCCGAGCGCAACCAGGACGCCGCTGCCCTAGATTGGTAGCATGTTGAGCTGGATCTGCCCCGAGTGCGGCAGAGAAAACGACCCGGCCTTCCAGGAATGCCCGGGCTGCACACCGGGCCTGGTAACGCCGCAACCGGCTCGGCAGCGCCGCGCCGGGCGTCGCGAACCGCCTCGGCCGAATCCGATAAGCCTAACATTTGAGACAGATTACGCAACTGCTCCGTTCATCGATCCGGATTCCCTGTGGCTGCCGCCACCCCCGCCGTCCGCTCCCGCCATACTGGCCCGGAGCGTCGAGTGGGAGCCGCGGACGCGCATCGCCCCAGCCAGGCAGCCCGGCCGGCAGCCCGCGATCCGGGAAGGCGCAATGAAGGCAGATGGGCGAACCGATTCCCCGGCAGAAACGGCTCTGGCCCTGCTGGACAGGTGGAATCCGTTGCCTGCCTGGAGTACCGCGGTCTACGGTCCGGTACGGCCGGACCTGGCGCCGGATCACAGCTCCGTCCTGGGCATGGAATCGGACCTGCTGCACCTGCTCGAGGTCTTGCGGCAAAGTCCGAACTGCGCGTTGCTGGATGGCGGACGGGAAGATGCTCCGCTACCGGCCAGAATGGAGCCGCGCTGGCTGGCACGGCCGGCAGATCTTGAATACGTCCTTGAATACGTCCCCTCTCCGCGGGACCTGGCGCCGCCCGTGCCGTGGCGTCCGATGGTGCAGGCTGCCCATCTCTCCGCTGCCGTGGAGAACGTTCCGGCCGCCGGTCGTCAGGAACTCGCGCAAAACGGAGCCTCGGCGGCGGGTGATTCGGAGTTCCCCCTCCGCATGGAGGCCCGCCGCCGGGCCCTTTGCGCTTTTCAGAGATGGCCGGAACGCGGAGTTGCGCTGCCGCGGACGCCGGAGACCGGCCGCGAAAACGTCGTCGCCCTCAGCCCGCGCGCGGAGCGGCTGTTCCGGTTGTGGGTGCGTCCCGACCGCCGGCCGGCCGCGCCATGGAATGCCCCATCGGCGACTCCGGCCGCACCGTGTTCCGCGGATGTGCGCCTCCCCTCGGAGCTGCGGGGATTCCATGAGAACGGGATCCTCTCGCGTCCGCACGTGGTACAGCACGCGCGCAAGTCGTCCGTTCCCGGGTGGATGGTCAGTCTTTTCACGGCGCTGGTGATTCTGCTGGTCTCCACGTGGGTTCTGCAGAAGTCGACGTTCGCGGACCGCTTCATGCTTGCGCACGCCGAGGCCTCATCGCCCTCCGACGCCGCGCTGGGCGCCTTTCCCACGATGTCGAAATACGTGGAGGTGACCGGAGTGCGGGTGTCGGCGGACACGAAAACCTCCGAGATACGCTACGTGGTGGTGAACCATTCCGCGGCGGAGCTTCCTCCGTTGCTGCTCACGGTGAAGATTCGCCCGAAACGCGGCAGCGCGGCGGTGTGTTCCTTTACCGCGACGGTGCAGGGTTTGGGACCCAACGAATCGCGCGAGATGCAGACAACCGTTCCGCGCGAGCTGCACAGCTACGAGCTGCCCGAATGGCGGGACCTTCGCGTTGAGGCGCACGTCACGGCGAAGCAATGAAGGGCGCGACATCGGCGGGGCAGTTCTCTGGCACCGGCTTAGCGATTCCCATCCGCCGAAGATTGAATCGCGCATTGGGCTGGCACGGGTCGATGGCCAGGGCGCGTTCGAAGTCGAGGCGCGCCGCTTCGGTTTGTCCCAGCGCCAGCAGCGCCACGCCGCGGTTGTTGATGGCCAGGGGACTTCCGGGATTCAGAGCCAGCGCTCGCCCGAACGAAGCGAGCGCCTGCGCGGCATCGCCCGTCTGCAGATAGATCCTGCCTTGTTCGGATGGCAGGTCGGGGTTGTCGGGTGCGATGGTCTCCGCCTCCCCCAGCAGGGCCAGCGCCCGATCGGGTGGCAGCGCGCGCGCCAACTGGATACGAGGCCGCAGCTTGTCGGGCGCCATGCGCACGGCATCGGTCCACAACGACAGCTCCGTTCGCCAGACCTCGCAACGGGAGATGCTGATGGCGGCCAGCGAGGCGCAGACCACCACCAGCGCGGGCGTACGCATGCTGTACAGCAGCATCGCGCCGCCGGCCGCGAACGCGATCATGGGCAGGTACATCCGGCGGTCGGCGGCGAGATCCGCCGCGGGGAATATGGAGGAGCTGGGCAGCAGGAGAATCAGGCCGGCCAGAAGCCAGAAGCCGGCGCGGAGACCGGAGAAGAGACGAAGAGCCGCCGCACACAGCGCCAGCACCACCATCCAGGCCAGCCACGCGGGCCAGCCGGTGACCACGCGCAGGTCCGGATCCACCGTCAGGCCCGCCGGGATCAGCAGCAAGCGCAGATAGCGCAGGATGGCCGGGCCCTCGGAGGCCAGATAGGCCAGGGAGGAAACTCCCGCGGACGGGCCCGCGCTCGTGCCGGGGATGTACAAGGCGGCCAGCAGGACGCGGACGCCGGCAAGCAGGGATATGCCCAGCATGGCCGCGATGGGCCGCCACTCGCGCCGGCTTCGCGAGGTGGCGCCTCGCGCGTTGGCGAGGTTCAGCAGCAGCAGGAACAGCGGGAAGGTGACACACTCCTCCTTGGCCAGCAGCGCTCCCGCGAACCACGCGACGGCGTGCCAGTGCCGGCCGTTCACCCAGCTTCGCAAGGAGGCCAGCGTCAGCAGGGTACACAACAGAGTGCTGCGGGCAAAGATGTAGTTGACCGCTTCGGCGTTGAGCGGGTGCACCGCGAAGAGAGCGGCGGCCAGCAGCGCGGCACGCTCGGGGATCAGCCGCCGCAGGGCCGCGAACGCCAGCAGGACCGAGGCGACGTGCAGCAGGAGGTTGACCACGTGCCAGCCCAGCGGGTTGGCGCCACCGGTCCGGTAGTTGGCCCAGAACGTCAGATACGTAAGCGGACGGCTCTGCAGAGGCCGGAGCAGTTCCAGCGGTCCGGACGGCGCGATAACGGCCCGGGTCGAGAAGAGCGAGTAGTCGTCAAAATGGAAGCAGCCGGCCAGGCTCCAGCCGAACGCAGCGAGGGCCACCAGGACGAGTATGATGTTGTGACGCGAAAGGATAATGTCAGTGTGACAAAAACCGCCACGAAGGGGAAACCCGCGAAGCCGAAGACCGCGGAGGAGCGTCGCGCCCGCGTCGCCAGGATTCTGGCCATTCTGGACGAGACGTATCCCGGCGCGACCTGCGCGCTCACCCATCGCAATGCGTGGGAGCTGCTGGTGTCCACCATTCTCTCCGCGCAGTGTACCGACAAGCGGGTGAACGAGGTGACGCCCGGATTGTTCCGCAAATACCCCGCCATCGCCGACTTCGCCCACGCCAGCCCGGCGGAACTGGAGAACGACATCCGTTCCACCGGGTTCTTCCGCAACAAGACGAAATCGCTGATCGGCGCCGCGCGCATCGTCCTCACGGAATTCGGCGGCAAGGTGCCCCGCACCATGGAGGAACTGACCCGCGTGCCGGGAGCCGCGCGCAAGACCGCCAACGTGGTGCTGGGCACGGCTTTCGGGATCGCCTCGGGCGTGGTGGTGGACACGCACGTGCAGCGCGTGTCACAACGGCTCGACCTGACGAAGGAGTCCGAGCCGGTGAAGATCGAGCAGGATCTGATGAAGACGATTCCGCGGGAGCGCTGGATTCTCTTCTCGCACCAGATCATTCAACACGGACGCGAGCGCTGCATCGCGCGAAAGCCGAAGTGCTCGGTTTGTCCGCTGGATGCGCTGTGTTACGCGAAGGATAAGACGGAAACCGCTCTCTGACGTTCGCGGCCCAGACTACGCCTCTGACCGCGTGATGGTGTGCTCTTACGGGAGACCGCTCCCTTACGGTCACGGCTCAGTTCCGAGCCGCGCGCGTCAGCAAGCGGTTCCCATAGCACACCGAATAATGCGGTCAAAGACCTACGCCTGCATCACCTGTTGGTAGATGCCCTGAAACAAGCTCTGAATGCTGGATGTGCCGGTTCCAGCGCTCGTTGAACTGGAAGTGGAAGTGGACAACGCGGACAGCAGATCGGTGGGATTGCTGTTCTGCTCTGAAGAACTGTACCCGCCGCCATGGTGGTGATGATGATGATGCGCGCCCTGCGTGGCCTGCGTGCCGGTGGCCTGCTGCGCGGGTTGCAGGGAAGCCGTGCTTCCGGTTTGCGAAGCGGTCTGGAAGTTGCTGGCAAGCTGCTGCAGGAACTGCTGTGTGGTCCCTGTGGCCTGTTGTGCCGCGGTGCTCAGTTCGCTGGAGATCTGCGCCGTCAGTTGCTTGAACTGGTCCGGGGAGCTTTGCGCGAGGCTCTCCAGCTTGCTGAAGAACTGACCGATCTGTGACAGGTCCGCGGTCCCGTTGGGATCGGTAGTGGAAGCGCTGGAACTCGCCGCGCCCGTTTTGTTGCCAGTGACCAGAGACTCCAGCAACTGCAGGGCTGCGCTGCCCGCGGTGCCGGCGATGGACGTAATGGACATTCTGCTTTCTCCTGTTCTTTCCATCGGCGGAATCCGATGCATGAAGAACCCGAACACTGTAAATGTGTGTAAGTTCGGCGTACGACTTCTCAGCCTTTCACCGCCACGCTGCCGATCAGTCGTTTGATATATGCTGTAGCCGAACCACCAACAGAATGCAACGTCCGTTCCTGAAGAGTCCGGCGGGATTGTTTTCTGCCATGCTACTGGCTCTCCTGCTGTCAGCCGTGGGCTGCGATGACGGTTCCTCCAACACGAGTCCAGCCCCCAACCCCACCCTGCCAGTGTCCTGGCCAGCCTGTCAGGCCACCATCGTTCCGCCGAATCCGGATCCGAACAGACCCGTGATTACGTTGAACGGCCCCAACGTCGTCAATCAGGCTGTGGCCACGCCGTACGTCGACGCGGGCGCCACCGCGAGCAGTTCCATCGATGGCGATCTCACCAGCCGCATCGTGATCAGCGGACTCGACACGCTCAGCACCAGCGCCGCCGGCGACTACATGATCCGCTACAACGTCGCCGACAGTCACGGCTCATCGGCCACGGAGGTGGTGCGCATGGTTCGGGTCAACGCGGGCCAGTTCGTCGAACAAACCCGCAGGGATTGGGGCAGCACGAGCGCGGTGATGGGCTATTTCGAACACCTGCCGGCGAATTACGGGGATCCGGCGCGCACTTTTCCGCTGATCGTGTACAACCACGGCATTGGCGAGGAGGCCGATTTCCCGCAGGTGGATGTCGACCAGTGGGCGGCGTCGCCGAACAAGCTGAATCTGCTGTTGCGGCGGGGACTATCCGGAATCATCGATCAGGGGAGGTGGGATGACGCCCGGCCGTTTATCGTTCTCTCGCCCCAGCGGTGTATGAATGCCACGGACGAACCGCTGAAGTCGTTCGTCCAGTACGCGCTCAGAACATACAGGGTGGATACGTCGCGCGTCTACATGATGGGCTTCAGCGCGGGAGCGTTTCACACCTGGGAGCACGTCCGGCTCAATCCGAATGAACTCGCCGCCGCCGTGACCATCTCCGGAGGCGGGGCGACGACCGCTGAGAGCGGCTGCATCATGAAGGACACGCCAACATGGTCGTTTCATGCCGCCGATGACCAGACCGTTCCCGTGGCGGATACCATCAATACGGTTCTGTCGATCAGGGCATGCAGCCCGACCGTTCCCCACAAGCTCACCATCTACCCGACCGGTGGGCATCTCATCGACATCGAGACGCTGGAATTGACGACGCTTGGCCAGGGCGAGCCGCAATACGACGTCTTCGACCAGGACCTGTACGCCTGGCTTCTGACGTTCACTCATGCCGCGGGCACGTCCCGTCTCGCGACACCGACGGCGGAAGACGCCGTGCGGGCGTCGGGCGCACCGATGCTCTCGGTGGATCCGCAGGCAATCGCGATCGGCCGGCCGGCCAGGCTCAAATGGTCAATGCCGGGCGCTCAATCCTGTGTGGCATCCGGCGACTGGTCGGGTGCACGGCCGGCGAACGGAGTCGAGTCCATCGCACCCGCCGCTCCCGGCGCCTACGGCTATATCCTGACGTGTTCGGGGCCGGACGGGGTTGTCGTGGAAACGACAACGCTGAACGTGCAGCGAACTTCAACGCCGGTGAAATAGCCACAGGACCAGCGACAGAACCACGCTCAGCAGAATGCAGGTGGCCAGCGGGAAATAGAAAACACCGTGCCGGCCGCGGAGCGTGATGTCGCCAGGCAGCCGGCCGAGCCGGATCGGCAACCGGTCTCCTGCCAGGAACAGGAGACCGACGACGATAAGCAGAGCGCCCGCGAAGATGAGCGTGCGCCCGATGTTCACACTACGTACGTGCGCCCGCGATGCGCGCCCACCAGGATCTGGAACATCCGGTGCGCGATCAGCTCATGCAGGGTCAGCATCTCGCGATTGGCCTCGAACACGGCGTCGGCATTGTGCAGGTCGGTGGCGCCGCCGCCCGCTTTGAGGGCCGCGGTGGCCTCCTGGATCACCGGATCGGACAGGACGTCGCCGGCCATCTCCCACAGCGTGATGAAGCGGTCTACCGCGGTGGGGAAACTCATGGAGAAAACGCCGGAGTTGCTGGTGGTGCGCGGCGGCTTGTAGTCGAGGTTGAATGGGCCGTTGTAGTTGTAGGTGCGCAGGAGCACGAAAACGTTCAGCCAGTCGAGCGGATTCACCAGAGCGATGGCGATATCGACGTCGTGCTTCAGCCGGTAACCGTCGTTGATGTCCATGTGCCACAGCTTGCCGCACATGAGCGCGCGGGCCAGCGCGGCTCGCGGAGCGCCACCCCACATCAACTCGTGCAGGTACTCCGGATTGAGGCCCACCATCTCCGGGTGCGTGAGCAGGCCGGAGGAGATGAAGGCCAGCATGGCGTCGCTGGTGGGCAGAAGAATCTCCGCCTGCGGCTCGAACGGCTTGGCCTCCATGCAGTGCTTGAGCGTGGGCCGGTTGTATTTCTTCGCGATGGCGATGTCGGCTTCGCAGGCGGCGTTCAGACCCTCGGCGTACCACTTGAGCGTCTGCAATTCGTCCACGGCGCCCTGCGTAAAGTAGCCCAGCGAACCGGGCCAGTAGACAGCGAACTGCGCGCCCAGCTCGTGGCCAATTCTCACGGTGTTTTCCAGCCGCCATTTGGCGTACTCCCGAATGTCCGGCGATTCGGAGGCCGGGCTGGTGGCGAACACCGCGTGGTGGAACGTCTCGGTGGTGACCATGGAGCACTTCAGGCCGTTCTCGTGAAGGGCCGACTTGATGCGCTCCACGATGCGGCCCTGCTCTTCGCCGCCGATGGCGCTGTAGGGGATGACGTCGGTGTCGTGCGTGGTCCAGTAGCCGATACCGATCTTCCCGTATTCGCGGATCACCTCTTCGAAGGTGACCGGCTTGCGGGTGGGCGCATGGAACAGGGCATGGCCTTCATACGCGGCCGCCCACTGCGGTCCGGAGACATAGTACTTGCGCCGGGTCTCAGGCGAATAGGCGCCGCCGCAGGCATTGGTCAGGCGCTCGACAAGGGCTTGTTGCTGATTCGGTGGAATGGGAGGCATAGGTGTAGTTTCAGGATACCGCCATGCTACACTTCCTGGCATGGGGGCGAGCACGCCGCTGAAGACCGTTTCGGTTGACGAATACCTGTCGAATCCCGAGTACAGGCACTCGGAGTATGTCGACGGCGAGGTGGTGGCGCTGAACGTGGGAACACAGGATCACGGAACTATACAAGTAAACTGCGGCTTCTTCTTCAAGCAGTACTTCCTGGCACATCCGATTGGGTACGCTGCTGCCGAGTTGCATTGCAGACTCACCATCGCGGGCCGGCAGCGGTATCGGCTGCCCGACGTTGCCGTTGTGCTGGGCGAGCGCGCGCGGGGTGCGCAGTACCTGGATCGTGCGCCCGATCTGGTGGTGGAGATCCGCTCGCCCGAGGATTCGTTGAACGCCCAGATGCGCAAGATGCGCGACTACTTCGCCAACGGTACGCGGCTCGCCTGGCTGATCCTGCCCGAGGAACAGACCGTCCTGGTGCTGACGCCCGACAGCCTGCCCGACTCGGTTGGCATCGGCGAAACGCTCGACGGCGGCACCGTTCTGCCCGGCCTTTCCGTCCCGGTCGCCGATCTGTTCGTCTGACGCACCCGACGTTGGTACAATCCTCCTACAGATGCCTGAGGAGAACGTCTTTCCACCCAGTAGTGACTTTGTAACGAAGGCCCGCGTCCAGGGCATGGACGGCTATCGCGCCCTCTATGAGCGCGCGATAGACCACCCGGAAGCGTTCTGGGGCGAACTGGCCGAGCGCGAGCTCCACTGGTTCCAGAAATGGAGCCACGTGTTCGAATGGGCGCCACCGAACGTGAAGTGGTTCGTGGGCGGTAAGCTCAACGTTTCCTGGAACTGCCTGGACCGCCACCTCGACACCCGCGCCGGCAAGACCGCCATTCTGTGGGAAGGCGAGCCCGGCGACCGCCGCGCCATCACCTATCGCGAACTGCACCGTCTGGTCTGCCGCTTCGCCAATGTTCTGAAAGCGCGCGGGCTCACGGCCGGCGATCGCGCCATCATCTACATGCCTATGGTGCCGGAAGCCGCCGTCGCCATGCTGGCCTGCACCCGGCTCGGCGTCATTCACTCGGTGGTTTTCGGGGGATTCTCCGCTGAAGCCCTCAAGGCGCGCATACAGGACCTGGATGCGCACGTGGTGATCACTGCCGACGGCGGCTGGCGTCGCGGCCGAGAAGTGAAGCTGAAGGGCGCGGTGGACGAGGCGCTGCTGGAATGCCCCGCGGTGCAGAACGTCATCGTGCTGAAGCGCTCCGGCTCGGACATCCCCATGCAAAAGGGCCGGGACCTCTGGTGGCACGAACTCGACCAGGACGTCACCGACGACTGTCCCGCGGTCGAGCTCGACTCCGAGCACCCCCTCTACGTTCTCTACACCTCCGGCACCACCGGCAAACCTAAAGGCATTCTGCACACCACCGCCGGCTACCTGCTGCAGGTGACCGTGACCGCGAAGTGGGTTTTCGACCTGCGCGAGGACGACATCTTCTGGTGCTCCGCCGACATCGGCTGGGTGACCGGCCACAGCTACATCGTCTACGGACCGCTCGCCGCCGGCGCCACCACGGTGATGTACGAGGGCGCGCCCGATCACCCGCAGTGGGACCGCTGGTGGCAGATTGTCGAGAAGGAGAAGATCTCCATCCTCTACACGTCCCCCACGGCGATCCGCGCGCTGATCCGCCAGGGCGACCAGTGGCCCAACCAGCACGACCTGTCGAGTCTGCGCCTGCTCGGCTCGGTGGGAGAACCGATCAATCCGGCGGCGTGGGAATGGTATCACCGCGTGATTGGCAAGGGCCGCTGCCCCATCGTGGACACGTGGTGGCAGACGGAAACCGGCGCCATCATGATTGCGCCCATGCCCGGCGCGGTCCCCCTGAAGCCCGGCTCGGGCACGCTGCCCATGCCCGGCGTTCTTCCCGACATTGTCGATCTCAACGGCAACCCGGTGGGCACGGATCGCGAAGGCTTCCTCATCATCCGCCGTCCCTGGCCCGGCATGATTCGCACCATCTGGGGCGATCCCGACCGCTATGTGCAGCAGTACTGGAGCCGCGTGCCGGGCGCCTATTTTACGGGCGACGCGGCGCGCTGCGATGCCGACGGCTACTACTGGATTCTGGGCCGCGTGGACGACGTCATGAACGTGAGCGGACACCGGCTCAGCACCATGGAAGTGGAGTCGGCCCTGGTAAAGCACCCGGCCGTGGCCGAAGCGGCTGTGGTGGGGAAACCGCACGAGATCACCGGACAGGCCGTGTGCGCGTTCGTCACCCTGAAGCGCGGCGATTACGACCACGACCACGAACAACTGGCCAAAGATCTGCGGCAGTGGGTGGCGCACGAGATCGGCGCCTTCGCGCGTCCCGAGGAGATCCGCTTCACCGAGGCGCTTCCCAAGACCCGCAGCGGGAAAATCATGCGCCGGCTGCTGCGCGAGATTGTCACCACGCACAGCGTCACCGGCGATGTGACCACGCTGGAAGACATGACCGTGGTGACCAGGCTGGCTTCCCAGCACGACGAGGACTAGCGATGGCCCGCGCGATTGTTGACGACCAGGGTAGGGCGGTCCCCCGGACCGCGCCGGACGCCCTCGTCCGGCTGGTGTGCTAACCATGCCCCGCACCATCTGCGTGACCTGCGGAACCCAGTACACGAATGCCGAACACCCGCCCGGGCACTGCGTCATCTGCGAGGATGAGCGCCAGTACGTCGGCCTCGACGGCCAGCAGTGGACCACGCTCGACGGGTTGCGCAGCACCCATCGCAACCGCGTGGAGGAGCTGGAGCCGGGCCTCACCGAGTTCGAGACCGAGCCGAAGTTCGGCATCGGGCAGCGCGCGTTTCTGCTGGAAGCGCCTCGCGGCAACGTGTTGTGGGATTGCCTCGCGCTGCTCGACGACGCGGCCGTGCGGCGCATTCGCGAGCGCGGCGGGCTGTCCGCCATCGCCATCTCGCATCCGCACTACTACACCACCATGGTGGAGTGGAGCGAGGCGTTCGGAGACGTGCCCATCTGGCTGCATGAAGACGACCAGCGGTGGGTGATGCGGCCCGACGACCGCATCCGCTTCTGGAGCGGCGAGGCCCGGCTTCTCGATGACGGCCTCACGCTGATCCGATGCGGCGGGCACTTCGACGGAGGCACGGTGCTGCACTGGCCGGCCGGGGCCGGGGGGAGCGGGGTGCTGCTGACCGGCGACGTGATTCAGGTGACGCCGGACCGCCGCTCGGTGAGCTTCATGTACAGCTATCCGAACTACATCCCGCTGAACTCGTCGGCGGTGCGCCGGATTGTGGCGGCGGTGGAGCCGTTCGCCTTCGACCGCATCTACGGCGCGTTCCGCCACATGACTATCGCGGAAGGCGGCATGGCGGCGGTGCATCGGTCGGCGGCGCGGTATCTGCGGGCGATTTCGGATTGAGGGGGGTCGGGCAGGGCCGTGCCCTGCGTCGGCGGCTATCGGAGCAGCCTAATACTACTGTGTTATAAACAGAACATTCTGGTGTAGAATTGTTTTGTGGGTACACAACCGACGCCAGGCCCACAGGAGAAGCGCTTTGCGGCATATACGGACAGCCCGGCGAAAGCCGC
>JBEKZH010000022.1:0-64424 GCA_049510065.1 Bryobacteraceae bacterium
GGGGTTGCGTGCGCGCCGCCCTTCTTCTGCGATTCTCTCCGCGCCTGCGAGAGCCTTCGCCTCAGGTCGGCCTGCATCTTCTCCGTGCCCTTATGTTTGGGCAGCAAGGCCAACATGTGCTCGAGGGCGGCGACCTTTTCCTGTTGCGTCTCCGCGCATTTCCACGCTTGCTCGGCGGCGAGGTAATCGGGCGTCAGATTCGCGGGCATGACGGTGCCCCCGTGAAGCATATCACCGGCGACCCCGTGAAGGCAGCCCAGTAGCCTGCTCCGTCAGCAGCCTGGCTGGCCGCGGTCCGAGGGCCAAGAGGCGCATGCGCCCGGCTCGATCATGTTCCCGGGCATGGGTTCCATGACAGGGGGAAGGGCCGCATCCGCAATCTTTCGCGGATCGCACCTACTCCGCAAGGCTGGCTACCGATATCCCCACTTAACGTTCCATTTTCAGTTTTCGCCTGACTGCGCTGTTGTCCGGGAAGGGGCCATCCATTGGTCGTAAGAGCCGTTCCCGCAGAGGAGCAGTCGACGCTGTGCGACCGTCGGCGGACAATCTGTCGCGCCGCAATCGAACCTGAACGTTGCTTCCGGGTGGCGACAAACCGACCGGAACCGCGAGGCGGCGATGAAGGCGACGCTGAGTTCGGGTTCGACGAAGCCCCCCCACCATGTCCGCCTCCTGGCGTGGCGAGATACCATGTTGGACGGAAATTGGGGTCGCCTCAGCTTGCCCCAGTTCGGCCAGGGGTGTATTCTTCGGCTGATGTCGTTGCGACCTGTTCGCAAATTAGTCGGGATCGGGAATGTGTTTCTCGGAACAAAGCTTGCGGATATCGCGGAGTACGATCTCGCGATCTACGAGGAGAATCCTGAAGATCACGAGCATCATGGAGCCAATTGGACACCCGGCGCCAAGAAGATTGAGGGAACTGTGGTGGGCGGGCTACCCATCCGGAAAGATCTCAGGCTGGTCACCGAAGAAGGGTACTCAGTGAGTTCTTACTTGCGGGACAGCTTCGGATCTGTCGTGATCTTGGGGCCCATGCTGGATAGCACTGGAAGTCCGGTACGTTAAACCGCAGGCGCTCCACTACACCCCTTCAGTCGGTAAGGGCGGGATGGGCGAGGGGTACAACGGCACCGACGGCGCGGCATTCTTAGTTTCCTTACCATTTTGATTCGGGGAATGGATTCCCACTCCGGAAGACCATCCACATGGACGCAAAGACGGCATTCCGTGGGAGTACCCGCGTTGCCATGCGCCTGCGGTTAGGCCCTGAATCATTGCGCATAAGATGACCGAACCAGCATTGTCGGATCGGGCGGAACGGGCCGCCAGAGAATGGTGTGCTGGACAACCGTGCTCCGGAACTCACTGACGGCGTCAGCCTTTTCAGGATGGTCGGTGTCTCCTTCGGCATTCCTGGTTCATGCTGAAGGTGCAGTTGTTATCTGCACGCCTGCCCGTGCAGACATTGGCTGAACCTGTTTGGAGATGCGGAGGACCGCTGATCACGGGCGCATCTTGATTTCATCCCAGCGTCCCGGCCATCTGTATCCGCCGGGGCACTCCGCCGCGCACCTCTACGCGTCGCAGCGTGCCGTATTTCATCTTGTCGAGAAGGCTCATCAGGCGCATGACCTCGTCGCTCAAAACGAAATCGGAAAGGCTGAGTTCCGGCCGTGCCCCTTCGTCCGAATCCAGCTTCACGTCCTTCAGCATCACCGGCATCGGATCGAATATGGGCTCGGAGTTTCTGACCTCGAGGCTCTCGATACAACCGTGATTGATGGTCTGGCAGAACCGCACCAGCGCCTGCCGCGCTGGCGAGAGGTGTGAGAGACGTTGCGGTTTGGACACGAGATTTCATCCCCGTTCCGACGGACGCAGGTCGTGCATGGATGCGGGGCACTTGTCACGCACGACTTCCCTTCCCTCCGCCCTCATCAGGTTCGGGCCTCGTCTGAGCCGCCGGCGTAGACTTGGAGGCCGCGAAATGTCCACAAGTCCGGTATGCCCTCGATGTCCGCAATGTCCGAATCACAGGACGAGAATCAGAGGCTATCGTTCGATTTCCTCGTAATCGTCTGTAAAGGAAGAGGTTAGACAAACGGACATTGAGGACACTACGGACATATTGGACATTGAGGACATCAGACATAGTAATAGGACATTTTTGATGCTTTCGGACATGCGCGGGGGATGTCATCGCGTGCTCGTCTCCGCGATACGCGCGGCGCCTTCGACCACAGGTCCTGCCAGAACGTACCGACCCCTTTCCTGCTCCTCCACTGCACCGGCCTGCTCCCACTGGGTCAGAACTCGCCGTGCCTGTCTGTCTGATACGCCGAACGCCTCGCCGGCGTCCTTAGGCGAAAAAGGCATCCCGCGGTGTTTGGCGGCGATCACACGCAATCGCTCCCAGTGCTCCGCTGCTGGCCCATCAATGATTTCGAAAAGACGCCGATCGGCGCCGCGTGCATAGACGAATTGGAACGCGTCAACGTCGCGGCCATCAATGCGCACGAGCCGTTCCGTGTCCGCGAGCTTCTCAACAACCATGCGTCCGTCAGACCCCGCACTCATCGCATAGCTGCCGGCCACCGCGTCAAACGGGTCCGCCTGTTTGGTCTTACTCTGGTGATGGATCAGAGTCGTGGCCGCGCCGGTTTCTCCAGCCAGTTCCGACAGCCGCCGCATGTCGTCATACTCAGCCTTTACGAAATCGCAACCCTTGGTCCGTGGCGTCCGAACAGTTGTGTAGGCGTCGACCACAATCAACACGGGGCTGAATTCTGCGGCGGCCTTCCGTAGATTGACTATGCCGTCGGGGAACAGAGACTGACGCCTCACGCATAGATGGAAGTCCTCAACCTTCACCTCGCCACTGACGATTCGCCAGTTCTCTGCGAACCGGTCGACGTTCGCATCGTCAGTGAGCCAGTAGAGCACTGGCCCTCGGATGACGTTATATCTGCCGAGCGCGGCTCGACCAGTGCTGACAGCGTGGCAGAATTCGACCATCAGCGTGGTCTTGCCGCTCTTTGATTTCGATGCGATGATGGTCAGACCTCCGGCCGGAACGATCCTCTCAACGACCATTTGCTTCTCTCGAGGTTTCATCTGGGTCAGCTCGGCACCTCCAATCCAGACAAATGGTTCTGGTTCTACGACGGAACCATGGCTCTCCTCGCCTATCGCCTCCCGGGCAAAAGCGTCGATCTCCGGCTCTGACACGATTTCGCGTTTCACCGGGATACTCCTTCGCTATCGAGAAGCGTGATCAGTTCCAGTTCGCTATGACCACGAGTAAACCAATCCGTGAGGTCCTTCCCGTCCTCCAGTTCGAGAATCACCAGGCGCTCAACCTTGCCGAGCAGGGCTCTCGCGATGCGCGCCACGCGCTTGCGGCCGGGCATGTCGTTGTCCGGAATCAGGATCACTTCCCGGCCGCGAAGAGCCTCGGTGTACTGGGAAAGCCAGGGCGCCTCGGCTCCTCCCGCGTTCGTAGTACCGACGAGTCCGTGATTACGGAGCGTCTCAACATCGCGTTCTCCTTCGACGCAGAAGACTACGGGAGCCTCAAGTACTTCGCGGAGTCGATAAAGAACCTGGCGTTCGCCTTTTCGGTTGATCCAGCCGCCGAAGCCGGCCGGCCGACGTTGAAAGAAGCCTTTCGGCTCGGTGCGGACCACTTGGTAGAGGAGTTCCCCATCCTCGTCCCGGTAGTCGTAGGTCGCCACGATCACGCCTCTTTGAGGGTGCTCGTACTCGCGCCACAGTCCCAGGGCTTTCAGAGCATCGATAACCGCATTTTGCGGGCAGCCAGCGTGACACTTCACAAGGACCCTCCCATCGGCAACGTCCCTCAGACTCAGCGACGGATTGTGGTCATCGTGAGCCGGGCAGCGCGCTATCCAGCCGGATGGCATCCTGCGCCCGTGCAGAATGCGTGCGATCTCCGCGGCGTTCATCGTGTCACCTCGCCAGCTCGCACCATTTCAAGTCCTCCCGAAAAAGCGAAAGGCGCCGGCTGCGCCGACGCCTCTGGTTGCTTAGAACAGTCTGTTTCGAGCGCTACGTGTGTCAACGGACCTGGCCCGCTTTGAGACAGTGCTCAGCGCTCATCCTGCATGGACGCAGGAACCACCGTATCGCGGCGTGCGCTGGCACCGCGCTGCCACGTCGACGACCCGTGGCGCAGTCCGCGCGATCGTTGCCGTACCAATTGAACGAAGAATGAAAGAGATAGACCGAACTGAACCGTACTGAACTGGCTGGTAGCACGTTCGATTCCCGTTAGCGCTACCACGTATCCCGCCCGTTTCCACCAATTTCCCGCATGCAAGTGCCCGTGCCGTGTCACCCCATGTCATGCGTCTCGCCTTTAGCGCCTGTCTCGCGCGCACGACCCAGCGATGGCGGGTCATCTCAATAATGCGAGGCGGGTATCCGCGGGAGGTCTTTAGGCGCGAAGTATGCGGATAAGGATCTGGTCCCGTATCGGACCGCTGTATCGAAGATCAACTTCACGGTCCAATCGGGGAAAAAGGAGCTGGAGATGCTGTTTACGCCGGGCCCCGACGTGTTCGAGGGAAGATCGCAACAGAGTGCGATTTCCGAAGCGCTTCAGGCTGGGATAGCTCGCGCGGCGAGTCGCGTACGCATGGCACTCCGGCGAGCGGGGACTCCGGGCAAACAGCAGAAGCCGCTAAGTCTTTCATGTTCAGGCAATCCGCCGACTACAGAGTCCCGCGCTCAGGGTAGCGCGGTTTGCAAGCGTAACCGCGATACCGGCCGACTCGAGATGGCAAATCGACCCGGCGTCGAATGGCTCTCTTGTCGGATTAGTCAACTAATAAAACGAGTTTATGGATATTGCACTGGGTTTACAACTGGCAGTTTCCCTGGGGCTCGGATCGGACGCCGGAGAACGGGGATCGCGTCAGTGACATCAGTCACCGGCCGTCTCCCGGCTGGCGGGCTTGAGGCTTCGGAGATCGTAGAACTGCAGACGGCAACCCCGGCAGTAGTACAGTCTGGCGCCGAAGAAGCGCTGCACCAGCCGCAACGGGTTCCCGTTCAACTTGTCGATGCGGTCGCGCTTCTTCAGGATGGCCAGCTCACGGCCGGAGCATCGCGGACAGTTGGTATAGCGAGACGGCAGTGGCATGCGTCTCCTCATCGGTATCCGCTCGTCACAGGAACGGCAGCGGAATGCGGCGCGATAGAAAATACGTTCCCAGAAAGAGCGGTGGCTTCTTCGCATCGGGTCGCCACACGCCGGACAGGTGCGCATAGGTCGGGGTGACCACAGATTATCACGCCTGCATCCACGTCCGGAATCGCGAGCGCTGGTCCCACGTGTTGCCAGCAGACGCGTAGTCGCACAGGGCCAGGCCGCCGGCTGCCACGAAGGCCGTTTCCACGCCGGCGGGCGGCGCGATCTCCCGCAGAGAAATGTTGCCGCGCTCATCGGGATTCAGCGATACCGGTTCGTCGAGGCTGTCGTGAGCCAGCCTGAGGTCGCGCGCCAGCGCCACCGGACCACGGACAATCGCCGCATACCGCTTGTCCCCTTCGGAGGTCCGGACAACCCGGCCGCGCAAATCGAGGCGCAGACGCACGCTGTCGCCGGGCGTCCAGCGTCTCTCGATCACCGCCCATGCCCGGGGCCGGAGGCCGCCCACCGCCGCCCCGTTCACGGTTGCGGAAGTCTCCTCGCTCCATTGAGGAATGCGCAGGCGCAATGCAAACGACTCCGCCCGCGCGGTCTCGAGCCGTATGTCCACCTCGCCGGACTTTGGATAATCGGTCTTCATCGCAAGACGGCAGGGGGCGCCGGAGGGCAGGCGGAAGTTCCACACTCCCTCCGAATAGAGACTAACGGCCGGGCCCTCCGCGCCCAGCATGACCGCCACCTCGGGCAGCAGCAGCAGGCCACGCGGCCCATTCGCCGTGCAGCAGTTCAACTCCATTCCGCACTGCGGCTGCCCCAGCGAGCGGACACCCGCCAGCGAGCTGTACTGAGCGAACGACGAACCATCGGGCGTCATGGCTCCGGCCAGCGCGTTGTACCCGGTTCTCTCGATTTCATCCGCGAAGCGCGGGTCGCCGGTGATGCGCAACAGGTGGGCGCAGAGTTGCATCCAGCTCATGGCCACGCAGGTTTCCATGGAATGCTCCCGCACCTCGGTCTGGAGCGCTCCGCCTCCGTACCAGCACTCCCCCGCGGACCCCGAGCCGGCAATGTTGATCTCGGTGTCGCGAATACTCTCGAACGTCCGCAACGTCGCGTTCACGCCGGGCGCCCATCCCGTCTCCCGGTACAGCTCCAGCAGCCCGGTGTAGCAGGACATCATTTCGTACGCCTTCTCGCCGTTCTCCCAGGACCACCAGTTGTCCGGGCGCGGGAACCGCTGCCCAACCGGAACGCCGGCCAGAGCCTTCTCCACCAACTGCGGCCCGCGTGAAGAGGACCAGCGTTCCACGATGTACTCGGCGAATCGCAGATAGCGTTCGTCCCCGGTTCGACGATAGAGCCGCACCACCGGCTCGAGCACCGAACTGGCGGCCATCCCGCGGTACAGGCCGAGTGTGACGATGTCGGTGGAAAGGGGGCCCACTTCCATCATCAGTTGGTCGGCCAGGCGGCGCGCGCCGCTCAGGCAGACGGAGTCCGCGGTGAGGTCATACCCGGCCAGCAGGCCCAGCAGCGTGTACTTGCGGCCCCAGACGTCCCAGGCCTTGAGATGGTTGTCGGCGGCGTAGTTCCCGATGTATCCGTCGGGGCTCTGTGTGGCGAGCAGCTCGTCTGCGGATTTCTGGAGGCGCTCGCGCCACTCGCGGTTGCGGGTGTATTCGCAGGCGGCCGTGGCCGAGAGAAACCACTTTCCCCAGAACTCGGTTTGCCAGCAGCTCCGCTCCTCGCGATGGCGAAACGGCTCCACCAGTTTCGTGGGGTTCTGCGCGAAGATGCGATTGCGGATGCACAAGTCCAGTTTCCGGCCGAGGGTGCCGCCCAACCGAACGTCGCCCAGCGGGATGGAGGAGAGAACATCGGCAACCTTGCGCCGGTGGAGATGGGCGGGAGTGCCGCAGGAACTGCCGCCCAGCAATCCGAACAGGGCCAGAACATCGCGGCGAGTGACAGTCACGGTTTAGAGAACTCCACCACCATTACATCGCCGAACGCAGGGTCTACGTAAGCACCCATCCTCGCCTGGCGGCTTCCCGGATGGCCGCGCGTTCACGGGGACGGCCAGGGCCTGAGCGCCGGATGGGCGTCATCGGCATCCACCACCCAGGCAACACGGTCCCTGGCGAACTCCGCCAACTCCTTGTCCTCGTCCGGCAACATGGACCGTGCCCAAATGACCTGCTGCGAAGGAATGTCCGGTCCGTTGAAGACCCATTCGTCTCCCACGTTGTGGCTGGGCCGGTACCGTACGAAGACGAGGTGGCGCCGGCCGTCCGCCTGCAATTGGTGAATCATGTTCTGCCGGGTCGCCGCAAAATTGGGCGGCGCTCCGGCAAAGTGGTAGTAGCGGTGTCCAAACAAGCCGCACATGAGCAGGAGCAGGGCGGCAAACGCCTTCAGGTTCCAGGCCCGAACCCAACGTAAAAACGTCAGATGCAGAGCCATCATGGCGCCCAGCACCGGCGCCAGATAGTGCGGGACCAGCGAGTTCACCAGGCCATTTCCCAGGAACGCCGCGATTACGCAGGCCGACAGGAAGCGGATGCGGCGGGACCAGAGCGCCAGAAAGGACGCCAGCGCGAACGGCAGGTACCATCGCTCGGGAAGGTAGCAGTTGCGCGCGACGCTCAACCTCCCGCCGATGCCGGGGATCAGGCCGCGTAGGGTACCCCAGTGGCGGGCATCCTCGTAGCCGGGCTGCCATTCGACATAGAACTTCCGCATCTCCTCGTGATGATAGGCCGGAATCGGGCCTGGACGCTGAAACACGAACGTCGGCCAGACGCCGACTTGGCGGACCGCGAACTCGTGCGGCAGCGCAAGCACGCTTCCGGTCACCGCCCGTGCTTCAATCAGGGTCGCGGCCAGAAACGGGGTAAGGGCGGCAAGCGCCGGAACTCCGAGTGCCACAGCCGTGCGTAAGCGCGTCCTGCCGGGTTGCCGCCACGCCCACAGGAACAACGCGCCAGCGAAGACCAGACCCAGAGACAGCATCTCATACGGTCGCGTGTTCGCCATCACCCCCAGACCGATTCCCGCCACAACCCCGTCGAGGATCCGTTGGCGCCGGATCATCCGCGGATACGCTCCGAGAGTCAGGCAGCCGCCGATGGCCGCCAATGAGCCACCCCAATAGCTGTCCATCCAGTAGTGCGCGATGGCGAATTGCAGAACCCCCAGCACGCTCCCCAGCAGGGCCCACCCGGGAGGAAACCATTCATATAACATCCACGTCAACGCCGAGCACATGACGCCGACGCTGAGCCATACCCCCCACCACGGATGTCCAAACAGTACGATGCCGATCGCCAGCAACGCCCCCTGGCCCGGTGGATACATGGACATGTAGGTGGGCCGCATGAGTTCGTGAAACGTCTCGAAGTGAACCCAGAGCGGTGGCGTGGGATTTGTCAGCCGGCCTGCCGCGAAGGTCTCTCCCGCCAGCAGATAGCTGAACTCGTCGTGAACCGAAGCTACCGGCACCGGATAGAGTGGCAGGAGCGAGACGCGGACCAGCAGCGCAATGGCGCCTATGGCAAACACGCATGCTTTGCGGTGCCGGGCGATTGCATTCCAGCGTTCGATCAGGCTTTGAAACAAGGGGCCGTCCAACCAGCGTAGCGCATCGAGGCATCCGTTTCGCCGCGCGGGGCCAGACACGCGAAAGCGGCAAACCACGCCGCCTGGGTGAATCAGGCGGGCTACGAGTGAGCGCCACGGCCATCGCCAGCAGCCGCAGGCGCCAGAGTCAGCGGGAGCCTCATCAGGCTTCACCCCACGCAGACGCGCCCGGTCCCGCGGAGGCGTGCGAATCAGCGCGGCCCGAGAGCAACGTGGAGGCCCACGGCGGCGGCCAGTTTCCGCTGGATGCGGTCGAAGGTGAGGAACAGGGGAGCGCCCAGCGTGACCGCCGCAGCCACCTGAAGAATGTCGAGCGATCTGGCGCCAATCGTGGGTGTGTGCGCCAGCGAGATCCGCCTGGCTTCTTCCCACGCCGCCGCGGGAAACGCATGAAGGGTTATCAGGCCGCCGGCGATGTCCTCATCAAGGGCCAGACTGGCGGTACGGGCCTGGGCCGGCGTCATCTGGTTGCGAAAGGCGCGAAGTTGCAGCGCGTTCGTGAACTCAACGTGACACAGCGCCGTGATGTCAAGCGGAGCGCCGGCACTCTCGCTCAGGGAAGCCGCGGAGGATGTGTTCGCGTCAGGTACGTACGGTGAGGCGGAGGAAGCGGGCTATCGCGCTCAGAAACGTTCCCGCCCTTCCGCGATCAGTTCAGCGTTCGTCGGCGTGAACACCTTGTCGCCGAAGATCTTGCGCATGCGCGCCTGAAAATCGGGCATCTTGACACGCTTCCGCCGCTTCGGAGGCAACAGCCGCGCAATCACCCGCTCGCGGCGAGTAATCTCGATTTCCTCGCCAGATTGAAGTAGACTCTCCAGCTTCTTGAAATCGTAACGGAGGTCGCGGATGCTCGCTCGCAGCATATCAACCATTCTCCGTCACTTGGCCAGATAGTAGTGCACCGCCGGAGTCACAATCAGCGACAGCACCATGGACGCCAGGATGCCGCCAATCACGGCGATTGCCAGCGGCTGCAGCATCTGCGATCCCGCGCCCCACGCCAGCGCCAGCGGAATCATCCCCGCCATGGTTGCCAGGGCCGTCATCATGATGGGCCGCAACCGGCGTTCACCGGCAAGCACCATGGCTTCCTCCGCCTTCCGTCCCTCGCGGCGATAGCGCGTGTCGGCGTCCAGCAGCAGAATGCCGTTCTTCGACACGATGCCCACCACCATGATCAGACCCATGAACGAGGACAGGTTGAACGTGGTGCCCGTCACCAGCAGCGCGAAGAACACACCGGAGGTGGACAACAGCGCGGAAGCGAGAATCGCCACCGGGGCCGCGAAACTGCCGAACTCGAGCAGCAGCACGACGAACACCAGCAGTATGGCCAGAATCAGCACCATCGCCAGATCGCGAAACGACTTCTGCTGCTCTTCGTACGCGCCACCGTATTCGACGCGAATGGACGGCGGCAGATTCAGGTCGCGAACCGTCTGTTGCACCGCGGCCATCCCGGCACCCAGATTGAGGCCCTCCAGGCGCGCCGTCACCGCAACATTGCGCTGCAGGTTTTCGCGGCGAATCTCGGTCTGGCCGGGAATGTCCTCCACCGTGGCCAGTTCGCCGAGCGTGGCGGTCTTACCCGTGGAACTGGTCAGCAGCGTGTTGCGAATGGAGTCGAGCGAGGCGCGCGCGGACGCCGGGAAACGCACCCGCACGGTATAAGCGCGGTCGTTGTTCACCACCGGGTTGGGCGCGGGCTCGCCCTGCAGGATGGCGCTGGCATCCAGCTCCACTTCATCGGTGGAGAATCCGGAGCGGGCGGCCACCGCCGGGTCCACGCGGAACTCGATCGCCGGTCCGCTGATGGTGTTGTCGATGCCGTTCAGGATGTCCACAACGCCGTGAATCTTCCTGATCCCGTCCGCCACTTTCGGCGCCCACGCGGCGAGCTGATCCGGCTGGTTCGAAAACAATTTGACGTTCACCGGCTCGGGCGCGCTGGTCAAATCGCCGATCATATCCTGCAACTGCTGGATGAATTCCACCTGCAGCATCGGGTATTCCTTCGTGACTTTCTCGCGGATGTCGGCAATTACGTCGTCAATGGCCCGGCGTTTCCCCCGCTTCAGCTTCACCGAAATATCGCCGGTGTTCGCTTCGGTCACCGTGGCCAGACCCAGTTGCAGGCCCGTCCGCCGCGACGTGCCTTCCACGTCCGGTACCTGGCTGATCATGTGCTCCACCGATGTCAGGACGCGGTTGGTCTCCTCCAGCGACGAGCCGGCCGGCATGATGTAGTCAAGCACGAAGCCGCCCTCGTCCATCTCCGGCAGCAGGTCGGATCCGAGCGCGCGGTAGCAGAGGATGGAAGCCGCAATCAGCACAATCCCGAATAGCGCGGTCACCAGGCGGTGTTCCAGAGCGACGCGCAGCGTCCTTCCATACAGCGGCAGAATGCGATTGACGACACGATGCTCCTTCACGCCGCCACGACGCAGCAGGAAGTGGCTCAGCGTCGGCGTCCACGTGAGCGCCAGCGCCAGCGACGTCAACAGCGCAGCCCCCACCGTCACCGCCAGAGCGCGGAAGAACACGCCCGTTACCCCGGTAATGGCGATCAGCGGCAGAAACACCACAATCGGCGTCACCGTGGACCCGATCAGCGGCTTGCGGATTTCCGCCAGCGCGCTGCGCACCGCCTCCCCGCGCGATTGCCCCGCATCGCGATGCATGACGATGTTCTCCACCACCACAATGGCGTCGTCGATTACCAGCCCGACAGCGGCGGCCAGCCCGCCCAGCGTCATCAGGTCGAAGCTCTCGCCCAGCACGCGCAGCGCGATGAAGGTGATCGCAATCGTGCCGGGAATCACCAGGCCGGCCACCAGCGAAGTGCCCCAGTCGCGCAGGAACAATACGAGGATCAGGGAGGCCAGGATCAGACCGAGCAGAATCGCGTCGCGCACGCTGCTCACCGAATCGTTGACGATTTCCGACTGATCGTAGAACGGGCGCAGGTCCACTCCGCGCGGCAGCTCCCGGCGGATGCGCTCCACCTCCGCGTGCACCCCATCGGCCACCGCCACGGTGTTGCCGTCCGGTTGGCGATAGATGTTCAGCAGCACGGCCGGCTTGCCGTTTGCAGTCACGATGGTGTACACCGGCTCTACCGATGGCTTCACTTCGGCGATGTCGCCGATGCGCACCGGAAGGCCCGCCGGCGTGGTTTTGATCACCATCCCGGCCAGGTCGCTGGCGCCGTGCGCCTGGCCACTCACCAGCCCCAGAATGAGCTGGTGCCGCGCTTCCAGCAGACCGGGCGAATCCACCATGTTGCTCCGCCGAAGCGCGTCCAGAATCGCCGGAATCGTGATGGACGAGCGCAGCAACTGGCCCGGGTCGGGCTGGATCTCGAACTCCGGCACCTGGCCGCCCTGCACCACCACCGACGAAACCCCGCTCAGCCGATTGAGCCGTGGCTTGAGTTCGTAATTCGACAATTCCCAGAGCTGCGTCTGCGGCAGCGTGCTCGAGGTCAGGCTGTAACCCATCACCGGAAACGCGGCGAAGGTCAGACGTTTGGCCGAAACCTTCGCCGTGGGCGGCAGCGATGCTTGCACCGTGGCCAGCGCTGCGCCCACTCGCGTCAGCGTCTCGAACATGTCCACGGACCAGGAAAAGAACAAGTCGACTTCAGCCGACCCGCGGCTGGTGATGGATTGCACCCGTTCGAGGCCCTGCACCGTGTTCACGGCCTCCTCGATGGGGCGCGTCACCGTCACCAGCATTTGGTCGATAGGCGCCACGCCATTGTCGACGCCCACCACAATGCGCGGAAAATCGGTTTCCGGAAACACCGACACCGGAATGCTGAAGGCCACGTAGGCGCCCGCGGCGATCAGCGTGAGAATGACAAAGATGACAGCACGCGCATGCCGCGCCGTCCAGTGCTGTTCCTCATTCATTCGCGCGTGACCTTCACTTTTGCGCCGTCCTGCACACCCAGGCCGCCAACGGTGACCACGGCCTCGCCGTCCCGGAGGCCGCTGAGCACCTGTGCTTTGCCGGCGTCCCTCACGCCAACCTGCACCTTGCGTTCGTGCGCCACCGAATCGGCGCCCACCACCAGAACCTCGTTGCTGGCGTCCTGCGCCGGCAGCAGCGCCTCAGTGGGAACCACCAGCGCGTTGGCGACGGTTCCCGCGAGAATGCTCGCCTGCACCGCGGCCCCGGGCTTCAGCAGACCGTTGGGATTCTCCACCTCCACCCAGACCTCGATGGTGGTGCTCTGCGGGTCCACCGCCGGGCTCACCACGGTGACCTTCCCTGCCGCCTCGCCATTGGGAGTGTGGATGGTGGCGGGATTGCCGCGATGCAGCGCCGCCGCGTCCGTTGCGGGAACGCTCACGCGCGCGATCACCCGCGATACGTCCATCACCGTCAGCAACGGCGTGCCCGCACTGGCCATCTCCCCGGCATACAGCGGGCGATCGGCGATCATGCCGGCAATGGGACTGCGAACCTCGGAGTATGCGAGCTGTGCCTGCGTGTTTTCATAACGGCCGCGCGCCGCTTCCACCTGCGCCTCGGCGCTCTTCACCTGCTCCTGACGGCCCGCGCCCTGCACTGTCTGCAGGTGCTTGCTGGCAGTCTCGTACTGGCTCTTCGCCTGCGCCAGCCCCACGGCGGCTTCGTCCACCAGCCGGCGCGCCATCGCGCCATCGCGGAACAGTTGCCGGCGGCTCTCCAACACCTTCTGCGCCGCTTCGAACGCTTCCTTCGTGGCCTCCACCTCATGCTGCGATTTTGCCGTCTCCTCCGGCAAACTCGCGGTATTCAACGCACGCAAATTCGACTCCGCCTGGTCGAGCTGTCCCTTCGCGTCGCGCACCGCGGCCTCCAGATCGCGATTCTCCAGCACCGCCAAAACCTGCCCCACGCTCACCCGATCCCCGCGATTCACCAGGAACTTCTTCACCGGCGCGCTGATCTTCGGCGTGACGCCGGCCTGATCGCGCGGATAGAGCACGCCGCTGGCGTTGATGAAATGCCCAATGGACGCGCGCGAGGCCTGCACCACCTGCACCGGAATCACCGGCTCGGTTTCCCCGGCTTCCTTTTTCGAACAGGCAGCGCTCAGAAGCAGCAGCGCCAGCATGAGCAACCTTCCCATGTGGATCGTGGTCATCTACAATGTCCCCGCCATGGTCTGCACTCCGGCCAGCGCAACACGATAACGCACCAGACCGTCGTCCCACGCATTGCGCGCCTGAACCAGCGTGCTCTGCGCGTCCACCACTTCCAGCGCGGTGGCCTCCCCCGCCTGGTAGCGCAACAGAGTCAGGCGCAGGCTCTCGCGCGAGAGCTCCACCGAACGCCGCAACGAATCCGCCTGGGCGCGCGCCGTGTCCGCCTCCAGCCAGGCGCTGTTGATGCCCGCGGTGAGTTGCCGCCGCGTCACGGTCGCCTCCAGTTCGGCCTGGCGCTGCCGCAGCTCCGCCTGGCGGACCCGGCTGCGTGTCGCTCCCCAGTTCCACACAGGAATCGTGAGCGAAGCCTGGCCCGACGACCCCAGGAGCCGGTGACCTTCGCGATCCTCCGCGGCCCACTGATTGGCGTCGATGCCATAGAAGTAATCGACGCTCAGCGTCGGATAGTACCCGCTCCGCGCCGCTGCCAGCGCCCATTTCTCCTGCGCCACCGCCGCGTCGGCCACCCGGACATCGGGACTGCGGGCGAGCGCCTGCGCACGGAACTCCGCCAGCGGCATCAGCGGAACGGGATCGTCCAGGTCGTCCACCAGATCGAAGGCCTGTTCGATATCGGGGAACAGCAGAACACCCAGACCGAGGCGCGCCTTCTCCCGATTGGCCTCGGCATCCTGCAACTCCCGCCGCCGCTGTTCCACCTGCAACTCGGCCTTCACCGCGTCGGCATGCGCCACCTCGCCACCCGATTCCTGCTTGCGCGTGATATCCAGGAACCGCTCGGCCTCGGCAAGGCTCTGGCGGGCGCTGGAAAGACGCCGCGTCGCCGTCACCACGCCATAGTAGTTCTGCACCACGGTGGCGGCGAGGCCGCGCGCGCCAATTTCCTGCTTCGCGCGAGCGGCGGCCTCGGCGGCGAGAGCCAGTTTGTAGTCGGCGCGCTTGGCCAGCGAGAAGTCCTCGTGCACGTCGCCCCAACTGTTGTACACGTGCACGCCGTCGCTGGCGACAAAAATGCCGGTCGGCGTGCCGTTGCCCTGCGTGTAGATGTACTGGTTGAAGTAGTTGAGCGTGGGATAGAGCGCCGCTTTGGCCTGTACGGTATCCTCATGCGCCAGTGCGGCGCCGGTGAGGGCCGTCTGCCACGCCAGGTTCCAGGCGCGGGCGCGCTCCAGTGCGGCATGCAGATCCAGCCGCAACGGCGCCTCCTGGGCAAACGCCAGCATCGGCAGCAGCACGACCGCAAATTGTCTCATCGGCTTTGCACTCACAGGATACCTGACGTTGAGTGGGGCAGGCCCTCGGGCCGCCTGACGGTCTCCCGCGTGCACTCCGAGTACCGTGACGCGCCCCCCTGTCCTGTTTCACCTCAGGAATGCGACCGTGCTCCGGCCCCTTGACATGAATAGATCTTTATTGTACAAAGTTATTTGTACCTGTCACTACTTGCGAGGGATGTGGACGGTGCTCCATTCGGCAGCGTCGTTCGAGAGGGCCTCCATCAGCCGTTCCTGTTCATCCTGAGCGACCAGATCCATTCGTCCGACGCGGAGAGCCGTCAGGTCATAGCCAACATCCAATCGATTTACGATCGTCTGCCTCTGGATGGGAGGTTGCGCATCGCCATCCGCGGTTCGAACCATTTCCTTTTCAGCGACGACGGAGCCCTGTTGAAGAGCCATGTCATCCTGGGGGCGTTCCGCATGTTCGGCAAGCTCCGCATCGACGGACGTCGCCAGCTTGCGGTCACGGCGTACTGCGTGCGCAGCTTTTTCGACGCGTACCTCAAAGGGGCGGGCGTTTCGCGGCTCAACCTCGCATCTCCGCTTTACCCCGAGATCGAGATTCTCGAGTGAAGCTCTCGAGTCAAGCGCCTCCATGCATGGATCCGGCCAGCGATCACAACCCGGATTCGCCCCTGAAACGGCCGTTGGCCCGTGAAGCTATAATCGGAACATGTCCGACCGCGACCGCCTCCAGTCCCTCGTGGATGCCCTTCCGGACACTGAGGTGCAGGTGGCCATATCCTTCCTTGCCGAACTGGGCGAGCAGGAAATCGTCGATGCAGAAACCGCAGCGAGGCTGGATCTGGCTCGTACGGAACCGGGCGACGATATCCCCCTCGAGGAAGTCCGGCGCCGGCTCGGGCTGTGATCCGCCGCGTCGTTTTCCGCCCCGCTGCGTTGCGCGATCTGGTGCGTCTTGATCGCATTGTCCAGGCACGGATCGACGCTGCTCTGATGCGTTTCGCCGCGACAGGCCACGGCGATGTGAAGTCCCTTAAAGACCGCCCCGGTGAAATGCGCCTGCGCGTGGGCAAGTGGCGGGTTTTCTTCTGCCTCGAACCACCGGATCTTATTCGCGTCCTCGGCATCGACAACCGCGGAGAGGCTTACTAATCCCAGCCGGACGCTCGGCTCACATAAGCACCTCACGATAGAATTGGAGCCATGTTCGCCGACGCGCCGTTGTGGCTGAAACTCTGGAACCGGGGCCTCGATATCACCGCCGCCGTAATAGCCATCATCTGCGCCGCTATCATCGTCGGCATTGTCGGCATTGCCACTCGGAAGCGGAAGCAACGCCAACAACAACGACTCGTCGACGAACTTGCAGAAAATGAGAGGCTGCGAGTCGCCAAGCAACAACATGATCGACTCACAAAACAGCGCGACGACTATGCGTCTGCTATGGCCGAAGCTGACCCGCTCGAAATCGGTGAGGTTTGGAACGGCTATTGGAATTGGTTGCACTCGAACGATCTGGACTACCTGCCGGCGAACAGCAGGGTACCTATCGAACCCCCTATCGACCACCTGTCCGAGGATCCTGACCAATGTGTTCGAAGATTGGCGAACCTGATTCGTTCCACCGAGCTGCCGCCAATCTGAATCCCCACCCCGCCCGGCATCCTATAATAGGTGACAGTACCCACACCGCTCTGACGACAGCAGTGTGCGTCCCGCCGGAGGCTCCCTGGACGATTCCATCATCATTCGTGGCGCGCGCGTCCACAACCTCAAGAACGTCACGCTCGAAATCCCGCACAACCAGCTCACCGTCGTCACCGGCGTCTCCGGCTCCGGCAAATCCTCGCTCGTCTTCGACACCATCTACGCCGAGGGCCAGCGCCGCTACGTGGAATCGCTCTCCGCCTACGCCCGCCAGTTCCTGGAGCGCATGGAAAAGCCCGACGTGGACGAGATTCTGGGCATCGCCCCGCCCATCGCCATCCGCCAGAAGAACACCACGCGCAACCCGCGCTCCACCGTCGCCACCGCCACCGAGGTCCACGATTTCCTCCGCCTCCTCTTCGCGCGCGCCGGGCGAAGCTACTGCCCCACCTGCGGCGACCGCGTGCAGCGCGACACGGTGGATCACGTGGCCGCGCGCATGCTGGCGCAACTGGCGGGCTCGCGCTGGTACGTTCTCTTCCCCGTCGCCGCATCATCGAAAACCCCCGACGCCCTGCGCGACCGCCTCTTCGAACTCCGCCGCAACGGTTTCAACCGCCTCTTCCAGAACGGTGAGGTCTACGAATTCTCCACGCCCGAATCGCTCATCGACATCAACTTCAGCAAGCCCGTCTTCACCCTGGTGGACCGCCTCGCCATCACCCCCGACCTGCACCAGCGCATTGTCGACGCCGTCGAGATCGCCTTTCGCGAGACCGGCGAAGTGTTGTTCCAGCAGCCCACCTTCGAAGCCGAGACGTTGCGCTTCTCCGAGAAATTCGCCTGCAAGCGCTGCGGCATCGAGCTGGCGATTCCCGAACCCGGCCTGTTCAGCTTCAACAGCCCCACCGGCGCCTGCCCGCGCTGCCAGGGATTCGGCAACACCATCGACTACGACATGGATCTGGTGGTCCCCGACAAATCGCTGTCGATCACCGAGGGCGCGGTGGACCCCTGGACCAAGCCGCAATACACCTGGTACCGCGAGACTGAGTTCGACGCCGCGGCGCGCAAAGCGAAGTTCCCCCTGAAGACCGCCTGGTGCGACCTCAAGCCCGAGCAGCGCGAGTTCGTCCGCGACCACGTCCGCCGGTTCTTCGCCGAAGTGGAGAAGAAGAAGTACAAGGTGCACGTGCGCGTCTTCCTCAGCCGGTACCGCGGCTACGCGGAGTGCCCGGAGTGCCACGGCGCGCGCCTGCGCAAGGAAGCGCTGAACGTGCGCGTGGGCGGCGAGACCATCGCCGGCGTCGCCCGCATGAACATCGCCGCGGCCTACGCGTTCTTCGAGGCGCTCACGCTCGAGCCCGAGGAACGCGCCATTGCCGACAAGGTCCTGGTGGAGATCCGCCAGCGGTTGCGCTTCCTCAACGACGTCGGCCTCGAATACCTCACGCTGGAGCGGCTCTCCTCCACGCTCTCCGGCGGCGAGGCGCAGCGCATCCAACTGGCCACCTGCCTCGGTTCGCGCCTGGTGGGCGCCTGCTACGTGCTCGACGAGCCCTCCATCGGCCTGCACAGCCGCGACACCGGCCGCCTCATAGCAATCCTGGAAGAGCTGCGCGAGCTCGGCAACACCATCGTCGTCGTCGAGCACGACCCCGACGTCATGCGCTCCGCCGACCACATCGTCGATCTCGGCCCCGGCGCCGGCGAGCTGGGCGGCAAAATCATCTTCGAGGGTTCCTATGCAAAACTCCTCAAGGACCGCAACGGCTCGCTCACCGGCCGCTACCTGCGCGGCGAGCTGAAGACGTCGCACCTGCTGGGCCGGCGCAAGATGAACCCACGCCGCGCGGTCCGCTTCCTCGGCGGCAACGCGCATAATCTGAAGAACCTGGACGTATCCATCCCGCTGAACATGATGGTGGCGATCACCGGCGTGTCGGGCTCCGGAAAATCCACGCTGGTGCACGAAGTGATCTACAAATCCCTTGAGCGCCAGCTACGCCAGGGCCGCCCGGAGATGACCGAAGACTTCGAGGACGCCATCGAAAAGCTCACCTGCCGCCGAGTGGAAAATGCCGACCTGCTGCATCAGGTGGTGCTCGTCGACCAGTCCCCCATAGGCCGCACGCCGCGCTCGAACCCGGTGACTTACATCAAGGCATTCGACGTCATTCGCAGCCTGTTCGCGTCCACGCCGGAGGCCGACCGCTGCGGCTACACCGCCGGCCACTTCTCCTTCAACATCCCCGGCGGCCGCTGCGAGACCTGCCAGGGCGACGGCACCGTGATGGTGGAGATGCAGTTCCTGGCCGACGTCGAGCTGGTGTGCGAGGAATGCAAGGGGACCCGCTTCAAGAGCGCGGTGCTGGAGGTGCGCTACAAGGGGCTGAACATCCATCAGGTGCTGCAGCTCACGGTGCGCGAGGCGATTTCCTTCTTCTCGGAGGTGCCCAAACTGGTGGACAAGCTGAAGGTGCTGGCCGACGTGGGCCTCGGCTATCTGCGGCTCGGCCAGTCGGCGACGACACTGAGCGGCGGCGAGGCGCAGCGCGTGAAGCTGGCCGGACATCTCTGCCATGCGAGCTGCGATGGCACGCTGTTCATCTTCGACGAGCCGACAACGGGACTGCACTTCGACGACATTGCCAAACTCCTCGACGCCTTCCAGCGCCTGATTCACAACGGCGGCAGCATCCTGATCATCGAGCACAATCTCGAGATAATTCGCAGCGCCGACTGGGTCATCGACCTCGGGCCGGAAGGCGGCGACCTCGGCGGCCGAGTAGTAGCGCAAGGCACGCCGGAGCAAATCGCCGAATGCAACGCCTCCTACACGGGCCGCTACCTGAAGAAACAACTCGTGTAATGTGGGGCAGGCTCTCAGCCTGCGGCGGCCTCTCAGGCCGCCTTCGTCATCTGACTCCCGACTTTGTTCGCAAGGCGCGCCACGCGGCTAACTCCGGTCCCTTTAATACAGCCGGACGTTGGCGCGCTTCGAGAAACTGCCGACGCGCGGTCTCATCATGCTGTAGCAGTACCTCATAGTCAGTGATCTTCTTACACAATGCCTCTGCTATAGATCGACCCTCACCCCGCCGCCCCCGCAGCCGTCATCGCAGCGATCATTTCATCTCTCCTCCGCGTCAAGTGCGGCGTGATCCCCAGCATCCGCTCCACCAGCATGAGCTGGCCGCGGTGATGCATCTCGTGCTCCTTCGCGCCCAGCAGCATCTCAAAGCGGGTCTTGAACGGAGGCGTCATCCCCGGAGGAGAATCGACGTGCTCGCCCAGGAATTCGTCCGACGCATTCTCCAAAGACTGAGCGAATCTCTCGCCTTCAGTGCGCAAAAGCTCGATAATCGCAGCCTTATCGCGAACCACTTTCGACTCGGCGATCTGCGTATCGCGAAATGCCAGAAAATTGAAGCCCACCATCGTGCTCATGTGCCGCACAAAGTGCACCTCCTCATGGAAACGCGGCGACAGGGCAATGTGTACCAGCATCTCGCCAACCGGCATCACATCCGGCGCCGCGCGGAAACCATACTGCTCTTCAGGAATCTCCTCGGCGATGCGAATCGTATTGTCCCGCACCGTCTGGAAAGCAGCCGCAAGTTCTTTCGACCCGTAGTAGTTCATAGCCCAACCAGTTTAGCCCAACGGTCGTTCCCAACAATCGCGCGCCTCAATCTGGCTTCTTTTCAATGATTTCGACGCACGCCGCCCCGTCGGCCATCGGCGCCTCTGCTAACCTTCCAATCAAGAGTCCGTTGCTCTGTCGTCGGAGAGGCGGATCACGGGGCGTGGGGAATACTAGTCACCTCCGCGCAAAGTTGCGTGCGACGATCGCTTGCCGGTGCGTTAACTGGCCCCAGGCCGTTGCGGGTTACAAGCGGACTCTTCGCCGTGCGAGTAAAACGCGGATCGGGAGCGCTCCTCAAATAATCTTCGCGGGTTCGTCCCGCTTACAATGGATGCATGTGGCCGCTGCTGGCCCTTCTGTCGGGTCTTCCGGGCTTCTGGAGCGACCCCTCCGCCGAAGGCTTGAAGGCTCTGGACGACAAGCGCTACGACGCCGCCGTCGCGAGCTTCACTCAGGCCGTCGCTGCGGACCCGAAGGACTTCTCCGCCCACTTCAACCTCGCCTTCGCCTGCGGCATGCTGCGCCGCGACGCCGACGCCATCGCCGAATACCGCAAAGCGCTCGACCTCAAACCGGATCTCTACGAGGCGCAGTTGAACCTGGGCATCGTCCTCATCCGCGACAAGCAACCGGCCGACGCCGCCACCGTTCTCGAAAAGGCCGCCTTCGCAAAACCGAAGGAGTTCCGTCCCGTCTACTACCTGGGTGAAGCTTTGCTCGCGTCCGGCAGCGCCGAAGCGTCGCAGAAGGCCTTCCAGACCGCCACCGAGCTCGATCCAAAGTCGGCGTTCGCGGAGCTCGGCCTGGCCCGATCGCTCGCCCGCACGAACAAGCTGGACGACGCCGCCCCGCACTTCCACAAGGTCGCCGAACTCGATCCCGCGCGCCGCGACGCCCTGCTCGAACTCGCCGCCAACTACGAAACGGCCGGGAAACCAGACGACGCCATCGCGCTCTACTCCCAGTTCCCCGATGACGCCGCCGCGCAGGAACGCCTTGGCCAGCTTCTGCTCCAGGCCAATCGAGCCGCCGAGGCCGTGGATCACTTCAAGGCGGCCGTCGCCAAATCGCCCACCGCTGCCAACCGCGTCGGCCTCATTCAGGCTTACCTCAAGACGAACCACCCCGACCTCGCGCTCCCGCTGGTTGACGACGCGCTGGCCGCCTCTCCCGGCGACTACGATCTGGTGATGCTCAAGGGGCGCATCTTGCGCGACGCCCGGAAGTTCGACCTCGCCGCCGCCCAGTTCCTGCAGGCGACGAAGCTCCGCCCCGCCGACTGGATGGCGTGGAGCGAGCTGGCCGGCCTGCTGGTGGTGATGGAAAACTATCCGCCCGCCCTCGGCGCTCTCGACCACGTTCGCGCACTCAACGCCGAGAAGCCCGGGCACGTTTTCCTGCGGGCCATTGTCCTTGATAAGATTCAGGAACTGGAGCACACTGGCAAGACACACCGGGAGGCCCTGCACGGCGCTCTCGAAAGTTATCAGCGGTTCCTCGAGCTCAGCGGCGGGAAGGATCCCAACAACGAGTTCAAGGCGCGGCAGAGAATTCGTATCATTCAACTGGAGTTGAACAAGCGATGACGACCTCGGGAGTTTGCCTGATCGTCCTGCTGGCCGGCGTCGCCAGCGCGGCCCAGCCGGATGCGGTGAAATCGGAGCCCGACCTGAACCGGCGCGCCGAACTGGCCGTGGACCAGGCCGATCGCAACCTCGACTCGGCGCGTCAGGCCTGGCAGGGCGGCGACTGGAGCAAGTCCCAGTCGGCCCTTGAAGAACTGAAGAAGTCGGCGGAGCTGGCCGACGCGTCGCTCGAACAAACCCGGAAGCAGCCGCGCAATAACAAGCATTACAAAACCGTCGAGCTGAAGCTGAGGAACCTGATCCGTCGCGTCGACGCGTTCCGCCTCGAGGTGGATTACGAACAGCGCGACGCGGTGAGTCAGGTGGAAACGCGCCTGCAGGAACTGCATGACCGGATTCTCGACGCGGTCATGACCAGGCGGAGGTGAACGAGTGAAACGAATGCCGCGTTACGCCATTGCAGTCGTCATCCTGGCCGGAGTGATCCCGTTCGCCCGGGCGCAGGACCGCGATTATCTTACGCCGGATGAAGTCCAGCAGGTGCGCGATGCGCAGGAGCCGAATGCGCGCCTGTTGCTCTATATCAAGTTCGCGCGCATGCGCCTGGAGTTCGTCGATCACCTCCTGGGCAATGAGAAGCCAGGCCGGTCCATTCTGGTTCACGATACCCTCGAGGACTACACCAACATTGTCGAAGCCATCGACACCGTAGCCGACGATGCGCTGCGGCGCAAAGTGGACATCGGCGTGAGCATGAAGACGGTCGCCGACTCCGAAAAGGAAATGGTGGCCGCCCTCGAGAAAATCGCCGCGAAGCCGCCCGCCGACTTCGCGCGCTACCAGTTTGTGCTCAATGAGGCGCTGGATGCCACGCGCGACAGCGCCGAGCTGTCGGCCGAGGACCTGGCCGCGAGGGCGGAGGAAGTCGCGGCGCAGCAGGCTCGCGAGAAGAAGGAGCACGAGGCGGTGCTGACGCCCGACGAGCTGAAGAAGAAGAAGGCGGAGGAGGCCGAGGCCAAAAAGAACCCCCCTCGCAAGGCGCCGACGCTGCTGCGACCGGGTGAGAAGCCCAAAGACCAGCAGTGACTTCCACCGCGGGCTGCTAAGGCATACCCCCAGGGGGCTGGTCACCATTCGCCAGGCAACTAAGGTTTCCGGGCCGTGGGACCGATAGTGGAGGTAGTTATGCAATTCGACGCGCTCGTCTGGGTGCTTCTTCCGGTGTTCATCGCCGCCGGTTCCGCGCTGCTTTCCTTCTACATCATGTCGGCGCGCATGGAGGTGGCGGTGTCGAAGGAACGCGAGGCGCTGGCCGAAACCAAAGCGACCCTCAAAGCTCATGACGCCACTACGGTGGAGCGGGTGAAGGCGGTCGAGCAGGAAACGCGGCGCAAGTCGCTGGACGATTTCATGCAGGACTTCCGCGTGGAAGAACGCCACTATGTCCGTGAAAACAAATCACTTCTGATGCACAAGAAATCGGTGGTGCTGCAGGAGCGGTTGTATTTCCGGAACATCCCGCTGTCCAACTGGGTGGAGCATGAGATGACCATTGAAGAGGGTGGCGACCCGCAGCAGGTGGCTCGTGGCGTCTCCGTTTTCAGCACTCGGGGACTCTCCGACGAGCAACAAAACGCGGTAGCCCGCCTGCTCGGTAAGGTGAATGAGGAAACGCCCGGACCCCAGGCCGTGGCGCCGTTCAGACAGGCGGCCGGCTGACCCGCTGTCCTGGACCGACTCTCTAACGTTCGCGGCTCCGTTACCGAGCCACGACTGTAAAGGAGTGGTCATCTACTTCGCGAAGAACAGCATTCGAACGGAAATCAGCAGCAGGAACCCGCCGTAAATCCGCCGGATCATAGCCGGTTCGAGGCCGATCACGATTTTCGCCCCGAACCAGGCCCCTACGAACAACCCGGCCGCGATAAGCATGGCCCAGCGAACGTTGATCAGATCTGCGTGCCAGTATTCGTATGCCCCCAGCAGTCCGACCGGGGGGATCAACGCCGCCAGACTGGTCCCGGTGGCCGACTTGATGTCAACCTTGAACAGAAACAGCAAAGCCGGGACAATGATCAGCCCGCCACCAATCCCGAACATGCCCGAGAAAACGCCCGCGACGAGCCCCACGCCCAACAACAACAGCCAGGTCATAGGATGAGGGTAACAGAGGAGGCCGGGCCAACGGTGTGCTATGATAAGAATTCGGGGGAGTGACCACAACTCTTGCCATTTCTATCACTTAGGGTAATCCGCTGAACAGTTCTGTCCAATCCGGTGCTGGCGCCATTGCGGCGCTGATCGACCATACTCTGCTCGGCCCCGGGGCCACGCACGACCAGATTGTCGCGGTGTGCCGCGAAGCGGTGGAGCACGGGTTCGCCAGCGTCTGCGTGAATTCCTGCTGGGTTCCGCTGGTGGCGGCCGAATTGGCGAACACGCCGGTCCGGGTTTGCACGGTGGTCGGGTTTCCGCTGGGCGCTTCGGCAACCGAGGTCAAGGTGGCGGAGGCGGCGTACGCTCTGCGCTACGGCGCGCAGGAAATCGATATGGTGATCAACATCGGCGCGCTGCGCAGCGGCGACATTGGCACAGTAGGGCGCGAGATCAGCGCCGTTGTAGAGGTGTGCCATCGCGCCGGGGCACTGGTGAAAGCGATTCTGGAAACCGCGCTGCTGAGCGACGAGCAGAAAGTGATGGCGTGCAAGCTCGCGCGCAACGCGGGCGTCGACTTCGTAAAAACCTCCACCGGTTTCGGCCCGGGCGGCGCCACGGTGGCGGACGTGCGCCTGATGCGCGAAGCGGTGGGACCCTCTATTGGCATCAAAGCCTCGGGCGGCATCCGGACCCTCGAAGATCTTCAGGCCATGGTGGCTGCCGGGGCCACGCGCATCGGGACCAGCACCGGCGTGCGGCTGGTTGTGGCGGCACGCTGAAGGACAGCGCACTCATGCCCCTCTCTTCCGGCCCCGGAACCATTTTCCAGGAACGCGCCGAACTACTCGACTTCCTGCTCGAGGTCTCCACCGCCATGGCCGAGACCCTCGATCTCGACCGCATCCTCTCTCAGCTCGCGGATTTCGTCAAGGAAGTGGTCCCGTACGACCTGTTTGCCGTGCTGCTCTACAACGAGCGACTGCACGGACTGCGCATCCGTCATTCCATCGGCCATCGCGAGGAGATCGTGAAGAATCTCGTCGTGCCTCTGGGCGAAGGGATCACCGGGACCGCGGGCAAGACACGAGCGCCCGTGCTGGTTCCCGACGTTCGGGTGGACACGCGCTACCTCAACACGGTGGACGCGGTGCGCTCGGAGATGGCCGTGCCCATGGTGGCGCGCGGCAAGCTGGTGGGCGTGCTGGACGTGCAGTCCACGCAACTCGACGCGTGGAACGAACAGCATCGCTCGTTCCTGATGCTGATCGCCAGCCGCGTCGCGGTCTCCATCGACAACGCGCGGCTGTACCGCCGCGTGGAGCGCAACAATCGCACGTTGCGCACGCTGGCGCACTTGTCGCAGGAATTCAGCTCGATTCTCGCGCTCGACGAACTGCTCGACCGCATCGCCAAAACGGTGCACGCGCTCATCGACTTCGACGCTTTCAGCATCATGCTGGTGGACGCCGAGCGGCGCGTGCTGCGGCACCGCTTCAGCCAGCGCTACGACCAGCGCGTGAATCTGGACAACGTGCCGCTGGGCAAGGGGATCACGGGCGCGGCCGCGGAATCGCGCATGCCCGTTCGCGTGGTGGATACCCTCGCCGATCCGCGCTATATCGCATCGCACCCCGATATCCGCGCCGAAATGGCCATCCCACTCATCGTGCAGGACCGCGTCGTGGGGGTGATGGATCTGGAGAGCGAGCGCATGGGCTTCTTCACCGAAGATCATGTGCGCCTGCTGGCGCTGCTGGCCCCGCAGATCGCCAGTTCGGTGGAAAACGCGCGGTTGTACGAGGAACTGGGCCAGCGCGAAAAGCGCATGGAGGAGGATCTCAAGGCCGCGCGCAAGCTGCAATCGGTGCTTCTGCCGAAGGAGGCGCCGGAGATCCGCGGTCTTGACATGGCGCTGAACCTGCGCCCGGCGCGCGAGATCAGCGGCGACATCTACGACTTCTTCGAGCATGGCGACGAGTACGCGGTGATTGCCTTTGGCGACGTGAGCGGCAAGGGCGCGGCGGCCGCTTTGTATGGAGCCCTGGTGAGCGGCCTGCTTCGTTCGCTGGCGCCGCGGCGGCGCGGGCCTGCGTCGCTCATGCGCGCGCTGAATGAGGTGCTGCTGGAACGCAAGGTGGACGCGCAGTATGTCACCCTCACGCTGCTGCTGTGGTCCAGCCGCGACCGCCGTTTTGTCATGGCCAACGCCGGCGCCGTGCCGCCCATGATCTGCCGCAACGGCGAGATCCTGAAGGTGCGGGTGGAAGGCGTGCCGCTGGGTCTGCTGGATGAGCGCGAGTACGACGAAGTGACCTTCGACGCGGAGCCCGGCGATGTCATTCTGCTCTACTCGGACGGAGTGCAGGACCAGACCAACGATACCGAAGAGGAATACGGACGGCATCGCCTGGCCGGCGTGTTGAAAGCATCGTGCGGCGAGACGCCGGGCGGAATCGTGGCCGCCGTCACGAAAGATCTGGAAGCGTTCCGCGGCGCCGCGCCCGACTTCGACGATCAGACGCTGATCGCCATCCGGGTATTGTGAGAAAGAAGTGGGGAAAACAATCTCAGCCACCGATAAACGCAGATGAACGCCGATAGCTGCTTTTCTTATCTGCGTTTATCGGCGTTCCTCGGCGGCCAACTCCTGGTCTGAAGATTTCAGAATGAACGCATTCACCTGGCACGACAACGCGCTCTGTTGCGAAGACACGCCGCTGGCGGAGATCGCCCGGTCGGCCGGCACGCCCTGCTACGTCTATTCGAAGGCGGCCATCCTCGATCGCTTCCACGAGTATGACCGCGCCTTCGGCGACGTGCCCCACAAGGTCTGCTACGCCGTCAAGGCGAACTCGAATCTGGCCATTCTGCGGCTGCTGGCCGAAGCCGGCGCGGGTTTCGACATCGTGTCCGGCGGCGAGCTGTTTCGCGTGCTCAGAGCCGGGGGCGACCCGCAGTCGGTAGTGTTCAGCGGCGTCGGCAAGACCGCCGGCGAAATCGAGTTCGCGCTCGAGAACAAGATCCACAGCTTCAACTGCGAATCCGAGCCGGAGCTGGCGCTCATCGATGCGCTGGCCTCGCGCCTGGGCGTCAAAGCCCGCGTGGCCGTGCGGGTGAATCCCGACGTCGACGCCTCCACGCACCCCTACATTTCCACCGGTCTGCGAGAGAACAAGTTCGGCATCGACATCGCGGAAGTGGTGGAAGTGTACCGGCGCGCCCAGGCCCTGCCGAACCTGGTGCTGGAAGGCGTGAGCTGCCACATTGGATCGCAGATGCTGGACGCCGGCCCGACCATGGAAGCGTTCGAGCGGCTGCTGGAACTGGCGAAGCGGTTGCGCGCAACCGGGATTCCCATCCGGGTGCTCGACCTCGGCGGCGGCCTGGGTATTCCCTATCGTTCCGGCGACGCCCGGCCCGACATTGCCGGCTTCATCGCCGCCGTCCGCGAAAAGGTGGCCGGCAGCGATCTCTACCTGATGGTGGAGCCGGGGCGTTCCATCGTGGGCGAGGCGGGCGTGCTGGTGACCCGGGTGCTTTATCGCAAGAGCAACGGCGGCAAGGAGTTCATCATTGCCGACGCGGCGATGAACGATCTCATCCGCCCGGCGCTGTATCAGGCGCATCACGAGATTGTGCCGGTGCGCCGAAGCGGGCTGGGCGCGATTGTCGCCGACGTGGTAGGGCCGGTGTGCGAAAGCGGCGATTTCCTGGCGCGCGGCCGGGAGATCCCCAACGTGCTGCCCGGCGACCTGCTGGCCATTTGTACGGCGGGAGCGTACTGCTTCGTGCAATCCTCCAACTACAACGCGCGGCCGCGCGCCGCGGAGGTGCTGGTGGAGGGCGCCTGCTGGCACGTGGTGCGCGAGCGCGAAACGTACGAGGACCTCGTTCGCGGCGAGTCCGGCCGTTAACGCCGGCCCGCTGCCGGTCGTCCAGTTATCAGAGACACCACAGCGGGCTGTTATGCTGACCAATGAACTTGTGCTTCCACGCCTGGTGCTGGCAGGGGTGCCGCCACTCGAAGCGCGTTCCCGCAGCATGACTCTTCCACCGGACGAGGATCTGGTTGTCTCCGCGCAGAACGGCGACCGCGAGGCGTTCAGCCGCCTCTATGCCGGCTTTGCGCCGATGGTCCACGGCATCCTGCTCGCCCGCGTGCCGCGCGACGAAGTGGACGACCTGCTGCAGGACGTGTTCCTCACCGCCATGAAACGTCTGGGCAGCCTGCGGGACCCGCGCGCGTTTGGCGCGTGGCTGGCCACCGTGACGCGCAATCGCGCCAACGATTACCACCGCGCGCCGCATGCGTCGCAACTGCCCGACCAGATCCCCTCGCCCCGGCCCGTCGAGACCGAGGCGTGGTTCGTCCTGCAGGCCATCCGGAACCTGCCGGAGGCCTACCAGGACACGCTGACGTTGCGGCTGGTGGAGGGCATGAGCGGTCCGGAGATCTCCGCGCGCACGGGGCTGACCGAAGGCTCGGTGCGCGTGAACCTGCACCGCGGAATGGTGATGCTCCGCGAGGCGCTGGCGAAGAAGGCTGTATGAGCGAGCACGACAACGGATATTTGTGGGACAAGTCGGGCCCGGTGGATCCGGAAATCCAGCGGCTGGAACTCCTGCTGGAGCCGTACCGATGCAAGAGCGTGCCGCCGTTGCCGCTGCCTGCGCCGAAGCGAATCCTGCGCACGTGGCTTATGTTTGGCGCGGCGGCAGCGGTGGTGGTGTTGGCCGTTGCCTGGTTCGTGATGCGCGGGATCGCGGCGGACACGTGGACCATCGCGGTGCTCTCCGGCGAAGCGCGCGTGGGCAGCCTCCCCGTTTCCGGCTCCGCCAGGCTGCGTGCCGGGCAGCTGTTCGAGACGGAGGCGGGCGGGCAGGCCAGCATCCGCATGCCCCGCGTAGGCCAGCTTGACGTCGAACCGAACACGGCGCTCCGGCTCGTCGAATCGGGACGCAGCCAGCAGCGGTTGAGTCTGCTGCGCGGCACCATCCACGCGCACGTGTCGTCGCCGCCGCGCGTCTTCATTGTGGACACGCCTTCGGCGGTGGCCACCGATCTGGGCTGCGCCTACACGCTGCACGTGGACCCGTCCGGCGACGGCACGCTGCGAGTCACGCATGGCTGGATCGAGTTCGAGTGGAAGGGTCGGGATTCGCTGGTGCCCACCGGCGCGATGGCCGTGACCAGAGCGGGCGCGGGACCGGGCACGCCGTTCTTCGAGGATTCCAGTGAGGCGTTCCGGACGGCGCTGTCGCGATATGATTTTCCGACGGATGCGCAGGCGCGATCGCGAGCGCTCGGCGATGTGCTGAGCGAGGCGAGTCCGCACGACGCGGTGAGTCTGTTGAATCTGGTTCGCAACGCCCCGGCCGCCGACCGCGGCGCCGTTTACGACACGCTGGCGAGGCTGGTCCCACCGCCAGCGGGCGCGAGTCGCGACGCGGCCATCGCCGGCGACCCGAGCGCTCTCGACCCGTGGTGGCCGGCGGTGGGGATTGGGCATCCTCCGGGGCTGTAGGTGGCCGCTACGCCTATGATCGTTGCTGCGGTCGCCTTGCCTGTTGGGCCAGGTAGCGTTGATCGAGGGCCTGCCGCACCAGCGTCTTGATGACCGCTTGCCGGCTCACGTTGAGGTCCTGGGCGGCCTTATCAAGCTCGTCCAGCATGGCTGCAGTGATGTCCACGTTGACGCGCTGAATCGGCTGGACCATGCGGCCCTTGCCCCGGAAGAAACCCGAAATGTCCTTCCCCTGGTCGGCCAACCGCGCGATCACATCGGCAGAGACTGGCGCTGCCGTCTTACGAGTTCTCTTCATACAGACGGATCTCCTCTTTCGTCGATTTCCACAGAGTGACCAGGTGCAGGATCTCGCCCTCTTCGTCCTCGCGGATCTCAAAGATGACTGAGTACAGCCGTTCACGCACCCAGCCGATGGCCAGATACTGTTCCGGCACGTCGGACCGTTGGTCGAGCCACCAGGGCTGCGAGAAAAGCTCCTGCGCTTCTTCGAACCCGATGCCACGCCGTGGATTCGCCCTCAGCCGCGCGCTCTTCCGGGGATCGAAGCTGAACCGCATAGAGTGGTATGACTGTTATACCACAAATGATCGTGCTCCCTACAGGGCCGCCACCCGCCGCTGCACCAGCAGGAACCACAGGCCCAGCAGCGACAGCAGCACTCCGTTCACCGCCAGCACCGCCGGGGCCGTGAAGCGCATCGATAACAGACCCACCGCCAGACTCCCGAATGGCATGCCGCCGCGGAAGGCCACGTTGTACACGCTCATCACGCGCCCGCGCATTTCGTTGGGCGTGATCAACTGCACCAGCGAGCCGATGGTGGCAAACACCCCCATGAGCACGCCGCCGGACAGGAAGAGCAGGAACGCGCTGAGCAGGAAGATCTTCGACAGGGAGAAGCCCAGCATCAGCACGCCCAACACGACAAGCAACAGCAGCGCGACGCGGCCACGCCGCTGCAACCGGTCCATGCTGGCCACCGCCAACGCCCCCAGCACCGACCCCGCGCCCGAGCAGCACAGCAGAATGGTGAAAGCGCCCGGCCCGCCGTGGAAAACGTCCTTCGCGAACACCGGCAGGAACACGATCAGCGGGAAGCACAGCATGGTCATCAGGAACGCCAGCGCGATCAGCCCGACCATGCCCTCGCGGCCGCGGATGAAGTGAATTCCCTGTTTCACGCTGGTCAGTATCGAGTCGCCCGTGCGGGCGGGAATGAAGCGCGTGCGAATCATGTACAGCGAAACGATCACCGCCACGAAGGAGAGCCCGTTGAGGCCGAAACACCACGTGGCGTTGAGCTGCTTCAGCGCGATGCCGCCCAGCATGGGCCCGATCACGCGCGCCAGGTTGAACTGAATCGAGTTCAGCGCGATCGCGTTGGGCAGGTCCTCGGATTTCACCAAGCTGGGAATCAGCGCCGAATACGCCGGCCCGCCAAACGACTGCGCCAGTCCCACCACGAACGACAGCATCAGGATCTGCCACACCTGGATGAATCCCAGCGCGTACAGAACCGCGAGGGTGAACGCGCAGGTCATCTGAATGTACTGCGAACCGAGCAGCAGATGGCGGCGCTCCATGCGGTCCGCCACGGCGCCGCCCACCAGCGAGAACAGAAAAATCGGAATCTGGCCCAGAAACGAATCGAGCCCCAAAAAGAAACTCGATTTCGAAAGATCGAATACCAGCCACGACTGGGCCACAATCTGCATGAACGTTCCCACGCTGGACGTGCAGGAGCCCAGAAACATCACGCGAAAATCGCGATATTGAAATGCCTTGAAAGTGCGTTGGAGCAATGGATGCCCTTCAGGGGAGCGGGTCCGGTCGCTGAATCAGATGCAGGAAGTTGCCATCGGCGTCGGTGAAGAACACCAGGCGGTTCCCCTGGTTCTCATACGGCTCCGCCAGGAAGTTCGTTCCCTGACGCTGCAGATGCTCGTAGCAGGCATCGAAGTCGTCCACCGCAATGGCGAGGTGGCGAAGGCCGGCGTCTTTCAGCGCCGCTGGCGAGGCCACTCCCTCCGCCGGAATGATCTCCAGCATCGACCCGTTCGGAGCACGTACGAAAAAGTTGCCATCGTACTCGAAGTTGATACGGAATCCGAGATGCTCAACGTACCATTCGGCGAGACGTCGCGGGTCCGGCGAAGCGATGGCCGTGTGCTCCAGTCCCAGAAACATACTGTTAAGACGTGATTGTAGCAGAGGGGTTTGGTGGGCCCGGCCGCGGGCGATCTACTTACGGGACGGTAACGACAATCTTGCCGATCTGCGCGTTGGACTCCATGTAGCGGTGAGCTTCGACGATTTTGGCGAGTGGGAAAGTCTTGTCGATACGCGGCTTGAAGTCACCGGACGCAAGATGGTCGAGCACGTACTGTTTGGCTTTCGGAAACGCCGCCGGATCGCCGACCACTTCGAAAAGAAGGTACCCCTTGATGGTGAGTTGCTTGCTCAGAACGGAGAACAGCGGAAACGGTGTGGGGTCGGTGGAGAGCGCTCCGTATTCGAAAATGATGCCGCCGATGGCCGCGGCTGCCGCGAGGGCTTCGAGCCCCTTGCCGCCGATGGGGTCGAAGACGATACGCACGCCTTTGCCCGCTGTGATCCCGTTGACGCGTGCGACCAGGTCGTCCTCTTCCGTGGCGATCACGTGCGCGGCGCCGAGAGCGAGCAGTTCCGCTTTCTTCCGCGACGTGCGAGTGGTGGCGATGCTGATGGCGCCCTGGGCTTTGGCGATCTCGATAGCTGCGATGCCCACGCTGCTGCTTGCGGCGGTGATGAGAACGTAATCCCCTTTTGCGAGGTGGCCCTGGTGGATCAGTGCACCGTAGGCGGTCAGGTACTGCATCCAGATGCTGGTGCCCTCCTCGCAAGAAAGCTTGTCCGGATAGACGGAAATCGCGTGAACGGGAACGACGGCGACCTCGCCGTAAACGCCATACTCGCTGGCCGAAAAAGCGGGGACCGTGCTGACTGTCTTGCCGATCCAGCTCTGGTCAACATCGGGGCCGACGGCTTCCACGATTCCGGAGGCTTCGTAGCCGATCTTCGAGGGGAGCCTGGGCTGAAGAAGATACCTGCCCATTCGGAACATGACTTCCGCGCGGTTGAGGCCGATCGCCTTTACGCGGAGACGAACCTCTCCGGCGGCAGGATCGGGAAGAGGGAGTTCGTCCAGATGGAGGACTTCGGGGCCACCGGTCTGATGAAAGCGGACGATCTTTACATTTGGCATATTGCGTTTGTTTGATGCTGACGGTGGCGGCGAAGATGCAGTGTCCCGTTCACAATCCCGCGGGCAACCCTGTCTTCAACCAACTCAGCAGCTCGGCGCGCCCGTGCCGCGCGGCCAGGGCCCGCATCTTCTCGGGGACCACGCGGTCGCCGGCCAGCCACGCCACCAGACCTTCGCGAAACCACAGCGGCACATCCGGCCGCGTGTTCGCCTCCACCACGAAGTGCAGCATCTCGTGCAGGACGGTCTGCGCCGCCGGGTCCGGTTGCAGGCGGATCACGCGCCCGCGCTCATCGCCGGCCACCGAGCCCGGTTCGCCCGTGGCGTTGCGAAATGCCGCCACCGTCGGATACACCCGCACCAGCGGGCGCACTCGCGCGTGCATTCCGGTGATCGTCTCGGCATTGCGCAGCGCTGTGTCGGAAACCGGTACCAGCTTCTGGTCCCGGCCTGGAGCTGTGGTCCACAACTCCACCCGCTCGCCGTTGATCTTCCGCCAGGGGAACCTCTGCGCCGACTGGCCGACGGTCGTGCCCGGATAGTAGAAGGCAAGGATGTCGCGATAGCTCCGCCGTTCCGACCCCATAACGCCAGCGCCCTTCTGGCAAAGCCCCACCCCATGCCCCGCTCCGTAGCCGTGAAAGACGAACTGACTTCCTTCGCGGCGCACGTCGAAGAGCGTGCTCTTCAGGGAATCCCATCCGAGCGCTCGGCCGATAGCAAAGCGCAGGCTGGTCGCGGCCACGCGCACTTCCCCGCCCGGGCCTCGCAGGAGAATCTCGCGCGCTCGCCCCGAATCGGTTCGCTGGGACACCGCCACCTCGTCAATCCGCGTGGGCGCGCTCAGGCCCGCTTTCTCCAGTGCCGTGCGTAGCGCCGCGGGCGACACCGCAAACTGCCATCCGGCGCGGCCCTGACGAGTGCAGAACGAATCCTTCACGGACGTGAGATACGAATGCGCCTCGTCCGGCCAGACGCTGGCGGCCGCTTCCGTCACCCCACCGCAATCCTGCGAATAGTAGGTGTGCGCCAGCGCGCCCTCATGCCACAACAGTTCGCCGGCAGTGTCGCGCGCCGCCTGTAGCAACCTGCTGTTCACGGCGTCCGGACGCAGCCGCTGGCAGTGCGTGGTATCGCAGAGATCGAAGCCCTCCGCCTGGTGCCGATTGCGGAATCGCGCGGCGTACGTGCGAATCGCCACGGCCATCGCTTTGAGCGCCTCGCTGGAGCGGAGATCCCCACACTCGCCCGCCAGGCCGGCGGCCACGTATTCTTCCATGCGCATGTAGGTGCGCAACGGCGGCAACCCGCGCCTCTCGCGTCCCACCCACACGCCCCCCGGCGCAACAATCTGTTTGGCAATCGGCGCCGCGTCGCCACCGCCCGAAGCGCCAGGCAACAACACCACCACGGCCACTTCCCGCGTGAATCCGGCGAACCAGGCGCGACCGCCGGCCGTTCCCGTCTTGCCCGACAGCCCGCTCCCACCGGCGAGTTGCGCGGTGCCGTACAGGACGGCCGATCGGAGTCCCAGCTTCACCGCGTCGGGCGCGGTGTCCGCCAGCCGCGCGTAGGCCCGCGCCAGCTCCAGCGGCGTCACCCGCACGTCCGCTTCGCCCAGCGCCTGCATGCGAATGCGGTCCGGGCCCAGCGCGGGCGCCACGTTGCTGAAGCCGTGCGCGCGCAGGAAGGCGGTCAGCTCTCCGTCCTGGAATCGCGAAGCGAAGTGGGCCACGAAGTTATTGCACGAGTACGCCAGGGCCGTCTCGGCGGTCACGGGGCGGTCCAGCGCGGGATGCGTGCAGGCGAAGTTGCGTCCGGCGATGGTGAGCGCGCGCGGGCAGAGCAGCGTTTCGGTTGCGCCAAGGCGATGCAGGTCCAGCAGGGCCCACACCGCGAACGGCTTCAGCGTGGAACCGGGCAACGCGGCCATGCGTCGGGCGAGAGCAGGGTTGTGGCTGGCCAGAATGCGCCCGCTCTTCCGCTCCACCACAACGGCAACGCCGGAGCGCCCGGCCATCGCCGTGGACACGCTCTGGTTCCAGTCGGCAACGGGCGGGGCTTCGTCCGTGTCAGTGGCGGTGAGCTCCGCGGGTCTGTCCTGCTTCTGCGGCGGGGGCGGCTGCACGCAGGAGCCAGGCAAAACCGTCGCGAGAACCAGCACGGCCGCTACAATGAATTTTCGGAAGCGCCCCACGGCGGTTCATTCTATCAACCATGCCAACACATGCCCGGCTCACGCGCAGAGCGCTTCTGTCGTCGATGGCCGGCGTCATCGTGGCCGCGCGGGCGCAGAGCGGCTCCGTCATCGCGCCGGAATTCAAGCGTTACGCGGATGCAGCCACCGAAGCCCCGGTCACCCGCCTCACCGATCCGGCGCACACCAGCCTGCTGCCCGCGTGGCATCTGAGCGCGGCCACGCGCCGTGGCCACTCCCTGCTGTATTCGAACGACCGCACCGGGCAGATGCAGGTGTACCGGATGGACCTGCGGTCCGGAGAATCGCGACAGTTGACCAACGCCGACCCGGTACGCCCGCTCGCGGTGGCGCTGCTTCCCGACGAACGCTTCTTCGCTTGTCTCGCCGGGCGCGCGCTTACGGTGCAGCCGGTGAAACCGGGCCGACTGCGCGTGGTCTACCGCGTACCCGACGGATTCGAACCTACCGACGGCTTGTCCGTCTCCCACGATGGCGCGTTCGCCGTTCTGGTGGAGAAGAACGCAACTACGTGGCGGCTCCGCCAGGTTCCCCTCGCGCGCGCCGGCGCCGCCACCACCGTCGTCGAATCTGCGATGGAGCTCCGCGATCCGATGGCGCGTCCTGGCACGAACGAAGTGCTCTATCGCGAGGGCGGGAACCAGTTGCGGCTCGCGCCCAGCTCCCGATTGCTCACGACGACCCCGGGACCGGCCCTCTGGTCGCCGGACGGCGCCACGGTACTCTATCTGAGCATCGCAGATACCATTCGGGAGTTCGACGTGGCCACCCTCCGCGACTCGCTCGTCTCGAAGACCAGCCGCTTCGTCAGCTTTGGGCGGAACGCGGATGCCAGCGTATTCGTGGGCGCCAGCGCCAGCAAGGCATCGCCCGGAGTGCTCCTGCTGTTGCGCTCCGTGCAGCGCGAGCTGACCTTGTGCGAGCACCGCGCCAGCGATCCCGCGCTGGTCGCTCCCCGGTTCACTCCGGACAGCCAGCGCGTCCTGTTTCAAAGCGACAAGCACGGACGGATGGCCATCTACGCCGTCAACGTCGAGCGCTTTGTCGAAGAAACCGGCGCCTGACGGCAGCCCGATTGCACACGTCCATCGGTGCTGCGCCGAACCTTTCTCGCCTCTCTCAGCGGTCCGATGCTGGCCGCGTACGCGCAGCAGGTGATTCGTTCCGAGTCGCGCCTTGTGATGGTTCCGGTTGCGGTGCTCGACGCCAATGGCGCGTACGTTGGCGGTCTCGGCGCGGCTGACTTCGAGCTCCTCGACGATGGCACACCGCGCACGGTGCGGGTGGATACCGCGGACACGGGTGTCGCGCCCATTTCACTCATCGTGGCCGTGCAAAGAGCGGCGATTTCGGCGGCAGTCCTCGCCAAAGTTCGCAAAGTGGGCGCGATGATTCAGCCGCTGATCACCGGAGAACGCGGCGAGGCCGCCGTGATCGCTTTCGACGACGACCTCCACCTGGTGCAGGAGTTCACCTCCGACCCAGCCGTCATCGCGGACGCGTTCAAGCGGCTTACCGCTGGTTCACAGGCGCTGACCGCGCGCATGCTCGACGCCGTGGAGCTGTCCGGCAGGATGTTCGCCGAGCGCAAGCCCGATTCGCGCCGCGTGCTCCTCATCATCTCCGAGAGCCGCGATCGCGGCAGCCGCCTCAAGCTCGACCGCGCCGTGCAACTGGCCCAGCAGGAGGGGATCGTGGTCTATGCGGCCACCTACTCCGCCTACGCGACGCCCTTTACGGCGAAGCCCGCCGACGCGCCTCCGCTCGACTCCGACATGAACCTCCTCGGCGTCTTCACCGAGCTGGCCCGCAATGCAAAAAAGATGGCGGCGCGCCGTCTTGCGGCCGAGACCGGCGGCGCTCAGTTCTCCTTCCTGAAGCAGAGCGGACTCGAACGCATCATCACGGAAACCGGCGCCGATCTCCACAGTCAGTACGTACTGAGCTTCACGCCGCCGAACGACGCCGCTCCCGGACTGCACCGCATCGAAGTGCGCGTGAAGGGCGGCGAGAAATATCACGTGCGCGCGCGCCGCGCCTATTGGGTGGCCGAGTGAAGGATGCGCTCCAGGATGTCCGGGATCTCGAAAACCGCGCGGTTCCGGACCCCCGACGCGTTCCTCCGGCAGTGTGCGAAGTTCGCCGGCTCCAGCAGTTCCCCAACGCCGCGCTCGATGTCGTCGAATGATCGCAGCACCACGCCCACCTGCTTCTCGCGCACCCATTCGGCGTTGTACCGCTCCTGCGGCAGAGTCCACGCGTTGCTGACCACCACCACGGGAAGCTTCATGGCCAGCGCCTCGCTGATGCTGCCCGGTCCGGGTTTGCCGATGAAGAAATCCGCCAGCCGCATGTAGTAGGAGATCTCGCTGGTGAAGCCCTCGACGTACCGCGGGTATCGGGCGGGCATCGCTGCCAGCCGCTCGCGCAGTTTCGCGTTGCGCCCACAAATGAAGATGAGTTGCAACGGCGTCGCCGAGCGGTCCAGCGCCCGCGCGATGTCCATCATCGCCCTTGATCCCTCGCCCCCAAAAAGCACCAGACCGGTGGGCAGGTCCGGCCGCAGCCCGAGCCGGACGCGCTCGGCATTGACATCGATTTCCGGCGCCTCATAGAAACCCGGCCGCAGGATCATGCCCGAAATCAGAAAAACCTGGTCGTCGCGGTATCCCATCTGCTTAGCCTGCGCCACCGCCCGTTCGGTCCCACAAACCATGAACTGCGCCTGCCGCTCCATCCAGAAATGCGGCGGATAATCCGCGAAATCGGTGATCACGGTGACGTAGGCAATCCGCGGATTAACGGCCTGTAGCGCCTGCCACATGGCCCGGTTAAAATTCGGCACCAGCGAAACCACCATGTCGGGCGTTTCCCTGCCCCAGAATTCGCGAAGCAGCCGGACCTGCGCGCCATGATACAGGCGGATGATGCCGTGCATGGCCACCAGCAGTTGCGCCGAGCCCAGCGTCCAGCCCTTCTTCAGTATCAGATTGTACGTGTCCTCCAGCCGTATCCCCGTGATTTTGCGGAAGATATCCAGCGAATCGAGGATCTCCTGCAAGTTCACCAGACGCACGTTCCAGGGCCGTTGCTGCTGCTCCACCACGGTTTTGAGCGCGGTAGCTGCAGCGCGATGGCCGCCGCCCGCATCAAAGTAAGTGAAGTGGATGTTCTTCGACACTGGCCGATCCCCGGAAGCGTCCATGGTAGCAGGGGAGAACCGGGTCGCAGGGCTCGCGCTAACAAATCAGGGCGAAATTGTTTGCTTCGTTACAACCCATTCAACGAGCTGTAACACGTGCCGGTTTGAATAGAGTCAGGAGCCTATGATGTTCGGCAGGATCGCGGCCGGCGACATTCGGGTGATGCGCAGAGCCAACAACTGGTTTGCGCCTCGCTGGATTCGCTGGTGGATGATGGGGGCCACGCGCGCCGGCGACGGCTGGGTGTGGTACATAGTAGGCGCCATTATCCTGCTGTTCGGAGGGCACGAACGCGCCCACGCTCTGGCTGCCGGCACCGCCGCGGCCATGCTCAGCATCGGTTGCTTCCAGGCACTTAAGCGCATCATCGGCCGCAAGCGCCCGTGCGAAATCGAGCCGCACTGCTGGGCCACCGTGCTCCCGCCGGACGAGTTCTCCTTCCCGTCCGGGCACACCATGACCGCGTTTGCCATCACCGTCGCGCTCGCGCTGTTTTATCCCACGCTTTCCGCCGCCCTGCTGTTCTTCGCTTTCAGCATCGCCATATCGCGCGTGGTGCTGGGCATGCACTTTGTCAGCGACGTGATTGCGGGAATGCTGCTGGGCGCCGGCCTCGGCTACGGCTGCTTTCTCCTGTTTGTCTGAGCGCCTGTTTCGCCACCGTACAATGTTGGTGTAGTCGTCACGGCGACCAACCGGAATGACAACATGATGCGCACAGCGCTGCTCTTTCTCTCGCGGCGGCGGTGGCTGCGGCAATGGATGGAAACATCGTCCTTCGCGCAACCCCTGACCCGCCGCTTCATTGCTGGCCGCACGCTCGAGGAGGAGCTGGCTGTCTGCCGCCGGCTGGAGGCCGAGAACATCCTGGCCACCCTCGATCATCTCGGCGAAAACGTAAGCTCCATCGAAGAGTCGCGCGCTTCGCGGGATTCCTACCTGCAGATCCTCGACCGCATCGCCGCGGCCGGCCTCCGGGCCACGATTTCGGCGAAGCCCACACAGCTCGGGCTCGATCTGGGCCCCAATCTGGGCGAAGACATCTGCCTCGACAACGTTTCCGCCCTCGTCGAACGCGCCCGCTCGCTCGGAAGCGGCGTCGAAATCGACATGGAGTCGAGCGAGTATGTTGACCGCACCCTGCGCGTGGTCTCAGCCGTACACCAGCGCCACGGGAGCGTCCGCGCGGTCATCCAGGCCTACCTGTATCGCAGCGAGAAGGACATCGATCGCCTGAATGCGTCCGGCATCCCGGTCCGGCTGGTCAAAGGCGCCTATCGCGAACCGGCCACTGTCGCGTGGCCGAAGAAGCCCGATGTCGACACCAGCTTCCTGCGCCTGACCAAGCAGTTGCTGGAGCTGGGAACGAATCCCGCCATCGCCACCCACGATGCGTCCATCATCGCCGAAACGGTGCGCTGGGCACGCGCCCGCAAAGTGGAGCCGGGCCGCTTTGAGTTCCAGATGCTCTACGGCATCCGGCGCGATCTGCAACGCCAGCTTGTCACCGACGGATTCCGGGTGCGCCTCTACGTGCCCTACGGAGACGCATGGTACCCCTACTTCATGCGCCGCCTGGCCGAGCGCCCCGCCAACGTGATCTTCCTGGCTCGTAACTTGTTGCGAGCGTGACGGCAACCGGCACTCAGAATCACACCGAGGATGGGCAATCCACGGCTACGCCCGTCTCGCCCGACGGCGGCGCGGCAACGTACCAGCGTTCACCGACCTGGGCGAGCGTCGCCGTCAGAACCACGGGGATTGAGCAGCGCAACGCGCCACCGCGTTCGGGATCGTACTCGACCTGAAATGTGGTGGCAACCCGATACGGGATCAGCCCGCCGCTCCCGGCCATGGCTTCAATTGTGAGGGCACCCAGAGGTCGATAAGGCTTGAACGGACCAGATTGACCCTCCCAGGAGAGTTTGAAACGGCCACCGCGCGCGGAGGCCTCGATACCCAGTTTCCGTAAGGCCGCGCACTGAAGCAGATTGCGTATCTCACCTCCGCTTTTCTGGGAACTCTCCACGAAGTCGCGGTAGTCGTAGTAGCGGTCCTTCACCTGATCGAGCACGCAGACCCACGCCTGCACCCATGGTCCGGGACGCCAACTGGCGTGAGCGATCGCCTCAAGAAACGACTCGAAGTACTGGCGGATCGTGTCTTCCGGCTCCCAGCAGGCCGGCGAAGGTTCGAGCATGAGCATCTTGAAAGGCGCCCTGGCCTGGAGCACGAGTATGACCGCGAAAACCCACAACATCGCCCATGCGGCCCACCGGGGAGGCTCAACGGTCTCCGCAAAGCTCCCCGGCGGCGGCGGGTGGGACATCGTGGACAGTACGACAAGGAAAGCGGTCAGAACGAAGTAGGCCATCAACACGAATAACACCGGGGCTGCCGCGTAGAGCGCGGCCACGCCCAGATGGCGCAAATGTTGCCGCCTCCAGATTGCGCCGAAGCGCATCTGGGTGTCCTCCAGCTTGCCGGCCTGCTCGCGCGAAAGATCAATATCGGGGGCGTCCATCTCGATAGCCTCCTCCGCAGTTGGCTCTGCTGAGGCCCGCAAACAGGAGCGTGGTACGGCCTCATCCAGAACAGAATCCGAGATTCCCATTTTAGAGTCCCCGGCGCTATTCAGTCCACAGCGGACCCTGTTCCTGATACGCTGCCGGCCTCACCTGCTCGCCGACGGATCGGGCGGCCAGCAGTGTCACAATTCCCGGAACTCCGCGGCCACTATTTGAGTCCAATAGCGTGATGAAGTACTGGGGCTATCTGGCCGCCAAACTGGCGTTCGCGGGCGTCTTTCTGTACGGACTCTGGCACGCCGTACTTCTCCTGCTGCCCACGTTCGATTCCATGCGAGCCGATCCGTTTGGGGAATACCTCATTGTCATCATTCTGTTCCCGCTGCTCTGCTTTGCCGTGCTTGCGCTGATCGTTCGCGATCAGTACTTACGCTGCCGCACCTGTGGGCGGCGAATGCGCATGCCTCTGGAGAAGGGCTCCCTGTCCCACCTGTTCCTGCGCGGCCGGCCCCGTCTGGAGTACATCTGCATCTACGGTCACGGCACGTTGAAAGTGCCCGAAGAGCGCATCAGCGGTTCCGGCGCGTCCGACTGGCAGCGGCATAGCGACGACATCTGGAAGGAACTGGAACACTCCGCGCGGGAGAAGTAGGGCCGGGCGTGCGAGAATGGGTACCAGAGTGCCCGTAAAAGTACAGGTACCCAAACGCGCACTGCTGGTTCGCTTCATCCTGAACCCATGGGGAAAGGCATTCCTCGCCACCCTGATGGTCTTCTCGGCCGCCTGCGTGCTGGTGTTCGTTTGGTTTTACGTCAAGTACGGGCGGCTCATCGACGAGAAGCTGGCCGCCGGTCCCTTTGCCAACACTTCCATGCTGTTTGCGGCGCCGCGCTCCATCGCCGTAGGCGACGAAGCCACCGCGCAGGAGATCTCCGCGGAACTGCGGCGCAGCGGATACAGCGCGTCGGACAAGAACCGGCTCGGCTACTACACTCTGAAGCCGAGCGAGATCGACGTCTATCCCGGCCCGGATTCCTATTTCGAGCCGGAAGGCGGCGTGATCAAGCTTTCCGGCAATCGCGTTTCCCAGATCATCAGCCTGCGCGATAATACCGAACGAACTCAATACCTGCTCGAGCCCGCGCTGATCTCGAACCTGTTCGACAAGAATCGCGAAAAGCGCCGTCTGGTGAAGTACGCCGACGTACCCGAAGTGCTGCGGAACGCCGTCATTTCCGCCGAGGACAAGCGCTTCTTCCAGCATTCCGGCTTCGATCCGATCCGCATTGTCAAAGCGGTCTGGGTGGACGTCCGGGAGGGCCGCAACGCCCAGGGCGCGTCCACGCTGAGCCAGCAACTGGCGCGCATGTTCTGGCTGGACAACCGGAAAACCATCCGCCGCAAAGCCGCCGAAATGCTCATCACGCTGCAGCTCGAGCAGCGTCTGTCGAAGGAGCAGATCTTCGAATACTACGTGAACCAGGTGGATCTGGGCCATCGCGGGAGCTTCGACATCCGCGGCGTGGGCGAGGCGGCGCAGGTGTATTTCGGCAAAGAGGTGGGCCACCTGACCCTGCCGGAGGCGGCCATGCTGGCCGGCCTCATTCAGCATCCCAGCTACATCAACCCGTATCGCTGGCCGGACCGCGCGAAGGCGCGCCGGAACGTGGTTCTCACCATGATGCGGGAGAACGACTTCATCAGCGAGCAGCAGTATCAGGACGCCCTGGCCGCCCCCCTGGTGCTGGCGCACAGCGGCATGGAGAGCACCGACGCGCCGTACTTCGTGGACATCGTGAACGACACCCTGGTGGACCAGTTCGAGGGCCGCGATTTCCAGACCAAGCCGTACCGTGTCTATACCACGCTGGACCTGCAACTGCAGCACGACGCCGCCGAAGCGGTCCGCCTGGGTATGGCCGAAGTGGACAAGCTCATCGTGGGCCGCCGCAAGCGCGATCCGAATTACCCCGAGCCGCAATGCGCGCTCATCGCGCTGGACCCGCACACCGGCGAGATCAGAGCCTTCGTGGGAGGCCGCAACTACGGCGTCAGCCAGCTCGACCACATCGTGGCCAAGCGCCAGCCGGGATCGTCGTTCAAGCCATTTGTCTACGCCACCGCCCTCGATACGGCCATCAACGGCGGGCGGCCACTGATCACGCCGGTATCGCTGCTGAACGACACGCCCACCACCTTCTGGTTCGACAACAAGCCATACGAGCCCAGCAACTTCAAGAAGGAGTTCATGGGAACGGTAACGCTGCGCACCGCCCTGGCCCATTCCCTGAACGTGGCCACGGTGCAGCTTGCCGAGGAGGTGGGGTACGGCAACGTGGTGAATCTGGCGCGCCGCGCCGGCATGAACATGGACATCCATGCCACGCCCGCCGTGGCCCTGGGCGCCTACGAGGTGACCCCGCTGGAGATCGCCGGCGCGTACACCATCTTCGCCAACGGCGGCGTCTACGTGAAGCCGGCCTTCCTCAGCAGCGTTCGCGATCAGAACGGCAGTGAGATCTTCCGTTCGCAGCCGGAGAAACGCACCGTCCTCGATCCTCGCGTGGCCTTCATGATGGTCAGCCTGCTGGAAGAGGTTCTGCGCAGCGGAACTGGCGCCGGCGTGCACGGCCGCGGCTTCAACCTGCCCGCTGCGGGCAAGACGGGCACGTCGCGCGATGGCTGGTTTGCCGGCTTTACGTCCAAATTGCTCTGTATCGTCTGGGTGGGCTTCGACGACGGCCGCGAGCTGAATCTGGAGGGCGCGCACTCGGCCCTGCCCGTCTGGACTGAGTTCATGAAGCGCGCCGCCCAGCACCCCGAGTATCGCAACGTCAGCCAGTTCTCGGCCCCCGCGGGCGTGGTTGCCGTGCAGATCGACCCGCAGTCGGGGGAGCTGGCGTCGTCGTCGTGTCCCCGAGTCACCACCGAGTACTTCATCGAAGGCACGCAGCCCGTGGAGACGTGCCACCTGCATGGTGGCGGCGGCGGCGCACAGGTGGCCGGCTGGGACACCGGCTATCCCGAGAACAATCAGACCGCGGCCCAGGGACGTGACGCGGCACGCCAGCAGCAGGCCCGCACTTCCACTTCTTCCGGTAACGCCCCCGCCCAACAGCCGCCACAACAGAAGAAGGGGTTCTTCAGCCGCATTCGCGACATCTTCCGGTGAGCGGCAGCAGTTAGACAGAGGTTACGGTAAAGTCAGACCCAGGTTATCCACGTCGGCAGTTGGCGATGGTATTATTCGGAAACGTCATGCAACGCTGGTCATCGATAGTCCTGTGCCTCGTCCCGCTCGGCGGCCTCGTTTTTTCCCAGGCGCCCGAGCTCCCGAAACTGGAGCAGTTCGATCCGTCCCTGGTGGACAAGTCGATCGACCCCTGCTCCGACTTCTTTAAGTACACGTGCTCGAAATGGGTTGCCGCCCATCCCATCCCGCAGGACATGCCGGCAACCAGCGTGGTGCTTCCGCTGTACCTCTACAATCAAACGATCCTGCGCGCGGCCATGGAAAAGGCCGCCGCAGACAAACAGGCCACCGGCAGCGAGCGCCAGATCGGCGACTTCTGGCAGAGTTGCATGGACGAAACGGGACGCGATGCCGGCGGCAAAGCGTGGCTGCAGCCGCATCTGAAAGAGATCGACTCGCTGCAATCGAAGAAAGACCTGTCGCGCGTGCTGGCACGGCTCCATCTGAATTTTCCCGCCGTCTGGGAGGGCGACGACAACTCCACCAAAGCCCCGCTGTTCGGCTTCGGCCCAACGCAGGATATGGAGGACGCAACGCTCATGGTGGCTGCCTTCGATCAGGGCGGCATGGGCCTTCCTTCCATCGACTACTATCTGGGCGCATCGGACCGTTTCAAGGAACTGCGCGCGAAGTACGTCGCGCACGTGCAGAAGATGCTGGAGCTGGCCGGCGACTCCACGGACAAGGCGGCGGCGGAAGCCAAAACCGTGATGGAGATGGAGACCGCGCTGGCGCAGGCTTCCATGGACAATGTGGCCCGCCGCGATCCCAGGAAGATCTACAACAAGCGCTCGCTGGAGCAAATCAAGGCGGCCGTTCCCGACTTCGACTGGGTCGACTACCTGAAGAGGATGGGCGCACCGGCGGTGCCGTTTTACATCGTGACCACGCCCGGTTTTCTCGATGCCGTGGAACAGCAGATCAAGACGCGCCCGGTGGACGAATGGCGGTCTTACCTTCGCTGGTGGACGGTTCATCGCGCGGCCTCGTACGTGGGCAGCGGCCTGGAGGCGGAGAACTTCGCCTTCTTCGGCACGGCTCTCTCGGGTACTCCGCAAATGTTGCCGCGTTGGCGCCGGTGCGTCGCGTCGGCCGATCGCCTGTTGGGAGAAGCCCTGGGCCAGGCCTACGTGAACATTGCGTTCCCGCCCGAGAGCAAGGCGCGCGCCAACGAGCTGGTGACGCAGATTCGCGCGGCCCTGGCCGAGGAGATCCGCCAACTGGACTGGATGAGCGATGCGACAAAGAAACAGGCGCTGGTCAAGCAGGACGCCACGCTGCAGAAGATCGGCTATCCCGACAAGTGGAGAGACTACAGCGCAGTCAGGATCGTGCCAGACAACTATCTGGCGAACCTGAACGCGGCTAACGCATTCGAGGCTCACCGCCAGATTGGCAGGATCGGCAAGCCGGTGGATCGCATGGAGTGGATCATGACTCCGGCGACCATCGACGCCTACGAAGATCCGCAGATGAACACCATCAACTTCCCCGCCGGCATCCTGCAACTTCCGATCTTCGGCGGCGCGCGCGACGACGCCTCGAACTTCGGCGCCATCGGAGCGATTATCGGGCACGAGGCGATCCACGGCTTCGACGATGAGGGCCGCAAGTTCGACGAAAAGGGCAACCTGCGCGACTGGTGGACTCCCGAGGATTCGGCGCGCTACGACGTGAAGGACAAGTGCATTGTCGATCAGTATTCGCAGGAGATTCCCGAATATGGCGTGAAGCAGAAGGGCGAGCTCACCGCGGGCGAGGATACGGCCGACAACGGCGGTCTCCATCTGGCCATGCTGGCGCTCGAGAACGTGTACAAGGCGCGGGGCAAGTCGCTGGATACTCCGGAAGACGACGGCCTCACCGCGCGCCAGCGTTTCTTCCTCTCGTACGCGTTCGCCTGGTGCGGGGATCAGCGGCCCGAAGCCGCGCGCAACCAGGTGATCACTAATCCGCATTCGCTGCGGAAGTTCCGCGTGGACCGGCCGGTCTCCAACATGCCGGAGTTTCGCCAGGCGTTCCGTTGCGGCAAGGATGCGCCGATGGTGCATGCGCCGGCGTGCCGGGTGTGGTGAGACAGTTCTGAGCTACACCCCCAGGCGTTCCTTCAGCGCGCGCACGCGGTCGCGGGCCACCTGCAGTTCGGTGTGTTTGTCGTCGCGCAGCCGCACCAGCACGCCTCCACCAAACCAGGCGTCCATTTCCTGTACCCACGCCACGTTGACCAGCGTGGAGCGGTGGATGCGCACGAAGTTCTTGCGGGCCAGGCGCTCTTCGAGATCCGCGATGGTGTAATCGACGCAGTAATTGCGGCCACCCGATGCCGCGAAGGTCAGCTTGTCCTGCGCGAAGAAGTGCGTGACGCGCGCGAGATCGATGAACTGGATGCGCTCGCCGGTGCGGGTGGCGATGCGGTCCGGCTCCGGCCGTGTCAGCGACGCGGCCACCTGTTCGACGATGGACCGCAGGTCCGGCCGCGGCGAGCCGCGCATTCGATCCAGCTTGCCAATGGCGCGATCGAGCTGCGCCGGCTCGATGGGCTTCAACAGATAGTCGATGGAGTGCACTTCGAAGGCCTTCAGCGCGTATGCGTCCCAGGCAGTGGTAAAGATCACCACGGGCGGCTCGCGAAGGCGCGCCAGTAATTCGAAACCGGTCATCCCAGGCATCTGAATGTCCAGGAAGAGCACGTCCACGGTCTCGCGCGAGAGGAACTCGAGCGCTACCTCGGGGTCACTGGTGGAGCCGGCGATGTCGAAGCGGCCGGTGGCCTCCAGCAGACGCGTCAGACGCCGGACTGCGAGCGGCTCGTCGTCTACCAGATAAGCCTTCATGCCGCACGCACGGGGAACCTCATGCAAACCGCCGCCCGTCCTCTGTCGTCTTTCATTGTCTCCACGCCCGCCCCGTCCGGATACAAGGCGTGCAGCCGCGCCATCAGATTGTCCAGCCCGTGTTCCGCCGGCACGTTGGCCATGGAGAACCCCGGACCGCTGTCGGAAACCTGAACCTCCACGGCGCCGCCGACCGCCCTCACTCGCACGAAGACTTCCCCGCCCTCGCGGCGCGGCGCAATCACGTGCTTGACGCTGTTCTCCACCAGGGTTTGCACGGCCAGCAATGGAACCTCGGCGCCCTGAAGGTCGTCCGGCACCTCGATGGTGTAGCGAAGCCGCTCGCCGAATCGTGCCTTCTCTATTTCGAGGTAATCCCGCACGATCTTCAGCTCCTGTTCCAGCGGCGCGAGACTCCGCTGATTGGCATCCAGCGAAAACCGCAGCAGCGCGGCAAGGCGGCCCACCATCTCCTCGGCGCGCTCGGGGTCGTCATGAATGAGTGCGGAGACGGAATTGAGAGTATTAAACAGAAAATGCGGATGAATGCGCGATTCGAGCGACGACAGCCGCGCCTCGGCCGCCAGCTTCCGCGCTCGCTCTTCCTCGAGTTGCCGCGTGCGCAGTTCCAGTTCGGCCGCCTGAAGACGGGTGCGGAGGCTCTCGTAGCCGAACAACACCAGGCCGACGACGAGGCCGACGGTGACGCTGATCCGTGCGTTGAGGAAGAAGATGCCCCAGGCTCGCTCCACGCTGTTGACACCAACAAGGACCGTGATCACGCTGCCAAGCACGCAGCCGATTAACGTGAGGACGACAATGCCCGCGCCGATCACGCTGAACCTGACCAGCGCCGGCCTGCGGTCCACCGCAACGGCGAGGAACGGGAGGATGATTCCTGCAAGCGACCCTATGGTGTAGGCGTAGATGAGACTGGTGGCGAGCGCGTACCCTACATCGCTCAACCGCGACATCAGCCCGAACCCCGCTACAAGCGCCACGGCGCTGGCCGCCGCAATCAGGTTGATCACGACCAGGCGAACCAGATGTTGCCGTGTCAATACGCGCGGGCGCGATGAGTTGGTTGTGGTCATAACTGATACCGAATTCCCATCGAAACCAGCGCGGAGTACGGGATCATGCCGAACTCGGACCGCCACACCTTGCCGCGCGGGGCTTCGGCGTGGCCCGTCAGCGATACCTTATCACCAATTCGCCTGGTCACGTCGCCTACGAACATGTGGCTGCCGTCGGTCAAGTTGGCGACCACCGAAGCGCTGACGTCCCACTCCTTCCAACCCGGCAGTTCGCGCAGCCGTCCTTTGCCGCAATTCGCGAAGAAATACTGGCCGCGCCGCGGCGCTTCGGGCGAATAGAACTCGCCGATGAAGGTAATGCCCGAGCGCATGGTGTACTTGCCGCCCGCCAGCGCGGCCATGCCGTGGTGGTGCGCCAGTTCTCCGTGGACTTCGAAGGCCTCGCCCACTACGCGCGTGAAATTGACGCCGGCGAAGTTCGGCCCGCCACCCGAGTGCGCATAAATCAGGGCGGCGTCGAAGCCGGCAATCAGCTTGTTGTAGCGCAGCGCCGTGGTGCTACCGGCCCACGCCACCGTGAGCGCGCTGCCGCCGCGCACCCAGTCGGCGGCTACCATCTCGCGCCCCTCGGTGAGATTCAGGCGGTCGCCCGGATCGGCGGCGTTGCGTGGCGGGTCCAGCACGCCCGTGGGAGTGAACGCGTAGCCGGTGCTCCAGCGCAGAATCTTCTTCCCCGCACTGAAGTCGAAATCGCCGGCGGTGTAGCCGCCCCACGCCTCCCGGATCCCCACCCGCGAGTGCGTGCGGTCCGCAGTGTCCACGATGGCGGCGGCGCTGGTGACGACGCGCCAGCGCTGTCCGTCCCGCCAGGAGAAAGCCGGCTGGACCACCACCAGATTCTCGCCCTGTGCGCCTGGTGTGCGCCGACCCGCCAGCCACGTGCCCTGCTCCAGAACCGACAACGACGCGCGCATTTCGCGGCTTTCGAATTGACCTTTTTCGGTGCCACCACCGTTTAACAGCAGCGGTAACAGCGCTATCGCGCACCACATCAGAACCTCTCCGAACGGCCCTGATGGAAGATGCGGTCTGGCAGGGCCCGCGGCTGGAAGCTGAGATAGTCGATCACGGTGCGCGAGTTCTGGCGCACGCGATCGTAGATGGTCATGCGCCGCAGCATGGTTTGTCCGTCGATCTGCTGATAGCTGTCGTAGGTGGCGGATTTCAACTGCCGGCCCGAAGCCACAAAGAAATCGGCCTTCACCGGGCGCGTGTCGGACACCTTCAGCCACAGCAGCACGCGGCGATACGTGGCGCCTTTGCGCTTTGCGGTCAAGTCAAGGACGTAGCATTCCACGCCGCCCACCCGTTCCGAGCGAACCGAAACCGGATCGTAATCGGCCGCCCAGTTGGCGCGAGCCACGTCGCCATTGGCTGCGTTGCCGGCGAGCCGCTCGATGGGGGTGATGCGAATCGGCCGGCTGGTATCGGGCAGATAGATCCACATGTCATCGCCCAGCATGAGCAGGTGGCGGCCCTTTTCGCGCGGGCTCAGAAACTCGACGTACGATTTCTCCGTGCCCTTCTGGTAGACGAGGAAAAGGTGCTCCTCGTCCTGCTGCCCGTCCTCGTAGTTGGTGATCTGAATCCGGGCGGCGAACGAACTCCAGTCCGCGCCGTTGCGCAGGAGGTCGAAGCGGCGCAGCAGCGCTACCCCATCGGGCGTGCTCGCCGCGAACGCGGACGTTGTAAGAATGAGCAAACCGGCCAGGCGAAGCATGGTATCGTCCCTCCTCTACACGTGCGCCAGCGCTTCCACAATGCGCACCCGCGATGCGCGGAAGGCCGGCGGAATGGATGCCACAGCGAGCGTCACCACCACCAGCACGGACACGCCAATCATCAGCGCGGGTACGTGCTGTGCGTGAAACGGGAATCCCGCGGTGTTTCCCGGGGGCGGCGGCATCTGCAGGCCGGCATGATTGAGCAGCGCGATGAAGCCGTTCCCAGCAGCCAGGCCGCAAAACGCCCCCAGAACGCCGGTGAGCACGCCTTCCAGCACGAACACGGAGAGCACCCAGAAGCGCGGCGTCCCCATGGCCAGCATGGTGCCGATTTCACGGGTCCGTTCGAACATCGCCATCATGAGCGAGTTGGCGCTGGAGACTACTACCATAAAGAAGACAATGACGCCCATGAACACAAAAATGCCGCCGAACATCAGCACCATTTGCTGATACATGGGCGCCATTTCCTGCCACTCGCGGATGGCGAACCGGCTCTCGCCACCGAGCTTTGCCGCGAGCGCGCTGTGAACGGCCGCGGTGTTGTCGGTGTTGTCGAGCCCCACCACCAGCTTGGTGACGCGGTCGCTCTGCAACAGCCGCTGCGCCGCCGGCAGGGTGAGTTGGAGCACGCGGTCGTCGTACTCCTTGATGCCGGTGGTGATGATGCCGGCGACGTTCACGTCGAGACCGTTCAGCGCGCCGTCGGCGGTTACCGCAAGCAGCGTGAGGCCGCCGCCGGGCTTCACGTTCATGGAACGCGCCAGCCCCGATCCGATGAGCACCTCCGTGTCGGTCGCGTCGTGCGCCGTGCTCAGTTCGTGGCCGCTCACAATGTGCGGCTGGAATCCCATGCGCCGCTCGGTCTCCGGTATGGCCGCCGTGGCGATGTACGTCCCCGACTTGCGGCCGTTGGAGACCATGCCGAAGAATTCGATGCGCGGCGCTACGCCGAGTACGTGGGGCGTGTGCATGACCGCCGACGCAACGGAGTTGTAGTCGCCCACCCCAAACTCGAGCGCTTTCGTCTCGTCGTGGCGGAAGAACTCGGCGTTGTAGATCTGCAGGTGACCGAGGCCGTTGCGGATGGTGGTCTCGCGGAAGCCCCAGAACAGGTACGAGAAGAATCCGCCGGCCAGCAGCAGCGCCGCGACTCCGCCGCTGGTGACCGTGAGCGTCATGATGGTGCGACGGCGATTGCGGAAGATGTTGCGAAACGCGAGCAAGAGGAAGGATCTCATTGGAGCACCTCCTGGTGAACCGGGGACGCGGTGGCCACGCTGTCCTCGGTGATCCGGCCGTCGCACAACCGGATGACGCGATCCGCCCCATCGAGCAGGCGCGGGTCGTGCGTCGAGAAGAGAAACGTGATGCCCAGCCGCCGGTTGAGCGTGTGCATCAGCTCAATCAGGTGCGTGGCGTTGGCGCTGTCCAGGTTGGCGGTGGGCTCGTCGGCGAGCACCAGAGATGGCTGGTGGACAATGGCCCGCGCCACCGCTACTCGCTGGCGTTCGCCGCCGGAGAGCAGATCGGGGCGGTGCTTCGCGCGGGCGGCAAGTCCCACGCTTTCCAGCGCTTCCATGGTCCGGCGGCGGCGCGCCGTAGCGGGCACGCGCTGCAGCAGCAGCGGATACTCCACGTTCTCGAAGGCCGTGAATACGGGAATCAGGTTGAATGTTTGAAACACGAAGCCGATCCGGCGCCGCCGCAGCTCGGAGAGCCGCGACGCGCCCAGACGGCCGGTGTCTTCGCCCGCCAGACGGATGACGCCGCCGGTGGGCCGGTCGATGCAGCCAATCAGATTCAGCAGCGTCGATTTTCCGCTGCCGCTCGGGCCGGCGATGGCCAGGAAGGACCCGCCGTCAATTGCCGCCGTGATCCCGTCCAGGGCGACGACGGCCTGGTGGTCCATGGGAAATCGGCGGCTAACGTTTTCGAGTGCGACCAGTTGATCCATACAGGATGCCTCTGGTGCAAAGGTAAGCGAGGGTGCGCACGCTGGTCGCGGGTTATCGGATAGAGGGGGGAACTACCGGATGAAGGGTGTTTGGCGCGGGATCAGCCGGGTCTTCAGTGGCATCGTATTGGACGCGCAGTGACTTCGGCTGCACACTTGGCGGTGGGCCGATTGACAATCGGCCGCAGCCTGACAAGCTGCCCCACATCGAATCGTCGCCGATCAGCGCGCGATGCCCCGGGCGCGGCAATCCTCTTCCACCATCAGCCGGACCAGCATCTCGAAACCGGTCCGGGACTGCCAGCCCAACACCGCGCTGGCTTTGGAGGGGTTGCCGATCAACAGGTCCACCTCGGCGGGACGGTAGAGTTGCTGATCGGTTTGGACATGCTCCTGGTAGTCAAGTCCGACCAGGGAGAACGCCACCTCACAGAACTCACGCACGGAATGCGAGACGCCGGTGGCCACCACGTAGTCGTCCGCCTCATCCTGCTGCAACATCCGCCACATCGCTTCCACGTATTCGGGCGCGTAGCCCCAGTCGCGGCGGGCCTCCAGATTGCCGAGGCGAACATGGCTGGCCGCGCCTGCGGCGATGGCCGCGACACCGGAAGTGATCTTGCGGGTCACGAACTCGTATCCGCGGCGCGGAGATTCGTGGTTGAACAGGATTCCGTTCGAGGCGTGCAGCCCGTAAGCCTCGCGGTAATTCCGGGTCAGGTGGAAACCGGCGACTTTGCTGATCCCGTACGCCGATCGCGGGTGGAACACGGTCCGTTCGGTCTGCGGAACCTCTTCCACTTTGCCAAACATCTCGCTCGACCCGGCGAAGTAAAACCGGCAACGCGGCGCCGCTTCCTTCAGCGCGGTCAGAAGGAAGTGCGTTCCGTTGATGTTCGTGTTCAGCGTGGAGAACTCATCGTCGAAGGAATAACTGACGAAACTCTGCGCGGCCAGGTGATAACACTCGTCCGGCTGCACTTGTTGCACGATCTTGTACAAGCTGGGGAAGCTCTCGAGCGAACCCGCGTGCAACGTGGTCCGCTCGCGGAAACCGGCAATCCGCCCCAAACGGTGCAGCGGATCCTCCAGCGCCACGCGCCGCACGATGCCATGCACTTCATAGCCTTTTGATAAGAGCAACTCGGCCAGATACGAACCGTCCTGCCCGGTGATGCCGGTAATCAGTGCCCTGCGGTTACCCATGGTCAATCCTCCGCGCCAGAGTCTTCAGTGGAAATCCGACCCCTTCCCACATGATCCTGCGATTGAATTTCGATTTTCCGGACTCGCGTTCCGTGAATATAATCGGAACTTCGAAGAACGGAACGCCAAGCCGATGCAAATTGAACTTCATTTCCATGAGAAAAGCGTATCCCTCGGAGCGTATCGCGTCGAGGTCGATCCGCCGGAGGACGTCCGACTGATACCCCACGAATCCGGCGGTCATGTCGTGAACCGGCACACCGGTGAGGATCCGCGCATAGAGATTGCCGCCGAAGCTGAGACAGCGCCTGCGAAAGTCCCAATTCCGGCTGCCCCCGCCCGCGACGTAGCGCGAACCAATGACCACCGGATGCGTCCTCAGCAGCTCAATCATCCTCGGCAATGCCTCGGGAGGGTGCGACAAATCGGCGTCCGACTGGATCACGTAGTCAGCGAGCTTCTCCATCAGGATCTTCTTCATGCCCTCGCGGCAGGCGGAACCGTAGCCGTCTTTGCCGGGCCGCACCATCACGTGGACGTTGCTGTCCTGCCGCTGAATCCGGCGGATCTCCTCCGCCGTCCCATCGGGCGAGTTATCGTCCACAAAGAAAACGGGTTCCTCTCCGGCCGACTGGCGGATCCGGGCCACCAACAACTCGATGTTGTCACGTTCGTTGTAGGTTGGGACTATTAGCACGTCGGCACCTGCCCGGCGCAGTCGCGGGTTAGTCCTGCATCCCGGAAACCCAATGCTCTCACAGGATCTTCGGGCCGTGCAATGACTCCACCCCCTCCGGCAACCTCAAACTAAGGGCTTTTCAACGGGATGTTACGGGTTCTCTACGATTGTGAAGCCTCTCCGGCGGAACGATCATTGTGACAGGAGGTCGGCGCCGGTGCTTCCGCGTTTCATCCGTCGGCTCTGGAGAGACTGCCGCGGGCAGGACATGATCGAGTATTCGCTATTGGCCGCATCGCTGGTCATCGTTGTCGCCGGCTTTCTGCCTCCCACCATCATGCCCTCCATCAGCAGGATCTTCTCCACCGTCACCAGCATGATCAACGGGAGCTGAAGCGGCCAAGGCGGGGCCAGCCGGTCAGAACTGGAAATAGATAAACGGAATCTGCGCGTCAATCACGCCGAAGATCTCCAGGCAGAAGAACATCAGCGCCAGCGCGGAGGCGTAGGCCCAGACGGGGGCCTCCATCAATCGGTCGAACCAATCCAGTTTCTCCTCGGCGATCGCCAAAGCCAGCGAAACCGCGATCAGGAGGACGTGCCAGGGTTGGAACAGCGTGTGACCGCTGGGATGTCCAAACATCTGTCCAATGATCGCCATGCTCTGGTGCAGGTCCGCGGCCCGGAAAAAGACCCAGCCCACCATCACCAGCGCCAGCGTGAGCAGCCACTTTAGCGGATACAACCAGGACCATCCTTCGCGATTCCGACGGTCCCCGCGGATCGCTCGCTCCACCGCCAGCAGCGCCCCATGGTAGCCGCCCCAGATCAGGAAATTCCAGCTCGCGCCGTGCCACAGGCCGCCCAGCAGCATGGTCAGCAGCAGGTTGCGGTACGTGTTCCAGCGCCCGTGCCGGCTTCCGCCAAGGGAAATGTAGAGATAATCGCGGAGCCAGGTGGACAGTGAAATGTGCCAGCGATGCCAGAACTCGGTGATGCTGGCGGCGAGATACGGCCGGCGGAAGTTTATCGGGAAGTGGAAGCCCAGCAGCCGCGCCATGCCGATCGCCATATCGGTATAGCCGGAGAAATCGAAGTAAATCTGCACACCGAAAGCGAGCACGCCGGTCCAGGCAGGCACCATGCCGGGATGCCCGGCCACGTTGCCGAAATAACCGTTGGCGATTTTTGCGAATTGATCGGCAAAGGCCATCTTTTTGGTCAGGCCCAGCGCGATCAGGAACAGACCACGTGATACGTCGTCCGGCGAAGGCGGCTGCCAGTGCAGCAGATCGCGGAAAAAGTCGCGCGCGCGCACAATCGGACCGGCCACCAGTTGCGGGAAGAAACAGATGAACAGAGCGTAATCGGTGGGGTTGCGTATGGCGGCCTGCTCGCCGCGATAGACGTCGATCACATAGGACATGCTCTGAAACGTGTGAAAGCTGATGCCCAGCGGGAGAACGATGTCGAACCAGAACGAATTGGCCGGCTTGCCCAGCAACAGCGCCAGGTTGCTGGCGGCGAAATTGTAATACTTGAAGATCCCCAGAAATCCAAGATTCGCCGTGAGACTCAGAATGAGGAGGATCTTTCTGCGCCGCCCCGGCGGAGTCTTCTCGATCCAGATGCCCGCGGTGTAGTCGATTACGGTGAGCGTCAGCAGAAGCAGAATGAATTTCGGATTCCAGGAGGCGTAGAAAAAGTAACTGGCCGCCAGCAGAATGTACTTGCGTAACCAGCGCGGGCTCGCATAGAAGAGCAGCAGCACTACGGCCAGGAAGATGAAGAACTGAACGGTGTTGAAGAGCATGGCCCTATCTCGCGGCCTCCCGCGGCTGCGGCGGGCCCAGCAGCTTCGCCACCTCTTCGACCAGCATGGCCGAGAAGCGCGCCGATCCCTCGCGATTCAGGTGCATGGCATCCTTGAAAAGCTCGGGATGCTCCAGCGAATCGAAAGCGTGCTCGGGCACCAGGAGCACGTTGGGCCGGCGCGCGAACTCGCGGATGGAGCTGCTTTTCTTCTGCACCAGATTGCCCGGCCGCGGAATGGGGCCGCGCGCCAGTCGAAGAAAGACGATCTTCGTCGGCGAATCGCGATAGCGGTCGACAATCTTTCCAAACCACTTGCGACGGAACGCGGCAAAGTGGCCCGTCTGCGGCGCCACCGGGTACATGAGGAAGTTCTGGACGGTCTCACGCTGATTGCGATCGGCCCCGGCGGGGAGCGTTGCCTTCCACGCGCTCCAGTCGATCTGCAATCCCACCATGCTCTGCGGAGTCTCGACGAAATCCCAGGTCCAATGGGCCCATCCCCGGTTGCAGAGCCGGACATAGCGGATTCGCTGGATCGGCTTCGCGAGAAACGCCTGAATATCGGTCTGGTAGACGAGGCCCTTCAGAACGCTGCCGCGAAACGCCTCCCATTGCAGCGGCCTGCTCTGAAACGCCTGAAAGAAGTCGGGTATGTCGCTGAGGCGGAGACGGGCGATGGCGTAATGCAGGAGGCGGATGTCGTCTTCGGGGATGCCCCACCCATCTTCGTCGTCGTAGTCGTTCACGGCGAAGACGATGGCGCGATAGCGGCGCGCAGCGGGGTCCAGATCGCGCAGCATGTAGTACCACGCACGGACGTCGGTGCCGGCAATGCCGGCGTGGCGGAAGACGTATCCGGTCCGCGGGGTCAACTCGTCGGCCAGCTTCGGAGAGTAACCGAAACGAGAATCGCCAAGCGTGACCACCAGGTTGTCGCCGTAGAGCCGTTGCGCCTGCTTCTCCCTCCGCAGGGTCTGCTCGAACTGCCCGGTGGAAGAATCCGGCTCCAGAAGCTGTGCGTACATCTTTGTGCGAAACACGAGCGCGTCCAGGCCGAACACGCCGGCGCAGCCAAGCAGACCCGCCAGACTGGCACGCAGAATCAGGCGGCGACGGGCACCTGAGCGAGGTGGTGAGGTTGCGAGCAGATTCTCGCTGGGAGACAAGGGCATGTCAGGCAAAGGCCAATTCTATCAAGCCGCCCGTGCTACTCGATTCGAAACAGCCTGAGGTTGGCTGTGCTGGTTACCGGCGCCAGCCCCCAATCGCCGGCCACATCGAGGAACGCCTTGCTGTTCCACTGATACCGGCTCAACAGGATGTAATGGATGCCTGCACGTTTGAGCACCTGCGTCGCCTCCTTGCGGAGATCCGTGGCTGGGACGATTTCCAGCGCGGGGGGCGGTTCATCCACCCACTGGCCCTCTTCGCTGAGAACCTGCAGACTCATCCTGCTCTCGAACTGGTCGGGAAAATCGAGGACGGTGAGGCCGTCCAGACGGACGGGGGCGCCGAAGCGAACGCCGAGATGCATGCCCGGCTTCAACGGCTCCCAGGTGCGCCAGCGGGTCACGCCGCTGCCATCGAAGGCCTGCCACACGTCCCACGGATTCGGCCAGGCGTAGGGGTGTGCGCCCGGCCCGATGGGGATTTCCGCGCCGTTCGATTGCAGATTGACTTCGTTGATACTCCATTGCTGGATGCTGCGGCCCTTCTGGACCAGGCGCACCTCGCGAGCATTCACGGCCGGAAAATGGAACCTCCAGCGCTCCCGTCCGCTCGCCGGCGAGTTCCACGTGCTGTACATGGGATCGCCCAGGTTCTCCCCGCGGGCCGACTGGAAGACGACGACGATGTCCCGGTCCGTGTATGCCTTCGCACCGGGGCAGGCCATGGAGAACACCGCCTCGCCCTTCGGGAGCACGGCATCCATCTTTCGAGTAATGGCGTATTCTTCGGACCGTTCGGTGAGCCAGGCGTCCTCCGGCACTATCCGCAGATCCACCTCCCAGGGAATGAGAGCGACGTGCCAACCCGGGTTACGATACCAGCGATCCAGCAGCGGAGGCCAGGACGTCGCCAGGTGCGCGATCACGATCGCGGCCAGCAACACACTTGACCACCGTATGCGGCGGAGCACCAACATTACGGCGATGGCGAGCATGGGCAAAGCGGGTATGAGATAGCGCGGGCTCCGGGCGGCGGGGAATGAGACCACGGTGGCCAGGGCCGCGAGCAGCAGGAAGCGGCTCTGCGGCCACAATACGCCGGCCAGGGCCAGGGGCGCAAGCAGAAAAACGGCTCCCAGACACCCTTCGACGTTCGGGCCGCCGGTGGTCAGCTGCATGGGCATGTCCCGCCACTGAAGCCCGTTGAGGTGAGCCAGATTCCTCGAGTAGTCCTGCTCGAAAGAGATATGGAAGTTGGAGTTGCGGAATATGGGATTGCCGAAGAAGGCGACCGGGTTATCGAACCAGAGAGCGTTGCGCACCAGATACGGCGCCACGCAAACGCTCATGACGATTCCCGCAGCCACCGCCAGCCGAACGCGCCTGCGCCAGCTCTGGCCTCGGAGGGCAATCACGATCATCACCACCACAAACAGAGCGAAGAAGATCGCCGTGTACTTGATGGCCATGGTGAAGCCGGTCACGATGCTGCAGGCCATCAACAACCCAGTGCTCTTTTCGTTCCGCCACAACGCCAGCAGATAAACCGCGGCGAAGGTGACGGCGGCCAGTCCCACATCGTTGTACGCGCAGGTACCGTCGGCGCCCACCAGCGGACTGGCAAAGACCAGCAGAGCGCCGGCCACGCCCGCCGAAGCAAAACCAAAGCGCCTTCCATACAGCACCATCAGCAGCGCCAGATCGACGAGGAAGGAGAAGTGTACCAGCGACGCCGCCGAGTGCTTCCCAATGGCGAAGGCGTAGAAGAACAGCATCTCAACGCCTTCGGGAAGTCCCGCGTACATGTCCACGTAGCGAACAAACCCGTGCGCCCGGTTGAACAGATTGACCAGGCCGAGGTGGTACATCATTCCGTCCGCGCTCATTTCCGGCGACAGCGCCTGGAGGAAGTACAGCGTGCCGTAAGCGAGGATCGCCGCCGCGAACAGAATCTTCCACCCGGCGGCAATGCGCGGCCCACGCGGCGAAGTTGGAGGAAGGAGCCAGCGCCAGAAGTACAGCGAGACCGCCAGTGCAAGGAAGCTCAGTGACAGGAAGACGCCTTTTCGTGCGATGCCCATCGCCGCAAGCGCGAAAACTACGCAGCTCAGGACGGCCGACCCGGTCACATAGCCCAGACAGAGAGACTCCAGCCGGTGGAGCGAAACATGCAGCAATCGGAATAGCAGAAGCCCCAGCGCGAGGGCGGTTACCACACACGCGATCCAGCCGAGCAGAATCCAGAAGACAACCATTTTTGTTTGGAGTGTAACATGTGAACGTATGCGTACCGCTCTCATCGGGCACACCGGCTTCATTGGGAGCAACCTGGCGCGGCAGTTCGCGTTCGACGAATGCTACAACTCGAAGAACATTGGCGGCATCCGTGGACGGGAGTTTGACCTGCTGATCTCGGCCGGTGTGAGCGCCGTCAAGTGGTGGGCGAATCAGAATCCGGCCGAGGATCGCGCACGGATCGACAGCCTTCTGACGGACCTTGGGCAGGTGCGAGCGCGAAGAGTGGTGGTGCTCTCCACGGTGGACGTGTATCCGATCAATTCCGGTGTGGACGAGAGCTTCAATTGTCATTCCTGGCCGAATCACGCGTATGGCGTCAACCGGTTGCATTTCGAAGACGCCATGCGCGATCGCTTCGGCGAAACCACCATCGTGCGGATTGCCGGCGTGTTTGGACCCGGCCTGAAGAAGAACGTGATCTACGATCTGCTCCACGACAATTGTCTGGACATGATTCACCCAGACAGTTCGTTTCAGTACTACAACGTGTCGCGGCTCTGGCGGGATCTGCGACGACTCGAGGGGACCCGAATCCGGTTGATCAACTTCGTCACCGAGCCCATCGCCACGCGCGACATCATCGACCGGTTCTTTCCGGGCAAGAGCGTGGGAGCGAAGCCGGCCCCGGAGGCGCACTACGACGTGAGGACGCTGCACAGCCTTGAATTTGGCGCGTCGCCGCCGTATCTGGCGGGAGCCGGCCAGGTGCTGGCCGATCTGGGCGAGTTCGTAAACGCCACATGAAGCTTGCCGTCTCCAACATCGCCTGGCCGGCGGAACTGGACGCCGCGGTCTTCGAATTCCTGGTGGCCAACGATGTCGCCGCCATCGAGGTTGCGCCCACGCGCGTGTGGCCGCAGTGGCAGGGGATGAGTTCCGCGAGCGTTCGCGAGTTTCGCCGTATGGTGGAGTCGAACGGCCTTGCGATTTCCTCGCTGCAATCGATTTTGTTCCACAAGCCGGAGCTGAGCCTTTTCGGGTCGGATCAGGATCGCCAGGCGATGGAGGAACATCTCCGCCGCTGTGCGGATCTGGCCGCCGATCTCGGCGCCGGCTGCATGGTGTTCGGCGCACCACGAAATCGTGACCGGGGCGCGCTGCCCGAGGCGCAGGCGTTCGCGATCGCGGTGGAGTTCTTCGCACGGGTGGGCGAGTATTGTGCGAAGCGCGATGTACGCGTGGGCTTCGAGGCCAACCCCGTCGAGTACAAGTGCAACTTTGCCACTGACAGCGCGACAGCGGCCCGGCTGGTCCGCGCGGTGGGCTCTGAGGGGTTCCGCCTGCATCTGGACACCGCGTGTCTGTATTTGGCCGGCGAGGATGCGGCGCAGGCTATTCGCGACCATGCCGGCATCCTGCGGCATTTCCACGCGAGCGAACCGTATCTGGCGGGCTTCCCGGCTCCCGTGGCGGCGCACCAGGAGGCCGCGGAGGCGCTGCGGAGCGTGCACTACGATCAGTGGGTCGCGCTCGAAATGCGCGCCGCTGACCCGCCCCTGCCTGCGCTCGAAGAGGCAGTGCGGTTTGTTCGAAGGATCTATGGCGACGCCCACTGAGGTCCCCACCTACGACATCCACGAGCTGCAGCCGCGGCGCACACGCTATGCCGTCCTGATCCCGGTGATCAACGAGGGGGAACGCCTTCTGAACCAGTTGCGCGGCATGGAATTCCTGGCGGGTAAAGGGGACATCGTCATCGGCGACGGCGGCAGCAACGACACCAGTGGCGACCCGGCCACACTCCGCAATTTTCCGGTGCGCACATTGCTTGTCAAGACTGGCCCCGGAAAACTGAGCGCACAAATGCGCATGCTGCTTGACTACGCGGTGAAGGAAGGCTACGAAGGCTTCGTGTTCATCGACGGCAACGGCAAGGACGGCGTGGAAGCGATCCCGGCATTCCTCGAGGCTCTGGACCAGGGCTTCGACTATGTACAGGGGTCCCGCTACAGGCCCGGCGGCGAGGAACTCAACACCCCCTGGGACCGCCGGCTCGCGGTGACGTTGCTGCATGCGCCGCTGATCAGCATGGCGGCGCGATTCCGCTACACTGACACCACCAACGGGTTCCGCGCCCTGAGCCGCCGCGTGATACTCGACCCCCGAGTGCAGCCGTTCCGCGATGTGTTCGACACGTACAACCTGCACTACTATCTCTCGGTGCGGATTCCACGGCTCGGGTTCCGGGTGAAGGAGCTTCCTGTTCGCAGGGTGTATCCCGCGGCCGGGGCCGTGCCCAGCAAGATCGGCGGAACGAAAGCGAAACTCCGGATCATTAGGCTGCTGCTGCTCGCAGTGCTGGGCCGATATAATCCAAAAGGATCATAGAGTGTTTTTGAAGACCGCTTGTTCACACGCGCGGCTCGGAAACGCCGGTACGTACTGAGCCGCGACAATTATGGAGCGGAGTCCGGGATGAGACAGCGGGTGGATGCGGTTATTGTCGGCGGAGGTTTCTTCGGTTGCTCCATTGCCCGCTATCTCGCGCCGCGGATGAAGGCCGTGACGGTGATCGAGCAGGAAGCGGAGCTGTTCCGCCATGCCTCCTGGGCGAACCAGGCGCGAATCCACAACGGCTATCACTACCCGCGTAGCCTGCAGACCGCCTACCGCAGCCGGGCCAACTTCCAGTCGTTCGTGCAGGATTTCCCCGAGTGCGTGGTCAGCAACTTCACCAAGCTGTACGCCATCGGCAGACAGCGGAGCAAGGTCTCGGCGCGGCAGTTCGAGCGCTTCTGCAATATCATCGGCGCACCCTGGAAGCCGGCGCGCGACGAGCACGCGCGGCTGTTTGAGCCCTGGCTCATCGAGGCAGTGTACGAAGTTACCGAGTACGCCTTTGACGCCGACGTCCTTCGCGATACGCTGCGCCGGATGCTGGACGTCGCCGGGGTCGAGGTCCGCCTGAGCACGCGCGTGGAGCGAGTGGAAACGAGCGAGCCGCTTTCCCATGTTTTCCTGTCCGATGGCAGCGAGCTCGAAACGACGTATCTGTTCAATTGCACCTATGCCGGTCTCAAGCACATCCCCGGCCTGAGTTCGCACTGCCGCACGCCGTTGAAGCAGGAGATCACCGAGCTGGCGCTCATTGAACCACCGGACGAGCTGCGCGGTTTGGGAATCACCGTAATGTGCGGCCCTTTCTTCTCCACCATGCCGTTTCCGCCGCGCGGGCTGCACACGCTGTCGCACGTCCGCTACACGCCGCACTGTTCGTGGGTGGATACCGGTGCGGATTCGCCGGAGCCGTACGCGGTGATGGCCGCCTGGCCGAGGCCGACAAAAAGCTATCACATGCTGAAGGATGCACAGCGCTATCTGCCGGCCCTGGCGCGAGCGCGCATCGTGGATTCGCTTTTTGAGATCAAGACCCTGCTGGTGCGCAACGAGATCGACGACGGCCGGCCCATTCTGATGGAACGGAGCGAGTCCGCAAACACTGTATATTCGATCATGGGTGGGAAGATCGACAACATCTACGACGTCATCCACCGGTTGAGGGCAGACGGCTTATGAGCGGCGCTGGAACCGCGTTCGACACATTCGTTTCGATTATCATTCCGCTGCGGGACGCCGCCTCGCGCGTGGAGGAGATTGTCCTGGAAGCAGATCGCGTGGTGCGAAGGTTGTTTCGCCACTATGAGATCGTGCTGGTGGACGACGCCTCGCGAGACGACACGGTGGAGATTGTCCAGCGGCTGCAGAAGAGCGTCGAGAACGTCCAGCTTTACTGCCTGAATCGGCGCGGCGGACTCGATGTGGCGCTAGTGGCCGGCCTCGACAACAGCATCGGCGACTTCGTGATCACCCTGAATGTGGAGACCGATCCGATCCACCTGATCCCGGCCCTCTGGGAAAAGGCGCAGGCGGGGAACGAGGTGGTGTGCGGCGTGCGCACGGACCGGCTGAAGGGCGGCATCCGGCGGCTGTTCTATCGAACCTTCGAGGCAGCCACCAGTTTGCGCGTTCCCCGCGGCGTTTCCGATCTGCGTCTGTACAGCCGGCGGGTGGTCAGCTACATTACGCAGAACAACGACCGCCACCTGATGCTGAAGGTCCTGCCGTTCTTCACGTCGTATCGCGTGGCCACGGTGGAGTACGCGCCCGTCGACCGCGGGGGTGGGTTCGGCGACCGCAGCCTCTCCAACGCGCTCCTCTCCGGCATCACTATTCTGCTGGCCAGTTCCATCCGGCCGCTGCGTCTGTTGACCGTGATGGCCCTGCTGGCGAGCCTGCTCAGCCTGCTGTTTGCGGTGTACGTGCTGGGCGTCGCGCTGCTCAAGCGGCACGTGGTGGAAGGCTGGATCTCGCTGGCGCTGCCCATGGCGGTGATGTTCTTTTTCCTCTCCACCATCCTGGGAATTCTGTCTGAATACATCTTCATGCTGGCGCAGCAGAGCGGGAACCGGCCGGTGTATTCCATCACCAAAGAGTCCACGAGTTCGGTGCTGGAGATCCAGCAGAAGCTGAATGTGGTGGAAGGTAGCGGCGACTTCGCGAAACGGTAGGAGGCTGCGGCAGAGCGCGGACTCACCCTGGTCACTCGATTCGAAACAGCGCGTAATGTGCGGTGCGCGCGACGCACGACATCCCCCAGTCGTTTGCGCTGGCCATGAGCGCGTCGGCTCCCCAGTCAAGCCGGCTCAACAAGACGTAACGTATGCCCTGCCGTTTCACTTCCCGAGTCGCCTGCCTCCGCAGATCCTCTGGTGGAACGCCTTCCAGCACGGGCGGCGGTTCGTCAACCCACTTCCCCTGGTCGGTCAGGATTTGCAGACGCAGCCGGCTGTCCCACTCATCCGGAAAGAACAGAACAGTGAGGCTGTCCGCCGCGACGGGACTGTCGAAACGGACGCCGATGCGCATGCCCGGCCGCAGCGGCTCCCAGGTGCGCCATCGGGTAACCTGGTTGCCATCAAAGGCCAGGCCCGCGTCCCAGGGACACGGCCACGCATAGGGATGCCCACCTGCGCCGAGGGGCCTCGCGCTGCCGCCGGATTCCAGTTGGACTTCGTTGACGCTCCATGGCTTGTCTTCGCTTCGGCCGCTTTGCATCAGACGGAAATCGCGCGCATTCACCGGTGGAAAACGGAATCGCCATCGCAACCGCGGGTCAGCCGGCGAGTCCCGCGTGGTGTAGAGCAGGTCGGCCAGCTTCTCCCCGAATGCGGACTGGAACGAAACGAACACCTGGCGATCGGTGTAAGACTTTGCGATCTGGGTACCCATGGTGAACACCGGCTCGCCTTTGGGAACCACTCGGTCGATTGCGCGGGTCATCGTATACTCTTCGGACTGCTCCGTGAGCCAGACATCTTCGGGCGTTTTTCTCAGGGCCACACGCCAGCGGATGGGCCTGAGGTGCCATCCGGGGTTCGCATTGAGACGATCCAGAAGCGACGGCCAG
>JBEKZH010000023.1:0-62567 GCA_049510065.1 Bryobacteraceae bacterium
CGGCGTCGCTGCATCAGGGTTTCCCCCATTGTGCAAGATTCCCCACTGCTGCCTCCCGTAGGAGTCTGGCCCGTGTTTCAGTGCCAGTGTGGCCGTGTGCCCTCTCAGGCCGGCTACCGATCAAAGCCCTGGTAGGCCATTACCCTGCCAGCCAGCTAATCGGCCGCGGGCTCCTCTTTCAGCGCATTGCTGCTTTCCCCTTGCGGGCTTATGCGGTATTAGCTCCGGTTTCCCAGAGTTATTCCCCACTAAAAGGTAGATTACCCACGTGTTACTCACCCGTGCGCCACTTTACTCACCCTTGCGGGCTTTCTCGTGCGACTTGCATGTGTTAAGCGCGCCGCCAGCGTTGATTCTGAGCCGGGATCAAACTCTCGTTTGAACCTTTGAGACTTACGCCGCCCTCAACAGGCAGCGTGGCATAAAGTCGTCTCGCTTTGACTCATCGTTCTGACGATTGCTTCATTGCGTCCAACCAGATTGTCAAAGATCTGCGCACCCACCCGGCGATCCGAAGAAGACCGGACGACTACGCGGCCTCGAAAGCCGCATCGGCGCAGGCATACTCGCGTTCTCACGCGGTACCACCCGAACCAGAACTTTTGGGAACTAAAAGAACAGCTTTGGAAACTGCTGAAGGAGGAACTGAACCTGCCTGCCTTCAATCTCTTGTCGCCATCTCCCAATCTAACAAACCTCACCCCCTGTGGCAAGAGGCATTTGAAAATTTCGTTTCAATCGCCCAACCGCCACATTTTGTTCGGTTTGTAACGACGACAGACCCAGCCTAGCAGACCGCGCCGCCCGGCGCAACTGTATCCCACAGTTTTGTGTGTAAGAAACCTTACTATTAAGATCGCGCTTGACGTGACCATCAGCGACCTGCCCCACCCACCGCGCGCAGAACCGCCCGCGCCGCCTCCACCCCCCGATACTGCGCCTCCTCAAAGATGGAGATCCCGCTCACATCCGAGTTGGCAAAGTGCACGCGCCCCAGCGGCTTCAGCCAGCGCTGCCTTTGTTCGCCGAACTGGAAGCCGGCCGCCGGCCGCACCATGGCATGGCCCATGCGCATGATGTCCACGCGCGAAACGCAGGCCCGTATGTCCGGATGCACGCGTTCGAGATCGTCCAGAATCCGGCCGGCGAAGCAGTCCCAGTCGTTCGCCAGCAGGTATGTGCGGGCCCGTTCGGGCGTGAATTCGGCCAGCGAATAGTAGTAGGTCCAGACGGTACGCTCCGTGCGGCCGGCCACGCTCATGTGGGTGGCGTTCACATAGCCCAGCGACGTCGAGTCGTACACCACGTTGTCCCATGCGGGTTCCGCGCCGGCGCTCTCGCGGGGCATGCGATCCAGCCGCAGATTCGCGGTGAACCAGGGTGAGTACACGAACCCGCCCGCGGGCGGCGCGCCCTCGACGACGTAGTGGGCAAGAAACGTGGGCGCGGCGAAGATGACGAAGTCGGCCAGATACTCCACCCCGGCGCTCCCATCCGCCGACACCGTCAGGATGCGGTACTTCGATCCCGCGCGCGCGATTCGAAACGCCGCCTGCCCCGTCTGTATATGTGCCGCGAGCTTTGCGATCAGCCGCCGGGCGATCCAGCCATTCCCTTCCGGCCAGGTGAGGGGCCCTTTGTCGTCGGGCGCGCGCGAGGCGAAATAGTGCACGCCCGCCCACGCGGAGGTGTCCCGCGCCAGAGCGCCATAGTCGTCGCGACAGGCGTAGTCGAGGTACCAGCGCAGGTAGGGCGAGTCGAAGCGGTTGCGGGCCAGCCATTCCGACATGGAGATGCGGTCGAGGTCCGACGGCTTCGCTCCACGCGCAATCGGAATTGTGAACTCGCCCGAGGCTCGGTATTCAGCCATCCGCTGTTCAAAGGTGCGGAACTGTTCCCGATCCCGCGCCGTCAGCCCGATGTGCGGCTCTATGTCCTCCTGCCATCGGCCGTTCAGGAACAGCCGCTCCTGCGGCTCGAAGCACAGGTAACGCTCGTTCCAGCGGCCATCTTCGCTGAGTACGCCCAATTCGCGGAATAGCTCACGGACCAGTTCGACGCCCGCGTCGGGAACGGGCACGTAGTGGGCCGCCCACGGGTACGCGGTGACGTCGTCCTCGCCCCAGCGCGAGTTCCCGCCGGCCTGCCGCTCCATTTCCAGCAGGACAAAATCGCGGAAGCCATTCCGTTCCAGCCACCATGCCGCGCTGAGTCCGGCCACTCCCCCGCCCACGATCACCACCGGCGCCCGCACCTGCCGCAACGGCCGCGGAAACATGCCACCGTCGCGGATATGGTGCCCCAGCCCGAAGGCCTCGTTGACGAAAGACCCGCCGATACGGCGCTCCGCCTTCACCGTGAGGCCCGTCAGGCCCGCAGAGACGCCCGCAGTGAGGAACGACCGTCGGGTTGATCTGTTCATCCTCGTTTTCGGGCGCTCCGTCAGCGGCTCACGCCCTTTGTCCGATTATCCGCGACACCTCGCCGCCGGGTGCCGTCAAATGGTAACGGAAAGGAGCTGCACCAGATGTCGCATTCATCGAACACGTTCCCGTCGCCGGTCTCCCCAACCATCACCCTCCCCGCCATCCTGGTCAGGACGGCCGTGGCCCATACCATTACCTACGTCGTGATGGGCGTTCTCGCAGCCTTCACCCTGGATTACGCGCGCGCCTTCGCCGATCCCACCGTTCGCCTGCTCATGCGCCAGACCAGCGATCCCCTGGTGATGGCCGGTCCGCTCTTCCAGCCCATACGCGGGGTTCTGTTTGGCATCGTCCTGTACCTGCTCCGTGAAGCGTTCTTCAACCGCAGGCGTGGATACCTGGTCCTGTGGGTCACCTTGATGATCGTCGGCGTCGCGGGCACATTCGGACCGGCGCCGGGATCGCTGGAAGGCATGATCTACACCATTCTGCCAATCGGCTTTCAACTCCGGGGCCTGCCGGAAGTGCTACTGCAGACGTTCTTCCTGTCGTGGCTTGTCTGTTACTGGGTGCGGCATCCCGAAAAGCGCTGGCTGAACTGGACGCTGGGAATTGCGTGCTTCCTGGCGCTGCTGGGGCCCGTGCTCGGGCTGCTGGTCGGCCGGCCCGGCACGCATTGAGTACACGCGTCAGTGGCGGACCCGCTCGAATGTGAGGTTCTTCGAAAAGAACGGCAACATCTTCGTCCCCACGCGCTCGGCGATGTGGTCAAGGTGATTGCCTTCGTAGATCTCGAACGCGTGTGGAATCCCGTAATCCGTCAGTATCCGATCCAGGTCCCGAACGGTAGTCGCAATCGGCTCATCGCGCGAGCCGGCGTCGAGTGCGATCGCGTGCAGCCGCTTCAGCTCGGGGATGTGCTGGTCGATCATGGCCAGCGGCGCGTTGGCCGCCCATTTCGCTTCCACCGCCGGCTGCGGCCTGCCGTCCTTCACCGGGAGATCCAGAAAGAACGGCGGGTTCTTCGGGTTCGGGGACCATGCGGCAGCGGAAGCGAAGGCTGCCTTCGTCAGAAAGTCGGCCTTCTCGAAATCTTCGATGGTGTGGATGGCCTCCATTTTCGGGCTTCGCGGTGCAGGCCCACCCGCGGCCATGCAACACGGGCTAAGCAGGTAGATACTCGAAAAGACCTCCGGATGCTTCATGCCGATGCCCATCGTCCCGTAACCGCCCATGGAGTGGCCCGCGAGCCCCCGGCTGGCCGCCGCCCGGATGGTTCGGTAGTGCTGGTCCACCCACGACACAAGGTCCTGTGAGATGAACTGTTCCCAGTCCCCAACGGTTACCGACTTCGAGTACATGCTGCCCTGGAAGCGCGTGTATGCATTCGGCATCACCAGAATCATTTCGCGAGTGTCGCCATTGGCGAGCGACTTATCCGTGACGGCGGGAAGCTTGATGAAGTGGGGCGTATCAGCGTCGTTCCACTTCTTGTCGTCGTCGGTGAAGCCATGCAGGACATAGACCACCGGATAGCGGCGATGTTTCTCCACGCTGTAACTCGGCGGCAGATAGATGGAGACGTCGCGGTCCGGGGAGTCACCCTCGAGATTCCCTTCCAGCCCGGCGCCGTGCACCTTCGTCCGCACCAAAGTGCCATGGCGCGTCGTGGCACTTGTCTGCGCGATAAGGCAACCGCTCAGCGCGAGGAATGCCACAACCCAATAGCCTGAGCTCATTCCCGCACAACCTCCCAGCGTCTAATGTACGATGTCCTTCCAATCGCGCTCGTAATAGTGCACCAGCACCTGGCTGTTCAGCCGGTTCGTCTCGGCCGCCACCGGCAGCATGTCATTCGGAAACACGAACATCTCGCCTGTGTTTCGCGGAGAGAGGAAACGCAGTCCCGCCGGAAGCGTTCGCGGCAGCTCGTATTCCTCATGGCCCGCCAGCACGAAACCCCATTCGCCAAACGACGGAACGTAGACGTGATACGGCCATGTCTTCAACCCCGCCGCCTTTAACGTTTCGGCGATGCACCAGTAGGATTGCCGCGCGAACAGCGGCGACGTACTCTGCACCACCGCCAGGCCGCCACGGCGCAGATGCCGCCCCATCAGACGATAGAACGCCGTCGTGTACAGCTTGCCCAGCGCGTAACTGGTGGGGTCGGGAAAATCCACCACCACGAAGTCGAACGAATCCTCGTTGCTGTCGAGCCAGGGAAACGCGTCCGCGTTGATCACGTGCACGCGCGGCGCGGTGAGCGAGTGCCCGTTCAGCGCCGACAGCACCGGGTGCGTCGAGAACAGTTTCGTCATTTCCGGGTCCAGGTCCACCAGCGTGATGCTCTCTACCGCCGGGTATTTCAGAATTTCGCGCACCGCCAGACCGTCGCCGCCGCCCAGCACCAGCACGCGCCGCGCACCCGGAAGCGCCGCCAGCCCGGGGTGCACCAGCGCCTCGTGATAGCGATACTCGTCGCGCGAGCTGAACTGCAGGTGCGAGTTGAGAAACAACCGCAGATCGTCCTTCCACTTAGTCAGCACGATCCGCTGATAGCGGGTGTTGCGGCTGAAGATCACGTCGTCCGCGTACAGGCTATTGTCGGCAGCCGAGGAAATACTGTCGGCATACACCATGCCAATACCCAGCGCCACCGTCACCACCAGGCAACTCGCGCGCAGGGAATGGATTCGTCCAATCTGCTCGCGGAACAGCCACGTGGACCACAACGCCACCCCGGCATTCATCAGCCCGAACAGCAGAGCGGACCGCACCAGCCCCAGCTTCGGAACCAGCCACACCGGGAACAGGATGGAAGCCCCCAGCGCGCCCAGGTAATCGAAGGTCAGAACGCGCGCTACCAGATCGCGAAACTGGAAGCGCTCTTTCAGAATCCGCATCAGCAACGGAATCTCCAGCCCCACCAGAATGCCGATGGCCAGCACCACCGCGTACAGAATCAACCGAAATCCCTGCGTGTAGGCGAACGCCAGAAACAGCATGGCCGACGAGAATCCGCCCACCACCGCCACCATCAGCTCGATGGCTACGAATCGCGCCACCAGTCCGCGAACCAGGTATTTCGACAGAAAGCTGCCGACGCCCATGGCGAACAGATAACAGCCGATCACGGTGGAGAATTCGAAGACGCTGTCGCCGAGCAGATAACTGGCCAGCGTGCCCGCGATCAGCTCGTAAATGAGCCCGCAGGCCGCTATCAGGAAGACAGAGATGAATAGAGCGGCAGTCAAGCTTCTGGATGCCGCTCCCTATAGGTGGGGCAGGCTTTCAGCCTGCGGACCCGCTTTCCAGCGGGTCCAGCCGGCCGGAAGGCCGGCTGCGGGCAGGATTGCCCGCCCCACATTTCTTCGTGCGTCGGCAAGCGGTCTTCGGACATCCTCGGCATCCTGTTAGTGGACGGCCGCCGCAATGATGACGCACATGCCAATCGACATGGCCCCTACCAGCACGGCCAGCGCGAGGTTCTTGTCCTCCAGAATCTCCTTCCACAGGTGATAGGGCGTCATCCGGTCAATGATCCAGAACGCCACCACGAAGATGAAGATGCCGAGTACGGCGTAGACAACTGCGTTCAGCAGATAGCCAGGGTGAAAGTCGTTCATATCTCACTTGCCTCCAATGTACCGGTGGTAGTAACCATAGGTGGATCGATACGCGCCGGGATTGTCGCGCACCGTCCTGGGGACGTTCTCCACCTGATTGATCCGCGCCAGGCTCCAGCCGTTGTACTCGGCCATGCCCGTCAATCCCAGCACGAGTACGCCCCAGCCAAGAAACAGAGGACTGAATCTCAATCGTCGCCTCCCGTCGATGGCCCAAAGTCGCTCTCTCGCCACCGCGCTTTTTCAAACGCTCCAATCCGCATGGTCGAAACGATCGGTGGAATCAGCAGCAGAACCAACGCAATCAGGAAGAACGTGTAAGTGGGCACGTCGCGGCGGATCGAAACATCGTAACTCATGGATGACGGCTGTTTCGAATCCATCTCCGGTTCGATGCGCAGGTAGTAATGTCCCGATGGCACGGTGGGAACGCTCACCGAATCCGACTGACTGCCCTCGGTCCAGCTCTCGCCTCCGTCGTAACCATGGTAGTAACTGACCTCGCGGCCGAAGTCCCACGCGCGGCCCGTGTCCTGATTGATCAGCGCCAGGTTGAAGTAAGCCCAGTTATTGTCCAGGTCCGTATGGATCTGTAACTCGACGTTCGACGGGCGGCCCTTCAGCTCGAAGACCGGAGTTACAAACGACGCCTCCCCGCCCGTGCCCGTCGAGAACGCGTACCGCTGAGCGTACACCTCCTCGCGTCTGGCCGACACGGTGAAGTAGAACATCATCGCCGCCAGCGCCACCAGCATCCATAAGGACGCGCGCCACATGGCGCCCGCGCGGCCATGACGCGGCGATGGCTGGTTCGCATAGACGCCCACGGCGGGATTCGGCCGGCCCGGCAGTTGGAAAGCCTTCCAGATCTGATCGCCCGTCCAGTATTCGCCCAGCGACCATACAACCTCGCCGTCCGTCCGCTCGCCGGACAGCATTCGGGGTGGCGCGATGAAATCGTCCACGGTGGCCGTCTCGCCCCGGTGCGCGCGCCAGGGAAACTCCCCCAGAACGAAGGTCGTGGTGGCATTGCTGTGCTGGAAATGCTTGTAAGTGACTCCGCGCAGACGAAGCGCCGGCCTCACCCCCGCCACCGTCTCCGGAACCAGCGGCAGCGTGCGAATGAAGTTCCAATGCCCGTCATATTCGGAAAGGTACCGGAATCCGTAATACGGGTTGAACAGAAGATACTCGTCCCACGAGTACGGCACCTCATCCACCACAATCTGACGAACCTGAAAGCCGATCGCTTCCCACGTGACGTTTTCGATTTGTCCACGCGTACCCAGCGGAATCTTCGGCTGTGCCTGTTCCTGCGCCTCCTGGGCGCGCTGCAGAATCTGCACCAGCGGAGAAGAGACGTCGAGTATCGCATGACACTGCGGGCACACCACCGACAGAGTATGTCCGAAACCCCGCAACTCCACCGGACCGCCGCAGCCGGGACAATGGAGCGCCTTCGCCTTCACCACCGGTGGACTCACGGCCGAGCTGCTCATCGCCGCCAGCCCTCGAATTCACGCACGTTCTTCAGGTGCAGCTCATCGAATCCGACGGCGCGCCCGAGAAACAACAGCGGAGGATTCTCCGTGTAGTCGATGGTGCCGAACTGCTCGTCGCACGTGCGCAGGTCGGCAAAAACCACGTCGGCCTTGTCCCAGTACTGAAACGGCAGCTCGCCCTCGACGCCCTTATAGTGTGCCCGCGTAACGGACGTCACCTGATACACTCGGCCGCCCCAGGAAAACTGCTGTTCCCGCTCCGGGTTGTGAGGAAACGCGCTCGGCGGTGGCGGCGGCAGCACCTGCCAGGACACGTCATACTCCAACTGCGCGTCGGAGAGCCAGCCGCTGGCGCCGTCGTTGTACACCACGTGCCATTCGTTCCAGCCGCCGAACTCGTACTCATACAGAATCCGGCCCAGCACGAAGAACGGCTTGTTGTCTACCACGCCCTCGGTGCCAATTTGTATAGGGGAACAGTCGGGTGGAAGGTCCGCCACCGTGCCAACCCTGGCCAGGTCGACATCGGTGCGCACCAGAATCGACTTACAGAATGCGCACACGGTCTGCACCGATCCGGACCAGTGGAAGACCACCGGCGCCCCGCACGACGGGCAGTTCGCCGCCGGCTGGCTCACGGCTGCCAGGACCGCTCGACCCGCCGCACGTCCACGCGCCGAGCGCACAGTTCCCGCCCCAGCAGTGCCGTGAAATCCGCATCCGGCCGCTCACGGCAGCAGAAAACGTTCACGCAAATGGACCCATGCTCTGGAAACGTGTGACAGGTGATATGCGACTCGGTCAGCAGGCTCACGCCGGTGATGCCGCCGGTCACTGGAAACTGGTGCCACCGCGTCTTCTGCAGGGGATGCAGATCCAACGCGCTCGTCAGGACGTCAAACAGCGATTCGAGCGTGGCCCGGCAGGCCAGCCGCCCGGCGTCGCAACCGCGTGCTTCGATCAACCACTCCACGCCTCGTTCGGCCATTGGAGATATCTTATGCGATTTTCACGCCTGTTGGGAGCCGCATTCGGGACAAAACTTCGCCCGCTTCGGAATCCCCTTGCCGCAGTCGAGGCAGAACTTCGTGTCCGCGCCGGCCGCCGGAGTTGAAGAAAGCGTCGAAGAAGACCCCGCGGCAGGTGGGGCCGCCGCTTCCGCCGGCTTCATCGCCGCCATCATGTTCTGCGCCATCACCATCCCCGCGCCCAGCCCCGCGCCCATGCCAGCCGCGCCACCGCCCTCGTTCGCCGCCGCGATCGGCATCGACTGCGCCACCTCGAACTGGGTGAACCGACTCATGTCGCCCACCATGTTCATTCCGATCCGCTTGTCCAGCAGTGCCTGCAGCTCGTCGGGCAGCGAGAGGTTCTCCACCACGAAGGAAGCAGGTTCCAGCCCGAGGTCCGCGAACACCGGCTTCAACCGCGCCGAGATCCGGCCCGCCAGCTCCACCTGATTCGCCGCCATGTCCAGGAACGGAACCGTGCTCTGCGCAAACGTGTCCGTCATCAGCCCGATGATGGTGTTGCGAAGCTGCCCTTCCAGATCGGCCACCCGGTAGATATCGCGCGTGCCGCTGATCTTCGTGTAGAAGATCTTCGGATCGGCCACATGCCACGAATAGATGCCGTAGCCGCGCAGCCGCACCATTCCGAAATCCTTATCGCGGATTGTGATCGGCGTCGCCGTGCCCCAGCGCTGGTCGGTCTGCAGCCGGGTGGAAAAGAAGTACACGTCGCTCTTGAAGGGCGACTTGAACATCTTGTCCCAGTTCATCAGGTCGGTCAGGACGGGCAGGTTCTGCGTGGTCAGCGTGTACAGCCCCGGCCCGAACACATCGGCAATGCGGCCCTCGTTCACGAACATGGCCATTTGCGAATCCCGCACCGTGAGCTTGCCGCCGTTCTGGATCTCCATGTCCTCCATAGGGAACCGCCAGGCGAGGATGCCGTCCTCGGGCTCCTCCCACGTCAGGATGTCGATGAACTGCTTGCGAATGAAATCTCTCAGGCTCATAGAACGCTCCTCCGGAGTATACGCCAACCGGGGGCGGGAAGTTCGGGGCTTGCGCTCTTTGCGCTCGGAAACGGGGGCAAGCGCTTCTCGTGCCCGCGGCGAAAGCCGTTTCATCACCCAGAAATCCATGCGGGAGCTTGTCGCGGAAGTGCGAGAGCGCGGAGGCGCCCGCCTGATTGCTGAACTGGCCGAATCTCGCTAATGGCGCATCTTGCTCTCGTCCTTCCGCGCAACGGCGAGGCCGTAAGCAACCTGCATTCTCAACCACGTTTCGGGCGTTTTGCGCCCTGGGCCATGCCGGCTATGCCACTTCCAGTCGCCTTAACTTGATCCGGTCGGCGCGAACGTGGGCAAGATCATACTGAACCTGTTGCACAAGCCAGCTTTCGGCGCTGCCGCCGAAGACCTTGGACAGCCTGACTGCCATTTCGGGGGATATCCCGCGCTTCTCATTCACCAGTTCCGACAACGTCGTGCGCGTGACTCCAAGGGCGGAGGCAGCCTCCGTGATGCTCAGGCCCAGGGGTTCAATGCACTGGCGCAACACAAAACCTCCGGGGTGAGGCGGATTCTTCATGGGCATAATTCAGGCTCCTTTCAGTGGTAATCCAGATAATCAAGGTCGAATGCGTCATGGTCGGCAAAGCGAAAAACGACCCGCCAGTTTGCGCGAACCGTCACCGACCACAAACCCGTCAGTTCGCCTTTCAACGGATGCAACCGGAAACCCGGCATATCCATATCGGGCACGGCGCGGGCCGCATCGAGCCGCGCGAGAATATCACGCAACTTAACGATGTGCTCAGCCATCACGCCGCGCGGGTCGTCGTCTTCGTGAAGGCGTTTCAGTCCCTTGTGGCGTATCGACCGGATCATCCCAAACCGTAACGCGTTACGTTACGCGTGTCAAACGCGATCATAGCATAGAGTATCCCGCTTCACGGGATGTGTTGTCAGAGTTTCCGTCGCCCCCGGTCCCCCTGCCCTTCCATGCGATACCGGCGCTTCGACAACGATGCCGGAGAACGAACATGAACTACTCGCGAAGAGACTTGAGTCTGCTGCTTCCCCTGCTGGCGGCGTCCCGCGCCGGCGCGCAAACGAAGCAGCCCCAGGCAATGTCGGCGACAAAGGTCTACCACGACGATCAGATCGCCTGGGAGGGCAACAACGAGAAGAAGGGAAGGGAGTTCTTCCTCGGCTCCGCGCGCGGGGGATTCAGGCTCGAAGTGCACGAAACCACCCTCGGCCCAGGCACCGCCACACACGCTCCCCACAAGCACGTGCAGGAAGAAATCATCGTGCTGGTGGAGGGAACGCTGGAAGCATACTTCGACGACAAGACGGAGGAAGTGGAGGCAGGCTCCGTAATCTGGCTCGCCTCGAACGAGATGCACAGCGTGCGCAACGCTGGAACCACGCCCTGCCGCTACTACGTCATCGAACTTCGCGGAACCGAGGCCTGACCGCGCCCATCACAGCAATAACCCCACCAGCGACACCACCGCCGGGAACATCGCCCACGATACCAGAAGCCCCTTCTCTATCAGCAGGCCCGCAATAAACGGCGCGACGATCTGCGATACCGCCATCAGCGACTGCGTCAGCCCCAGCACGGCCCCGGTCTCCGAACGGCCCGCCTTCTGCGTGATCAGGCTGGTGAGCACCGGACGCAGCGAGCCCGCGCCGAAAGACTGCGTGGCGGCCACCAGCAACAACCAGGGAATGGTCCACGTGAACCCCAGCGCGGCATAGCTAACCGCCGCCACCACCCAGGCGATGCGCACCATGCGCCGCTCACCCAGCAGGTGCACCAGGCGTCCCACCAGCCCCCCCTGGAAAATGATCCCCACAAAACCGACGAATGCGTACACGTAGCCGACCTCGCGCGTTCCAAACGGGTGGCCCTGCCACGTATACCGCCGTTCGGCAAACAGCGCGAAACCGGACATGAAGGCCGAGAACGCCGTCGTAAAGGCGAAGAACTGCCACAGCAGCACGCCCAGCCCCGGCTGGCGGAAGAAGCGGACGTAGTTGCCCCAGTCGAGGACGGCGAATCGGCGCGGCGTGCTCGCATCCGGTTCGGGCCGATGCCTGGGGAGAAGAAAATACGTGCACACAATGCTGGTGAACGAGAGACCGGCGGCAACGTAGATCGGCACCGCGTAGCCGTACTGCGAGAGATAACCCGAAATCGCCGGCCCGATCAGAAACCCCAGGCCAAACGCGATTCCGATCACCGCGAACGATTTCGCGCGCTTCTCCGGCGTCGTGACGTCGGAGATGTACGCCTGCGCCAGCGACAGATTGCCGGCCGTCAGCCCGTCGATGACCCTCGAGAGGAACACCACCCACAGCGACCACGCGTTCGCCAGAATCAGAAACCCGACGAATGTGCCCACCTGGCTGATCAGCAGCAACGGCCGCCGCCCCATGCGGTCGGAGAGACGCCCCAGCATCGGTCCCGACACGAGCTGGCAGATCGCGTAAGTCGAGACCAGAAAGCCCACCACTGCCGGCGTGGCCCCGAAGTGCTCGGCATAGAACGGCAGCAGGGGAAGAATGATGGTGAGCCCGAGGACGTCCACCGCGACGATCAGAAAAATAGGAAGAAGGGGCGAGTTGCGCAGAAGTTACGATAGTAGCAAATGGCCGACCAGCTCTATCTTTCCTACTGGATCGACGGCTTCACCGAGCACAACATGCTCCGCTTCTACGAAAAGGCCCTGCGCCTGTTCCCGGTTTCCCGCCTCAATGGAAACGCCTCCACACTGCGAATCACTCCCATCGCGCTAACCGAGCCCGCGGTATTCGAACAGGCGTTCGCTCCGGGCTTTGCGACAGAGGATGTAATCGCCGCCGTGCAGGCCTTCCGTCACGCCGACTGCTGCTATCAGTTCGATACTTCCTGGGATCTGTGGCAACGCGAGCAGGACTGGGCGCTCCAGCCGTCGCGCGTCTCGCTCGCCTGTGTCGGCCCCGAATTCGAACGCGACCTTGGAGAGAACCTGCGCGTCGATTTTGGCGTGGATGCCAACTTCCTTCCCGCCGAAGGCATCCCCAACGCCCTCGCCATGGCACAATCGAACATCCGCAGTCTGCTCAAGTTCGTCCACGATCTCGATGACGTTCTCGGCGCGCCGCGCCGCCAGCTCTGGACGGAATCGGGGGAGAGCTTCGCCGAGCGCCTGCAGCGCCTGCTTTCCGAGGAACTATGAAACTCTACCAAACCCGCGCCGGCGCGATCGCCGAACAAGATGCCCGCTTCTACCCGATCAACACCCCCTCCTGGGACGCCCTGATCACGCGCGACGACCTCGCCGCCCATCTCCAGGAACGCATTGCCGGCCTCGCGCCCACCGGGCCCGGCGCCCTCGAGCATCTGCTGGCGCCCATCGGAAGCCAGGAGGTCTGGGCAGCCGGGGTCACCTACCATCGCAGTCGCGCCGCGCGCATGGACGAAGCGAAAGCCGCCGGCGGGGGCGATTTCTACGATCGCGTCTATGACGCCGAGCGTCCCGAGCTCTTCTTCAAAGCCACATCGCATCGCGTGGCCGGCCCGGGCGGAGCCGTCGCCATCCGCGACGATTCGTCGTGGTCCGTGCCCGAACCCGAACTCACTCTGCTGGTCACGCCCAGCGGAAAGATCACCGGCTACACCATCGGCAACGACATGAGCTCCCGCGATATTGAAGGCGAGAATCCACTGTACCTGCCGCAGGCCAAGGTTTACGATCGCAGTTGCGCCCTCGGCCCCTGCATCCTCGTTTCGAGCGACCCCCTCCCGCCCTCCACCGAAATCGCGTTGCACATTGTTCGCGACGGACAGACCGCATTTGCCGGCTCAACGAAGCTCGAAGCCCTGAAACGCGACCCCGCCTCTCTGGTTCACTATCTGTTTCGCCAGAACAGCTTTCCGCACGGCTGCTTCCTGCTCACCGGAACCGGCATCGTGCCCCCCGATTCTTTCACCCTGCGGCACGGCGACCAGATTCACATCACCATCGCCCCCATCGGCACACTCACCAACCAAGTCGCCTGAGATGTACGATCTAAACTGTCGCATATCGTGCTAACGTGGAGTCATGCGGTCGATGTATCTTGCTGCCATCAGTGCCCTGGCTGCGGTCGCCCTCTGCGCCGCCGGCCTTCCCACAACCCAGTTGCACGGCGAATACGTGGAAGCGCGCACCGCCGACGTCTACACCGGGCCGTGCTTCGCCAATGCGGAAACCGGCGTCACCGGCGATCTGGCCGTAATGGGCTGGAAAATCGAAAGTGGCACGTGGCAGGGCGTCTCTCTCGACGGTCTGTCGGTTATGGGCGTTGTCCATGCCAGCGGCACGCTCGGCGATCCCAACGAAAATGTCTATCCGGTGAAGGCCGTCCTGATCGTCGACGATCGCGCCAACCCGGAACAGCGCCTCGCCCTGCAGCACTTCGCGCAGCGCATGGGCGGCGACCTGCTGGCCGACGTGGTGCGCCTCGAGTATCAACCGATCGGCTTCGCGCTCGCCAACGACAGTATCCACTCCATGAAGGCGACCATGGTGGCCGGCGCGATGGCCAGGCTGGAAACTCGCCCGCTCGACGACCACGATCAGATCTGCCACAACGAAGCAGTCTGGTATCAGCCCCTCACCACGGTGGATCACGCCATGCCGGCATACACCGTGGCGCAGCGGTACATGGGGCCCGGACTCGGGGAAGTCTGGAGCAGCCCGGGCAAGCGCAGCGCCTTCGTCGCCAGCTTCCATCTGGCGGAATGAATGTGGGGCAGCCAATTCTGGCTGCAGCCGCCTTTCAGGCGGCCAGTAAGTGGACTTGGGCTTCGCCTCTTCCGCGGCCGGGTCCACTGCGTGCAAGATAACCCGTAGTGGAGAATCGTGTCCCCCCGGCAATCGCAGCATACCGAACAACTTCGAGCCATCCGCTGCGCATTCCCTCGCGCGCCCGCATGATGACCGAACGGCACGCCTGTGCCAGCGGGGCGACAGCACCGAAAATGGCGCTCCGGCGCCTGGCAGCTTCAGCTAGAATAGAGACTTCACCCAGACTGTCACCGACGGTTGCTCTGAAACGGAGGGGTGGCAGGGTACGTCCTGACGGGAGAACCGGGGTGGAAAGGAATCACTGTAGATGATGTTTCTCAGGCCTTGGCGCCTGCTTGCAGCGGCAGTATGCATACTCGCGGCATCCACCGCCGGCGCCCAGCAGACGTCCGCGCAGCAGCCTCCGGCGAAGCAGAACGAACAGAAGCCCGCGCAGCCGCAGAACAGTCAGAATCCCTTTGAAACGGTGCCCGAGGAGAAGGAGCAGCCCGCTCCGGCTCCCGCCGCGCCCGCGCCGGCTCGAGGCGTGCAGCCGCCACCGGCGCCCACGGCCCAACCAGGGGGCGTCCCCGACGTCATTGAGACCATCGAGTTCCGCGGAACCCGGCGCGTGCCCCAGGACACGTTGCGCGCCCTCATTTTCAGCAAGCCCGGCGACAAACTCGACGAGGATGTCCTGCACCGCGATTTCATGACCCTCTGGAACACCGGCCGCCTCGACGATCTGCGCCTCGAACGCGAACCGGGCAAGAACGGCTGGATCATTCGCTTCATGATTCAGGAGCGGCCGGTGGTTCGATCCATCACCTACGAGGGCAACAAGTCCGTTTCCGTCTCCGATATTCTCGACCGCTACAAAGAGCGCAAGGTCGGCCTTTCCGTCGAATCGCAATACGACCAGAGCAAGGTGCAGCGAGCCAGAAACGTGCTCCAGGAACTGCTTTCCGAGCGCGGACACCAGTACGCTTCGGTGACTCCGGAGCTCCATCCCGTGCCGCCCTCGTCGTTGAACATCGTCTTCAGGATCGACGAAGGGCCCACGGTCAAGGTCGGCAAGATCGGCATCGAGGGCAACTCCGTCTACAACGACCGGACGGTGATCCGCGCGATGAAGAATCTGAAGCCCATTGGCATCCCTTACTCCATCCTGTTCGAGAACATCTTCGCCAGAACCTTCGATCCGGCCAAACTGGAGGAGGATCAGGACCGCATCCGCGTGTTCTACCAGGAGCACGGGTATTTCAAGGCGCGCGCCGAGAACGCCAAGGTCAATATCAGAGATGTCCCGCCCAGCAGCTTCCGCGTGCCGTTCATGAGGCGCGGCAAGGCCGGCAAACGCGCCGACCTGACGGTGAGCGTCAACGAAGGCCATAAGTACACTCTGGGCAAGTTCACCTTTAGCGGCGTGAAGCTCTTTCGCACGCCGCAGACGCTCATGCGCCCGCTGTTCCAGATGTCCGAGGGCGACGTGTTCTCTACCGCCAAGCTGCGCAAGGGCGTGGAGAACATGCGCAAGCTGTACGGCGAGTTCGGCTACATCGACTTCGTCGTGGAACCCGATCCGGAGCCCGTTCCCGGCTCCGACCGCGTGGACTTGAACCTGTCGGTGGACGAGGGCAAGCAGTTCTTCGTCCGGCGTATCGATTTCACCGGCAACAACACCACCCGCGACAAGGTGATCCGCCGCGAGCTGCTGATCGACGAGGGCGATCTGTTCAACTCGCGTCTCTGGGATCTCAGTGTCCTGCGCCTGAATCAGCTCGGCTACTTCGAGCCGCTGAAGGAGGAACAAGCGGCCGATCTCAAGCGCGACACCAAAACCGATACCATCGATATCACCCTCAAAGTGAAGGAGCGCGGCAAGAACTCGATTCAGTTGAACGGCGGCGTCTCCGGCATCGCCGGAAGTTTCATCGGCTTTTCCTACGCCACCAACAATTTCCTCGGACTCGGCGAGACCCTCAGCCTGAGCTCCCAGCTTGGAACGCGCATGCGCCAGGTGCAGTTCGGGTTCACCGAGCCGTATCTGTTCGACAAGCCCATCCAGAGCGGCTTCACCGTCTATACCACGCGCTTCAACTACAACCAGGGCGTGGAGGCATCCATTCTGAGCGGACAGAATCTCACGCCGTTGTACAACGCGCTGGGGTCGAACAACCTGCTCAACTACGTCTCCAACGGATATGGATTCACCACGTTCATGTCGACTGCGCTGAAGCGCAGCTTTGCGCGCGTGGGCCTCGCCTACGGGTACGACATCTCCAATATCAAGACCCTGACGGACGCGGCGACAACCTATTTCGATTACCTCGACTTCCAGGGAGTGGGCGGCCCCAATTCGCTCTCCGGTATCCGCACCAGCAAAATCACGCCGTCGTACAGCTACAACACTGTAAACCATCCCATCGAACCGACCGCCGGCAGGTCGTTGTATGCGAGCGTGGGATTCGCCGGGCTCGGCGGAAACGTCAATACTCTCGAGCCGCAGATCGACATGAAATACTTCCACAAGGGATTTCGCAACGGGCATGTCATCGGCCTGCACCTCCAGGCCAGAGTCCTGACCGGCTACGGCGGCAAGGTGGCCCCGCCCTTCTCGCGCTACTATATCGGCGGCGAGAACGACGTCCGTGGATTCGATATCTGGGGCATCAGCCCGGTCGCGTTCATCCCGGATGAGCAGAGCGTCAATATCTACAACGCGAACGGCACGCAACGGGTCGAGCGCATCGTGAACAGCGATGGATCGATATCGTTCAACCCGGTGACAAAAATGATTCCGACGTACCGGTTGGTGCTGCCCGGCGGCGACACCGTGGGCATCGGAAACTTCGAATACCGCATCAAGATTTTCGGGCCCGTCGCCCTGGCGCCGTTCTTCGACGCGGGCCTTGACAAGCTCGCCTTTTCCAAGCAGCTCAAGCTGAACCCGGGCCGGCTGGATCAGTTGAACTCGGACTTCCCGCAGGCCGGATACGGGCCCCAGGCCTACATTGCGCCGGGCACTCAGAAGCTCCGCATGTCCACCGGTCTGGAACTGCAGGTACTCATGCCGGTAGTCAACGCGCCGTTCCGCGTCTATTGGTCGTACAACCCCAGCAGGGTGAATACAACCTTGCAGCCGCCGCTGGCCGTTGACCGGTCCATGTTCCCCAACGATATTACGTACTACAACGCGATTGCGCTGTATGGCACTGCCATTCCCTATAAGGAGCGCAGCTCCGTGTTCCGCTTTACCATTGGACGCACGTTCTGAGTCTCAAGTGCGCGGGGGACCGCTGATTTCGTAGAATAACGTTACACGTTAAGGAGTCCGATTGTGATGAAGAAGGTTACAGGATCGCTGGTACTTGCCCTGATGGTGGCCATTGCCGCTCCCGCGCAGGCACAGTCCGGCAAGGTCGCGGTGATCAACATCCAGGCCGCGCTCGTCGGCACAAAGGATGGCCAGAAGGCGGCGGCCGAACTCGATGCCAAGTTCGGTCCCCGGCGAAAGCAGGTGGACGCCCGGCAGGCGGAGGTGGCCAGCCTCCGGGAGCAGTTGCAGAAAGGCCAGAACACGCTGAGCGAGGCGGCTAAGAACGAGCTCTACAAAAACATCGATCAGAAAACCAAAGCGCTCAACCGGGATATGGAAGACGCCCAGGCCGAGCTCCAGCAGGAGCAGGACCGCCTGATCCAGGACCTGAGCCAGAAGATCATGGTGGTGCTCGACAAGTACGCCAAAGACAACGGCTACATGCTGGTCCTCGATGTCAGCTCGCCCCAGAACCCCGTGCTCTTCGCTTCCAACACGATTGACATCACCAAGGAGATCGTCGATCTCTACGACAAGAGTTCGGCCGCCATGGCCCCGGCTGCCCCGGCCAAGCCCCAGCCCGGCTCCACGAAGTAAGTGGACGCCCGGTAGCCGGCCGCGTCCTTACTGCTCGAAGTGTATGGTTGACGCCGCGCTGAACCGCTTGTAATCCTCGTAGCGGACACTGAGGCGTTCCCGCTGCGGCCCGCCGCGGAACCACAGCGTGTCGTCGCCCAGCGTGCTGGCGGGAAACCCGTGGCCGTCCACCTTCCGCCGTGTGGTGGTGAAGTGCGGGAACAGATTCTCGTGCTTGCCGCCACGCTCCTGCGGAACCGCCTGCCCCTGGCTCTTCACGATGGCGTTGTCCGTCTTGTCCACCCAGATCATACCGTCGAACAGACGCTGGCCCGCCAGGATCTGCCGCGGGCGGACGGCCAGCACCCAGCAGTCCACGCCGTCCACCGTCTCCTCGCCCTTGAACCGCGATTCGTACAGGAAAAGCCGATCGGTGGTGAGGAGCAGCGGCTGTATGTCGCGCAGATCGCGAAAATCCTCTTCGGTGAGGGCCAGGCGAGTCAGCGTGCTGGAACGCTTTCCCGCCAACTGCTCCGTCCGTTTCCCATCCAGTGAAAAAAAGATGTCGCGGACTTCGCGATAGCGTCCCGTCTCAAGCCCCCTCGCGTCGAGCTCCTGCACCACAACCGTCTGCCGCCAGGTGTAGTGATTGCGCGCTTTCTCGTCTTCGGTTTCCTTCGCCGCCACGCGGCGCGTGAGATCGGCGGGCGGCTCCTCGCTTTGCAGAGCCGGCGCGAAGAGACCGAATGCTACGATGAAGCCGAAGCCGATGCCGAGAGTCCGCCGTGTCTGGGGCCAGTATTTCATCTCCGTTCTTCTTGTCTGGGTGGCTGCGTGCGCGGCAGCTTACTTCTATTCTCAACAAAAAGGCATCCCCGGGAGCGTTGCTGTCGCCGTGCTGCCCGCGTTTCTGGTGGAGCTGGCTCTCTACATTCTGCCCGGGTTCGCCGGCGTGCGCCGCACGCTTGCGGCACTGCCCGCGGCTGTGCTGGCGCTTCTGCTCACCGGCGCGGCCATGGCCCCGTATGTCCTGGCCACCGTGCCGCTGGGCTCGTTCCACCTCGCGTCTTTACTTGCGGTGGGGGCGGTCGCCGCGCTAATCGCGTTCTGGTACGTCCCGCTGAAGCCGCGGCTCGCGACCGACCTGCTGTTTCTCGCGGTCATCGCCGCCGTTTTCCTCAGCCACGCATTCCGAACGCTCTACCCGGCTCCGGTGCGTACCCTGCCGCTCGAGATCCTCGGCAGGCTGATGTGGGTCCACACTGGCATCATCGCGGTCCTGTGCATTCGCGGGCTGGAGGCCGGTTTTGGCTTCGTTCCGCGCCCGCGCGAGTGGCGCATCGGCGTGCTATTCACGTTGTGCTTCCTGCCGGTGGGAGCCTTGCTCGGGTACCTGCTGCACGTCGCGCGCTGGCATCCCATTACCGCGTTGTCGTGGAAACTGCCGCTGCTGGTGCTGGGCCGGTTCCTCGGCGTGCTGTGGGTTCTCGCCCTGGCGGAAGAATTCTTCGTCCGCGGCTTCCTGCAGCAGATCCTCGCGCGGAGTCTGAAAAGCGAGGCACTGGGGGTTCTGGTCACATCGCTGATCTTCGGCGCGCTGCACCTGCCGTTCGGGTCGTTCCCGAACTGGAAGTTAGCCATCCTGGCGGCCGTGGCCGGCGTCTTCTATGGTGTGGCGTTCGTAAGGACTCGCAGCATTCGCGCCCCCATGGTGATGCACGCGCTGGTGGTCACCACGTGGCAACTGTTCTTCAATGCACATTCTTAGCTTGCACACCACCGGCTGATCGAGTAGCTTTAGAAATACGACTCATGGCTAACCTGCTGGCAAGAAAGCCTCTGGACACGATCCTGGCCGAGGTGGGAGAGACGGGCGAGCACACTCTGAAGCGCGCCCTGGGCCGCCTGAACCTGATGGCTCTGGGGGTGGGCGCGATCATTGGAGCGGGTATCTTCGTGCTCACCGGGTCCGCCTCCGCGCAGTATGCCGGGCCGGCCATCATACTGTCCTTCATCCTGGCCGGGACCGGTTGCTTCTTCGCGGGTCTCTGCTACGCCGAGTTCGCATCGCTCATTCCGATTGCCGGCTCGGCCTACACCTACGGCTACGCGACCCTGGGGGAGATCTTCGCCTGGATCATCGGCTGGGATCTGATTCTCGAATACGCCTTCGGCGCCGCCACGGTTGCTTCCGGGTGGAGCGCGAACGTGGCGCAGTTGCTCGAACGAATCGGCATCTTCCTGCCACCGGAGCTGGTCGCCACGCCGGGGACGAAACTGGTTCTGTTTCAGGGTTTGTGGCAGCCACTGACGGCCGTACCGGCGGGAGTGAATGTAGCGCATCTGCCGGCGGCCACCGGCATGTTCAACATCGTCGCGTTCCTGGGCATTTGCGCCGTGACCACGGTGTTGGTGATCGGCATCCAGGAGTCGGCCACGCTGAATACGGTCATTGTTTTCGTGAAGGTGGGCACGGTGCTCACGTTCATCGCCATCGCCGCGATCTACGTGATGGCGCATATGGCCGAAGCCAAAGTGAACTGGACGCCTTTTGTCCCGCCGAACGCGGGCGAATTCGGAAAGTACGGATGGTCGGGCGTGGCTCGCGCGGCTGGCGTCATCTTCTTCGCCTACATCGGATTCGACGCAGTCTCCACGGCCGCGCAGGAGGCGAAGAACCCGAAGAAAGACATGCCGTGGGGCATCCTCGGTTCGCTCCTCATCTGCACGATCCTGTATATTGCCACCTCGGGCCTGCTGACGGGAGCCGTCAGCTACAAACAACTGAACGTGGCCGCTCCGGTGGCCTTCGGGATGACCAGAATCGGCGTTCGCTGGGGCGAATACCTGGTTCTGATCGGAACCATCATGGGCCTCACCACGGTGATGCTGGTGATGCTGCTGGGCCAGTCCCGCGTGTTCTACTCCATGTCGCGTGACGGCCTGCTGCCGCGATGGGCGGGCGCCGTTCACCGGCGTTTTCGGACGCCCTGGATCTCTTCCATTGTGGTGGGAGCCTTCGTCGCCGTGTTCGCCTCCGTCATCCCCATTGGCATTCTGGGCGAACTGGTGAGCATCGGGACGCTGCTCGCGTTTGTGATCGTCTGCGCGGGCGTGTGGGTGTTGCGGGTGCGCCGGCCCGACCTGCCACGGGCCTTCAAGACGCCGCTGGTTCCACTGGTGCCCATCATGGGTATCCTGATTTCGCTGCTCCTGATGGCCGCACTCCCCGGTGACACCTGGCTGCGCCTGATTGTCTGGCTGATCATCGGCATGGTCATTTATTTCGGGTACGGCCGGAAGCACAGCCGCGTTCAGGTTGCGCTTGCCGCCGCGCGTGAAGAGCCATCCTCAGCGCCGGTATGAGCAAACCAGCGTGTCGCCGGTTTGTGGCAACTGACCCGAAAGAAATGTGATGGCGCTCCCGGCGAACGAGTAGTCGGCGCCTCCCTGCATCCGCAGGCCATTGCGGTACACAGCCAGACTGCTGGCAGGATTGGGAGCAACCGCCAGGGTGAAGGTCGAATTGATGCCGTTCACCAGTCCCGTGGGTGTCTCCGCGTCCACGAAGGTGACTCCGGCCACCGCGCTGGTCCGATACGATGCCAGGATGGTATCGCCGACCAGCGGCGTCGAGCTTCCTACAAACGTGACCGCCCTGGCCGACACCGTAAAATCCACCCCGGAGCGCAGGAACAGGCCGTTGCGCCAGACGGCCACGCTGGCGGCGGAGACCGGCGTCGCGGCCAGCGTGAATTGCGTGTTCGAACCGTTTATGGTCCCGGCCGGTACCTCGGCATCCACAAAAGATGACGTCGTCGAGCCGGAGCCGCCGCAACTGCCCGAGGTGCCATCCACATGGACGCAGTCGGAAGCGTTGCCCACTGCTCCGTCAATTCCCCCGGTGGCGTTGATGACCGCCGCCCGCGAGTCGGCGAAAGCAGCTCCAATCATCGGCCGCATCATCAGTTGATTGCTCAGCCCCACCACGTCCGTAATCTGAATCGACGTGCTGCCGGACGGTGGCGCCCCCCCCGAACCGATGATGATGCCGCCGGTCTGCACAATCATGACGTCCTGAATGCGCAGCGGCGTGGCGCTTTGCGGCACACTCCACAGCTCCGTCGACTCGTTCTTGCCGGCGCTGTTGATTCGCACCGAGTAGGCCACCGCCGTGCTCGCGCCCACCGTCGGCACCAGCGCGACCTGGAAATACCCGGAAGGCACGGCAACGGTCAGCGTCTGCGCAGCGATCTTACTTCCGTCCACCGCCACATACGACGGCCACGTGATGATCACCACGCCGTTCAGCGGCGTGCCATCGGCCTTGTACAGCGTGTCCTGAACGGTGGTGAGAGCGGGCGCCGCACTTATTCGCAGCGCGCAGCACACAAGTAGACCAACTCCGGCAAAAAGCCGGCTCAGGCGAAGCATCGGAAACCCTCCTGGACGGCACTAGTGTAATCGGAGGGGTTCGGGAACGGGGCTCCGGCCGGAGGCTCCGAGAGCCTGTATACCATTCTAAATACGAGGATTCCGGGCGCTTAGCGGCTTACGGAAAATGGTTGTGATTGGGGTTCGATTCGCTCCCCGCCCACGTACGGGCGCAAGGCCTCGGGAATCACCACGCTGCCGTCTCTCTGCTGGTAGTTCTCGACGATGGCCAGCCAGGTGCGGCCCACCGCGAGACCGCTTCCGTTCAGCGTGTGGACGTATTCCGCCTTCCCCTTGCCCGACTTCATCCGGATACCGGCCCGCCGCGCCTGGAACGCTTCGAAATTGGAGCAGGAAGAGATCTCCTTGTACCCGTTCTGACCCGGCAGCCAGACCTCAATATCGTAGGTCTTCGCCGACGAGAAGCCCATGTCGCCCGTCGACAGCACCACGGTCCGGAACGGCAATCCCAGCCGCTTGAGAATGTCCTCGGCGTCGGCGGTGAGCTTCTCCAGCTCCTCGTAACTCTGCTCGGGCCGCGCGAACTTCACCAGCTCCACCTTCTGGAACTGGTGCTGGCGAATGATGCCGCGCACGTCGCGGCCGTAGGAACCCGCCTCGCTGCGGAAACAGGGCGTGTACGCGGTCAGCCGGATGGGCAGGCGGTCGGCGTCGAGGGTCTCGTCGCGGAACAGGTTGGTCACCGGGACCTCGGCGGTCGGCGCCAGCCAGAAATCCGTGCCTTCGCACTTGAACAGATCTTCGGCGAATTTTGGCAACTGGCCGGTGCCGTACAGGCTGGCCGAGTTGATCAGAAAGGGCGGCAGTACCTCGGTGTAGCCGTGCTCGCGCGTGTGCACGTCGAGCATGAAGTTGATCAGCGCTCGTTCCAGCCGCGCCCCCATGCCCCAGTAAACGGCGAACCGCGCTCCGGTGATCTTTGCCGCCCGCTCCATGTCCAGGATGCCCAGCGCGGGGCCCAGGTCCCAGTGCGCTTTCGGCTCGTAATCGAACTGCGGCGGAGTTCCCCAGCGCCGCACCTCGACGTTGTCCTCGGCGCTCGCTCCCGCCGGAACCGATGCGTGAGGCACGTTAGGCACGGACGCCAGCATGGTCCGGAACCTCTCGTCGAGTTCCTTGACCCGCTCGTCCAGCCCGGTCATGCGCTCGGCCATGTCGCGCACGCGCTGCTGTGCTTCGCTGGTGTCCACGCCTTCGCGCTTGAGCTTCGCGATTTCGTTGCTGGAGGAATTTCGCTGCGCCTTCAGTTGCTCGGCTTCGGTGACCGCCGCGCGCCGCTCGATATCCAGCGCACGAAACGCGTCCACGTCGAGCGGGTAGCCGCGGTCGGCCAGGCGGCTGGCGATGGCCTCGATGTTGGAACGAAAAAACGGGAGGTCGTACATGGCTTGTGAACTCTACCCGGCCAAATGAAAAACTACGCAAACCGCTTGCTCACGCGCGCGGCTCAGTAACGCCGGCTTGCTTACCGAGCCGCGACGGTTACGCAGCGGACGCCATATCTCGTGACTCTGCATACCGCAACACCCTAGCGCTCGTCGATCGGCACCCAGACCTGATCCAGTGCCTTGCCGACGTACTCGGCGCGCGGCCGGATGAGGCGGTTGTTGCGATACTGCTCGAGGATGTGGGCAGTCCAGCCGGCCATGCGGCTCACCGCGAAGATGGGCGTGAACAGGTCGATGGGAATACCCAGCGAATAGTACGCGGAGGCCGAATAGAAGTCCACGTTGGCGTTCAGCCCTTTCAACTCCTTGACGGTCTCTTCAATGGCCTTGGAAGTCTTGTAGAGCTGCGCATGGCCAGTGCGGTTGCCCAGCTCTTCGGAAAGCACGCGCAGGTGGGTCGCCCGGGGGTCCTCGGTGCGATAGACGCGGTGGCCAAAGCCGGGAATCTTCACCTTCAGGGCCAGCCGGTTGCGAATGGTCTCCAGAGCGGTATCCACGTCCTCGGTGGCCAGCAGCATGCGGATGACTTCTTCGTTCGCCCCACCGTGCAGTGGCCCCTTCAGCGCGCCAATCGCGGACGTCGCCGCCGAATAGATATCGGAGAGCGTGGCGGCGGTGACGCGGCCGGCAAACGTGGAAGCGTTCAGCTCGTGATCGGCGTGCAGGGTAAGCGCGACATCAAAAGCCCTTTCCATCACCTCGTCCGGCTTCCGGCCGGTCAGCGTGTACAGGAAATTGGCGGCCAACCCCAGCTCCGGATCACCTTCGATCACTTCCTTACCGTTCCGCAGCCGGTCGAAGGTGGTCACGATGGTGGCCGTCTGAGCCATCAGCTTGCGCGCCTTCTCCTGATTCGCTTCGGTGGAGTTGTCGCGCACCTGCGGGTCGTACAGGCCCAGCATAGACACCGCCGTGCGCAGAACGTCCATGGGCGGCGCGCCGAGAACAGTGCCCAGGAACTTCGTCACCTCCTCGGGAATGGGCCGGTGGTGTGCCAGGGCAGCCTTCAGCAGGTCCAACTCGGCCTTCTTCGGCAGCCGCCCGTTCCACAGGAGCCAGATCACCTCCTCGAAGGTGGCGTTGTCGGCCAGAACGTGGATGTTGAAGCCCTGATAACTCAGGTAGCCGAGTTCTCCGTCGATGTAACAAATCTCGGATTCGGCGGCGACTACGCCTTCAAGACCTGCTCCAGTGATGGGCATCCGGTTGTGTGTTCTCCTGTTCTGGCGCTGGCGGGTTGCTACCTACTCATTCTACAGAATGCTAAGGACTCAGGCGGTTTCCATGCGCCCGCTCGAGGCGCACGTAGACCACTCGCAGGGTGGCAATCACGGGCACCGAGAAGAACATGCCCGCGATGCCGGCGATCTGCTCGCCCGCCAGCACCCCAAAGAGCACCAACAGCGGATTCAACTTCACGCCGGCGCCCATCAGCCAGGGGGAGACCACATAATCCTGGAACAAACGGTACAGCACATAGAAGATCACAAACCACCACACGTGCGTGTAGCCGCTGAAACCGGCCACGAAGACGGTAAGAAACCCGGCGGAGAGCGGCCCAATTACCGGAATCAATTCGAAAACTGCCGCCAGACCCGCCAGCAGCACCGCGTACGGCGCTCCGGTGATTGTCAGAAATATGGAATAAGCGGTAAACGTGCAGAGGGAGAGAATCACCAGGGCGCGAATATACTGGCCGAGCAGAAGACTGATGTCGTCCAGAATGTCCTGCACCACCTGCCGCCTGCTCCCGTCGGCTATGGCCAACACCACGTTCGCGATGATGGCCTTTCCATTTTTCAGAAAAAAGAACGCGAGAATGGGAATCAGGACGATATATAAGACGTATTTCGCGCCGGAAAACACCTGCATTCCCGCGCTCTTCAGGTAGGGCAGCAGATTGCTGCCGCTGTCCCCAATGGCGTCCTGCAACCAGCCGGCGATGGCGTTGCGCTCCGGCTCCAGCCAGCCGGGCAAAGGAATCCCCGTTGTCCACGACTGGTTGTGCACCAGCGCCGGCATCCGCTCCGCGAGGCTGGATGCTTCCGCGCCGATTCTCGACCCAAGCGTGACGCCGAGCCCCGCCAGCAGGCATATCAGAACCAGGTAGACCACGGCCAGCGCCGGCGTGTGCGACACGCGCGCCGGCGTGAATCGCTCGACGACGTCCACCAGCGGCGTCAGCATGTAGGCGAGAAACAGGGCCACCGCGAACACCATCAGGGTTTCGCGGATGAGGTACGCGAGGGCCACGAGCAGCGCGACCAGAAACACAGTCCACGCCGCACGGGCGGCCTTCAGGTCGATCCCGAGCATGCACTCAGAATAGCTCAGCCCATGAAACAGGATGCGACCCGGATGTGTCCACTTGCCAGAGCGTCGTGTGCAACTGTATTGTGCGTGTAGAGGAAGGCCCTGGTGACGCAAGTGCGTATTGTCGTCGCGGATGACCACGAGATCGTGAGGCGTGGCCTGAAGTCCCTCCTGGAGGCGCAACCTGGGTGGGAAGTAGTGGCCGAAGCGGCGAGCGGCCGCGAGGCCTGCGACCGGGTGCGGGAGTTGCAGCCGAACGTCGCGGTGCTCGACGTCGGCATGCCCGAAATGAACGGCCTCGAGGCCACCCGCAGCATCGCCCGGACCAGCCCGCGGACGCAGGTGTTGATTCTGACCATGCACGAGACCGAGCAGATAGTGCGCGATGTGCTGGACGCCGGCGCCCGCGGCTACGTGCTGAAAAGCGACGCGGGCCGCGACCTGGTCTCCGCCGTCGAAGCGCTCCTGCAGCATCGGACATTCTTCTCCCCGAAGATCTCCGACATGCTGCTGTCGGCGTATCTGCAGGGGGCGGAACGGCCGCTGGCCAGCGTGACGCAGCGCAGCCGCCTGACCGCCCGAGAGCGGGAAATCGTCCAGTTGCTCGCCGAAGGCAAGAGCAACAAGGAGGTGGCGGCGGCCCTCAACATCAGCGTGAAGACCGTGGAAACGCACCGCACCAACATTATGAACAAGCTCGACCTGCACTCCATCGGCGAACTGGTCCGCTACGCCGTGCGCAACAACATCGTAGAGCCGTAGTGATAAACTGAGTGTTTGCCCTGCCCTCGGGCGCGTAGCTCAGTTGGTTAGAGCGCCTGCTTCACACGCAGGAGGTCACAGGTTCGAGTCCTGTCGCGCCCACCATTAAGCCGCCCTCTCGCCAACCCGTGCAGGATCTCTCCATACAAGTGCAAGTCCTGCCTCGGGACGCCGACCGTCAAAGACGGCATCCAATCTATAAGCATTGTCGAATCTTCACCTGCCAATGGTTGTGGCGTGTCCGAGCGAACGATGGTTCTGCGCGTGCTCCAACGGTATATCGGTCAGTGGAAAGGGTAAACCCCTGGAAGGAATGGCATGCGGACACACTTAAGCAGGACCATCAGTGGAGCTGTCTTGACAGCAATTCTGTGCGCGGTTTCGACATTCGCGAGCAACCACCACTCTCTGAATGGGACCTGGACGCTGGTACCGGCCAGGAGCGATTTTGCCGGACAGGCCGTCTTTCAAGCTGGCACCGTGACGATCAACGATCGCCAGGGCAACATCACCGTCACTCGCAGTTTCACATCCGACGGTGCGTCCGAAACTACCTCCTATAGCTTCACCACCGATGGCCCCGAGAACTCCACGTTTCGCAATGGAAAAGACTTCAAGAGTAAAGCCAGGTGGGACGACGGCGTCCTGAAGGTAACGACCACGCAAAGCGGAGTCACCACCTTCGAACGCTATAGCCTCGCGGCGGACGGCACATTGATGCTCAAGGTCGAGCGGCCGGACCACAAGCCAATTACGCTCGTGTTTCTCCGGAAGTAACAATTCCCGGACTCGCTCTCGTCACCTCCGGCGCCAGACCCACCATCGCAGAGTCGCAAGGGCCCCCATCCATGGTGTAGAACGGAATTGGGCAGCATGATTCGACAAAGAAGGCTGGCATGGATGGCCGCGCGCGCTGTGGTTGCGCTGCTGGCAGGGTGGTTCGGATACGCTCAGACCGCTCCGGAGTATTACCGGTTCGCGATCGATCAGGACCATCTCAGCGGCGCGCCGGACTTCAGCTTTCTCAATCATCCGTTGACCGCGGCCGACCGCGTGTTCGTAAAGAACGGCCACTTCTACACCGTCGGCCCCGATCTGCAGCCCAACACCCAGGACGATCAGCGCGTGCGTTTCTTCGGAATCAGCTTTGCCTTTGGCGCCAATTTCCCCGATCCAGCGAACGGCGACGCCGCGCGCGTGGCCAAACGTCTGCGGCGCATGGGCATCAACCTGGTGCGGCTGCACCACATGGACTCGGAGCCCGATCCGGTGGGCGATAACTCCGAATTCAACAGCACGCTCACGGTGGCTCCGTACCCCAGCTTCAACGACAACGGGCTGCAGCGTCTGCGCGCGTTTCTGACGGCGCTCGCGAACGAGGGGGTTTATGTCGACCTCAACCTCCACGTCGGGTATCCCTTCCGCCCGAACGTCGACCAGGTGCCCACGCTTCCTGGCGCCTGGCCCGATCAGGGCAAGCCGCTGCAGGTGTTCTATCCGCGCATGGTTCAGTTGCAGCAGCAATACGCGCAGGGGCTCATCGACAAGCTGAATCTGCAGAACGACCCCGTGCTGGCGATGGTGGAAATCAGCAACGAGTCGTCGATTGTGTCCTCCTGGCAGCAGGGGCAACTGGATACGGTGCTGGTGGGCGACTACCGCACCACGTTGCAGACGCAGTGGAACACGTGGCTCGCGGCGAAGTACCAGACGACGGCCGCGCTGGTCCAGGCATGGGGAGCGAGCACGCCCGACGGGCCCAACCTGTTGAATGGCGCCTGGCAACTGGAAGTACACTCCCCCGCTACGGCCAGCCTGATCGCTACCTCCACCGACGGGATTCCCACCGCGCAGGTGCACGTGTCGCAGACCGGGAACTGGGTGTTCCTCAAGCAGGTGGGGTTTTCCATGACCACTGGCAACCGTTACCTGTGGACATTCCAGGCCCGCGCCAACCTGGCGAATGGCGCAAACGTCACCGTGCCCATCTCGGTGATGCGCGACGATTCGCCCTGGGACGGCTATCTCTATTCCTCCATCACGCTGAGCAACCAGTGGCAGACGTACAACATTCTGGCGAACGCCTCATTCGACATCACCGTCAATCCGCCGTCGCAGCCTGATGGCGGACGAGTGATGATCGAGGTGGATGGCGTCGGGGCCGACACGTTCGTGCGCAGCATGTCGCTGGCGCAGGCCGGGCAGCACGGTCTGGCGGCAGGCCAATCCATCGAGGCGGGCAACATCAGCCTGCCGGGACCGACGGACAACGCCAGCACCGCGCGTCTCAACGACTACGTCGAGTTCCTCACCTCGGTGGACAGGAACTACGTGAATGCGATCCGCGACACCGTGCGCGCGAGTGGCGCACTGGCGCCGACTACCGGTACGCAGATGGGCTACGGAGGCCTGTCCATCATCGATTCGCAGGATGGACTCGACTACCAGGACAACCACTTCTATATCGACCACCCGAACTTCCCGGGTGTCGCCTGGGACCCGTGGGATTGGCGTATCCAGAACGTGGCCGCCGCGGATTCGGCATGGTCGTCGTTTCTCGATATGGCCTGGTCGCGCGAGGCTGGGCGCCCGTACACCGTGAGCGAGTTCAACCAGCCGTGGCCCAACACGCACGGCGCCGAGATCGACGCGTCCATCGCTGCGTTCGCATCCTTCCAGGATTGGGACGCCATCATGCACTTCGACTACTCGGGCGCGCGCAACTGGGACACGCCGAGTCCCGCCGCCTTCGATGCCAACGGCGACTGGACGAAGTCCCCGCTGATGGGCCAGTCGGCCTGGATATTCCGCACGTATGCCCTGACGCCCGGCCCGACGGTGCTCAATGTGCCCGTGCCGGCGGCGCAGCGCGTGCAAGCGACGGCGAATTCGCAAAGCCCGATGCAGTGGGTCGCGAGCGTGTTGGGGGTTCCCCAGCAGGTTGCGTTCACCGAGCGTGTGCAGCTGGTCAAGGATTCCACGGACCCGCTGCAGCTTCCGCAAGCCTCCGGCACGGGCGAGCTCACTTTCGATCCTGAAAATAAGCTTCTGTACCTGCACGCGGCGAAGGTGGCGGGCGTGATCGGCAACATCGGTACAGGCAGCACGCGCACGTCGGGACCCATCGACGTCCAACTTGCTCCTGCGGCGCAGGGCTTCGCGTCGGTACTCGTCACCACTCTGGACAACAAGCCGGTTGCCTCATCGGGCCGCTTGTTGATCTCGGTGCCTGGCTACGCTCGGCGCGCGCTGCCCGCCCCGGGCGATCGTGCGCCGGATGCGGCAACGGCGGCGCCGCAGGTCCTGGTGAATTATCTAGGCGATCCGGCGTGGTGGACCATCGATCCGCGAAATGCGGTTCCAACCTGGGGGGGTTGGGTGGGCAGGAGTCCGCCCGCCGGCAATATGGATGGAGGATATTCGCCAACGTTCATGCAGCGGGTGGAATGCTGGCTGACTCTGCGGACAAAGTCGACGGCTATCAGTGTCGCGGCGCTCGATGGCGCGGGTAACATCGCCGGCACACTGCCCGCATCGGAGATTCAGGCCGTGGACGGCGGCTTCCGCATCCACCTGAACGGAGACGAGCAGGCGATGTCACCGTGGTTCGCGGTGACGGCGACGCAACCCAGTCCGCCGCCCCGCGGAAGGGGACGCCCGCGGTGAGGAGCGATCAGTCTGCGACGTGAAATCGCATCATGTTCCGTTGCTCGGAAGACAAGGATTCCCAAACGGCACGTGGAATTGAATTGACCTCGCGACTGCTCTCCGCATACCAGCGACGCACGTAACGAATACTAACAAGGGCACGAGGTGTGTCTGTGGTATTCGGAGTGCCTCGGTGCAACGTCCAGGGATGCCGAATGAGCACGTCACCGATCTCCAGCGGGACTGGCTGCATTTCAATTTCAGCGGTTTCCACTGCTCGAAGCGCGTCCTTCCTCGACATACGGTGTGTACCCGGGGCAATTTCAATTGGGCCACTCTCGGGCGTTATTCGGAGTAAGCCAAAGCTGACGACCAACATATACGCGGGCAGCAGGAGGTCCGGAGTTTCGCTGAATAGTGGACGCTGATAGTCAACATGAACGCCCTGGTAATCCGATCCACGGAGGGGCACATCGCAGCCCCACTGATCGGCGAGTGCTCTGTCGTCCAGCACACTTCGCACGATAGCGAGCACGTCATGGTCAAAGAAGAACTCCGGAACAAAGCACGGTGGCTCGAAGGGCATTGGCAGAAAGTGGCGATGGGGGCCGCGGTTAGGCTCGTGGCGGTGGTTCTCGATATACGCGAGGAGAACCGGCCAAAACGCGTCCCGGCACGCGTCGATCAGGGGGCGCGCAAAGTGCTTTCCGAGTATGCAATACCCCTGGTCCTGGATCTCGGTGATCTCGTCCTGAATCCTGTTCAACTCGCCCATCCTCCGAGGTTCACCAGTACGGGTCTATCTCTGCCGCTTCGCCGTGATCCCGCGGATGAAGTCCACTTCGCTCTGGCGGTACGGCTTCCCGTCCGCATAGAAGATGTCGTGGAACCAGACTTCCGGAGGATGCTCCACATAGGGGCGCTGCCAGGAATCCCACGGCAGGTATGTCTGCGTCCTGCCTTGCACGAAGCCCCAGTTGATGGCGCCCACCTTGTACTTCTTCGCCACCGGCAGGATGCTCTCGAACGTGCTTCCACGCGGGCGGGCCATATATTCGGTGCAGAGGATCGGGCGCCGGCAGCGCCCCAGGGATTTCACCCGGCGCTCGAACTCATCCGCCGGCTCGTAGCTATGGAAGGAGATCACGTCCGAATTCTCGAGCTGGATCTTCTCCATGGGGCTGAGCGTGCCGGGCGAAGACCAGTCGCCCTTCCACACGCCGCTGGTGAGGGGCTGCCTGGGATGCACGGATCGCGCCCACTCAAACACCAGCGGCAATAACACCAGCACGCGCTGCACTTTGTCCGCTGGGTCGACGTAGCTGCCATCGTTGGTGTTGTCCGGCTCGTTCCAGACATCCCATCCGAGAATCCGCTTGTCGTTCGCAAAGGCGCCCACCACGCCTTTGACCCAGTCTTCCAGCCGCGGAGACTGTGACGGGTCGTTGAGTACTCTGGCGCCCGGACCTTGCACCCATCCGGAGTTGTGCACGCCGGGCTTCGGCTCGTGTTGCGCGCCGAGCTGCGGATTGGGGTCCCAGCACGAATCGAACAGCACCAGCAACGGACGAATGTGGTGCTTGTGCGCAAGCGTCAGGAACGTATCCAGCCGCTTCTGAAATCCCTGCGCGTCCTGCTGCCACAGCAGATCGTGCAGGAACACGCGCATGGTGTTCATGCCGATGCTCTGGGCCCAGCCGAGTTCGGTGTCGATTCGCCGGGGGTCGAACGTGTCCTCCTGCCACATCTCCAATTGGTTAATGGCGTTGGCCGGAATGTAGTTGCTTCCCACCAGCCACGGCTGCTGGTGGTACCACCGAGCGGCCTTGCTCTGAGTCCATGGTTTCGGCGCGGCCAGCAGCGTGATGCCGGCCAGCATGGGTATGAGCATTCGGATCATTTTGTACTCAGCCTCAGTGGTCCACGCGGTCGAAGATCAGCATGGTGCTGTCGAAATCGCCGCCGAGCCGCAGAGTCACCCCGCGGTTCATCAGTGCGGCGCCGCTGATCGTCTCGCGCCGGTCCATCAGGTTCTGGTCGATGGTTCGTATTTGATAGACCGCCTCCGGGTCGAGACCGCGGAGGCAGATCGCGGGGACCGGCCTGAGCATCTGCTGCGCCTGCATGAACGCGAACAGCACCGCCTGGCGCCCATCTTCCGACACATACTGATTCGCCGTCAACGTTCCTTCGCGCGGCGAGGCCAGCCTGTAGAGGCGGCCCTGTTGCACCGTTTCGCGGATCTCCTTGTAGTGGCCAATCATCTTGCCGGCCAGCGCGAAATCGGCCTCCGACCAGTGGTTCAGATTCGCGCCGATGCCGAGCGAGCCCATCATCGCCACCAGGAAGCGGAACTTCAGCGGCGTACTGCGGCCGTTCATGTTCGGCACGTCGGTGACCCAGGCCATCATCACTTTGGGCGCGTAGGCGGCGCTGAAGCCATCCTGGATACGCAGCCGGTCGAAGGCTTCGGTGTTGTCGGAGGTCCACACCTGATCCACGCGGCTCAGCATGCCCAGATCCACGCGCCCGCCGCCGCCGGAGCACGATTCGATTTCCACGCCGGGATGCCGCTCGCGCAGACGGTCGATGATGCCGTAGACGTTGTTCACGTACTTCACCCAGATCTCCTTCTGTGCGCCGGGAGGAGCCTCGGGCCAGCCGGGCTCGCTGAAATTCCGGTTCATGTCCCACTTCAGGAAGGCGATGTGGTTCTTCGTCAGAAGCTCGTCCAGCACGCCGAAGATGTGTTCCTTCACGTCGTCGCGCGCCATGTTCAGGATGAGCTGGTTGCGGCCCTCGGTGCGCGGCCGGCCGGGGAAGTGCATAGCCCAGTCGGGATGCTGCCGGTAAAGATCGCTGTCCGGGTTCACCATCTCCGGCTCCACCCACAGCCCGAACTTCATGCCCAGCTTGTTGACCGCGCCGATCAGCCCGCCCAGGCCGTTCGGGAACTTCTGCGGATTGACGTACCAGTCGCCCAGGCCGCGGTGATCGTCGTTGCGCTGGCCGAACCAGCCGTCGTCCATGACGAACAGTTCCACGCCGAGCTTCGCCGCCTTCTCGGCGAGCGCCGTCTGCCCGGCTTCATTCACGTTGAACGTGGTGGCTTCCCAGGAGTTGTAGAGGACCGGACGGGGGTGCGGGTTGGCGCGATCGGGCAGAATCCGCTCGCGCAGAAAACGATGCAGGATGCGCGAGCTTTCGCCGAATCCGCCGTCGGTGTAGCCCGCGTAGAACGGCGGTGTGTCGAGGGATTCGCCGGGCTGCAACAGATAGCCGAAATCGAAGTCGTTATAGCCGGCGGTGACGCTCACCCGTTGGTGGGGCGTCTGTTCCACCACCATCTTCCATGCGCCGCTCCAGCCCAGCGCGCCGAACCACACCCGGCCATGTTCTTCGTCGGCCGCGCCGCCCGCGTCAATGGCGAACCACGGGTTGGCTTCATGGCTGGTGGTGCCGCGCCGGCTCTCCAGCACTTTTCTGCCGGTGTGGATGGGCTCGCGCGTGAGCTGCGTTTCGCCGGCCCAGCGGCCCGTGAGATAACTGAGCCGGTACCCTTCCCCGGCCGGCAGATACCACACTGCGGACTGCGCGGACTCGATACTCACCGGCTGGCCGGTTTCATTGGTGATTTTCACCTGCCGGCGGATGATGTCGTTTGCGGGGAACACCTGGTACACCACGTCCACCAGGAATTTGTAGCCGATGTCATTCAGATGCACGGTGACGGTTTCGGGCCCGAGTTCGTGCGAGACATAGCGCAGCGCCACATCGCGCACGCCATCCCCGAACGTCACCTTGAAACACGGCTCGGCGTACTGCATGCCTCCCCAGCCAGGATACTCCTCGGGGCTCTGCCCTTCCCGGGATTCGAAGGACGCATGATTGTTCACCGTATGCGCGCGGCTGAAGTCCTCGGCGCGCGTGACCTTCCCGCCCCAGTAGATGTTCTGCAGGGCGCCATTCTCGTTCACGCCAAAGACATAGCTGGTGTGAGCGGTCTCAAGGAGGAAGGTCTTCGACTCAGGTACCCAGCGGACCGAGCCGACAGCCGAACAGCCCACGATCGCGACGATAGCAAATGCGCGGACCGGTTTCATAGGACTCTGAATATATCAGGACTGGCGCGGGAGTCGCGGCCCCACCTACATCCCATCGAAGAACTCGCGCAGCAGGTCCGAAACCCTCCGCAGGAAAGCCGGGCCGTCTATGCGGGTGAGGTCGAGCCGGGAGCGAGGGACCGGGAAGCGCGACGGCAAAACGCCCGCATCGGAGAAGTTCATGTGACCGGCTTCGGGGAAATACTCCCAGCGGCAACCGGAGGCGTCACTTTCGCAGATCCGTTTCGATTCGGCCCAGATCCGGTCGTTCAATTCTCGCAGCGGCGGGGGAAGCGGAGCGCCGAAAACGATCAGCAGCGGCCGGTCGAGTCCGCTAACCTCCGCGCCCTGGGGCGCGCCGTCGAGGTTGGCGCCTCGCTGGAATCGCCGGTCCCGTCGCAGCGCGTGCATGGCCGCGGCGCCGCCGAAGGAATGCCCGAAGACTCCGATCCTGTTGGCGTCCACGTGCGTCCACAGCTCCGGTTCCCCCGACAACCGGTCCAGCACAAAAGCGGAGTCGCCCACCCAGCGGTCCACCAGCCACTGCGCCTGGTCCCGGTGCGCCAGATCGACGCCGTCCGTCCCTCTCACGACGCGCCCGTCCGAGAACACCACAACGCGTGCGCTGCCCGTGGGCGTGACGCCCGCCACCATGTACCCAAAGCTGGCCAGATCCTCTGCGAGGGTGGTGTAGTCAGTCGCGATTCGGCCCATGGCGGGTAGCAGGACCACCAGGGGATGGCGCCCGGCCAGGATAGGAGCCCGTTCCGTGGCGCTCACTCGGATCTGCTGAATCCTGCGCGCGGGGAGCGGGAACATACCCTGCGCGGCGAGCTGTCCCCATCTGCCCGGAACATACTCCGCGGGAGCGTGCGTCGAGCCAGGTTCCGCCGGGTACCAGAGGAAGACCATCAGCTCACGGCCGCGCCGGCCGTCGACCCAGTCGAAGAGCTGCCGGCCCACGGCGTGCGGTCCTCGCGGTCTTGGCAGCGCGATGGGACGGTCGATTCGCCACCAGAGCCAGATCAGAGCGAACAGGACACACAGGGCCGCGGCCGCAACCACCCCCATCACAAGGCCCCCGAATTGTCTCGCCACAGCGGTCTCCTTTGAGAATGTACGCGGAGTCCTGGGAGAGCCGGCAGGACCGAAGTTCTGGTATTGCCACCCCTGGACTGGTACCCACACGCCATTGCCGCACTATCCTCCGCAACGCAGAATTGCAGAGGAGCCATGAGAGGCGACCAGAGGCTGATCCATATCAACGCGGGCCAGAGCGTCGCCATGCCGGCGCCCCGGCGCGAACTCCCTTCGTTGCGCGATGCCGCCGACACGCTGTTCCGGCAGTCCCGCTGGATTCTCGCGCTCTGCCTTCTTCTTACTGTCGCACTGGGGTTGTATGTGTGGAAATCTCCGCGTGTGTACGAAGCGGAGATGATCATTCTCGTCAGGAACATGCGGGCCGACATGGTGGTGACGCCGGACGGCACCCCGATGACCGCCCAGCAGACGGGGGAAATCAGCGACACCGAAATGGGAACCGAAATGCAGCTCCTGTCGAGCCGCGAATTGTTCCTGAAGGTTGTGGATGAGTGCCGTCTGGGTGGATCGACGCCGGCCTCCCGGGAGAGGGCGGTGGACAAGCTTCTGAAGAAAGTCCGGATTGCTCCACTGATGAAATCCAGCATGATCCGGGTGCGCTACGCCAGCCCGGATGCGGAGCTGAGCGCGCGCGTTCTGCAATCGCTGGCCGACGCCTACCTGGAACGGCACATGCAAATCCACAGCACTTCCGGCTCGTTCGCGTTCTTCCAGCAGCAGGCCGACGTCTACGCACGAAAGTTGCACGACGCCGAGGAAAAGCTGCTGCGGTTTCAAAAGACATCGGGTGTGGTGGGCGCGCCCGAGCGGAAGGAGCTGTTGATCAGAAAGGTTGTGGAGGTACAGGCGGAACTGCGGGCGGCGGAGGCCAATCTGAGCGAGACGCGGCAACGCATCACCACGCTGAAAGAGCAACGGACCGCGCAGACGCCGCGCATTGCCACGCAGCAGCGGGTCATCCCCAACCAGTACTCGGTGGAGCGGCTGAACACGCTCATGACCGAGCTGCGCAACAAGCGGACGGAACTGCTGACGAAGTTCCAGCCGGGCGATCGGATGGTGAAACAGATCGACCAGCAGATGGCGGATACGCAGAAGGCCCTCGATCGCGCCGAGAAACTCAATTCCACCGAAGAAGCGACGGACGTGAATCCGCTGCGCCAGACCATCGACACGGAGCTGGCGCGCGCGGAGGCCACGGCCAACGGCTTCAGCGGGCGCATCGAGGCGCTCACCCGGCAGACGCAGCAGTATCGCGCGGAGCTGGGCAATCTGGAGGGCATGCTGCCGGACGAGCAGGAGCTGCTGCGGGAAATCAAGGCCGCCGAAGACAACCACGTTCTGTATTCGAAGAAGCGGGAAGAAGCGCGCATCCTGGAGGCGATGGACAAGAGCAAGATCGCCAACGTCGCCGTCGCCGAGCCGCCACGGGTTCCCGTGCTGCCGCAGGCGCGCGTGAGCGGGGGCCTGATCGGGGGCTACCTGCTGGCTGTCGCGCTCATTCATGTAGGCGCTCTGGTCATCGGCCAGTCGCGACGCACGGTCTGCACGCCGTGGGAGCTGGAATCCTTCGCCGGAATGCCGGTGCTGGCCACCGTTGGGTATCGGCCGCCGGAGCGTTCCACCACCGTCGTGCGGGTGAGGATCAGGAAATCATGAGCACCGTTCCCGAGGAGTTCCATCGGCGCACGCTGGTTCCGCTCGCGCGCCAGCCACTGATACGGCCCGCGGCTGCTGCGGCCAGTGAGCATCCCGGATTCCTGCAGCCGCTGTTGCAGACCATGATTCGAGCCAGAACCGCGGGTGGCAGCCGTGGTGTGTTCGTGTTCACCGCGCCCGCTGCGGGCGCCGGCGTGAGCTACGTGGTGCAACTGCTGGCCAGCGCTCTCGCCGAGGAAGAACACTGCCGGGTGCTGACCGCATCCTCGCACATGCTCGACGGCGCCGGCGATCGGTATCTGCAACACGCCGCGCGCGGCTACCTCGAGAGAGCGCCCGACGTCTGGGCCCTGCTCGATGAAGGCCACATGAAATACGTTCCCGATTGTTTTCTCGATCGCATCTGTCCGAACTTCGTTCCTCCGGATTTCGATTATGTGCTGATCGATTGCCCGGCGTTGACCGAGGCCGGGGACGCGCTTCGCCTCAGCCAGGACAGTGACGGCGTGTTTCTGGTGGTGGCCGCGGGCGAGACGCGGCGCGATCAGATCGAACACGCGCAAAAGATGCTGCGGCACTCTTCGGATCGCCTGCTGGGGCTGGTGCTCAACCGGCGGACGTATCCGGTACCGGAGTTCCTCTACAAACTTCTATGAAAGCCACTCTGACGGACCGAAACTGTGGGGCAGGCTTTCAGCCTGCGGACCCGCTTTCCAGCGGGTCCAGCCGGCCGCGGACACTTTGCGCTATGGCGGCGCGGCTCGCGGCCTTTGCGCTGCTGGTCAGTCTGGCGGCGGCCCAGAACACCGGCTTCGCGGACCGCAATCCGCAGTACAAGCTACAGACCGAAGACAAGGTGGAGGTGCAGTATCGCTACACACCCGAGTACAACGCCACCGCCGCGCTGCAGCCGGACGGTTACGTCTCGCTTCCCTTCGTGGGCCAGGTGAAGCTGGCCGGCCTCACCCTCGACCAGGCCTCGAAGGCCATCGCCGCCCGCGCGGCAGACCGTCTGGCCGATCCGGAAGTCACCGTTCTGCTGCGCGAGTATGTGAAACCGTACTTCGTGGTGGCCGGGGAAGTGGCCCATCCCGGACGATTCGAACTGCACGGCCAGGTCAGCCTGATCGAGGCGCTGGCCCTCAGCGGCGGGTTCAAGGACAGTTCGAAACGCACCCAGGTGATTCTGATGCGCAAAAGGGATCAGGAGACGGCGGAAGTGCGCCTGCTCGACGTGCGCAAACTCATGTCCGCGCCGAATATCAACGAGGATCTTACCATCCACACCGGCGACATGATCGTGGTCCCGCGCAACTGGGTGAGCCGCGTGGAACCGTTGATGCGCCTGGCCGAGTCGCCGCTGTCGATGGTTATGTGGGGCATTAAGTAGCGGAGCTTCGCACCATGATCTCCGCGCTGAGAAGCAGGATGAACGGGCGACGAATCGCCAGCAGCCGCCTGGCGCAGAACGTGGCGGCGTTGTACGGCGTGCAGTTCGGACGCAAGGTCATTCCGCTGATCAGCGTGCCCTACCTGGCGCGCGTGCTGGGACCGGTGGGGTGGGGCAAGGTGGCCTTCGTCACTGCGGTCGCCGAGTTTCTGGTAATCCTCATCGAGTTCGGATTCAACCTTTCGGCCACGCGCGAGATCGCCAGAAGCCGTGACTGCCCCGCGAAGTGCGGCGAGGTGATGGCCGGCGTCATCGGTGCGCAGGCGCTGCTTTCGGTTTTGGGCGTCGCTCTGGCCCTGACCGTCGCGCAGTGGATTCCTCTGCTGCGCGAGAATCCCACGCTGCTGCTGGGCGGGATGGTCTACGGCGTCTGCCAGGGCTTCGCGCCTGTCTGGTTCTTTCAGGGATTGGAACGTATGCGGCTGTCCTCGGCGCTGGAGGTCAGCGGCAAGATCGCCGCCCTGGGCGGGCTCTTCGTGTTCGTCCACTCGCCGGCGGACGGCTGGAAGGTGATGGCGCTGGCGGGCATTGCCCCAGCCATCACCACCGTCGCCGCGCTGCTACTGGCACATCGAAGCATCCCCATGCGGTGCCCGACGCCGGCGCTGGTGCGGAGGGCTATGCGCATGGGCTGGCCGATGTTCGTGTTCCGCAGCGCGGAGAGCCTCTACGGCGTAGGCAACTCGTTTCTGCTGGGGTTGTTCGCCGGTCCGGTAATAGTGGGCTATTTCGCCGCCGCGGAGAAACTATCCAGAGCCGCGTTCGGTCTCCTGAATCCCATCCGCGACGCGGTCTACCCGCGCCTCAGCCATCTGGCGAAGCAGGGACGCGATGCGGCCGCTCCTCTGGCCAGGCTGGGCGCCATGGTCATGATCGGCGGCGGCCTGGCTCTCGGCGTGACCCTTTTCGTGGCGGCGCCGTGGCTCATCAGGTTGCTCCTCGGCAGCGCGTTCCAGCCGGCCGTTGCCGTGCTGCGCATCTTGTCCGCCCTTCCGCTGCTGCTGTCCATCACCAACTCCGTTGGCGTTCAGTGGCTGCTGCCGTTCGGCAGGGACGCCGTGATCAACCAGATCATCATCACTGCCGGTCTGCTCAACGTCGCGCTCTCGATCGCGCTGGCGCCGCGATTCGCGCACATCGGCATGGCCTGGGCGGTGGTTCTCTCGGAAACGTTCGTCTGCGCAAGCCTGGCTCTGGCTGCCCTGCGCGGCATGCACGGTTCCGCGCGCGCCTGCCTGGCGGCGGAGACCTGAGATGAACCGGGAACACGAACTCTGGTGGCTCAATCCGGCGTGGGTGGTGGGCGTGATGGGCACCATTCTGGCCGTGGCCGCGCTCCTGGTGCCCGACTGGATGTATCGCGCGTATTGGAAAACGCCGAAATTCTACGACGCGACGCACATGTGGATGACGCTGGCCTGCGTTGCCGCATTCTCGTTCGGCGCGGCAGCGGGCGCTCTGAAGCGCCTCCACGGCAACCGCGGCGCGGACTCCCGGTGGATGGACCGCCTGCCCTGGAACTCCATACAGACCCTCTTCAACGCCTGCTTCTGGCTCACCCTGGTGGGATACGTGGCGTGGGCCGGCGCGGCCGTCTCCCGTGGCGCCAATCTGACGCTTGCACTCGGCGTCCTGCGCGGCGACAAGGGCGCCAGCTACCTGATGAAGGAAGCCTACCTGGGCACCATCAGCGGCGTTACCACGCTGACGCAACTGGCCATGGCGGCCTACGTCCTGGCGGTGCTGATCGGCGTGGCGAAAGGCTGGCGTCCGGTCCTGCCAAAGTGCGCCGTCCTGTTCGCCTGCACCATCGTGCGCGCCCTGATGAACAGCGAGCGGCTGGCCGTCATGGAGTTGCTGGTCCCCATGGTGGTGGTTCTGGTGCGGTTGGGCATCATGGATTCGCCGCGATTCGCGGGCCGCCTCTGGTCCCTGCTGCGCGCGGCGCCGGCGCTCGGCTACGCCGGACTGATCGGCATCTTCGGCGCCTCGGAGTATTTTCGCTCGTGGATCAACTACTACGCGGGCGGCGACCTCACCTTCTGGCAGTTCGTCAGCCTTCGTCTGCTCGGCTATTACGTGACCGCCCTGAATAACGGCGCTCTGCTGGTTCAGAGAATCGAGCCGACGGGCGCCCCCTTCTTCACGCTGCATCTGGCGTGGCGGCTGCCGGTGTTGAGCGGCATTGCCAACGCGCTGTACCCGAACTTTCCGTTGGCCCTCAGAGAAGTCGACCCGTACATGAGCTATCTGACCGCGGAGGCGAATCCCGAATTCAACAACGGTGGCGGCTTCCTGCTGCCGATGCTCGATTTCGGGTTCACCGGAGCGCTGTTTTACTGGTTGCTCTGCGGCCTTGTCTGCGGCGTGCTGTACCGCCTGTTCCAGCAGAAACGCCCACTCGGGCTGCTGCTGTACCCGGTGGTGTTCGTAGGGGCCATCGAGCTGACGCGCATCATCTACTGGGCCGAAGGGCGCGTGCTGGTGCCCATCTGCGTGCTGGCCGCGCTGGCCCTCGGCTGCGCGTACTACGCCCGGCGCTATCGAATCCGGGAGGAGAACCCCGCATGGCCGCCATCGCACTGAACGCCCGCTTCTATTCGCACGTGCCCACGGGCATGCAGCGCTACGGTCTGGAAATGACCCGGCGGTTCGGCGCGGAGCTGGACATTGTGCGGCCGCACCGTCCGCTGCGCGGCGCCGAGGGACACCTGTGGGAGCAGTTGTATCTGCCGGCGGCATCGCGCGGGCGCCTGCTGTGGAGCCCCAACAACACCGGTCCGCTGGCGGTTTCACGGCAGGTGTGCACCATTCACGACATCATCCCCATCGATCGCCCGGAATGGTTCACCCCGCGATTCTCGGCGTGGTACGGGTGGCTTCTGCCCAGACTCATCCATCGCGTGCAGCACATTATCGCGGTCTCCGAGTTCACGCGGCGCCGGCTGATTGAGCGATTCGGCGTGGAGCCGGGCAAAGTCACCGTGGTCTGGAACGGCGTGGATGCGCAGTTCACTCCACAGCCCGCGCAGGCCATCGAGGAGATGCGCCGCGCACTCGGCATGCGCAGCTCGCGCTATCTGCTTTCCACCGGTTCGCTCGATCCCAGAAAGAACCTGGCAGGCCTGCTGGAGGCATGGCGCCGGATTCTTCCGCAATTGCCGGAGGATCTGGAGCTGGTGCTTATCGGCCGTGAAGAATCCTCGCTCGTCTTCTCCGCGGCGAAGACCGGCGATATTCCTCCGCGGGTGCGTTTCATCGGTTACGTCAAACAGGAACAACTGCCCGCGCTCTACTCGGGCGCGCTGGCGCTGGTGTACCCGTCGCTCTACGAGGGCTTCGGCCTGCCTCCACTGGAGGCCATGGCCTGCGGAACGCCGGTGGTCACGTCGGCCACCACCTCGCTTCCGGAAGTGGTGGGGGACGCGGCCGTTATGGTGGATCCGGCGGACACGGAGTCCATCGCCGAGGGCGTGCGCCGCATCGTGGAATGCGCGGACCTCCGCAACCAGCTTCGCGAAGCCGGGCTGGCTCACGCGCGCGAGATCACATGGGACCGTTCGGCCGCGCAGACCCGGCGGGTACTCCGGGAGCAGGTATGAGGAACGCGCCATGAGGCTTCTCCTGCTGATTACTCGCGCCGAACTCGGCGGCGGCCAGACGCACGTGCTCGATCTGCTGCGCGGGTTCCGCGAGCGCTTCGACGTGGAGCTGGGCACGGGCGAACGCGGATTCCTCACCGAAGCGGCCGCGCAAATGGGCATTCGCTGGCATCTTCTGCCGCATCTGGTGCAGCCCATGAACCCCTGGCGGGATGCTCGGGCGCTGCTGGAGTGCCATCGCCTGATTCGCGCCGTGCGGCCCGACATCGTCCATACGCACACCTCGAAGGCCGGCGTCATTGGGCGTGCCGCGGCGCATCTCGCCGGGGTGCCGTCCGTATTCACGGCGCACACCTGGTGCTTTGCCGAGGCCACTTCCTGGAAGTGGAAGGCGGTGGGCATTCCACTGGAGTGGATGGCCGCCCGCTGTGCGTCGCGCATCATTACCGTTTCCGATGCGAACCGAACACTGGCCCTGCGCCACCACATTACCGGGCCGGAAAAGCTCGTCACCGTACACAACGGCATCGCGGATTGTCCGCACCGGGCACGGCCTGCATCGGGCGCCCCTCCGCGCATCGTCATGGTGGCGCGCTTCAGCGAGCAGAAAGCGCAGTCCCTGCTCATCGACGCCGTGGCCGGGATTCGCCAGCCATTCCATCTCCTGCTTGTTGGCGACGGACCGGCACGTCCCGCCGTGGAAGCCCAGGTGGAGCAGCACGGCCTTGGCCACCGTGTGGAGTTCGCCGGCAATCGCCTGGATGTTCCGGAGATTCTCGCGGCCTCTCACATCTTTGCCCTGTTCACGAAGTGGGAAGGCTTTCCCATCAGCATTCTGGAGGCCATGCGGGCCGGTTTGCCCGTGGTCGCATCGGATGTGAACGGGGTGCGCGAAGCCGTCTCGGACGGGTCCACCGGCTTCGCCGTGCCACCGGGAGATGTTGCGGCGTTCCGTCAGCGGCTCGAACTGCTTCTTCAGGATGCCTCATTACGTGAGCGAATGGGAGCCGCCAGCCGCCGCCGTTTCGTGCAGGAATTCACCGTCGGCCGGATGCTGCAGAGAGTCGCCGAGGTGTACCGCGCAGCCCTTTGGCCGAGGCTCGAATCGCTCACCGCCGGTGCGCCCGCGCCCGCCCACCGGACGCCCTCCGCCTGACAGTACCCGCGGAACATTACTTTCCAACAAAGGTACTGAACTGATGGCTCATAGTAACCCCCGCCCTGCTGCCTTAGTCTGGGTTCTGCGGTTGGCAAGCGGCCGAAATCAACTCGTGTCTATGCTGGCGGAAACGGACAGGCAACTTCTCCGGAACTGGAACCGTACGGAGTCGGAATACCCTCGCGACTTGTGCATTCATGAGGTCTTCGAGCGGCAGGCGGCGAAAACGCCGGACGCTGTCGCTGTGGTTTTCAAAGACACTCGGTGGACGTATGGCGAGCTGAATTCCCGGGCGAATGGGATCGCTTCCCACCTGCGGGATCTCGGCGTGGTGCGCGATTCCCTGGTCGCGCTGCTGATGGAGCGCTCGCCGGAGACGGTTGCAGCGCTGCTGGGAATCCTCAAGGCCGGTGGCGCGTATGCGCCTCTCGATCCCAACGATCCGCCGGCGCGCATACAGGCGCTGCTCGCCGATCTCCATCCAGTGGCTCTGCTCACCGAGCCCGCACTGACGCAGCATGCCGGTGGTGTCCTCGCGCCGGTGATTGAGACCGCGGCGATCACGGGCGCGAGCGAGACCAATCCGGAGAACATCAGCTCGGCGGACGGCCTCGCCTACGTGATGTTCACCTCCGGCTCAACCGGCTCGCCGAAGGGCGTAATGGTGGAACATCGCTCAGTGGTGCGGCTGGTGAAGAACACCAACTATGCTTCGTTCGACGACAAGCAGGTGTTCCTTCAGCTTGCGCCGCTGCCCTTTGACGCCTCCACTCTGGAGATTTGGGGCCCGCTGTTGAACGGCGCGGTCCTGGCCATCATGCCGCCCGGTCTGCCTTCCCTCGCCGACATCGCCCAGGCCCTTCGACAGCACCGGGTCACCGCGTTGTGGCTCTCGGCGGGGCTGTTCCACGCGATGGTGGACCAGCAGCTCGAAGCTCTAGCCGAGTTGCGGCAGTTGACCTCCGGCGGCGATGTCCTCTCGCCCGCGCATGTGCGCAGGCTTCTGGACGCGGCGCCCGGCATACGGCTGATGAACGGATACGGGCCCACCGAAGGCACTGTGTTCACCTGCTGCTATACCATCCCGCAGGATCATCCGGCCGATCTGCCGGTGCCCATCGGGAAGCCCATCGCGAACACCACCGTTTACATCCTTGACGGCCAGAGACAACTCGTCGCACCGGGACAGACGGGCGAGCTGTATACCGGCGGCGACGGCATCGCCCGAGGCTACCTCAACCAGCCCGAACTCACGGCCGAGCGGTTTCTGGACGATCCGTTCTCCGGCCGCCCGGGCGCGCGACTCTATCGCACCGGCGACCTGGCGAGGTTTCGCGAGGATGGCGTGGTCGAGTTTCTGGGACGCGCCGACAAGCAGGTCAAGCTGCGCGGGTTCCGCGTCGAGCTGGGCGAGATCGAAACTGCGCTGAACCAGCACGGCGGCGTCAGCCAGTCGGCGGTGGCGCTGAAAGAGGGCCGCTCCGAGCAGAAGAGCCTGATCGCCTGGGTGGTTCCGCGAGAAGGCAACCAGCCGGCGGTGGCCGATCTCCGCGCCTTTCTTGCCGGCAGGCTCCCGCCGTACATGATTCCCGCGCAGTTCGTGGTGGTGGACACGCTGCCGCTGAACGCGAATGGGAAAGTGGATCGCCGCGCGCTGGCCGAGCTGAAGGATGACGCGCCGGCCGCGCAGCCGCCGCAATCCGAGGTGGAGCGGATCATCACTGAGGTCTGGGAGCAGGCGCTCGGCGTGGCATCGCCCGATCCGGATCTTGCGTTCTTCGACCAGGGTGGGAACTCGCTGCAGTTGCTGCAGGTGCAGGGGCATCTGGAGGCGCGGCTCCACACCACCATCGCCATTTCCGATCTGTTTCTCTATCCGAGCATCCGCTCGCTGGCCGGCTTCCTGGCGCCCAATTCGGGGACAGGCGACGAATTCCAGAGGGGAATTGGGGACACTCCAACTGGTGTCCGAACCGGTTCAACCTGGTCTCAGGTGGAGTGTCCCCCAATTCCCCTCGCACTGTCCCCGGAATCTCGTTGCCAGTCCCCGAATTGGACGCGCGACGTTGCCATCGTCGGCATGGCCGGCCGGTTCCCGGGCGCGAAGAACGTTGGCGAGTTCTGGGAAAACCTGAAGAACGGCGTCGAGTCCATCACCCGCTTCAGTGATGACGAAGCCGAAGCCCGCAAGGGGCCGGGGACGGTCAAAGCGCGGTCCATCCTCGACGACGTCGACAAGTTCGACGCGTCGTTCTTCGGCATTCTTCCGAAAGAAGCCGAGCTCATGGACCCGCAACACCGGGTTTTTCTCGAATGTTCCTCCGCCGCGCTGGATGACGCCGGATGCGATCCCTCACGTTACCGCGGCCGGGTCGGCGTCTTCGCGGGCTGCAGCCCGAACAGCTACTTCCTGCGGCACCTCTGCGTGAACCGGGACTTCATCGAGAACTACGTCACCGGGTACCAGGTCGACAACTACACGACGATGCTGGGCACCAGTCCGGACTTCCTCTGCAGCCGGGTTTCCTACAAGCTCAACCTGACCGGCCCCAGCATCACCATGGGAACGGCCTGTTCCACGTCGCTGGTGGCGGTAACGCAGGCGTGCGAGAGCCTCATTGGCGGCCAGTGCGACATGGCCCTCGCGGGCGGCGTCTCCATCACGCTGCCACAGAAGCGCGGGTATACGCCCACCGAGGGCGGCCTCGCATCGGCCGACGGACACTGCCGCGCCTTCGACGCCGACGCCCAGGGAACGGTCTTCGGGTCCGGTTGTGCGGTGGTGGTTCTGAAACGGCTGGAGGACGCGGTGGCCGATGGCGATTCGATTTACGCCGTCATCAAAGGCTACGGCGTCAATAACGACGGTGCCGGAAAGGTCGGTTTCGCGGCGCCTGGCGTGGCCGGGCAAACCGCCGCCATCCGTAAGGCGCATGAGATGTCAGGCGTCGATCCGGCCACCATCACCTACGTCGAAGCGCACGGCACGGCTACGCCGCTGGGAGATCCCATCGAGATTGCCGCGCTCACCGAGGCCTTCCGCGCACGCACCAGCAGGACACAGTTCTGCGCCATCGGCACGGCCAAGACCAACGTCGGCCACCTGGACGCCGCCGCCGGCACAACCGCGCTCATCAAGACCGCGCTGTCCATCCGCCACGGCATATTGCCAGCATCTCTGCACTTCCGCAAGCCGAATCCACGCATCGATTTCGCCAGCAGTCCGTTCTATGTAAACGCCGCGCTGGCCCAGTGGAAGCCTGCCGGGGTCCCGCGCCGCGCCGGAGTCAGTGCGTTTGGCATCGGCGGCACCAACGCGCACGTGGTTCTGGAAGAGGGGCCGGAGCCGACCGGCGAAAGCGCCGCCTTCTCGCATCACCTGCTCACCATCTCGGCAAAATCCGAATCGGCGTTGCAGCGGGCGGCCGCGGACCTCGCCGGCCATTTGCAGTCCAACACGGGTCTCGATCTGGCCGACGCCGCGTGGACGCTGCAGACAGGACGGCGGCAGTTCGCCTGGCGGCGGACCGTTGTGTGCTCTTCCGCGCAGGACGCCGTCAAGCAGTTGAGCGATCCGGCAGGCAAGCCGGAGACCTGCCCCACCACCGCTCTGCCACTGGTGTTCGCGTTCCCGGGTCAGGGCGCGCAGTATCCAGGCATGGGCCGGGAGCTCTACGCGGCGCTGCCGGTGTTCCGCCAGTCGATCGACGAATGCGCGGAGATCCTGCGTCCCATGCTGGGGCTCGATCTTCGCGACGCCATCCATACCGAGAGTCTGAATCAAACGGCGCTGGCGCAGCCCGCCATCTTCGCCCTCGAGTACGCCCTGGCGAAGCAGTGGATGAGCTGGGGTGTCCGCCCGCAGGCGATGGTCGGCCACAGTGTCGGCGAGTTCGTGGCCGCCTGTCTGGCCGGCGTCTTCTCGCTTTCCGATGCGCTGTCGCTGGTGGCCGCGCGCGGCCGCATGATGCAGGATCTGCCTGGGGGCGTGATGCTGTCGGTCCGCGCTTCCGCCGACAAGGTGCGCCACTATCTGACAGCGGAACTCGCACTGGCGGCGGTGAACAGCCCGTCTCTGTGCGTGGTGTCCGGTCCGGCAAGCGCGGTCGAGCCTCTGGAGGTCTCGCTTAACGGCGCGGGCATTCCGTGCCGGAGACTGCGCACGTCGCATGCCTTCCATTCGCCCATGGTGGACCCCATTCTCGCGCCGCTGGCGGAGCGCATTCGCCAGATCGCACTCCACCCCCCACAAATACCGTACGTGTCCACGCTCACCGGCGACTGGATTACCGCCGAGCAGACCACCGACGCGGACTACTTCGCGCGTCATTGCCGGGAAACCGTACAGTTCTCCGCCGCGGTCAGCCGGCTTCAGAACGAAAAACCGTGGTGCGTGCTGGAAGTGGGCCCGGGCCAGGCGTTAACCACTCTGGTTCGTCAGCACGGGGACAAACCGAATGAGTTGAAAGCCGTGGCGAGCCTTCCTGCTGCGTCCGCCGATCAGCCGGAAATGGCCGCGCTGTTGTCGGCCCTGGGCCGGCTCTGGCAGTACGGCAACGAACCCGACTGGAACGAAATCTACAAGGGCCAGCGGCGCGCGCGGGTGTCGCTGCCTTCCTATCCATTTGAACGGAAGCGGCATTGGATCGATCCTCCACAGGCAGCCGTTGGTGGAAGTAGCCGTTCAGCCAATTCGGGGACAGGCGACGAATTTCCGCACCGGAAAGCCACTGACAAAAACCCACCAGTCACTGCGGAAACTTCGTGCCTGTCCCCGAATTGGCCGCGCAATGACTTCCGCCACGGGCTAACGGCACAAAGCGAGACCAAAACGGAGAAGGAACAGGTAATGGAAGTGTCGATACCGATGAACGCCGGCAGGCAGGAACGGCTTCGCAGCGAACTGCTGTCGCTGCTCGAAGAACTGTCGGGACTGGAACTGAACGCCGACAGTATTGGAACCACGTTCCTGGATCTTGGATTTGACTCGCTGTTTCTTACGCAGGTGACGCAATCGCTGGAAAGCAGGTACGGCGTGAAGATCCGCTTCGCGCAACTGCTGGACGATCTTTCCACTCTGCAGCAACTGGCCGCGTATCTCGATTCCGTGCTCCCGGCGGATGCGGTCGCCGAACCGGTAGTAACGGCCGCCCCCGCACGAGCCCCGGAGCCCACGGCCGCAGTCACGGCCCCCGCCGGCGGAATTGAGCGCTTGTTGAAAGATCAGTTGCAGGCATTCAACGACCTGGCCGCGCGCCAGATCGAGATGATGCGGTCGTTGACGGCGCCGTCGGCGACGCTGCCGCCAGCAGCCCACGGCAGTAATGGCCGTTCGGCCAATTCGGGGACGGGCGACGAATTCCCGCACCACGAAGCTACTGAAAACCGTCCATCGGTCGGCGCGGAATCTCGTTGCCCGTCCCCGAATTGGACGCCCCCGAAACCGGAAGCACCGAAGTTCGAAGCTTTCGGACCGTACAAGCCACCGCAGCGCACTGCCCCGGCAAGCGGTTTCACCGCCAGGCAGCAGGAATACCTCGACGCATTCATCGCCCGCTACACCGCGCGCACCAGAGAATCGAAACGGCTCACCCAGGCTCATCGCGCCATTCTTGCCGATCCGCGCGTCGCATCGGGCTTCCGCGCCCAATGGAAGGACCTGGTGTATCCCCTCACCGTCGTTCGCTCGTCCGGCTCCAAACTCTACGACGCGGATGGAAACGAATACATCGACCTGCAGAACGGCTTCGGCGTGACCATGTTCGGCCACTGCCCCTCCTTCGTCCGCGAAGCCGTGGAAGAGCAACTGCACACCGGAATCGAGATCGGTCCGCAAACGCCGTACGCCGGCAAAGTGGCCGAGCTCGTGTGCGAGCTGACCGGCATGGAGCGGACCGCGTTCTGCAACACCGGCTCGGAAGCCGTCATGGCGGCGCTGCGGCTCGCCCGCACCGTCAGCAACCGGAAGAAGATCGCGTATTTCACGGGCGATTATCACGGCACCTTCGACGAGGTGCTGTTGAAGGCCACCGGCAAGCCGGGTGGCGAGCCGAAGTCCCGTCCCGTCGCCCCGGGCATCCCCGACGAAATGGCCGCGAATGCCATGGTGCTCGAATACGGTTCGCCCGCCTCGCTCGAGATCGTCCGCGCGCATGCCCACGAACTGGCGGCGGTGCTGGTGGAACCGGTGCAGAGCCGCCATCCCGATCTCCAGCCCGTGGAGTTCCTGCGCGAGCTTCGCGCCATCACCGAGCAAGCCGGCGTCGCGCTGATCTTCGACGAAGTGGTCACCGGCTTCCGCACGCATCCGGGCGGTGTCCAGGCGCTGTTTGGAATTCGCGCGGACATGGCCACCTACGGAAAAGTGATTGGCGGTGGTCTGCCCATCGGCGTCCTCGCCGGCAAGGCGAAGTACATGGACGCGCTGGACGGTGGCATGTGGCAGTACGGAGACGACTCGTTCCCCGAGGTCGGCGTCACTTTCTTCGCCGGCACCTTCGTGCGCCATCCGCTGGCCATGGCCGCGGCGCACGCCGTTCTCACGCATCTGAAGGAAGCCGGTCCGCAGCTTCAGGAAGAGCTGAGCGCGAAGACGGGTCGCCTGGTGCGCCGGCTCAACGATCTGTTCGAAGAGGGCGCGGTGCCCACGCGCATTCAAAACTTCCGCTCCATCTTCTATTTCGGCTTCCCCGCGGAGCAGCGTTTCGCCGGCCTGCTCTATTACCACCTGATCGAAAAGGGCGTGAATCTCCGGGAAGGCTTCCCGTGTTTCCTCACCACGGCGCACACCGACGAGGATCTCGAACGAATCGTCCAGGCGTTCCGCGACAGCATCGCGGAGATGCAGGAGGGCGGCTTCCTGCCGGTTCCCGCGAGCCGCATGACGGGCATCCCGGTGGAGGCGCCGTTGACCGAAGCGCAGATGGAGATCCGCCTCTCGGCGCAGCTCGGCGACGAAGAGTCGTGCTCCTACAACGAAGGCTTCACCGTTCGTCTGTGCGGCCGTCTGAATGAAACCGCGCTGCGCGATTCACTGCAGACCGTGGTGGACCGTCACGAAGCTCTCCGCGCGACGCTGACCGAATCCGGCGATTCCCTGCGCATTCTCCCGCGCGTCGAACTGCAATTTCCGAGGGGAATTGGGGACACTCCAACTGGTCTCGCGGGCATCGAGGCGATCAAGGACCAGGACGCAAAAACCGCGTTCGATCTGATTCACGGGCCGTTGATTCGCGCGCGGCTGATCCGGCTGAGCGCGGACGATCACGTTCTGTTCGTCACGGCCCACCACATGGTGTGCGATGGCTGGTCCATCAACGTAATCCTGGATGAGCTGAGCAAGCTCTACACGGCGAAATGCCAGGGGCTGCACTGCGAGCTGCCGGTTCCGTTGCGATTCAGCGAGTATGCCAACGACCAGGCACGCCAGAGCATCGACGCCAACATCGAGCGGTACTGGGTGTCCGAATTCGCCGAGCCCGTGCCGCCATTGGAGCTGCCGCTCGACCGTCCGCGGCCCGCCCTGAAGTCCTATCGCGGCTTCACTCACACCGCGAAGATCGACGCAGAGACCGCGCAGAAGATCCGCAAGGCCGGTGCGAAACGCGGCTCCACGCTGTTCAGCACGTTGCTGTGCGGGTTCCAGACGCTGCTCTCGCGGCTCACCGCCCAGTCGGACATTGTCGTGGGCATTCCGGCAGCGGCGCAATCCGCGCTGGCCGGACAAACCCTGGTAGGCCATTGCGTGAACCTCCTGCCCATCCGGCTGGAGGTGGACGGCGAGGCGAAGTTCAGCGACGTGCTGGCGCGCAGCCGCCGCAAGCTGCTCGACGCCTACGAGCACCAGAGCTATACGTACGGCACGCTGGTGCGCAAACTGGCCATCCCGCGCAATCCCAGCAGGCTGCCTCTGGTGGAAGTGCAGTTCAACGTCGAGCGCATCGGCGCCCGGCTCGATTTCCACGGAATCGACGCCTCCGTGACGCAGAGCCCCAAGCGCTTCGTGAACTTCGATCTGTTCCTGAATATCGTCGATTCGCCCGACGGCCTCACCCTGCACTGCGACTACAATACCGACCTGTTCGACGATTCCACCGTGGCCCGCTGGCTGCGCTACTACGAGACGTTGCTCGTCGCCTTCGCCGGCGATGCGGACCAGCCGGTCTCGTCCATGCCTTTGCTGAGCGCCGCGGACCGCGACACGATGCTGGCCGCGTGGAACAACACGGCCGCCGAATATCCGCAAGACAAATGCGTCCATCAGCTTTTTGAAGAGCAGGCCGCCGAAACACCCGACGCGATCGCCGCCAGCTTTGGCTCTGCCCGCATCACCTATCGGGAGCTGAACCGCAGAACCAACCAGCTCGCGCACTGGCTGCAGAGGAATGGCGCGGGACACGGCGCGCTCGTCGGCATCTCTCTGGAGCCTTCGCTCGACATGTTGACCGCGGTTCTCGGCGTCCTCAAAGCGGGCGCCGCCTACCTGCCGCTCGATCCATATTTCCCCGAAGACCGGCTGGCGTTCATTCGCCAGGATGCCGGCGTGGCCCTCGTTCTCAGCGCGGACAACTGGCCGGTGCTGGAAGCGGAGCCGGCCACCGCCCTCCCCACGGTTCCGGCGCATCAGCTTGCCTACGTGCTCTATACCTCGGGTTCCACCGGAAAGCCAAAGGGCGTGGAAATCGAGCACCGTGCGTTGACGAATTTCCTGTGGTCCATGCGGCGCGAGCCCGGTATTTCGGCCGCCGACCGCCTGCTGGCCGTGACCACGCTTTCGTTCGACATCGCCGGACTCGAACTCTACCTTCCGCTCATCGCCGGCGCCGAGGTGGTGATCGCGTCCCATGACACCACGCGCGACGGCAAAGAGCTGATGTCGCTGATCGAGCGCGCGGGCATCACCATCATGCAGGCGACGCCAACCACCTGGAAGCTTCTGCTCGAAGCCGGATGGATGGGCAACCCGAAGTTGAAGATGCTGTGCGGAGGCGAAGAGCTCACCCGCGAACTCGCCAATGAGCTGGTCCCGCGCGGCGCCTCGCTGTGGAACATGTATGGTCCCACGGAGACCACCATCTGGTCCGCGGTACATCAGGTCACCGCTGGCGACGGACCGGTCTCCATCGGCCGGCCCATCGCGAACACCCAAATGTACGTGCTCGACGAACACGGCCAGCCCACCGCGGCCGGCGTACCTGGCGAACTCTGTATCGCCGGCGACGGCCTGGCGCGCGGGTATCGGAAGCGTCCGGAGCTGACCGAAAAGAAGTTCGTGAGCGATCCTTTCGCGGGTTCGCCGAGCGCGCGCATGTACCGCACCGGCGATCTGGCCCGCCATCTCCCGGATGGCCGCCTGCTCTGCCTTGGCCGCCTCGACAACCAGGTGAAGATTCGCGGGTACCGCATCGAGCTCGGTGAGATCGAGTCCGCGCTGCTGGGCGAACCGGCGGTGCGCGACGGCGCCGTCATCGTGCGCCAGGACCAGCCCGGCGACAAGCGCCTGGTCGCCTACATCGTCGCCGCACAGCGGAATGCCTTCGACGCCACGGCCCTGCGTGACGCCCTCGCGAAACGTCTTCCGGACTACATGGTGCCCGGCATCCTGGTCGCCCTGGATTCTCTGCCGCTCACGCCGAATGGCAAGATCGACCGACGCGCGCTGGGTGCCCTTCCGCCGCCATCGGCCGCCGTTCGCGAAGACCGCTACGTGGCGCCGCGAACCGAGCCGGAGAAGGTTCTGGCTTCCGTCTGGCAGCAGGTGCTCAAGGTGCAGCGCGTGGGCATCGATGACGATCTGTTCACGCTCGGCGCCGATTCCATTCACCTGTTTCAGATCGCCTCGCGCGCGGCCAGTCAGGGTGTCGCCATCACGCCAAAGCAGCTTCTGCAGTATCGAACCATCGGCGCGTTGAGCGCGGTCATGGATCGCGACGTCGACACCGCGCGCGAGCCGGTAGCGTCCGCAATCCGCGCTGTTTCCCGGGATCGCTTCCGCGTCAGGAGGCCCGTCTGAATGCTCGCTGAGACGGAACAAGCGATGCCGGACATGCTGGCACTGCCCGCTTCATCGGGCCAGCAACGCTTCTGGGTCCTCGACCAACTGAAGCCCGCCGACGCTTCCATGAACGTTGCCGTCCGCTTCAGTCTCAGCGGGCCTCTCGATGTGCCCGCGCTCAAGCGCGCCATGAACGAGATCGTCCGCCGTCACGAGATACTGCGCGCCAGTTTCTCGATGATCGATGGACAGGTGGTGCAACTGGTCGCGCCGTCAATGACCATTCCCATGCCGGTCGCCGATCTGCGGTCAATTCCAGAGCCGGAGCGTTCGGCGGAAGCCGACCGGCTGGCGACCGAGGAAGCACAACAGACCTTCGACCTCGCCACCGCGCCGCTGTTGCGAACCGGCCTGCTGCGCGTCGCCGACGACGAGCACATCCTGCTGATCACCATCCATCACATCGTCTCCGACGGCTGGTCCATCGGCGTGATCACCGACGAACTGGGGGCCATCTATGAGGCTTTTCACGCCGGCGCGGATTCGCCGCTGCCGGAGCTGGCCATCCAGTACGCCGACTACACGCTGTGGCAGCAGGAGCATGCCAACGAACTCGCGCGGATGGAGCACGAAGCCTACTGGAAGCGGCAACTGGCCGATCTGCCCCAGTTCGAAGTGATGCCCGACCTGCCGCGCACCGCGGGCAATGCCGCCATCGGGCACATCGTCTCCCGCCTGCTGCCGGTGCGGTTGACCGGCTCCATGGCGGACCTGAGCCGCCGGCACGACGCGACGCTGTTCATGACCATGTTCGCCGCGTTCACGGCACTGCTGCACCGGTACACGGGCGACGAGGACATCGTGGTCGGCTCGCAGGTGGTGGGCCGCAATGCGGTCGAGGTGGAGCCGCTGATCGGGCCGTTCATCAACACGCTGGTGCTGCGCGCGGACGCATCGGGCGATCCCGGGTTCGAAGAACTGCTCGCGCGTGTCCGGCAAACCGTGCTCGAAGCGCTGGCCCACCAGGATCTTCCGGTAGAGCGAGTGGCCGAGGTTCTGCGCGTCCAGCGCAGCGCCGACCGCAACCTGCTCTTCCAGGTCAATTTCATTTATCAGCGCGATTTCGTGCGCCCGTGGGAACACGCCGGCGTGCGCATGCGGCCCATTCCGTCCATGTCGCCCGGCGCGATGTACGACCTCAATGTGTTTCTGGTGGAGCGCGCCGATGGCTGGCGGCTGTCGTGCGAGTACAACACTGCGCTGTTCCGCGAGGAGACCGTGCGGCGCCTGCTCGAACACTTCGAGAATCTGCTCGAGGCGATTGGTCAGGATCCCACCCGGCCCATCGGCGACTACAATTTCCTGACCGCACGCGAAGAGGATCAAATCCTCCACGCCTGGAATCGGACGAACACCGAATACCCCCGGAACGCCGCCACCCACCAGCTCATCGAAGTACAGGCGCAACGAACGCCCGACGCGGTAGCGGTGGTGTGCGGGCCGGAGTCCGTCACGTACCGGGAACTCGACCGCCGCGCAAACAGGCTGGCGCGTGCTCTCCAGCGACGCGGCTTCGCGCGTGGCGATCGGGCCGGCATCTGCATCCATCGCTCCATCGAAATGCTGGTTTCTCTGCTGGCGGTGTGGAAGGCGGGTGGCGCTTACGTGCCGCTCGATCCGTCGTTCCCTCCGGCGCGGCTCGCGTTCATGGCAGACGACTCCGGGCTGCGCCTGCTGCTGACCACTAAATCCCTGGCCGGCCACTTGAACACCGCCGCGCCCATTCTGGTTCTCGACGATGCCGCCGCCGCCGAGATCGCCCAGGAAGACGACTCCTCGTTCGACGCCGGTGCCGGGCCTGACGACCTCGCCTACGTGATCTACACTTCCGGGTCCACCGGAAAGCCCAAGGGCGTTCAGATTCATCACCAGGCCCTGGTCAATCTTCTTTCCGCCGTGCTGGCGCGGCCGGGTCTCACGGCCGACGACGTCCTGCTCGCCGTCACCACCATTTCATTCGACATCGCCGGTCTGGAGCTGTTTGCTCCGCTGTTGGCAGGCGCGCGAATCGTCCTCGCCTCGCGCGAGCAGGCCTCCGACGGAGTGCAATTGCGGAACCTCCTGGCGGCCAGCCGCGCCACCGTGCTGCAAGCCACGCCGGCCACGTGGCGCATGCTGATCGATTCCGGATGGCGCAGCGCCGATGGCCTGAAGATGCTTTGCGGCGGCGAGCCGCTTGCGCGGGACCTGGCCGACGCGCTGCTCGAACGCGGGGGCGAATTGTGGAACATGTACGGCCCAACCGAGACCACCATCTGGTCCTCGTGGTGCCGCGTGCAGCGCGACGGAGCGCCCATCACCATCGGCCCGCCGGCTGCGAACACACTGTTCTATATCTTCGACAACCACTGCCGGCCCGTGCCAGCAGGCGTCCCCGGCGAACTCTACATCGGGGGCGAGGGCGTCGCCCGAGGTTATCTCAACCGGCCGGAGCTCAATGCCGAACGGTTCCTTGCGAATCCTTTCGCGGAGGGCCGCATATATCGAACCGGCGACCGCGCCCGCTTCCGCCCGGATGGGATCGTCGAAATGCTGGGCCGCATGGACACGCAGGTGAAGATCCGCGGTTTCCGGATCGAGCTCGGCGAAGTGGAGGCGGCTCTGGCAGCCTGCCCCGACGTTCGTAACGGCGCCGTAGTGGTGCGCGAAGACGCGTCTGGAGAGAAGGCTCTGGCCGGGTACTTTGTGCCGCTGCGGAACGGCGCGGATGTGGTGGACGGCCTGCGCCGCCACCTGAAGCAGCGCCTGCCCGATTACATGGTGCCCACGTATCTGGTGCCCCTGGCGGCCCTGCCGCAAACGCCGAACGGAAAGCTCGACCGGAAGGCTCTTCCCGCGCCCGAAACGGTGCGCGTGGAGACGCCCGCCGGCTCCGAAACTCCCACCGATCCGCTCGAAGCGATGCTGATCGCTATCTGGGAAAACGTGCTCGCCTTCCAGCCGATCCGGAAAACCGATGATTTCTTCGAAATCGGCGGACATTCCGTGCTGGCCGCGCGGCTTTTCGCCCGCATGGAGAAAGTCATAGGAAAGACGCTCCCGCTGGCCACGCTCTTCCAGGCGCCCACTGTGGAAAAGCTGGCCAGGCTCCTGCGCGACGGTGGCTGGACGCCGCCATGGTCTTCGCTGGTGCCCATCCGCCCCGGCGGGTCGAAGACGCCGTTCTATTTCGTGCACCCAATCGGCGGAAATGTTTTGAATTTCTCTGGATTCGCCAGCCATTTCGACGCCGATCAGCCGGTTTATGGATTACAGGCGCGCGGCCTCGACGGGAAGAGCGCGCCCAACACGTCCATCTTCCAGATGGCCAGGGATTACATCGCCGGCATCCGCTCGGTCCAGCCCGAAGGACCGTACTACATCGGCGGCTTCTCGGCGGGTGGCGTGGTGGCCTACGAGATGGCCCGCCAGCTTCGCGCGCAGGGACAGCAGGTCGCGGTCCTGGCATTGCTGGACACGCCGGTCAACATAACCGCCGGTTCCGTCGCCGAAGCCTCCGCGCGGACCATTGCGCGCTGGATTCGCACCATCCGCTTCAACGCGCTCTACGCGTTTCACATTGGCTTGTTCGTGTTTGCCCGCCAGAAGGCCCGGAACTGGCGCATGCGCGCGCGCATTCGCTTCTGGATGCTGCGCGGTTCGCTGACCGGGCGCGCCGATCCGATGGACCTCGACGTCGAGGAGGCGTTTCTGGTGGCCCTGCGGAACTATGTGCCCGCTCCGTATGAAGGTGACGCCACTCTGTTCCGCGCCAAAGACGAGCTGGTCAGTAACTCCGACCCGACGCTGGGCTGGGGCACGCTCATCCAGGGCCGCCTGGAGATCCGCGAGATCAGCGGCGATCACGACACCATCCTGTACGAGCCGCATATCGGAATGCTCGCGCGCGTTCTGGATTCGTGTCTGCGCGCCGTACAGACTTCCGCGCGCGGGATGAAGACCATGGAGCAGTCAGCCTGAGTCCTATGAACCGGAGAAACACATGTCGCGGAGAATCGGGAGGGAGCCGTGAGCGCCAGTAGCGCAGTATCGCGGCCCGTTCCCGCGCCTCTCGCACAAATCGGCCGGCCCGCGTACACGGCGGCCGTTCTGGTTCTCACCGACGCGCTTGCCCTGCTCCTGTCCGTCGCCATCAGCGTTGCAGTGAAATTCGTCTTCGAGGGCAGCGTGGGCCTCGGCGGCTATCTGCGACTGTGGCCCTTTCTCTTCGTATTCCTGCTGGCCTACGCGGCCACGGGCCTGTATTCCGGTGTCGGCATCGGAGCACCCGAAGAGCTCCGGCGCACCACCGCGGCGTCAACCGTTCTGTTCGTTTGTCTGGCCGCCCTCACTGTGTCGTTCCGTGGAGGCCACAGTCACATCACATGGACGCTGGGTCTGGCCGTGCTTCTGTCCGTCGCTCTGGTTCCCCTGGCCCGCGAATGCGTGCGCCAGCTATTCGCTCGCGAGCCGTGGTGGGGATACCCGGCCGTTGTGTTCGGCGCCGGCCCCACCGGCTCCGCAGTGGTGAAGGCGGCCCTTAACGAGCCCGGCCTCGGTTTGAAGCCCATCGCCGTGCTGGACGATTCGCGGTACCGGCGCGAGATTCACGGCGTGCCGGTGTTCAGCGACGGCGACCTGACGCCCGTGCTGTTGTATCCACCCCGGCCCGCGTATGCGGTGTTTGCCGTGCAGGACATTCCGCGATCCGAACTGGTACCCATGCTGGAGCGCCACCGCGCCAACTTCTCGCACATCATCCTGATTCCGGAGACCGCCGATTTCGCGAACCTGTGGGTCCGGCCGAGCCGGCTGGGTGGCATGCTCGGCCTGGAACTTCGCCAACGGATGCAATGGCATGAGCAGGCGTTGAAGCGTCTGGTGGACCTGCTGCTCTGCCTTGCTGGCGCCGTGCTGGCGGTACCCTTATGCCTCGCGGTCGCCGTTCTAGTCCGGCTCGATTCCAGCGGCCCCGCGCTCTACGGACAGCGTCGAATCGGCTACAAGGGCCAGCGGTTTACCGCGTGGAAATTCCGTTCCATGGTGCAGGATGCCGACGCCGTTCTGGAGGATCATCTCCACCGGAACCCGAGACTGCGCGAGGAATGGGAGCGCGAGCACAAGTTGCGGAATGACCCGCGCATCACACGCATCGGGCGCTTCCTGAGAAGGACGAGTCTCGATGAACTGCCGCAGGTGTGGAATGTCCTCATGGGCGACATGAGCCTTGTGGGCCCGCGCCCCATCGTCGACAAAGAAGTAGTCCGGTATGGCCGGAGCTTCGATCTCTACACCAGCGTCAAGGGTGGAATCACCGGCTTGTGGCAGGTTTCCGGACGCAGCGACACTTCTTATGAGGAGAGAGTTCACCTTGACACTTTCTACATTCGCAACTGGTCTTTGTGGCTCGACTACTGCATTCTGTTCCGTACCGTTGCGGTGGTGCTCTTCCGCAAGGGCGCGTACTAACAGCGTGCATCTCGCGGCGGTTCTGCTGGCCATTTCTCTCTGCTCGAACATCCTGGCGAACACTGCCCAGATCAACGTATCCCGCGATCTGGTCACGCTCGGAATCGCCAGTCAGAATCTGGTTCCGGACAATCGTAACCTGGATGCGCGCCCGTTGTTTCAGGCCGCACTCGATTTCGCTCTTTTGCATGGGATCCACCGGGTGGTGGCCGACCGCGGCGCCTACTATTTCCTGACGCCCGAAGCGCCGGATCACTATATGTCGATCGAGGGTTACTCCGACCTCACCGTCGATTTGCAGGGATCCGATGTCTATATGGCCGCCAGTTACCTGATCTGGCTTTCCGTAATAGACTGCAATCGGATCACTCTGACCGGGTTTACTCTCGACAGTCTGCAGCTACCGTTCACGCAGGTCCGGGTCACCGGCGTAATCGCTTCCCAGCGGACATTGACTTACTCGACCCTGCCAGGCTGGCCCAGCCCGACCACCTTCAATTCCATAGCCAATCCGGACGGGAGCTCGCAGGAGTTACTGGCGCTGGTCTTCCGCAACGGCATGCTGGTGCCGGGGACCAATCTGCTGCCTATCTCATCGCCATTGCGGGACGGCGAACTGCAGGTGACGCCGCAGGACGAGCCCTGGACACAGCCCGGCGTCCTGGCCACTTACCAGCCCGGTGACACCGTTGTGTTCATGGCGCGAGGTGCTGAAGCGCCCATCCTCATCGAGGGCGGCGATGGCAACATCCTGCGTGATGTCGATGTGTACTCGTCGGGGGCCATCGCGGTGCATCTGGACAACACTTCCAACGCTCAGGTCCGGAATGTGCGGGTCATGCCCCGCCCCTCTACCGATCACCTGATCAGTTCCAACGCCGATGGCATCCACCTGAGCTATGCCCTTGCCAATAACCACGTGTATCAGTGTTTCATAAGCCACACCGTCGACGACGGCATCGCCATTAACTCGCCGTTTCTCGCATTTGTCGACAGTCAACTCAGCCCGGCGGTAGTCCAGGTGGACCGGAACTTCCAGTCGATATTTCCCAACGGCCTGCCGGTACTGTTCGTGAACATGCAAACGGCCGAGACCATGCCCGGCGCACAAATCCAGCAACAGGACCCAATGTACAGCGATCCGGCGGACGGCTCCACGGCGACCCTGACGCTCACCCAGAGCGTCGGCGTTCTGCAGAGTGGCTTCGGGATGCTCAACGGCACCGCGCAGAATCGGGGCGCGGGGTCGGTGATCGAACTCAATACGGTGGAGGACGTGCTTTCGGCGAGAGGCATTTACCTGGGCGGGGTGCAGGGAGTTACCGTACAAAGGAATCTCATTCGCCGGACCGACTGCGGAGCTATCGTGGCTCACGAGGATCTGGCCGCTTATCCCGTCGGCCCGGCTCAGGACATTCAAATCCTCGACAACACCGTCGAGGATGCGATCGGTCCCGCCGCGGTCGGGACCGGAACGGTGGCCGCCATTGCGTCCATTTTTGTCCTCTCCACGGATGAGAACTTCAGTTTCGTGCCAGCCACTCCTAACACGAACATCACGATTGCCAACAACTCCATCCTCAATTCCGGTCGTGGCGCTATCTGGATTTCGAACCTCAACGGCGGGCTCGTCGAGGGGAATTACGTGTGCCGTTACTACCGATATCCCAGGCTGGCGGCCTGGGGTCTCGATTCAGACACCACGGCGCAACTGCTCGCGGATTTCACGCAGGGAATCGTGGTGCGATCCAGCCTGGGCGTTGTCGTGCAGAATAACGACGTCGAACAGAAAGCGTTCCGTTGCATCCCGCCGCCACCGCACGTAGCAACCGAATAGGTTAACGCCAGCCGCTGGCACGCGTCTCTATGTTCTATCCTTTGACAGGAGGGTTAGCGTGCCAAAGACATCCGGACGACGTACATTTCTGAAGCTGGGCGGCGCTACCGCCGCGGGCTTCGTCGCGCATGCCTCGCTCGGCGAGAAGGTTGTGGCGGAGAACACCGCGTCGGCGCCGGCCATGCCCACGCGCAATCTCGGGCGGACCGGCTACAAAGTCGGGATCTTCAGCCTGGGCGGCCAGGCCGCTCTCGAACATGCCAACAACGACGCGATCGCGGTGCCGATCATCGACCGGGCGCTGGACCTCGGCGTCAACTACATCGACACGTCGTCCATCTATGGCGGTCCGGAGCGCTGGAGCGAACGCTACGTGGGTCAGGTGATGAAGCGGCGCCGTGCACAGGCGTTCCTCGCCAGCAAAACCAAGTCACGCACGCGCGATGGCTCCCTGCGCATGCTGGAGACATCGCTGAAGCTGCTGAACACGGACCACCTGGACCTCTGGCAACTGCACGACATCGGGCTCCCCGAGGACGTGGACCAGGTGTTCGCCAAAGGCGGCGCCATGGAAGCTCTGCTCCAGGCGCGGGAGCAGAAGATGGTGCGCCATCTCGGCATCACCGGCCATTTCCGGCCCGAGCCGCTGATGACCGCCGTCAACCGGTTCCCGTTCGACACCATCCTGATGGCCGTGAACGCGGCCGACAGCCGCCACTTCAGCTTCATGGAATCGCTGCTGCCGCTGGCCGTGGAAAAGCAGATGGGCATTATCGGCATGAAGGTGCCGGCGCGCGGGCGGCTGCTGTCGAGCTGGACTCCGCCAACCCTCGAACAACAGCAACATTCCTGGGAAGGGGCGGTGATCACCAAATCGTCTGGAACGCTGGTGATGCGCGAGGCGATGTATTTCTCGCTCACGCTGCCGGTCAGCACGGTGATCATCGGCTGCGATACGCTCGCGCAGCTCGAAGAGAACGTGCAGCTCGCGCGCGAGTTCACGCCGCTGAGCGAACGGCAGATGGCCTCCATCGCCGAACGCGCGGAGCCGGTGGCGAAGGCGGCGCTGTTCTTCCGATTTGTCAGCCGGGCGTAACCCCTGGGCAGGCGGCCTGAGAGGCCGCCGCAGGCTGAGAGCCCAATGGCACTTAACTTTTTGAGAGCGGTGGGCCTCAGAAACAGAAAATCATTAAAATGTTTTAAGAGACCTGGCGCGAAGCCCGTCGGATCAGCTATAAGCTGGTG
>JBEKZH010000024.1:0-158769 GCA_049510065.1 Bryobacteraceae bacterium
AAGCCCCTGGCGGCGGGAAAGAGTTGCACGATTGCCGTGGCCTTCGTCGCGGGTCCGTACTACACTCCGCAGACCGCCACACTGAGCGTCATAGACAATGCGCCGGGCAGCCCGCAGACGGTCAGCCTGACCGCGACGGTGATAAACCCTCAGGCTGATCTCGATCCTCAGAGCCTGAGCTTCGGGACCCATCCAGTCAACAGCAGCACCACGAAGACCGCGACGCTGACCAACACCGGCGCCACGGCGTTGAGTATCACGAACATCGCAATCACCGGCCCGAATATGGCAGACTTCATGCAAGCCAGCGCCTGCCCGAGTTCCCTCGCGGCCGGCGCGAGTTGCACGATCTCCGTCACGTTTAAACCGGTATCCAGGAACACGTTTTCTGCCAGCTTGACGGTTACAGACAACGCGTTCTCAGGCAAACAGACGGTAGTTCTCACAGGTACGGGCAAGTGAGAGAATACACCCCGTGGCTGCGCGGGCTGGGATGATTTCGGTAATGTGACCTGAAAAGCCACAAGTCATGGCAGACCAGGGCTACGAACCTTCGCGCGTTTTGAGCAACTGCCGGGCGATCACCAGGCGCTGGATCTCGCTCGTCCCTTCGCCGATGGTGCAGAGCTTGACGTCGCGATAGAACTTCTCCACCGGGTAATCCTTGATGAAGCCGTAGCCGCCGTGCACCTGCAGCGCGTCGTCGCACACGCGCACCGCCATCTCGGAGGCGAACAGCTTGGCCATGGCCGATTCCTTCGTCACCCTGCGGCCGTGGTCCTTGAGCCACGCGGCGCGGAACACCAGCAGGCGGGCGGCGTCGATGTTTGTGGCCATGTCCACCAGCTTGTGCTGAATGGCCTGAAATTCCGAGATAAAGCGCCCGAATTGTTTGCGATGCTGCGAGTATTTGAGCGCGGCTTCGTAAGCGCCCTGCGCGGTCCCTACCGACAGCGCGGCGATGGAAATGCGTCCGCCGTCGAGCACCCGCAGCGAATCCACGAAGCCCTCGCCGGCCTTGCCGAGCAGTTGCGTATCGGGCAGGCGGCAATCGTTGAACAGCACCTCGCCGGTGGAGCTGGCGCGCATGCCCAGCTTGTTTTCCTTGCGGCCCAGCGTGTAGCCGGGCCAGCCCGTCTCAATGATGAACGCCGAAATGCCACGGTTCGAGGCGGCGCGATCGGTCACCGCCATGGCCACGCACACCTGCGCATCGTGGGCATTGGTGGTGAAGGTCTTGCTGCCGTTCAGCACCCAGCAGCCATCCTCGTGCACCGCCGTGGTGCGCGTGCCCGCCGCGTCCGAGCCCGCCTCCGGCTCGGTGAGAGACCAGCAGCCGAGCCATTCGCCCGAGGCCAGCCGCGGGATGTAACGCTGCTTTTGCTCGTCGGTGCCGGCGATGTAGATGTGGTTCGTGCAGAGGGAATTGTGCGCGGCGACAATGAGGCCCACCGAGGGATCCACCCGGGCCAGTTCCTCGATGATGATGGCGTAGTCGATGTAACTGAGCCCGGCGCCGCCGAGGTCCTCCGGGAAGATGGCGCCCAGCAGGCCCATCGCGGCGGCTTTCTTTATGGCCTCGCTCGGAAACGTCTGGGTGTCGTCCCAGAGGGTGGCGTGCGGACGGATTTCGGCCTCGGCGAACTCGCGAACACTCCTGCGCAAGTGCTCCTGCTCGGCAGTGATCTCGAATTCCATCGCAGCCCGGCTCAGACGATCCGTTCGTTCTCCGCGTCCCAGTGTACCGTGCGCCCCTCGCGATAGCTCTCCACCGCCATGCGGCAGGCGATGGACACCCGCCAGCCGAGATCAAAGGGACAAGCCGGCTCCCGATTGAGGCGAATCGAATCGAGGAAATTCTGCATGTGCGCGTTCGGGGCCGTCGGCGTGCGGCCGGTTTCCTCCATCCCCTGCGGTCGATTCACCTTCTGCGGCAGGTAGCGGATGTGCTGGCCCCGCTGCAACGTCCCGTCTGTCCCCAGCACCTCCTCGGTGACCCCCGGCTGGTTGTTGCCGAAACCCGAATCCCAGGTGATCAGCATCTCTTCGGGCTGCTGGAGCGCCACGCTCATGGTGTCGGGCACTTCGCGGCCGTCCTTCCACAGGAAGATGCCGCCGGTCATGGTGGCCGACGCGGGAATCCCGAGGTTCAGCACCTTATACCAGAAGGCGAGCTGGTGGCACATGTTCTCGTACACGTTGCCGCCGGAGTAGTCGTCGAAGAAACGCCAGTTGATATAGCGGTTGGCGTCGAAAGGCCGGTCCGGGGTCTCGCCCAGGAACGCCTCCCAGCCAATGTTGGCGGGCGTCATGTCGGGGTACAACGGGCGGGACCACTGCGGCTTGCCGTGCGGCGTGTTCCGGTACATGCGCATGGCGATGGCGGTAATGCGGCCCACGTTGCCCGAAGAGAGGAATGCGGCGGCATCGGCCACGTGCCCCGACGAGCAGCTCTGGTGGCCGATCTGGACCACCCTGTTGGCGGCACTCCGAAACGCCGCGCGCATACGCAGGGCGTGCTCCACCGTGAACGCCATGGTCTTTTCCTGGTAGACGTGTTTGCCGGCGTCGAGGGCGTCCACGAAGTGCTGGCAGTGCAGGTGCTGCGGCGTAGCGATCACCACCGCGTCAATGGACTTGTCGTCCAGCAGGCGGCGGTAGTCGGAGTACGCGGCCGCCGCCGGTACCACACGCTGTGCGTCTTCCAGCCGGCGGGTGTAAATGTCGGCAAAAGCGGCCACCTCCGTGTCCGGGCAGCGCAGGGCCTGCAGTACCAGCTCATTGCCGCGCGCTCCGCAGCCGATCACGCCCAGCCGCAAGCGCTCGTTGGCGCCGGCCACCCTCTGCGCGGGCAGCGCCAGGGTGCCGGCGAGGCCGGTCATTTTCTCCAGGAATCGGCGGCGGGAATCCATCGCACTCCATCTTAGCGCGAGCCGGAACCTGCGTCGGCGCGACGGGCGCGACGGGGCTGCCGACATAGTACTAAGCCCAGGCAAGGCCTAAAGCAAAACACTGTGTTGGCCGATGTACAGACCATGGGTGGACTCCCCGTAAACTCAGGACCGCCAATGCCATCCCGCTTTCTCCGGCCAGCCGGATTGGTTGTTGTCCTGGCCTGTCTGGCCGGCTGTACCCGTTTCGCGCCGGCAACTGGCAGTGGTCCGCTGACCTCCGTGCAGCAGGTGCGAGGACTGGGAGCACAGGCCATTCATGCTCCAGTGCGCATCCGCGGCACGATCACGTATTCGGACCGCAGTCTCCAGTTGCTGTTTCTGCAGGACTCCACAGGTGGACTCCGCGTCGAGGGTTTGCAGGTCGACAACGGAGACCTGTTTCCCGGCCGGTTCGTAGAAGTAACCGGAGTGGTGGCCAGCGGCGGATCCGATCCTTCCATCACCCACGCGCACGTGAAATTCCTGGCCCAGACGGCAACCCGTGTCAACGCGCCTCGGGTGACGCCGCGCGATCTGCTGTCGGGCGAGTTGCAGTACAACCGTATCGAGATCGAAGGAATCGTCCGGCGTACGGGCATCGACAACACCGGGCGGATGGCGCTGCTGATACACACGCCGGGCGGGGACGTGAACGCCCGCGTGTGGGATGCCGATGGCGCCCGCTATCGCCCGCTGATCGACTCGCAGGTCCGTGTCCGCGGCGTGCTCGCCACCAGCGTGGACGCGGGGGGCATACCCGCGGCCGTGAAGCTGTGGGTCCCCTCCATCCGGGAGCTGGAGGTGCTGGTCGCGGCGCGGAATGCCGCCGACATTCCGCTCTCGACAGTGGGCGCGGTTCTCTCCGGCGATCGGGAGCGTCTTTCGCCACACCGGGTGCGATTGCACGGCACGATCAGCCTGAGCGGGGCCGGTCTGACGCTGAAGGATGCGACGGGCGCCGTGGAGCTGGAGCAGTCTCGTTCGGAACCCGCGGTGAGCGGGAATACCGCCGATGTGCTGGGTTTTGTGAGCGAGCGGAACGGGTCTCTGGTTCTGGCGGACTGGACTCCGGCGGACCCGCCGGGCATTCGGTCGGAGCTGGCCGAGCTGCCGGTGTTGACCGGTATTGGACAGGTGCACCGCCTCTCGGCGAAGGAGGCGGCGCGGGGATATCCGGTGCGCGTCCGCGGGGTGGTTACTTACGCCGACCCGGTCTCCCGCAGTGTGTTCGTCGAGGACGCTGGCGGGGGGATCTATCTGCAGATGTGGTCCGCCTCCGGAGCGACGCCGCGGGCCGGGCAACTGGTGGACGTGGACGGGATCAGCGGCCCGGGCGATTTCGCGCCGGTGATCGCCCATCCCACGGTGCGCGTAGCCGGCGAAGGCCGCATGCCGGAGCCGCAGCGCATCGAGATGGAACAACTGTTTGCCTGCGCCGGCGAGAGCCGCTGGGTGGAGGCGCGGGGCGTGGTCCACGTGCTGGGAACGCAGGCCGGACACGCGACGCTCGGCGTGACCTGGGGCGTTCACCATTTTGTGGTGCACGTGATCGGGGCCAGCCGGCTTCCGGATTCTCTGCTCGACGCGCGAATTCGTTTGCGCGGCGTTCTGGGCGCCCGCTTCAATTTCAAGCGCCAGCTCGCCGGTATCCAGGTTTTCGTACCGGACGCGAAGTTCATTCAGGTGGACCAGGCGGCCGAGCGCGGCTCGACGCCCCTGCGCACCGTCGCGCAACTGCTGGAATACTCGGCTGCGGCGAGCGATGGACAACGGTCGCGCGTTCGCGGGACGGTGACGCTGGCCCATCTGAACGGCCCCACATACGTGAGCGATTCCACCGGCGGCGTCCTGATCCAGGACCACGAGCCGGCGAAACTGCGCGCCGGCGACGTGGTGGAAGTACTGGGGTTCGCGCAGGCCGGCGCTTTCAATCCGGTGCTGCGCAACGCCGAAATCCACAAGCTGGGTGTCTTCAAGCCGCCGCAACCGCTGACCGTGACCGCCGGCGACGTTCTGGAAGAAGGCTACGATTCCGAGCTGGTGCGGATCGACGCCGTGCTGGTGGACCAGGTGAACGTTCGTGGCGATCAGAGCATGGTCCTGCAGGCGGGCGACCGGCTCTTCAACGCCCGGCTGGACACAGGCCGGCTGCCGGCCCTCGGCAAGGGCAGTCTGCTGCGTATCACCGGGATTACCTCGCTGCAGGTGGACGATACACAGCAGTTGCTGGAGCCGACCGGGTTCTCGCTGCTGGTGCGCTCGCCACAGGACGTTGTGGCGTTGCGGGATGCGTCCTGGTGGACCGCCGAGCGGACCCTGAAGCTGACCGGCGTGGCGGTGGCGCTGGCGCTGCTGGCCATGGCGTGGATCGTGGTGCTGCGGCGGCGCGTCCGGCAGCAGACGGCGGATCTGCGCAAGGCCAAGGAGGCAGCCGAGGCGGCCAGTCGCGCCAAAAGCGAGTTCCTGGCCAACATGAGCCATGAGATTCGCACGCCCATGAACGGCATTCTGGGCATGACCCAGTTGACGCTGGAAACCGAAGTGACGCCGGAGCAGAAGGAGTATCTGTCGATGGCCCGGGCGTCGGCCGATTCGCTGCTCGCGCTGATCAACGACATCCTGGACTTCTCCAAGATCGAAGCTGGGAAGCTGGAGCTCCATGCCAGCCCCTTCCGCCTGGACGAGGCGATCACAAAGACGGTGAAGCCGCTGGCCGTGCATGCCGCCCAGAAGGGCGTGGAATTGTTGTGCGACATCTCGCCGGCCCTGCCGAACCGGTTGATCGGGGACGCCAACTGTCTGCGCCAGGTGCTGGTGAATCTGCTGGGCAACGCCATCAAGTTCACGCGCGAGGGCGAGGTGATCCTGCGGGTGGAGCAGGAGTATCAGGCCGACGACAACGTGGGGTTGCACTTCGTCATCCACGACACCGGGATCGGCATTCCCGCCAGCAAGCAGAAGACGATCTTCGAAGCGTTCACGCAGGTGGACGGTTCCATCACGCGCCAGTTTGGGGGCACCGGACTGGGCTTGTCCATCGCGTCGCGGCTGGTGGAGAAAATGCGCGGGCGCATCTGGCTGGAGAGCGAACCGGGCTGCGGGAGCACGTTCCATTTCACCGCGCAACTGCAACTGAACCGTGGCGAGGTGGAACCGGAGCAGGCCATGTCGGCCAGCCAGTTGCGGGATCTGCCGGTGCTGGTGGTGGACGACAATCCCACCAATCGCCGCGTCTACGAACAGTTCTTCCGCAGTTGGGGCATGCAGCCGCAGACGGCGGATGGCGCAGCCGCGGGCCTCGACCTGATGCGGGCCGCCGCAGTGTCCGGGACGCCGTTCCGGCTGGTGATTCTGGATTATCAGATGCCCGACATGGATGGCATTCATCTGGCCGACGCCATCCGCCGGGATGCCACGCTGGGGGAGCCGGCGCTCCTGCTGCTGAGCTCAGCCGGGCGCCGCTTCGACTTCGAGCTGTTCCGCGAGGCCCGCATCGCCGCGTACCTCACCAAGCCGGTGGGGCAATCGGAACTTCTGGATGCCGTGGCGCGCGCTCTGCACCCGCGCAACGGGGATGGCGAGCCGGCGCCGGAGGCCGGGCAGAGTGCCCGCATTCTGTCCATCCTGCTGGCGGAGGACAACACGGTGAACCAGAGGCTGGTGGCCAGGCTGCTGGAGAAGCGGGGGCACGCGGTAGAGATTGCTTCCAACGGTCGCGAGGCTGTCGAAACGTTCTGGCGGCAGAACTTCGATGTGGTTCTCATGGACGTCCAGATGCCGGAGTTGAACGGCTTCGATGCCACGCGAGCGATTCGGGAGCGGGAGAAGCGGCTGGGTGTTCGCGTACCGATTATCGCCCTGACGGCGCACGCGTTGAACGACGACCGCGAGCGGTGTTTCGAAGCCGGGATGGACGATTTTGTCTCCAAGCCCATAGAGGCGTCCGAGTTGTTCGCGGCTCTGGAGCGCGTCGGTTCGTCCGGAGTCGGCGTGACCGGGACCCCGGCGTAAAGTGCGTGAATTCACCCACCCGGATTTGCTCCGGCCTGCTGAAATCCACGCTCAAAAGGGGGCAGGCGGACCCAGGGCGCGGGGAAACACAGCGAAAGCGGCCCGGAGCCGCCTGGACACGGAATTGCAAAACTATTGTCGGGAAAGGAGTAAAACGATGCTGCGATTGCTGGTTGCGCTTGCTCTGGTGGTGGCGGTTGTGCCCGTGCTCTGCGCCGGTCCGCGCGACCCTGGTCCCACGCCACTGATGAAGGTGGTTCAACCCGATAGCGCCAAACCGGGCGACGAGGTGACGGTATCCGGAACGAACCTGGAGAAGGCCAATGTCGCGGCGGTCTACCTCACCCAGGGTGAGAGGACGATTAAGGTGAAGGTCACGTCGCAGACGGGGACCGAAGTGAAGTTCACGGTTCCCGCGGACCTCAAGTCGGGGCGATTTGGCATCATGGTTCTTACCACCGGTGGCGACGACGCCCGCGAGATTGACGAACCGGTCTTCCTGAGCGTCGAGTAGAGTTTTACTCCTCCTGAAGCGCAAAGGGCCCGGCGGGCCAGGCCTCCGAGACGGCTGCGGTGTGACGTCATTTCCGGCGGACTTTCTCAGCGTCCGTGACGATAGGATACTGAGCGGTGTCTTCGGCCCGCGCGGCGCGCTGGCTGGTTACTCCTCGCGTTGGCCCGTGGAGCAGATTGCCGATGGGCTGTCCGGAGTCTTCGGCGGATTGCTGAACCGGTACGAGATCACCTGGTGGCCTCCCGACGCGCCCGACCCCGGCCACAGCGCACGGCTGCAGATCTTCAGCCGGCGCGGCTGCGCCGATTGCGTCGTAGATCCGGACCTGCCTGCGCTATGATTGTCCGGTGTTCCCCGGTCCCGGCATCTTCGACCTGAGCTTCCACCTTGGTCCACTGGCCATCTCGCCGCACGTGGTGTTCGAATCGCTGGCGTACCTGGTAGCCTTCGAGTTCTATCGCCGCCAGCGCCGCGGGCAGGGCGATTTTCTGCCGGCTGCCGCGCGCAGCTCCGTAATTGTGGCGGCCATTGTGGGAGCGGCGCTGGGCAGCAAGATCCTCGGCTGGCTGGAAGACCCGCTGGACACGCTCGCACACTGGCGCGATCCGGCGTACCTGATGGGCGGGAAGACCATTGTTGGCGCGCTGCTCGGCGGCACGATCGCGGTGGAATGGACCAAGGCGCGCATGGGCGTCCGGCGCCGCACTGGCGACCTGTTCGCGTTGCCGCTGGTTGTCGGAATCGCCATCGGTCGCATTGGTTGCTTCCTGGCCGGATTGCGCGACCGCACCTTCGGGACGCCGACGGCGTTGCCCTGGGGAGTCGATTTCGGCGACGGCATCCGGCGTCATCCCACACAGCTCTATGAGGTGGCCGCGCTGCTGGTGCTTGGCTGGCTGTTGTGGCGGCTGGGCAGGCAGCCGCATCGGGAGGGCGATCTGTTTCGCGCGTTCCTGGCCGGGTACATGGCCTGGCGGCTGGCCGTGGACTTTCTGAAGCCGGATCCCCGGCTGGCCGGCCTCACGGCTATTCAATGGTGTGCCGCGGCCGCGCTGGTGTGTTACTGGCGCGATATCGCCGCCCTGCTGGCTCCCCGAAAGGAGGTGGTGGCGCATGGCTGACCGTGTCCGCCCGTACCTGTTCTACGATGTCGCCCTGTCCATCTGTTCCACCTGCTATCGCAAGGTGGAGGGCAAGATCGTCTTTGAAGACGGCAATGTGTACATGCTCAAGCGCTGCCCGCTGCACGGCAGCGAGCGCATTCTGATGGCCGACGACATCGACTACTACCGGCGCTGCCGCGAGGTCTTTCTAAAGCCCCCGGAAATGCCCAATCGCTTCAACACGCCGGTGAAGTGGGGCTGCCCCTACGATTGCGGCCTGTGCACGGACCACGAGCAACACTCCTGTCTCACGCTGATCGAGGTGAACGACTTCTGTAACCTGCGCTGCCCGGTGTGCTACGCCTCCAGCGGACCGGACCGCCGCCAGCACCGCGACCTCGCCACCATCGAGCGCATGCTGGATGCGGTGGTGCGCAACGAACGCCGCCCCGACGTGATCCAGATCTCGGGTGGCGAACCCACGCTGCATCCCGACTTCTTCGCCATTCTCGACCTGTGCCGCGCGCGGCCCATCCAGCATCTGATGCTGAATACGAACGGCATTCGCATCGCCAGCGACAAGGCCTTCGCCGAGCGGCTGGCCACCTACATGCCCGGCTTCGAACTCTACCTGCAGTTCGATTCATTCGAGGAACAGCCGCTGCGCCAGCTTCGCGGCGCCGACCTGCGTTCGGTTCGCGAGCAGGCCATGGCGCGGCTGAATGAGCTGGGTATCTCCACCACGCTGGTGGTCACGGTGCAGAAGGGCCTCAACGACGGCGAGCTGGGCCGTATCGTCGAGTACGCTCTCGCGCAATCCTGCGTGCGTGGCGTAGCTTTTCAGCCTGTGCAGGCGGCCGGCCGCATGGATGGCTTTAATCCGGCAACGGACCGTCTGACGTTAACCGAAGTGCGCCGCCGCATTCTGGAACAGACCCGCGTCTTCCGGCCCGAGGATATCATTCCGGTGCCGTGCCACCCGGACTGTCTGGCCATGGCATACGCTCTCAAAGTGGACGGCCAGGTGATTCCGCTCACCGGCATGATCGACCCCGCGGTGTTGATCAACGCCGGGCGCAACACGATTGTGTTCGAGGCGGATGAGGGTCTCCAGTCGCACCTGTTCAAGACATTCTCCACGAACCATTCGCCGCAATCGGCGGGAACGAGTCTGCGCGATCTGTTGTGTTGCCTGCCGAAGGTAGCGGCCCCGCAAAACATCGGATACGAGAATGTTTTTCGAATTATCATCATGCAGTTCATCGATGCGTACTCGTTCGATGTGCGGTCGGTGAAGAAGACGTGCGTGCACATTGCGCATCCGGACGGGGAGAGGCTGATCCCGTTCGACACATACAATCTGTTCTACCGGGACGAACTGGAGCGGACCGTACTCGATCCGCTGCGGCGAGAGCGGGAGTTGGTGACCCATGGATGAGATAGAGCGGAAACGTGAAGGCAGTATCTGGGCCGGCTTTGGCCTGGCCGCCGCGATTAACGTGGCGGCGATGATCGTCGGCGCCGTCACCCTGACAATCGTGGTTGGGATCTTCATTCTGCTGGGAATCGGACTCATCCAGGCGGCCTGGATTGTTCCGATGGTGCTGCGTTTCCGGGCGACCGGGCGGCGCGAAACGATGAAGGGCGTGATCATTGCCGCCGCCGTCACGTTTCTGCTCAACGCCAGTTGCTGGGGCCTGGTGGCCACCATCGGTCTTGGCTCGATGCACTAAAGGACACGTTCACCCTGACGTAACCCGCGTTGTTGTAAACTGAAAGTCTTATGGGGGTGTGTCTTCAGCAGTAGCTGGCTCACAGCTTCCGTCCCGCCTCACGTCCGCAAGTATTCTGCGGCCTTTTTTAACCTGATCTTCCCGGACGATTGCCGCCTCTGTGGTTCCCCGCTTCAGGACATTTCCAGGGTACCGGTGTGTCCGGCGTGCCTCCGAAAACCTACTGCACTGATAGCGGAGTATTTCTGCCGCGACTGCCGCACGCCGTTCCGGAACCGCTTTCCGCTGGATGAGGACGGACGTTGCGCGCTGTGCCGTCTGGGCCTGAATGGCTTCGATGCGGCGTACACGTTCGGCGCGTTCGAGGCGGAGCTGCGGGAGCTGATTCACGTCTTCAAGTACGGACGGGTGAAGACGCTGGCGCGTCCACTGGGCCGGTTCCTTGCCATCGCGCTGCCGCGCGCGGAGCGATTCGACGTGGTGGTCCCCATGCCGCTGCACTGGATGCGCCGCTGGACGCGAGGGTTCAACCAGTCCGAGTTGCTGGCCCGCGAGATTGCCCGGCGTGCGAGCGTTCCGGTGCGCAACCTGGTGCGGCGCGCGAAGGCCACCACGCCCCAGGCAGGGCTGACCAATGCAAAACGGCGCGCGAACGTCAGCGGGGCGTTCCGGGTGCGTCGCCCGGAGCGGGTGCGCGGGTTGCGGATTCTGCTGGTGGACGACGTCATGACCACCGGCGCAACAGCGAGCGCCTGCGCGCGAACATTGAAGCAGGCCGGTGCGGCGCGGGTCACGCTGCTGACGGTGGCGCGGGTGGATCGCCGTACGGATTCGGATACCGAGCGGCTCTCCGTGCTGGAGCCGGAACAAGACCCTGGGAGTCTGGAAGGCCATGCACGCGCTTGATCGACTACACAGGCCCGTGCTGGTTCTGAACGCCAGCTATGAGCCCATCAACATCTGCGCCGCGCGGCGTGCCCTGGTTCTGGTTCTGAAGGGAGTGGCTTCGGCCGAGGAGCTGACCGGCGCCGACGTGCATTCCCCGCGGCACCGCGTGCGCATCCCGTCGGTGATCCGATTGCTGGAGTACCGGCGCATTCCGCACCAGACGCGTGCGCTATCGCGCAAGAACATTCTGATGCGCGATCGCTACACCTGCCAGTATTGCCATCGCACCATGCCCTCCGGCGAGCTGACGCTGGATCACGTGGTCCCCCGCTCGCGCGCTGGCGAGACCACGTGGGAGAACCTGGTGGCGTGTTGCCACCCCTGCAATAACCGCAAGGGAAACCGCACGCCCGAGGAAGCGGGCATGAAGCTGGCGCGCCTGCCGCGGCCATTCAGTTTGCACACCAGCCGGCACCTGATGCGGCTGATGGGCAAGGCCGACGATCAGTGGCGCAAGTACCTGTTCTATTAGCCAAAACGCGGCTGCGCCGCGTGTCCCAACGCCAGTTTCAACCGGCCGGAGGAGCGCTGGGGTTCCCTTCGGCGGGCGGCTTCGGTTGTCCACTGCCGCCGGCGGGCTTTTCCTTCGCTTTGGCCGGGCTGATGAGCACGTGCGCGTTACGCCCCTCGAGACGCGGCTGTCCTTCCACGGTGCCCACCGTGGCCAGGTCGCCGGCGAAGCGCAGCAGCAGCTTCTTCCCGAGGTCGACGTGGGCGATCTCACGTCCGCGGAACTGCACGACGGCCTTCACGCGGTTCCCTTCCTTCAGGAAACGGATGGCGTGGTTCTTCTTGAACTCGTAGTCGTGATCGTCCGTGTTCGGTCGGAACTTCAGCTCCTTCACCTGGATGATGTGCTGTTTCTTCCGGGCGTCGTGCTGCTTCTTCTTGTTCTCGTACTGCCACTGGCCATAGTCCATGGCCTTGGCCACGGGCGGCTCCGCCGTGGGTGCGATCAGGATGAGGTCGAGCCCCATGTCCTGGGCTTTACGAACCGCCGCGGACGTGGGCATTACCTCAACGGTGCCGTCCGGGAATATGGCACGGACTTCGCGAACGCGAATCGCCTCATTCACGTTCTCTCGAATCCTGGGACGGCGGGGGGGAAAGTGTCTGGGAGGGATCATCGAGCGATCTGGGGGCGACCCGTGGCGGCAAAGCCGTCACCCCTGAAAACAAGGAATTTACCAGGTAGCAATAGGTTCTCCGTGGGAATTGCGTGCGCCAGCGGCGCCATTCGTTCTGCATGCAATGGGACTAAGGTCAAGTTTGCCTTGCTACTATCCTGCCAGAAGTGCCCCGGTTCGGCAACAGGCTGTTGCAGCCGGGGTCCCACTTCTGCACTCACGCGGATTCCAGTGCAATTGTCTCGCCAAAGCCGATGTACTGTACTTCTTCCTCTAACTCCAGGCCAAACATGTCCCAAACGCGCGATTTGAGATCCCGGATCACCTCGCGGACCTCGGCCGCCGTGCCGGCCCCGGCGTTGTAAATGAGGTTGGCATGATAGTCCGCGACCTGGATATCGCCTCGCCGCAGACCTTTCGCCCCCGCCTGTTCCAGGAACCACGCGGACGGGACCTTGCCCTCGCGGGCCACGTTCGCCGGCACACGCGCGCGAACGGGCTCGGACAGCTCCGCAAGGATCAGATTCTTGAAGATGCTACCGGCGCACTTCATTGTGGGCGGGTACTTGCGGTTGCGAACCGTCAGGATTTCGCCGGCCACGCGTGCCAGTTCCTCGGGGGGTGCGGGTTCCAGCGCCAGTTCCGCGGAGAGAATCACCCAGTTTCTATTCCGTTTGAAAATGCTCTCGCGATACCGAAACTGGCATTCCGCGTTGCCCAGCGCACGCACCGCCGCGCCATCGAAAACCCGCACCTGGCGAACGCTCTTGCAAATCGCGCGGCCGTAAGCGCCGGCGTTTCCGTAGATGGCGCCGCCGACGCTGCCGGGGATTCCGGTCATGGTCTCCAGACCGCGGAGGCCGCGGGCGATGGAGAAATCCACCAGGGCTTGCAGATCTCCTCCGGCTGCGGCGCGGAGGCAGACCCCGGCCTGCTCTATGCCCGCGGCCGTGAACCGCAGGACGAATCCGCCGAACCCCTCGTCGGAGACAACCAGGTTGGTTCCGCCACCGATGACCGCGTGAGGGCAACCGGACTGGTGGATGGCGCGCAACGCCTCCGTGAACGCGTCTTCGCCGGATGCTTCGACGAAGTAGCGGGCGGGGCCGCCGATCCCAAATCGCGTGTGCCGGCTGAGCGGCGCGCCTGCGGACATGGACAATCCGGAGATGGCATGAAGACGGGCGGCCGTCGTGCGGCAAGCCGTCGCCTCGAATGAGGGCATTGACTCCAGAGTACACGCGTGCGGCGCGCCTCCCATAAACTGGTTGCTTGCGGCGACAGCTTCCAGGGAACTCGCGCAAGACGGACCGCGACCGCGCTGCCGCAGTCGGCGAATCGGTGACCTTTGTGGCGGCGCGGCCCACGGCCTTTGCGCTTCTGATCCTCACGTTCGCGGTTCTGCTGGTGCGCGTGCCCTTCGTGCGGCAGGCGGTGCAGCTCGACGACGTGTACTATCTGACGGGCGCGCAGTACGCGCAGAGCGACCCGCTGCACCCGCATCACGCCCACTACATCCTGGAAGGCGAACTCACGGACATGCGCGGCCACCCGCATCCGCCGCTGAATACGTGGGTGCTGGCGCTGCTGATCGCGGTGTTGCGTGGGGTCCACCTGACCGCGTTTCACCTGGTGTGGATGGCGTTCTCCTGGCTGGCGGCCGTGAACGTGTACTGGCTGGCGCGCCGCTTTACCCGGCGCCCCATGATGGCCACCCTGATGTTCCTCGCCATGCCCGTCTTCTGGATTGAAGGCAACTCGCTGATGGCCGACATCCCCTTCCTGGCGTTGTGGACCGGCGCGCTGGTGTTGTTTCTGCGCGCCGTGGACGAACAGCATGAGGGATATCTTTCCGCCGCCGGAATGGTGCTGATTCTGGCCGGGATCACCGCCTACCAGGCCGTATTTCTGATTCCCCTGCTGTGGTTGTGGCTGTGGCGCGTGCGGCGCGACTGGATGCTGGGCTGGTATGTGGCCGCTTTGCCCATCTTCTCCGCAGCGGGCTATCAGGTGTTCGAACGCATCAGCGGAGGAACTCTGCCGGCGCAGGTGCTCACCGGATACCTGCAGCTTTACGGCATGCAGAGCGTGGCCAACAAGGTGCGCAATGCGGCCGGGCTCACCGTGCACCTGGCCTGGCTCGTCTTCCCGCTGGTGGCGATCTACGCTTTCGGACGCGGGCGCAAGCTGGCTGTGCTGGCCGGGACGGTGACCGCGATGGCCGCCGCCACCTACGACCAGGATCCGTTGTTCTGGGGTTCCTTCGGAGCCGGTGTCTTGATTCTCGCGTCGCTGGTGGCGTCGTTGCGCGGCCGGGGGAAGAAGACCACGTACCTGGCGGCCGCGGCGTTGATCTTTTTTGCCGGCTCTCTGGTCGTTTTCTTCGCCGGCGCCGCGCGGTATCTGCTGCCGGCGGCTCCGTTCGTCGTTTTCCTCGCGGTACGCCGCCTGCACGACCGCCCCGGCTGGCTCACCGCCGGTGTCGTCCTGCAGCTTGCGCTGGCCGCGTGCCTTGCCGCGGTCAATTATGCGCAGTTGAACGCGTGGCGCGGGTTCGCCGCCAGTGTCGCGCCGGAGGTTGTCGGGAAACAGCTCTGGATCAACGGCACGTGGGGTTTCTCCTGGTATCTGGAACGGCTGGGCGGGCGTCCGGTGCTGCGCAACCAGAGGATCGTGCCCGGCGATCTGATCGCCACCAGCGCACTCGGCCTCCCTGTGCCCGTGAACACGTTCGGCGCGAAGCTGGAGCTGATGCGGGAACAGCAGGTTCTTCCGCCGCTGCCGTTGACCATCATGGGAGTGAGTGCGAAGAGCGGCTACGCGTCGGCGGGGTTCGGCCTGCAGCCGTTCGAGATTTCCAGTGCCCCCCTGGACGTCATGCGTCTGGAGCGAGCGCGCCCCAACGCGCCGGCGCTGGAGTTTCTGCGCATGGACGCGCTGGAGAGTTCCAGCCAGATCGTCAGTGGCGTATACGAGATCGAATCCGGCCCGTGGCGCTGGATGAGCTGGAAGGCCGTGCTGGCCCTGAAGTCGCCGTCGCGGCCAATGCCGATTGAGGTGCGCTTCTTCGTTCCGCCGCAGTCACCGGTGCGCCGCGTCACCGTCTCCGTGGACGACACCGTGCTGGAGAGCCGGGAGGTGGGTCCGGGCGCTTTCACCATCCGGACCGCGCCGTTAAAACCGGCGGGGGACGCCGCTCTGCTGACTATCGCAGTCGACAAGACCTTTCGCGCGCCGGGCGACGCGCGCGACCTGGGCATGGTGCTGATTGGCGCCGGGTTTGTGGAGTAGGAGCGAAGTCATCCCGCCGCGCGCAGCCAGGTGGCGAACCAGTCGCGGGCCAGTTCGGCCACCTTGTCCAATGCTCCCGGCTCTTCGAACAGGTGCGTGGCGCCGGGCACGATGCGCAGGTCTTTGTCACAGCGAAGCTGGTCGAACGCGCGCCGATTCAGGTCGATGACGGTGTGGTCGCGGCCCCCCACGATGAGCAGAGTGGGCGCGTCAACAACAGCGAGCGCAGGGCCGGCGAGATCGGGGCGGCCTCCGCGCGATACGACGGCCCGAACGTTGCCGGGACGGCGCGCGGCTGCCACCAGCGCCGCCGCGGCTCCCGTGCTCGCGCCGAAGCAGCCGATGCGGAGCTGCGCTGTGGTGGCGTTTTCGGAGAGCCAGTCCACTGCCTGAATCAGCCGCGTGGCCAGCAGATCGATGTTGAAGCGCAGGTGACCGGTGCGTTCGTCGGCCGCGCCCTCATCGGCGGTCAACAGGTCCAGCAGGAGCGTGCCGAGGCCACCCTGCTGCAGCATGTCCGCAACGTGCCGGTTGCGAGGGCTGTGCCGGCTGCTGCCGCTGCCGTGCGCGAACAGGACAATACCCGACGAGTGCGCCGGCACCACCAGATCGCCTTCGAGTCCGACTGGAGGGATCTTCACCGCGCGGCCTCGGCCAGCAGCCGGCGGACCTCGTCGTCGCTGGTCTGCGAAAAATCGTCGTACCAGTCGCTCACGGCGGAAAACTCCTCCGGCGCGCGCGCGCAAACGATCTGATCGGCGATGCCGCTAAACTCCTCGCGGGTGGCTGCCGCCGCCACGGGCACGGCGACCACGATGCACCGTGGGCTCTGCCGGCGCACCGCGATCACCGCCGCCTTCATCGTGGACCCGGTGGCCAGACCATCGTCCACCAGAATGACCAGGCGGCCGTGCACGTCGGGCCGGGGGCGGTCGCCGCGGTACTCGCGCTCGCGCCGCTCGATCTCCCGCGACTCGCGCTCCGCCACGGCGTCGATGATGCCGGGAGAAATGGCCAGGTGACGGACCACATCGTCATTGAGCACGCGCACGCCGCCGCTGGCAATCGCGCCCATGGCCAGTTCCTCGCGGCCGGGCACGCCGAGCTTGCGAACCACAAAGACGTCCAACGGGATGCCGAGGTGGCTGGCCACTTCCCAGGCCACGGGAACGCCGCCGCGCGGAAGCGCCAGAACCAGCGCATCGGTGTCGCCCTGGTATTCTTCCAGAAGGTCCGCGAGAACGCGGCCGGCGTGGGACCGGTCGCGGAAGGCCGTTGCCATGACGCACCTCCCTTCGACGGCTGGCGGAACCGCTCCATCACTGTCGCGGCTCGGTAACGAGCGATCCCTCTCTATCGCGAGCGCGCCGCGCCCGTGGCTGCCGGCTTCGCCTCCGTGGCAACTTCGGGTTCCGGCTTCACCAGACCCAGATTTTTGCGCAGCATGGTGTCCACCTGCTGGCAGATATCGGCGTTGTCCTTGAGGAACTGGCGCGCGTTCTCCCGGCCCTGCCCGATGCGTTCGCCATTGAAACTGTACCAGGAGCCGCTCTTTTCGATAATGTTCTGCGCCACTCCGAGGTCAATCAGATCGCCTTCCTTCGAGATGCCCTCGCCATAGATGATGTCGAACTCGGCCTCGCGAAACGGCGATGCCACCTTGTTCTTCACAATCTTCACCTTGGTGCGGTTGCCGATGACGTTGTCGCCGTCCTTGATGGCGGCGATGCGGCGGATGTCGGCCCGGATGGACGAGTAGAACTTCAGCGCGCGGCCTCCGGTGGTGGTTTCCGGATTGCCGAACATGACCCCGATCTTCTCGCGAATCTGGTTGATGAAAATGAGGCAGGTGTTCGAGCGCGACACCACGCCGGTGAGCTTGCGCATGGCCTGGGACATGAGGCGCGCCTGCACGCCCATGTGGCTGTCGCCCATTTCGCCGTCGAGCTCGGCCTTGGGGACCAGCGCGGCCACCGAATCCACCACCAGCACGTCGATCGCGCCGGAGGCGATGAGCGCGTTGGTGATCTCCAGGGCCTGCTCGGCATAATCAGGCTGCGAAACCAGCAGGTTGTCCACGTCCACGCCGAGCTTCCCGGCGTACTTCGGGTCCAGCGCGTGTTCCACGTCAATGAACGCGGCGACGCCACCCGCCTTCTGCGCCGAGGCAATCACCTGCAAGGCCACGGTGGTCTTGCCCGACGACTCGGGGCCGAAGATCTCGTTGATGCGCCCGCGCGGGAATCCTCCCACCCCCAGTGCGTAGTCGAGCGAGATGGACCCGCTGGAAATCACCGAGACGGGTACGATGGCTTCTTTCGAGCCGAGCCGCAGAATGGACCCCTTGCCGAATTGCTTCTCAATCTGGCTCAGCGTCGTCCCGAGGTTGCGTATGCGGTCTTTTTCGTCCATATGGAATGAGTCCTATAAATTCGGCGCGTAGTAGCCCTTGCGCGCGTGGACCATGAGATCCTTGCGCCCGCGCACGCGAACCGACACGGGGTGATAGCGGCCATCCGCCACCAGCGGCTCGGGCCGGTAGTAGACGTTGTACTGATGGCGCAGCTCGTTGGCCACGTTGATGAACGACTGCGCCAGATCTTCCGCCTTGAACGGGAAGAAGGCCACGCCGCCAGTCTCGGCCGCGTAGTATTTCATGATCTTGTCGCCGTCGGTGGGGACGTGCGAAATGTTCGTGGAAATGGTGTAGATGACGACGTCGCCCTTCTGGGCCATCTCCAGCGCCTGGTCGCGCGTGTAGCGGCTCTGGTTATCGTCGCCGTCGCTGAGGATCACCATGGCCCGGCGAAACTTGTGCATAGGCTGGTCCTGCATCAGCTTGTCCCGGCAGGCGAAGAAAACGGCGTCGTAGAGCGAAGTGCCGCCGCCGGGGCGCAGGTCCTGAATGGCCTTCTCCAGTTGCTGGAGGTTCCCGGTGAGGTCGGCCACCAGCTCCGTGGAGGAATCGAAGCTCACGATCATGGCCTTGTCCTGTTCGGGCCGCAGCGCCACGCGAATGAACTCCGAGGCGGCTTCCTGCTGAAAGCGGAAGCGATCGCGAATGCTGTTGCTGGTGTCCACCAGGATGGCCAGGCGGAGCGGCAGGTCCGACTCGGCGGTGAACTGCATGATGTTCTGCTGCTTCTTGTTCTCGAAGACTTCGAAATCGCCCTTCGTGAGGTCCGTGATGAAGCGGCCCTTCTTGTCCGTGACCGTGAACAGCAGATTCACGCGGTTCACTTCGAGAACAATGCGGCTGGTGTCATCGGGCGGCGGCGCGGGCGCGGGTTTCGGGGCCTCCTGCTGCGCGCCGAGCGTACACACGAGCGCAACAAGGGCGAGCATGGGGACAGCGAGTCTCTTCATGGCCGGACTTTCGTATTTGATTATAGCCGGGCGCGTGCGGGAAGGTTCGGCACCGGGGCGCCGGGAGCCTGGGAAGCCGCCAGTGCGGCGTCAATCGGGAGGCATCGTCCGGATCGAGGTTTCCTCGACGGCCCCGAGGACCTGTTTGACAATCTTCGGGTGCAGCGTCGCGTTGCTATGGAACGGAACCACCACCCTGCGTCCGCCCTTTGCGTAGACCCGATGACTGCCCCTGGACCGCAAAGCCGGCTTTCGACAGCATCGCTTCAGCGCCTGCCGCAGTCAGGCGCGCCAGTTCAGGCATGAACTTCGTTGACGGCACTGCGAAGTATGGGCGGAAATGGCCTCTAACGTGGCGGTTCGATTGGGGTGGGTTGTTGTCAATCGCTCATGGCCACAGCTCTGCGTACTCGCCATCCACCGGCCCCCGCCCGCCACTCGCCGACACGCCCGCGCGCCCGCTCCCGCTCGCGGTTACCATGGGACTTCGTATGCAGCCGCAAAACGGTTCCGCCATCGTGGTTCAGGGCCTGCGCAAGAGCTACGGCGCGCTCGAAGCCGTGCGTGGCATCGACTTCGAGGTCGGCACCGGCGAGGTCTTCGGCCTGCTCGGCCCCAACGGCGCGGGAAAAACCACCACTGTTGAGATCCTTGAAGGCCTCCGGACGCGCACCGCCGGCGACGTCAGGGTGCTCGGATACGACCCCGGCATCGAGGTCCGCTCGCTCAAACAGCGCATCGGCGTCTGCCTGCAGGCCACCAACCTCCCCCCGAAAATCAAGGTCCACGAGGCGCTCGATCTGTTTGCCGCTTTCTACTCGCGCCGTGTCGATTCCGCTCAGCTCCTCAAGCGCCTGCAACTCGACGAGAAACGCGACACCCACTACAGCAAGCTCTCCGGCGGCCAGAAACAGCGCGTGGCCCTCGCCCTCGCCCTGGTGAACGACCCGCAACTGCTCTTCCTCGACGAGCCCACCACCGGCCTCGATCCGCAGGTCCGCCTCGAGATCCACAAGCTCATCGAGGAGTTGAAGGCGGCCAACCGCACCATCGTGCTCACCACCCACTACATCGAGGAAGCCGAGCGCCTCTGCGATCGCGTAGCCATCGTGGATCAGGGCCGCATCATCGCCATGGGCACGCCGCGCGAGATCCAGGCCCGCACGCTGGGCCATTCGCAGATCGAAATCGAAACCCAGCAGCCGCTGCCCGCCGAAACGCCGCCGTTCCTGGCCGATCTGAAGCACCACATCGCGGACGACCGCAAACACATGGGCGTGCAGTCGGCACAGCCGGCCCGCACCATTGTCGAGCTGGTGAAGTGGGTGGATCAGAACGGCGTCGAGCTGGCCGACATCCACTTGAAGCGCCCCACCCTCGAAGACGTCTTCATCGAGCTCACCGGAAAGAGGCTGCGCGAATGAGAGCCTACCTCGCCGAGATCGCCATCAACCTGAAGCTCACCGGGCGCGACAAGATGGTGTTGTTCTTCAACTACGCCTTCCCGCTGATCTTCTTCTTCATCTTCGCTTCGCTCTTTCACGCCGAGCAGGGCGGCGCGGCCACCCAGGTGGTCACCATGTCCATCGTCATCGGCATTCTGGGCAACGGCTTGTTCGGCGCCGGAATCCGCGCCGTGGTGGATCGCGAGGCGAACATCCTGCGCCGCTTCAAGGTGGCTCCCATCTCGGCCGGGCCCATCCTGGTTTCTTCGCTGGTCACCGGCCTGCTGAACTATCTGCCGTCGGCGTTGCTCCTCATTTGCCTCGCGCATTTCTTCTGGGGCATGAGCTGGCCCGCGCGCCCGTTCTCGCTGCTCGTCTATGTATCCCTGGGCGTGCTGGCGTTTCGCGCCATCGGGATGATGATCGCCGCCGTGGTGAACTCCATGCAGGAAAGCCAGATTCTCACCCAGCTCCTGTACTTCCCCATGCTGTTTCTCAGCGGCGCAACCATTCCTGTGAGCGCTCTGCCGGTCTGGGTGCAGTTGGTCTCGCAGTTCATTCCGGCCACGTACGTGTACAACGGAACGCAGGCCATTCTTGGCTCCAATGAGACGCTGGCTCAGAACTGGAACGGCGCCCTGGCCCTGCTCGCCGCCGTGGTGGTGGCTACGTTCCTGGGCATGAAACTGTTCCGCTGGGACAAGGAGGACAAGATCAGCATGAGCGGGAAACTCTGGCTGGTGGCCGTTCTGGGGCCGTTTCTGCTGCTCGGCGGATGGCAGGCGCACACCCGCGAGAGCATCACCAAGTCGAAGATCCTCGCCCGCGAGGTCAACCGCAGCCGCGCTCTGCTCATCCGCGACGCGCAGATCTTCGTGGGCAACGGCGAAGTGATCCCGGTGGGCAGCGTGCTGGTGCGCAACGGCAAGATCGCCGAGGTCTACCGTGGTCCCTCCGCGCCCGATGCCGGAGAGCTCAAGGCCGAGGTGATTGAGGCCGCCGGGAAAACGTTGCTGCCCGGCCTCATCGACGTCCACGTGCATCTGGGTGCGACGGGCGGAGCGTTCCCACGCGGTTACGACCCCAACAAGGCCATTCCCCGCGAGCTCGCCGCCTACCTCTACAGCGGCGTCACCGCGGTGAAGAGCGTCGGAGATTCTCTCGACGTGAGCCTGAAAGCGCGCGCGCTGATGGCCTCCGGCGAGCGCCTGGGAGCGGAGCTGTTCGTGTGCGGGCCCATGTTTACCGCGCCCGGCGGCCACGGCACCGAGTACGTGAAGTTCATGCCGCCCCAGATCCGCGACAAAGCCCTGGCGCAGATGGTGCGCCTGCCGAAGTCGCCTGAGGAAGCCCGGCAGATGGTGGACGCCCTGAAGCAGGACGGCGTGGATGGCATCAAGGCGATTCTCGAAACCGGCAGCGCGGGCAGGTTGTTCAACCGCATGGATACCGGACTCTTCAATGCGGTGGCCGCCCAGGCGCATGCCGACCATTTGCCCATCGTCGTCCACACCGGTGATGTGCGCGACGTGGCCGACGCGCTCGCGGCGGGCGCCGACGGCATCGAGCATGGCTCGTTCCGCGAGCTGATCCCCGACGACCTGTTCGCGCGCATGAAAGCGCAACAGACCACCTACGATCCCACTCTGGCGGTGGTGGAGTCGGTCAACGCCTACAGCGGCGGCAGCACCGAAATGCTGGAGCGGCCCCTGGTTCTGCAGGTGGGCCCGGCCAGCCTGATCGACGCCACCCGGCGGATGATTCAGGCGCAGGCCGCCCAACAGCACAAGCCCTTCGATTCCGCGAAGGGGCGCGCGAACTTCGTCCATGCCTGGCGGGCCGGCGTGATTCTGGTAACCGGCACCGATTCCGGCAACCCCGGTCTGCTGCACGGCCCGGCCCTTCACCGCGAGTTGCAGTTGTGGGTGGACGCCGGGATTCCGCCAGCCGTCGCGCTGCAGGCGGCGACATACAACGCCGCCCGGCTCCTGCGCGTAACCGACCGAATCGGTGTCATTGAAAAGGGCCGCGACGCCACGCTGCTCATCGTGAACGGCGATCCTCTGAAGGACATCCGCCAGACCGAGAGCATCCAGCAGGTCATCTTCCGCGGCGAGCGAGTGGACCGTTCGGACCTGTTCAACGACGAGTAGCGAAGGGACCCGCGGCGCAGCCGCGTTTGGCAGAGAGTTTCCGCCCTGACCGGCAACTCAATCAGCGTGAGATACGCATCGGATTCGACTTGCCTTGCGTGCGGTTCGATATACCTCCGCCGTTCGCGGCCGAGAGGGCTCGTGGAGGAGATTCTGGAATCCACGTTGTTTCGGGTGTACCGTTGCATGCGCTGCGGTAAGCGGTCGTTCCGCTTACGCCATCGGACAAATGGCCAGTATCCGGCACATGTTCCGGCGGACGCCCGCCCGGCAACCTGAGTTCCCGGTCCATGGCGAAGCGCACCAGTCCGGCCACATGACGGATATCCAGTTTCTTCATGAGACAGGCGCGGTAGGTATCCACCGTCTTGGGACTCAGATGCAGCCGCGCCGCGATCTCTTTCGCGCGCACGCCTTCCACCAGCATCGAGAACACCTGGTACTCCCGGCTGCTGAGCCGATCCAGCGGGTCCACCTCATCCCGAACCGGCTCCTGCCACGCGAAGACCTCGCTCAGCGAAAACGCGGGTGAGAGATAGATTCCGCCGCCGACCACCTGCTCGAAGGCCAGCAGAACCTCCCTGGATGTGTCGGATTCCAACAGGACGCCCCGGCCGCCGGCGCGCAGTACCTCCACGGCAATCTTGCGATCCCGCTGGTCCGCCATCACCAGGATCTGTGTTCTCAGGCGAAGCCGCTGCCTTTCGGCGAGGAGCTCCAGCGCCGACAGTCCCGGCAGCTTGAAGTCCACCACGGCAATATCCGGATCGGTCTCCAGCAGCGCTTCCAGCGCAGACCTGCCGTCCGCGCACTGCGCCGCCACGTGATAGATGCCGGACAGCTCGCAGACGGCCGCCAGCCCCTCCCGGAGGAGAATGAAATCACCGGCAAGCACCACGGTGGCGTGCCTCGGTTTTCCAGCCGGTTCTTCCGCCAACAACCTGGTTCCTGCTTTCCCGAGGCTCGGGCCTCTCACGAAAGAGTTCGCTGGCGGCGGATTCTTCTGTGGATTGTTCGCAGGGAGCGGTCGAACCGGGGCCGCTCTTACGGGAGACCGCTCCCTTACGGTCACGGCTCAGTTCCGAGCCGCGCGCGTCAGCAAGCGGTTTCCATAGCACACCGAATAATGCGGTCAAAGACCTAGAAGCTTCTGACCGCCGTCGATTCGTCGTCGAAGACTTCGAATACCGTGTAGAGCTTGGTAATCTGCAGCAGGTCCTTGACGCGCTTGCTCAGGCCCAGCAGCTTTAGCACTCCGCCGTGATTGGTGACGGTAGTGAAGCCGGACACCAGCTCTCCGATCCCCGAGCTGTCGATGTAGGTGACATCGCTCAGATTGAGCAGAATCTTCTTGTCCCCCTTGGATGCCAGGTCCCGAACGGTGTCGCGAAACGTGCTGGCGCCCTCACCGAGCGTGATCCGCCCCGTCGCATCGATAACGGTTACATCCCCAACCTGTCGTGTGGATAACTTAACGCTCACAAACCCTCCTCGAATAATTCCTGTTTAGCTGGCCTTGTCCAGATACTTCACCATCTTCACTTCGGTCCCGCCCGGCGCCTGCCGAGTCACTTCCAGTTTGTCGACGAATGCCTGGACCAGCAACAATCCACGGCCGGACTGCCGCAGCAGATTCTCTTCGGACAACGGGTTGGGCAGGGCCGAGTATTCGAATCCCTCCCCTTCGTCGCGGATGGCGACGGTGAGGTGATCGGTGGCCTTCAGAATCCTGAGATGCACCTTCTTGCGCGCGTTGTAGCGGTTCCCGTGGACCACGGCGTTGACCATGGATTCACGCACCGCCATGCCGATCTTGTGCAACTCGTCCTCGTCGAAACCGATCTCCTCCGCAACCTTCAACGCCGATGTCTCGGCGTCGTCCACGCTCTCCAGGGTCGATTCCAGCAGCGTGTCCACAATGGGGACTTCGCCGCTATCCATGTCTGCCATAGGGTCGATTACCAGTGCTGGCCGGGGGACCGGAATGTCCACGTTAAAACACCCCGGACACAAAATCAAGCATACCAGAGGGTTGTGTCACAAGGGCACGCGGCGCGCCTCGCCGCTAAAGAAAGGGCCGGCCCCTCGAAGAGGCCGGCCCGTTGCCTGATTCAGCTTATGCTGACTCAGAACGTGAACTTGGCAAAGACCTGCGCCGAGCGTGCGTTGCTGGGGAAGTACAGGTCGTAGCGGCCGAAGTCCCCACTGCTCGGGGTCAGGAACGCGCGGGAAACAGCGTTCGTCCCGTAAGGCGCAACGTCGGAGAGATACCCGCCAACGAATTGAGCGTGATTGAACGCGTTTGTCGCCTGCACGCCGAACTGCATCGCCATGCGCTCGGTGAAGTTGACGCGCTTCGAGAGCGAAAGGTCGACGTTGTTGGTCGCGTCCAGCGGCAGCGTGTTGCGTCCGCCGTTGGAGAGCGCCCCGGAGCCGGCCACGATATAGCGGGCGTTGGGGTTGTTGGCAACGTAGGCGACCGTGTCGCCATTGGCGTTTTTCACCGCGGTGACACCGCTGCCCACGTTGGCGGCGCCAGCCGGGTTGATAATGGCCCGGTCGCCCGCCGAATCGCCATTCAGGTTGGAGTCGACGCCGCTCTGCACGGTGGCGTACTCCGGCGACTGGTAGGTGTACGTCATGGAGATGTTCCAGTTCCCCACAACGTTCTTCAGCAGCCAGGTGCCGTTCTGGAACGGCTTGAAGTCGTAGATGGGCGTCACGGTCAGGCGGTACTTGTGATTCAGCGCCGAATCGGACCATTCCGCTTTCATGTTCTGGAAATCCTGAGCGCGCCGGGGCGACAGGATGGTGGAGAAGTTGGTGGCCGTGGAATCGTCCTGAGCATGGCTCCAGGTGAACGCCGCGATGTACTGGAAGTTCTGCGAGTAGCGCTTGTTCATCTGCACGGCCAGGCCGTTATACTTCGAGTTGCCCCACGGATGGTATCCCACGATGTTGCTGAAGAACCCGTACTGAGCCATGTCGTTGCTGATGTTCCCCTTGATCTGGGCGAGCGTCGTGGTCAGCGCGGCGATCTGCGAGGCCGACGGCATGGTCGTGTACGTGGGCAGGTAATCGGTAGGCGTCACCTTCGAGAGAATATTCATGCGCGTCTGGTTCCACAGGTGGACACCCTTCGTGTACACGTAACGCGCCTCGAGGGTGTAGTCCTTGCCGAGCAGCCGCTGCACGCCCAGGGTCCCGGTCATGGCGTAGGGCCGGTGCGTCTGATCGAACGTATAGGACGCCACTGCCGCGCGCGCATCCGCCGGGGTAGCCCAGTTGCCCCCTTGCCCGGAGGCCTTCAAACCGCCACTCGCCAGGAAGCCGGTAGCCACGCATTGATCCGGGCAATCCAGGGTAGTCTGGAAGTACGGAGGAGAGGCGTTCTGGTTGAGGTTGATGTAGGTGTTGTCGAACGCCCGCGCAACGCCGCCGCGAACGGACCACAGGCCGCTCTTCCCGGGCGACCAGGCGAAGCCGAGCCGCGGAGACCAGTCGTTCTTGCCGGTCTTCGGTTCGGCGAAGGTGATCACACCGGGGACGCTGGCGATGGCGCTCGCCGCCTGATAGCGCGAACCCACCGGCACCTGAACGAACTCATAGCGCACGCCGAGGTTGAAAGTCAGATTCGAGCGAAGACGGAAGTCGTCGTTGAAGTAGCCCGCCTGCGACAGGAAGCCAAAGGGAGCAACTTTGGCGCCGGCGCTGCGTTCGCCCGACACTCCGCTCAGGTTGCCGCCGTCGGGCTGCAGGTCCAGCAGATACTCTCCCAGCGTCGAGTAATCGTAGTCGCCACGGGAGCGCTGTATGAAGTATCCCGACAGGATGTCGTCGCTCGCGCTGTAGCCTGCCTTGAACGTGTGCCGGCCCCAGGTCTTGGTGAAGTTATCCTGCAGCGTGGACAGGTTCTCGATGGAGCCCGAAGGAGTGTTGGGGTCCGGTCCGAACTGCAGATTCAGGTCGTCGAAAGAAAGGTTCGGGAATGCATCGAGGCCGGGGAACTTGAAGTTGCCGGCGGTGACGTTGCTGTTGTTGCGGCTGAAGGAAACGCGCAACTCGTTCTCCATGGTGGCCGAGAAGTTGTGAAACTCGGAGAACGAACCGCTGTTGTTCACGTTGGGTGACGGCTCGAAGAACACCGGCAGGTTGGCAACGGCGTCTATGCCCTTGTAGTCGTTGTAAATGTAACGGCCGCGAAGCTGATCCCTGTCGCTCAGGTTGTAGTCCACCGAGACAACGGCGTCGTAGCTGTTAGAGTAGTTCGGCGAAGCGAAGGTGAGGGGACCGATCGGGATGCTCACACCGTTCACCGTCGTCGTGTCCGTCGCCGTCGCGGCCACCGGAGTGTACTGCTTGAAAACGTTCAGATTGGTAGCGCTGACTCCGGGGATGCTCCCCAGCGCCGAAATGCCCGCGCTGGTGGGCGCATACACCGTCCCGGCCGGTACCGAGGCCCTGCCCAGCGGACTGTATTCGAAGTTCCCAAAGTAGAACAGCTTGTTCTTGAGGATGGGACCACCGATGGTGGCGCCCAGGCGGTTGTAGTCGTAACGCGGCTGGGAAGTCAGCCCCGCCTGACGCTGCTGTTGGTCCAGCGCGTTCAGGTCGCGGTTCTGCAGGTACTCATAAATGGACCCGTGAAGCTGGTTGGTGCCGGACTTCACGAGGGCGTTGAATATGCCGCCCGAGGCGCCCCCGAACTCCGGGCTGAACTGGTTCTGCAGAAGCGTCAACTCGGCCACGGAATCGTTGGGTACGTAGACCTGCGGACCGGTGACATAGTGGTTGTCGTTGAGCACGCCGTCGATGCTGAAGCTGTTGTTCTCCGGCCGCTGCCCGGCCACGCTGGGGCCGGTGCCCTGCCCAATGCCTCCGGACGTGGCCACTCCGGCGCCGAGCAGGCTGAGATTCCAGATCCCCGACCCGGAGGACGCGAGGCCCAGACCCTCCTGGGCGTTCGTGAAGGTGGTCTGCAACTGCGCCGACGAGGTGTCCAGCAGGGCGGCTGACGCAGTCACTTCCACCGATGTGGCCAGGCTCCCCACTTGTAGCGTCAGGTTGATGGTGCCCGTTCGGTTGAGTTCCAGCACAACGTCCGCCATCGTGGCGGTGGAGAAACCTTTGGCCGAGGCCGAAACATCATAGCGGCCAACCGGGACGTTGTTCAGCCGGTAATCGCCGAGGGTGCTTGCCACCGTGTTGTACTTCACCCCGGTGTCCTTATTGAGGGCGGTGACGGTCGCGCCAGGCACGGCGGCGCCGGAAGCGTCGGTTACGTTGCCTACGATGTTGCTGGTCACGGCCTGTCCGTACAGGGCCGGTGTGAGGATCGCGAAAGCGGCCAGGAGCAGAAGCAGCCTGGTCGCAATAAATCGAATGTTCATAGAGTCTCCCATCCTTACATGCAATTTGCCACTAACCCAGGAACCGCTTCGACCGCGTGAACTTGGCACCGAAGTGCTGGACGCCAACAGCAGTTGTTCTGGCTGGTCCACGTTGATCCTGTCCATGGATAATGTACCACTCCGCCCTCTCTGCGGAGGTCTTCCGCGAAACCCCGGTTGCGGGGAGTGCACACCTCTCATGAAGGGCTGGCTCGTCCATGTCCACGGGTCATAGCAGCTTGGTGACCAAACACTGAGAAGCGGCGTGAAATGAGTGATTTGATTGCTGGGCCCCCGCTCCGGTACCGGTCCTGCGGACGACTCCCCAGGAACCCGCCCAGCCGGACTGCGGGGTGACTAGCCCGTTAAGATGTTGATTCTATTCCGTTCAGTATTTTGTCTTACGGAACGCCGGCCCCACGAAGCGCCGTCTGTGGGAGTCTCACGGGCCCCTCTTTTCTCCCTTGTGAATACCTGGTACTGCTTCTCCTGTTCTACGAGAATCTGGATTCTTCTATCCCGAAACGTGAATCCGCAGCGCGTCTGGCGGGGGCTTCCTACCGGTCGGCGGGACCGGCGGCGCCACTGGCCACCAGCCGCGCCGTAAGGATCTTGTCCAGCTTCGGGAAACGGCCTTCAATGTACTCATTCCCCTGGGCTTCCGCTTTGGCCTGATCCACGCCTTCGCCCTGCGGCGGGCCATCGCCGTAACCATGGTAGAGGCTGTCCACCACGTCCATGCCTTCCACCACTTTGCCGAACGGCGCAAATCCGCGGCTGTCCAGACGCCGGTTGTCGGCCAGGTTGATGAACGGCTCGGTGGCGCGGGTGTTGGGACCGCTGGTGGCGAAGGTGATGGTGCCGCGGCGATTGCTCTCCTTCACCAGGTCGTCGGGGATGGCCATGCTGTTCCAGCGGGCGGTCACCCGCGGGTCCTTGTGAATGCCCCACTGCACTACGAAGCCCTTGATCACACGGAAGAAGTAGAGGCCGTCGTAGAACCTGTCCGCGATCAGCTCATGGAAGCGGTCGGCTCCGCGCGGCGCCCAGTCGCGATGCACTTCCACGACGAAGGGGCCTTTGGTGGTGGCGAACTTCACGCGGAAGATGCCGGGCGCGTGAGCGGGCGCCGCCGCCGCGGGCTGCTTCGCGGTTTCCTTCGGAGCGGGCGACGAACAGGCCACCAGCAGCGCGAGCGCGGCCAGGGGAACGGACAGCAATCGAGGAGGCTGGCCCTGCCCGATGAAGAACATCATTCATAGTTTAGATAGCATACTTTGGATAGCTGGCGTCCCCGTTGGTTCCGATTTCAGTAGCTTCAGAACGTCGGAATACGGGATTCCACAAACCTAACGGCCAGCTAACGTCCTAAGCAACTGATTCCACTAGTATTCATTCCTTTGGTTACGAACCTGCTATTCAACCAGCTCATCGGCAGGCTGTGAGGTTCCTGCTCGCCAGGACGACCATGTTCGTGACCGCGAGTGGCGGCAACGGGCTGAGTTGTCCGGCTTTACAGTTTCGCCGGCCGTATCAGACTAGCAGCATCAAGGAGGTTTGAATGAGATTCGGACGCTTTAGCTTCCCTTGCCCCGCGGCTCTGAGCCTGTTCTTTCGCGCGTTGGCCGCGATCAGCCTGATCGCGTTGTTCAGCGTGGCTTCGACGCAGGCTGTGGCTCAGTCCTTGTTGGCCGGCGACATAGCCGGCACGGTGACGGACCCCAGCGGCGCTGTTGTCCCGAACGCCAACGTCAGCCTCAAGAGCCTCGATACCGGCGGCACGCAGGCTACCACAACGAGTTCGGTCGGCTACTACCGCTTCAGCCTCGTGAGACCCGGACATTACGTCGTCACAGCGAGCCAGACCGGGTTCCAGCAGGCGCAGCGTCCGGTCAATGTAGCGGTCGGCCAGGTCGCCAACGCTGATCTGACGCTCGAGGTGGGATCGGCCACCCAGACCGTCGAGGTGCAGGGGCTTGCGCCGCTGTTGAACACGGAACAAGCGAGCATGAACACCTACTTCACGCCGACCGAGTTGGCGCAGTTGCCGAGCGCCGGCGGGGATATCACGAACATCGCCGACACGGTTCCGGGCGTCGTTGTCAATGTGACCGCCGGCTACGGCAACTTCACGGTGAACGGTCTGCCGGCCACGTCGAACCTGTACACGGTCAACGGCGAAAACGATATGGACCCGTACTTCAATATCAACAACTCGGGAGCCACCAACCTCACGCTCGGCCAGAACGAGTTGCAGGAAGCCACGGTCATCACCAGCCCGTATGACGGCCAGTACGGCCAGCTTTCGGGCGCGCAGGTCGTGTACGTGACCAAATCCGGAAGCAACGAATTCCACGGTAACGCGCAGTACTTCTGGAATGGGCGCGCCATGAACGCCAACGACTGGTTCAACAACGCCACTGACACTCCGCGGGCGTTCTCGAACTCGAACCAGTGGGCCGCTTCCCTGGGTGGGCCAATCCGCAAGAACAGCACATTTTTCTTCGTGGACCACGAAGGTCTTCGCTTTGTTCTGCCCAACGTGATTTCAACGACCATTCCGACCCCGGCTTTCGCCAGTGCCGTTCTGGCCAACGTCACGGCAAAACAGCCGGCCGAAGCCGCGACGTACCAGAAGATGCTCAACCTGTGGCTGAGTGCGCCGGGCGCCAGCAGCGCCGTGCCGGAAGCGAACAGCGCGGCGTGCAATGCGCTGGTCCTGCCGGGCTTCGACCCGTCGACACAGAACTGCGCGGCGAGGTTCGAGGCGACGCCCACGGCGCTGGCTTCCGAGTGGATCCTCGCGGCCAGGGTGGATCAGAAGCTGGGCGACAAAGACAACCTCTATTACCGCTATCGGCTCGATCACGGCGTCCAGCCGACGCTCATCAACGCGATCAGCCCCGCCTTCAACGCGATCTCGAACCAGCCCGCCTGGGACAATCAGCTCAACGAGACCCACATCTTCGGCGCCAGAGCGACGAACCAGGCCCAGGTTTCGGCAAGCCACTACGTAGCCCAGTTCGCTCAGAACCACCAGTTGGCTTACAGTACCTTCCCGTACAGCATCATCGATTCGGGAGTCGTGCCGTTTACGCAGATCAATTATCTGTACGACTTTCCGCAGGGACGCAATATCACGCAGTATCAGTTCCTCGACGATTACACGCTGGCCCTGGGGAAGCACAGTCTCAAGTTCGGCGCGAACTATCGGCGCTACGATGTCAGCGACCACAACTTCTACTGGAACGATCCAGCCGTCTACTTCGGCTACACCACCAATGGCCTGCAGAACTTCTCTAACGGCATCGCCTATCAGTACCGCAAGTCGTTGAACCTGGCGAGCGACGTTCCCATCGCCATGTGGGGGCTGGGAGTCTATGCGCATGACACGTGGCGCGTCAGCCCGAACTTCACGCTGACTCTGGCCCTGCGCGCGGAGCACAACTCCAACCCCGTTTGCCAGATCAACTGCTTCGCTAATGCCAAGGGCGATTTCTCGTCGCTGGCCAGCGTGACCAGCTCGAGCCCCGGTAGCGTCCCGTACGCTAGCGACATCAACTACAACCAGCATCAGGCATTTCCGGGCATGGACGCGATCAACCTGTCGCCGCGCGTCGGCGTCAGTTGGTCTCCGTTCAAGGACCGCAAGACGGTAATCAGCGGCGGGTTCGGCATTTTCTACGACGCTCCGGCGGAGGGCCTGCTGGATAATTCGCTTACCAACCCGCCGGTATCGGTTGCGATTCGCGTCCGGGTCCCCGCGGGGGTATTGGGCTTCGATCCGGCCGGCGCCGCTGCGACCTGGGCGCAATCGGCCCAGGCCTTCAGCATCACGCAGAGCTACAGCACCATCGCCGCGGAACTGAAGGCGCTGGGTTCGGTGTTTACGGCCCCCGCCCTCACCAGCTTCGTCGGCACTTATCACGCTCCACGCTGGGAAGAGTGGACCTTCCAGTTGCAGAGGGAGTTAACCCAATCGACGGCGCTCATCCTGAGCTACGCCGGCAACCATGGAGGCAACATACCGTACGCGAATTCGTGGCCGAACGCGTGGGATGCGTATGGGCTGTTCCCCGGAGTCTCCGGCATCAATCCCACCGCGGCTGTGCCGAATTACGGCGTTTACACTCAGTGGAAGAGCGGCGCCATCTCCAACTACGACGGCCTGACCGTCACCTTCCGAGAGAATTTCTCGCATGGGCTTGCAGTCCACTTCAATTACACCTGGTCGCACAACCTGGATGAGACCTCCAACGGCGGCGTGTTCACGTACGGAGATTCCCAGACGCTGCAGCAGATCAATCCGACCAATCTCCGCGCCAACAACTACGGGAACTCGGATTACGATATTCGTCACCTGATCAGCGCCGACTTTGTCTACAATCCGGCAGTCCACGTCGGCAATGCCTTCCTGGGGCAGTTGTTGAATGGCTGGGAGTACTCGGGCAAGGCATTCTGGCGCACTGGATTGCCGTTTACGGTCACCGACGGCAACTGGGCGGGCGCTTTGCTCAACAGCAACGTGCTGATTCCCGCTCAGGCGATCTCGGGCAACGGACAGACTTCCTGCGGCGCGGCCGACACCTGGACCAGTGGAGGGACCTGCCTCAATGCCGCCGCCTTCATCGACAGCGCAGCGGCGTCCTTCAACGGATACACCACGTTCCCGTCGCAGACGCGAAACCAGTACCACGGGCCGCATTACTTCAGCATGGACATGGCCCTGTTCAGAGCCTTCCATCTCGGCGAGAAAAGGGCGCTGTCCGTGGGCCTGCAGGCGTACAACGTGTTCAACCATCCGAACTTCGGTCTTCCCGACAGCGGTCTGGGTGACTCGACGTTCGGCCAGATCACGGGGATGGTGAGCACGCCGACGAGTCCTTACGGCAATTTCCTGGGCTTCGACGCTTCACCGCGCATAGTTCAGGTCTCGGGTAAGTTCGTGTTCTGAGGTTCACGTCTCTCTTTGGTGTGAACAGGGGAGCCTTCGGGCTCCCCTTCTTTTTTGCTGTCGCGCACAACGGACGGCGACCCGCTTCGCCGCATGGGGCTGCTGCTCCCGGTGGTTCCCCGGAACTCGCGGCCGGTGCGTTTTTTGCGCGACCGATCTGATCCAGGGAGCGGTCCATGGTCAAGTGTTTCGACCTGGCCCGAGCTGAAACATTTGCATCAACGCGCGTTTTATTCATCGGCAGCGCGGCGAGCCGTTCTATCATGAACATGTGGGGAGGAACCACCTCTTTTGTTTACCATCATTCTGCAACTGAGCACGTGGGACCTGGTGCGCAGCGCGGGCCCGATCGCGAAGGTGGTGATGGTGATCCTGCTGATCTTCTCGCTGCTCTCGTGGGCGGTGATCTTCTCCAAATGGGCTTCCTTCCGCAACGCGCGGGGCGCGAATCAGAGCTTCCTGCGCGCTTTCCGCAAGGCCACGGGCCTCGAATCGGTAGCCGTGGCCAGCGAGCAGTTCCGCGCCTCGCCGCTGGTGGCGGTGTTTGATTTTGGCTACAGCGAAGTAGACCGCCAGATGAAGTCCAGGGGCGCGCTGACGAACAAGGCCACGCTCGAGCGGTCCCTGCAACTCGGCGTCAGCGAAGAGATCGCGCGGCTGGAGCGCAACATGAGTATTCTGGCCACCACCGCAACGGTTTCGCCGTTCATCGGGTTGTTCGGAACGGTGATGGGAATCATCGACGCGTTTCAGGGTCTGGGCGCCGCCGGAGCGGCCAGCCTGCGCGCCGTTGCGCCGGGCATCGCCGAAGCGCTGATCACCACGGCGCTGGGTTTGGCCGCGGCCATCCCCGCCGCGGTGGCCTACAACTGGTTCGGCAGCAGCGTCCGCGAATTCGGCGCGCGCATGGACGACTTCGCGCTGGAGTTCCTGAACATGACCGAGCGGAACTCCGAGGAATAGATGGCCTTCTCCTCCAGCTCCTCGAACGGGTTCGGCGGGCGGCGGTTCCGCGGCGGCAGTACGCTGGCCGACATCAACATTGTTCCGCTGGTGGACGTGGTGCTGGTGCTGCTGATTATCTTTATGCTCACCGCGCACGTCATGGAGTTTGGGCTGGAAGTGGAAGTGCCGAAGGTGAGCCAGAATCGCACTACGACGCGGGAGATGCCGGTGATCTCGGTGACGCGCGATGGCACCACATATTTGAACGACAGGCCGGTGAACGTCCACGCCATCGCCGATGCCGTACACAGCCGCTTCGGAAACGCCAGCGAGGTGTACATCAAGGCCGACCGCGGCGTCATTTGGGACGCGCTGGCGCAGGTGGTCAGCGCCTGTGGCGACGCGAAGCTGAAAGTGAACATGGTCACGCAGCCAGAGGATTTGGCCGGGAAGAGATAGCGTATGCCGCACGCCGACATACTGGAACAGGGCGAGTCGCTGCGAAAGCCGCTGATCGCGTCGGCTGTCTTTCATGTGAGCTTTCTGGCGCTGGCCGCTGTCTATACCATATGGATGGCGCACGTCGGCCATGAGACCTGGGGCAGCAATACCGCGGGGGGCGGCGCTGTGCAGGTGAATGTCATCAAGACCATCCCGATTCCCGGGAAGAACGGTCAGGTGAACCCGCTGGCCCACGACACCGAATCGCAGATTCCGGAGCCTCCTCCCGAGAAGAAGCTGGAGAAGAGCGCGGCCAAACCGGAGCGGGAGGCGATTCCGTTGTGGCGCGACAAGCCGGCGCACGAACAGCCGCAAACCGTGGCGCGCCGTAATCTGCCGCAGCAGCAGTGGCGCGACAACCAGCTCTACAGCGTGGAGGGCGCGGCCGCCAACAGCCCCATGTACAGCATGCCGCACGGCGGGGGCAGCATCGGCGTGGGGGCGGGCGCTTTCGGCCAGCAGTACGGAGCCTACGTCAGCCTTATCATCCAGCGAATCGCGGACAAATGGCAGACCGCGAATCTCGATCCGCGATCGCAACGCACCCCGGCGATCGTGAATTTCGACATCCGGCGTGACGGGTCGGTGAGCACACCAACCGTCATGCAAAGCAGCGGAAACTATAACATCGACGTCTCGGCGCAACGCGCGGTAATGATGGCGGCACCGTTTCCACCGCTGCCGCTACAATATGGCCACGACGCCGCGAGCGTAGAGGTCCGATTCAACCTGCGATGAAAAAAAACCTGGTCATACTCTCGATGCTGGCCGCAAGCCTGGTTCGTGGACAGCCGCAGATCGTCGTCAATGTGGAAAAGAACGCCGGCAAGGCCTCCATCGCTATTCCCGACTTCCGCGGCTCGGGTGAAGCTCAGAACTTCATGAACACGTTCAACGCGACGCTGTTCAGCGAGGTGCAGAGTTCCGGCATCTTCCGCATGGTGCCCAAGACGGTGATGCCGCTGCAGATTCCGCAGCAGCCCTCCGATTTCAAACGGCCACCCGAGCCGGGCGCGAAGGGCAACGGCTACTACCTGTCCGACTGGTCGGGCCCGCCGGCCAACTCCACGTATCTCGCCTTCGGCTATACGGCGGCGCAGAACGGGCAGATTGTCCTGTACGGCTGGCTGTTCAACGTGCAGCAATCGGACGCAGCCACCGCGCAGGTGCTGGGTAAGGTGTACAACAGCACGCTGGATGAGGCCGGCGCGAAGAACGTGGCCCAGCAGTTCGCGGCCGACATCCTGAAACAGTTTGGCGGCGTAAGTCTGATGGGGACGAAGATTTACTTTGTCTCCGATCGCACCGGCCACAAAGAGATCTGGTCAATGGACTACGACGGCTCGAACGAGAAGCAGTTCACGCACTATGGCTCCATCTCCACGTTCCCCTGTGTGGCGCCGGACGGGACGAAGCTGGCCTTCACCAGCTATCTGCACGGGCAGCCGGAGATCGTGGTGCACTCGTTGGTGAGCGGGCGAAAGCTGCCGTATTACAACCAGCACGCGTCCATGAACGCCGCCTCCGATTTCACCACCGACAGCGAGCACCTGCTCATCTACTCGACGGCGGCGGCCGGCTATTCGCAGATCTTCCAGACGAATCTGGACGGCGGCAATCTGCAGCGCATCACCTTTGGCAACTCCATCGCGGTGGAACCCAAGATGAACCCCAAAACCGGGTCCACCATCGTGTTCGTATCGGACCGCTCGGGCCTGCCGCAAATATATACAATGAGTGTGGACGGCGTGAACGTAGCGCGATTGACCAACGGCGAAGGCGAAGCGGTGAACCCCTCGTGGTCGCCCGACGGCCAGCACATTGCGTTTGCGTGGACCAAAGGCTTCGCGCCCGGAAATTACAACATCTTCGTCATGGACGTCGCCACGCGGGACATCACTCAGCTCACGCACGAAGAAGGACGGAACGAGAACCCGAGCTGGGCTCCCGATGGCGTACACATTGTCTACTCGTCCCGGCAGGGCCGGAAGACCGAAATCTGGACCATGCTTGCCAACGGCACCGGCAAGCGGCAGTTGACCACGGTGGGCAATAATGAGAAGCCGGTGTGGAGCCGGGGAAGCTATTGAAGTTTCAGCGTTTATTTTCTGTACCAGAGGAGAAAACAGGATGAGCCGCAGTTTCAGGACACAGGTAGTCAGGATTGGCGCAGTGCTTTTGGCGCTGTCGCTTCTACTATTCGCGGCAGGGTGCAAGAAGAAGGCGCCGCCGCCCCCACCGCCACCGCCACCGAAGGCCGAGGTGCCGCCACCGCCACCGAAGGCCGTTATTAACAGCTTCACCGTCGAGCCGACCACCATCGAGAAGGGCCAGGCCGCCACGTTGCGCTGGTCCGTCAGCAATGCCACGGACATGGCCATCGATCAGGGCGTGGGCGCGGTGCAGAGCGAAGGCACGCGCCAGGTGTTCCCCACCGCCACCACCACCTATACGCTGTCGGCTAAGGGTCCCGGCGGGGACGATTCGAAGGCTGCCACCGTGGAGGTGACCACGCCGCCACCTCCGCCTCCACCGCCGCCACCTCCGCCGCACGTGGACAGCTCCGAGACGATCATCAACCGCGATGTCAAAGACATCTACTTCGACTACGACAAGAACGACATCCGCGCCGACGCGCAGACGGTGCTGCAGGGTAACGCCGACGTGCTGAAGAAGGTGTTCAGCAACGATCCCAATATCAGCGTGCTCGTCGAGGGCAATTGCGACGAGCGCGGCTCGGCCGAGTACAACCTTGCGCTTGGCGATCGCCGCGCCCAGTCCGCCAAGGACTATCTGGTGCAGCTTGGCGTCGGGGCGGACAAACTGAAGACCATCAGCTATGGCAAGGAGAAGCCGGTGTGCACGGAAGCGACTGAGGATTGCTATCAGCGCAACCGTCACGACCACTTCGCTCCGGCCCAGCACTAGCATTCACGGGTTAAGCCTGTGCTGCCAACTGGTGGCACAGGCTTCCGCCCAATGTCACTTATGCGCATGTGGGGCGGCCAATCCTGGCTGCCGCCGTGTTTCCACGCGGCGTTGGGCCGGCTGAAAGCCGGCTGCGGGCAGGATTGCCCGCCCCACAAGACGAGGACTCTATGAAACTGATTCGCATTGTGTTGATTGGCCTTCTGGCGTTGCCCCTGGCATCGGCGGCGAGCAAGGAGATCCTGGAACTGCAGCGCGATGTCGCACTCCTGCAGCAGCAGGTGAAAGACCTGCAGAGTTCGCAGGACCAGAAGATCGCGACGCTGCAGACGCTGACACAGCAGACGCTGGACACGGTGAACCGGCTGAATACGTCGCTGGCACTGCTCGGCAACAACATCGAGAGCAATGCGAACAAGACGACGCCCGCGGTCGCCGGTCTGAACGGCCGTCTGGATCAGGTGACGCAGTCTTTCAACGACCTGCGCGATAACGTGCAGGATATCGGCGCGCGTATCGGCAAGATCGACGCGGCCATTGCCGATTTGAAGAACACGGTGAATCTGGCGGCCCACCCGGCGCCGCCGCCCGCTGGCGCCAACGTCAATCCCGAAGCGCCCCAGGGTGCCGCGCAGGGGGGCGCCCCCGCCAGCGGTCCTCCGGCCGGCATGAGCGCGGAGCAGTCGTATTCAAATGCCTATCGCGATTATGGGGGCGGCCAGCTTGACCTGGCGCTGCAGGAGTTCCAGGACTATCTGCAGTACTTCCCCACCACGCAGTTCGCGCCGAATGCGCAGTTCTACATTGGCGATATTCTGTACCACAAGGGCAGCTACGATAAGGCCGTGGCCGCTTTCGACGCGGTCAACGAGAAGTATCAGGCCAACGCCAAAACCTCCGACGCGCATTACATGAAGGGACTCGCGCTGGTCAAAATGGGCCGACGGGACGCCGCGGCGAAGGAGTTTCGCGAGGTGATTGCGCGCTCTTCGAATCCCGAGCTGGTAGCCCGGGCGAAGAAGCAGATGCAGGACATGGGCCTCTCCACCGGGACCCCGGCGCGCCGTAAGACTCGCCGGTAGGGCGGCTTCGGGCCATCCAGCGCGTTTCCCATTGCATAGTCGCCCTCGGCTCCGATAAGATCGGGGTTCCACTCGCAGCCTCCTCATGCCGCTTAAGCCAGCTCTGCCGAGGATTTGCATAGCACTGGGCCTTCCCAGCGTTGCCAGACTGCTGGAGCAGGCGCGGCGCGAAGTGGAAGCCGGCGACGGGTTCTTCGAGTTCCGGCTCGACTACCTGCCCGATCCTTACGAAGGCGCCCGGGCCATCCGCGATTTCCTGACCGAGTTCCCGGACTGCCTTATCCTCGCCACCTGCCGCCGCCATCAGAACCAGGGCCGCTTCAACGGCAGCGTCGAAGAGCAGATTCGGATTCTGGAGTGCGCGGTGGACAACGGCGCGCGCGCCGTGGACGTGGAAGTGGAGAGCGCGGCGGGCCTGCGCGGGCGTCTGGAGAACTTGCGCAGCCGGGTGATGCTGGTGGTCTCGTATCACAACTTCGAGAGCACGCCGGCGCTGGAAGCGGTGGTGCGACGGCTGACGCAGGTTCCGGCCGACGCGTACAAGATCGTCACCACGGCGCGGAAACAGTCCGACAACTATCGCGTACTCTCGATCGCCGCGGCCCATCCGCGCACGCCCATGATCCTGCTGGCCATGGGGGAGATCGGGTTTCCGACGCGCGTGCTGTCGCCGTTTCACGGCGGGATGTACACCTACGCCGCGCCGAACATGCAGGAAGGCACGGCCGCGGGACAGTGCACCGCGCGCGCGCTGCGGAATCTCTACCGGGTGGAGAAGCTGACGAAGTCGGCGCGCGTGTACGGCGTGATTGCGGACCCGGTGCGGCATTCGCTCTCGCCCGCCATCCACAACCGCGCATTGCAGGCACGCCGCATCGACGCGGTGTACCTGCCATTCCTGGTGCCGGCGACGGCGCTGAAGGATTTCTTCGGGTTCGCCGAGCACCTCCCGGTGGCCGGCTTCAGCGTGACCATCCCGCACAAGCAGCGGGTGATGCGCTACCTGGATGTCATCGACCCTCTGGCGCGCCGGATTGGCGCTGTGAACACGGTGTGGCGGAAGGCGGGCAAGTGGCGCGGCACGAACACGGATGCGCGCGGCGTCACCGTTCCGCTGGGCCGGCGGCTGCGTCTGGCCAGGGCCTCGGTGCTGCTGGTGGGAAACGGCGGGGCTGCGCGTGGCGCCGCATGGGCGCTGGCCGATGCGGGCGCGAAGCTGGCCATCACCGGCCGCAACCCGGACCGCGTGCGCGCCTTCGCCAGGATGTGCGACGGCGAAGCGCTGACACCCGAGCAGGCGGAGAGGGGGCAGTTCGACGCTCTGGTGCACGCGACACCGCTGGGCATGTTTCCCAAGGTGGACGATTGCTTCTTCCGCGATCGCATTCCCGGCGAGGTTGTGATGGACATGGTCTACAACCCGGCCGAGACCGTGTTGCTGCGCCGCGCCGCGGCACAGGGTCGCGAGGTCATCCCCGGCTCGGAGATGTTCCTGGAACAGGCCGTGGCGCAGTTTGAGTTGTGGACCGGCGAATCCGCCCCGCGTAGCGCCATGGAGAAGGCCCTGGCCGAGGCGCTGGCGAACCACGTCTGAGCACCTGATATCATTAAGTGATATCATGAAGGGGTGAGCAGACACCAGCGCGTGCTGGAAGCGATCTTCGAGAAGCGAGCCAACATTGCCTGGTCGGATATTGAAGCGATGCTGTTGTACTACGGAGCTGAAATCTCGGAGGGCCGGGGATCGCGCGTGCGCATTGCGCTGAACGGCGTTCGTGCTGTTTTTCATCGACCGCATCCTCACAAAGAGACCGACCGCGGCGCGGTCGCTTCCATGCAAAGATTTCTCGTCGAGGCGGGCATTGGGGTGGAGGGGAAATCATGACCTACAAGGGATACCAGGCAAACGCAGAGTTAGATGAAAAGGCCGGCGTTTTTTTTGGGGAAGTAATCAACACGCGAGACGTGATCACGTTTCAAGGTTCTTCCGTGGAAGAACTGAAACAGGCCTTTGAGGATTCAGTGGATGACTACCTGGAGTTTTGCGCGTCTCGCGGGGAAGACCCGGAGAAACCGTTCTCCGGGAAATTCCTGGTGCGTGTGCCGCCCGAAGTGCACCGGCAGATTATGACGGAGGCCAGGCGGCAAGGCAAGAGCCTCAATGCCTATGTCCTGGAAAAGCTGCAGCCTGGGCCGGAACATCAAGTGATCACGTGAACGGCGGCAGGTTCAATGAATAGCAGCGAGGTAACCCAACCGAGTCCGGGCGTATGCGCCGAGTGCTTTGCCGATGAGTCAATAAAGGCGTTTGTCCGAGAGCGGGCAGTATGGAATGAGTGCCACTTCTGCAAGGGACTCTCAAGCGCGCCTATCGCCGCCCCGATTGACGCTGTTGCGGACTTTGTGCTCGAGGGCATCGCCTCGTGGTGGACCACGGACACCCATGAGACGGATTTCGACGACGACACAGGATATTCATCCTGGTCGAGTAATAACACAGAAGAACTGCTGCGACTGGACGGGATGGACCAGTGGCAGCCGGCGCCCTGGACCGAACCACCAATTCGTGATGGCGCAGTGATCGACGAGATCTCCCGGCTGCTTGGCCCTCAAACGTGGTATATCCGACTGCTCACGCGCGAGACGCCCGGCGCCAAACTCGTGTTTGACTGGGGCGACTTTTGCGAACGTATCAAACACAAGAGCCGATTCTCCTTTCACGCACCTCTGGAAGGCGATTTCGATGCATGGGAGCCGGAGAGCTTTCCCACTGCCGACATCCTCGACGAGCTTGCGGATCTGGTCAGAGCGGAGAACCTCGTTACCATCGAGCCGGCCGGGACCAAGCTCTTTCGAGCGCGACAGCACGACCCGAAGCGCAAGAAGGAAATCGAGACAGCCGGCGAACTTGGGCCTCCGCCTCCAACTGCAGCGCCGTGTGCGAATCGGATGAGCCCGGCTGGTATCGTGATGTTCTATGGTGCGTATGACGCGGAGACAGCGAGCCGAGAGGGCCTCGATTACGGACGTTGGTCCCAGGGAAAGACGATGATTACCGTAGGGACCTTCGTTGCGAAGATTGCCCTTCGGGTTGTAGATCTGAGGAAGTCGAAAATGCTTGTTCCGAGCATCTTCGATCCTCAGAAGCGTCCGACTAGATCGGCAATCCAGTTTCTCCGTGACTTCGCGGAGGAAGTAGGCCACCCTATCGCCAAGGATGGTCGCGAGCATGTCGAATACGTCCCTACGCAGGTTGTCGCCGAGTACTTCAGACGAATGTTCAAGGACAACACTGGGAATCCGGTGCAGGGTATCCTCTACGACAGCTCTCAGTTCGGCGGCGGCACTTGCTGTGCATTGTTCCTCGATGCCGAACAATGCGGAGTGACGCCGCCTTGGCCTACGAGGCGTAGGACGCCTCGCGAGCAGGTTCTGCGATTCGCGGGGTGGAAGCATTTTGAGGTGGATGTTGATCCTGTCTTTCGCCCTTGCGGTGCGGGAGCCCCAAAATGAACGCAGCCTAACACCGGCCCCGGCCGTTGTATCCTCGTACCGATGACCCGAAGAGAGCTTGCCGCATTTCTGGTCGCCGCGCCCGCGGTGGCGCAGACGGCCGCCGCCCCGGAGCCAGCCGCACCCGATGACCAGCTCGCCGCCGCGGAGGACGATCTTCGTCAGGCCGCCGCCCAGCTTGCGAAGGCGAAGCTGGACATCACCACCGAACCGGCGTTCCGATTCAAGGCATGAGCCATGGCCACTGACGACCTTTTCTTCAGCACCATCGGCGAACTGAACCAGCGCCTGCGCGCGCGAGACCTCTCCGCAAAAGAGATCGTGCACGCCTTCGGCGCGCGCCTTGCCGAGCTTGGACCGAAGTACAACGCGCTGGCGTTGCCGCTCACCGACCGCGCCAGGAACGCCGCCCACGACGTGGACGCCGACCTCAAGCGCCAGCGCTTTCGCGGGCCGCTGCAGGGCATCCCCTGGGGCGCCAAGGATCTGCTCAGCCTGAAGAACACGCCCACCACATGGGGCGCGAAGCCGTACGCCAGACAAACCTTCGACTACACGGCCACAGCCGTCGCGAAGGCGGAGAAGAAGGGCGCACTGCTGCTGGGCAAGCTGGCCATGGTGGAGTTGGCCGGCGGGCCCATGGGCTATCACTCCGCCGCCGCTTCGCTGACCGGGCCGGGACTGAATCCGTGGGACCCCACGCGCTGGTCCGGAGGATCGTCAAGCGGATCGGCCATCGCCGTGGCGGCAGGCTGCGTGACATTCGCGCTGGGCTCGGAAACGGTGGGCTCCATTCTGACGCCGTGCGCCTTTTGCGGCGTCACCGGGCTCCGCCCAACCTACGGCCTGGTCAGCCGGCACGGCGCGATGCCCCTCTCCTGGACGCTGGACAAGATTGGGCCCATCGGCCGCACCGCCGAGGACTGCGGACTGGTGCTGGAGGCCATCGCCGGAGGAGACGACAAAGACTCCGGCTCGGCAGGCAAGAGCTTCTACTACGCGCCGCAGTACGCGCGCGATCTGAAGGAGATTCACGCCGGATTCGCGGCCGTCGACTTTGCGGAATGGGCCGAGCCCGCCGCGCGCCCGGACTTCGCGAAAGCGCTGGACACGCTGCGCGACATGGGCCTGCAAACCACCGCGGCGAAGCTGCCGGATTTCCCCTACGGCGCCATGGTGACGACCATCCTGGCCGGCGAGGCCGCATCCGTGTTCGAACCGCTGGTGGCCAGCGGCCGGGTGAACGAGCTGGCCGACGCGAAGCAGATCGCCGGATTCCACGCCGCCATGGAGCTGCCCGCGAAGGAGTACTTGAGAGCGATGCGCCTGCGCAGCTCGCTGCAGACCGCTCTGCGCGCGCTGTTGAGCGATATCGACGTGCTGGTGGCGCCGGCTCGGCTGGGGCCTGCAGGGAAGGTCGCCGACGCGCTCGACCGGCCGCCGAACCCGGATCGCCCGCGCCCGAAGGACCCCGGCCTTACTGCGCTCATCGCCGCCGCCAACCTGGCCGGCCTCCCCGCGCTGGTGCTGCCGTGCGGATTTGCCGACGGCATGCCCATTGCCATCCAGATCGTGGGCCGCGCCTTCACCGAGAACACCCTGCTGGCCATTGGAAAGGAGTTTCAGATCCGCACGGATTGGCACAAGCGGCGGCCGCTTTCGCTCACCCCGCCAGATACAGGAACCGCGCGATGAACAGCGCGGTCAGCACGTAGACCACCCAGCTCACCGACCGCCATTCGCCGCGCGCCACCTTCAGGATGGTCCACGCGGTAAAGCCGAGCGCGAGTCCGTTGGCGATGCTGAAGGTCAGCGGAATGGCGAGGATGGTGAGGAACGAGGGGATGGCCACCACGGGCTCGCTCCACGGGATCTCGACGGCGTGCACCGCCATCATGGAGCCGACGATGATAAGCGCGGGCGCGGTGGCCGCCGTGGGGATAGCGCCCACCACCGGCGCAATGAACAACGCCACAAGGAACAGCAGCCCGGTGGTGATGGAGGTGACCCCGGTGCGCCCGCCGGCCACCACGCCGGCCGCGCTTTCGATGTAACTGACCACCGTGGACGTTCCGGCCAGCGAGCCCGCCACGGTGGCGGAAGCGTCGGCGAAGAGAATCCGGTTCACGCGTGGAATGCGGCCGGCGCTGTCGAACAAGCCCGCCTTCTTGCCTACGGCCACCAGCGTGCCGACATTGTCGAACAGATCCACGAAGAGGAACACAAAGACGATGTCGAGGAGGCCGATGCGCAACGCCGCGCGGATGTCCAGATGGAAAGCGGTTGCGGAGATGGCTGCGAGGTCGAAGCTTTGCGGCTGCCACTTCACCAGGCCAAGAAGGATACCCGCGGCGGTGGCGCCCAGAATGCCGATCAGGATGGCGGCGCGAACGCGCCAGGCGAGCAGGACGGCGATGAGCAGCAGTCCGAAGATGGCCAGCGCGGTACTGGGCTGGCGCAGATTCCCCATAGTGACGAGCGTGGCCGGGCTGCCCACCACGATGCCCGAATTGCGGAAACCGACGAAGGCGATGAACAGGCCAATACCAACCGCCACCGCGGCGTACAACTCGGCGGGGATGGCCGCGATGATGAGTTGCCGGACACCGGCGGCGGTGAGCAGCAGGAAGGCGACGCCGGAGAGAAACACCGCGCCGAGCGCCGTGGGCCACGGGACTCCCATGGCCTTCACCACCGTGTACGTGAAGTACGCGTTCAGCCCCATGCCGGGCGCCAGGGCGATGGGATACCGCGCCAGCGCGCCCATCAGGATGCTGCCGAAGGCCGCGCACAGGCACGTTGCCGCCATCACCGCACCCACCGGCATGCCCGCCTCATGCAGGATGGACGGGTTCACGAAGACGATGTACGCCATGGTGACGAAGGTGGTGACGCCGGCCAGGATCTCGGTGCGCCAGTTCGTGGCGAGCCGCTCGAACTCGAAGTACCGCTCCAGCTTCTGCAGGGACGTTCGGGAGGTCACGGTGAAGAAGGCATTGTAACAGGCAGTACCGCAGACGTGCGATTCGCTATCCTAAGCGGATATGGCTGCGACTTCCACCATCACTCAACCGTCCCCGCTCGCCTTCTTCGAGGCAGCGAACGCTTTTCACAAATCGGCCGCTCTGCGTGCCGCAATCGAACTCGATGTATTCACCGCCGTGGCCGAGGGCGCCACGACGTCAGCGGCTTTGGCCGGCAAGTGCCAGGCCAGCGAGCGCGGCATACGCATCCTGTGCGACTTCCTGACCGTCGAGGGATTCCTGCACAAAACCGGCAGCCAGTACTCGCTCCCGATGGATTCGGCGATCTTCCTGAACCGGCACTCACCGGCCTTCGTCGGATCGATGATATTCTTCCTCACCCACCCGGCGCAGTTGGACCGGTTTCGCGACATCACCAGCGCGGTGCGCAACGGTGGAACCACCGATGCGACGGAGATCGAGACCGACCACCCCATGTGGGTGGAATTCGCGCGCTCCATGGCGCCGATGATGTTCATGCCGTCGCAGGAGATCGCGGATCTGCTCGGCGCGGGCAGGGGCGAGCCCTGGAAAGTGCTGGACCTCGCCGCCGGCCATGGCATTTTCGGCATTTCCGTCGCGCAGAAGAACCCCAACGCGACCATCGTGGCGCTGGACTGGCCGCACGTGTTGGAAGTGGCCCGCGAGCACGCCGCCCAGATGGGCGTGGCCAGCCGCCACTCCACTATCGAGGGTGATGCGTTAACAGTGAACTGGGGCGACGACTATGACGTGGTCCTGCTCACTAACTTCCTCCACCACTTCGACCGGGCAGGCTGCGAGTTGATTCTGCGCAAGGTCCACGCGGCGCTGAAGCCCGGCGGGCGAGTGGCGATTCTCGAGTTTGTTCCCAACGACGATCGAGTCTCTCCGCCCCGAGCCGCCTCCTTCCCGCTGGTGATGCTGGTCAACACGCCGGCCGGCGACGCGTATACGTTCCGTGAGATAACGGCGATGGCTTCCGCGGCCGGCCTCGGCGCCGCCACCGCCCATCCGCTGAGCAACGGAGTGCAGACCGTGGTGATCGCAACCAGGTAAGTGCAGGGGTTGGGCAGGTGGTGCTGTGCCACAATCTGAGTACGGATGAAGGTCGGCATCACCTGTTACCCAACCTACGGCGGAAGCGGCATCGTGGCCACGGAGCTGGGCGTGGAGCTGGCCGCGCGTGGCCATGACGTGCACTTCATCACCTACGCGAACCCCATCCGCCTGGGTTCTGGTCCGCGCATTCATTACCACGAAGTGGAAGTCTCCAGCTATCCGCTGTTCCAGCACCCGCCCTATCTGCTGGCGCTGGCCTCGCGCATGGCCGAGGTGGCCCAGACGTATCACCTCGACCTGCTGCACGTCCACTACGCCATCCCCCACTCGGTGGCCGCCATGCTGGCGCGGGAGATGATGCGGCCGCGTCACCGCCTCCCCTTCATCACCACCCTGCACGGTACCGACATCACCCTGGTGGGCACAGACCGCTCCTATTTCCCGGTGACAAAGTTCTCCATCGAACAATCCGACGGCATCACCAGCATCAGCGAGTATCTGCGCCAGCGAACGGTGGATGTCTTCGGCGTGTCCAACGAGATTCGCGTGATCCGCAATTTCGTGAATTGCGACATATACCGTCCCCGCGACAACAAGCGCAACGAGGAAAAGAGCCTCGTGCACATCTCGAATTTCCGTCCGGTGAAGCGCGTGCAGGATTGCGTGCACATTCTGGCCGAGGTTCGCCGCGAGATTCCCGCCCACTTGTATATGGTCGGCGACGGCCCGGAGCGCGGACCCGCCGAGAGGCTGGCCATCGACCTCGGCGTGGAATCGCATGTGACGTTCCTCGGCAAACAGGACCACATCCACAGGGTTCTGCCCGGCATGGACGTGCTGTTGCTGCCGAGCGAACTGGAATCATTCGGACTGGCGGCGCTGGAAGCCATGGCCTGCGGCGTGCCGCCTGTTGCCACCAACGTCGGCGGCGTGCCGGAGCTGATCACCAACGGTGTGGACGGGTTCCTGGAGCCGGTGGGCGACATTGCGTCTCAGGCGGCGAGGGTCGTCGAGCTTCTGTCGGATAGCTCACGGTACGAAGCGGTCGCGGCAGCCGCGCGCAGAACCGCCGAAACACGCTTCTGCACGTCGCTGATTATTCCCTTATACGAGCAGTATTACGAACAAGTGTGCCGCGGCTGACATCGGACACCCTTGTACTACTACATCCGAGAGTCTTCGCAGCCGGCGACGATTCGATGTGGGGCAGGCTCTCAGCCGGCTCTCAGCCTGCGGCGGCCTCTCAGGCCGCCCTTCCGTTTGGTTGCGGCTATGCTGCTGCAGGCAGAACTGCCTGCCCCACTTCGCAGGTCTGAATTGTAGATTGTCAGCTGGGACAGGACACCAGCCTGGACCCGGCGGGCCGGGAACTTTTCTCCCACCGGCGGTGTCTTACTCGGTAGCAGCGCCAAGACCCAGAGCATCTCCCCCGATTTGGAGATAGAATCTGGACAGGTGAAACCAATGGCTGACATTGCGGTCGGCTTGCATCCCGGTGCCATGGCCGGGGTGGCGCCTGTCTCCGAGGACAGGGCGGCCCATCTCGACGCCGAACTCGTGGAAGGCCTGCGCGCGGGGACCGGCGAAGCGTACGAGGAACTGATCAGCCGCTTCCAGCAACCTGTCTATAACCTTGTTTGCCGGCTCACCGGGAGCCGGGAGGAAGCCTGCGATATCGTTCAGGAAGTGTTCCTGAAGATCTTTCGCAACGTTGGACATTTCCGGAGCCAGAGCAGTCTCAAGACGTGGATCTACCGGATCACCGTCAACGAGGCCTGGAATCATCGCCGCTGGTTCTCGCGACACCAGTGGCACGAGATTGGAATGACCGAGGAGGAGGGTGGACGGCCTTACGAAGACACTCTGCGCGATACCGGCAGATCGCCGTTGCAGCTTGCGGCCGATCGCGAAGCGCAGGTCCTCCTGGAACAAGCGCTGACCCAGGTGAACCCGAAGTTCCGGGCGGCCGTTGTGTTGCGAGACATAGAAGACCTCAGTTACGAGGAGATCGCTTCTGTGCTCGATGTTTCGCTGGGCACCGTGAAGTCGCGCATTCTGCGGGGCCGCGATGCACTCCGGAAGAACCTGGCGGGCCGGCTGGACGCTGACTCTGTGTTCGGTTTGGCACCGCAGCCGATTGAGTGAAACGAATGAATTGCAGGACGGTACGGACGAAATTGCTCGCGGACTTCGATCAGTCGACGCCGGAGGCGGAGCGCCAGGCGGTGGCCGCGCATCTGCGCGTCTGCCGAAGCTGCTCCGAGGAAGGCGCCGAGCGAGAAAGGATTCGTGCGGCCATGCGCGCGCTGCCGCGGATGGCTCCCCCACCGGACCTCGCTGTCCGGCTCCGTGTGATGGCGTCGCGGGAGCGGCAACGCCGGTCCGCCGGCTGGTTCCGGCGTCTGGCCACGCACGCGTATCTCGTGTTCGATGGCCTCATGCGCCCGCTGGCAGTGCCTCTGGCCGGCGGTATCTGCTCCGCGTTGTTCCTCTTCGCTCTGCTGGTGCCCTCGTTCGCGTGGGTGCCCTCGGAGCAGGACGTGCCCATCGGTCTCTCTACGGAGGCCACGGTGAAGAGCATGGCCCCCATCGGTTTCGAAGATGGGGAAGCGGTGGTGGACGTCACCATCGACGATCAGGGGCGCATGGTGGATTTCAACATCATCCACGATCGCGACGGCGAGGTGAGCGAGAGTTTCTGCCGAAGCGTGGAGAATGCGCTGCTGTTCACTGTATTCACTCCGCGCACGGCGTTCGGCCAGCCGGTGGGCGGTAAGCTTCGCCTCACCTTCCGCAGCAGCTACGTCGATGTGAAGGGCTGACACCTGCCCCGGAGATTCGGACAGCATTTCCTCAAACGGCAATCCGTTCTCCAGCGGATTGCCGTTGCCGCGTGTGGGGAGCACGCCGCGCTGGTGGTGGAGATCGGCCCCGGCAAGGGCGCGCTAACCGCCCATCTTCTCGATCGCGCCGATCGCGTGAAGGCCGTCGAGATCGACCCGATCCTGGTTCAGTATCTGCGGGCGAAGTTCCGCGGGAACGACCGCCTCGAGGTAGTGGAGGGCGACATCCTGAAGGTGGACCCCGGTCAGTGGGGGCCTGCCGTGATTGCCGGGAATCTGCCCTACTACATCACGTCTCCAATCGTCGGGAAGGTGCTGGGCCTGGGCAACGGGCCGGTCCGCGCGGTGTTCCTGGTGCAGAAGGAAGTGGCCGAGCGCCTCACTGCGTCGCCCGGCTCGCGCGATTACGGCTACCTGACCGTGGCCACGCAGTTCTTCGCGGATGTGGAGTACCTGTTTGCGGTGCCGCCGGCCGCGTTCCATCCCGCGCCGAAGGTGGATTCCGCGGTCGTACGCCTGACGCCACGGCGCGATGTGCCTGCCGCCGACCCCGCCGCGTTCCTGCGTTTCGTCTCGCTGGCCTTTCAGCACAAGCGCAAGACGCTGCGGAATAATCTGGTGGCGCAGTACGACCGCGCGGTGCTGGATGCGTTGCCTGAGGGCAAGCTGCGCGCCGAGCAGATGAGCCTTGACGCTCTGCGGGAGCTGTACCGCCGGCTTCACTGAGCGGTGACGTAAACCTGGAAGGCGTTGCTGAGTGCCATCCCTGACGGTGTCTCCACCCACAGATACAGGAAGTTGGAAGTCGCGCGAAAATTGACCTGGCTGGCCCCCACGATCAGGAACGGCGCCGGCCCACCGTAGACGACATCGTACTCGATCGGTGCGAAACACCCAAACCCAACGCACGGGAGTCCGAGCTTGAGCGGCAGCACGTCCACAGGAAGCGGCAATCCCACCAGCGAACCGTCGGCCTGGGGCGGACTGATCGGGCCCAGGCCGTTGGCGAATACCGCCACGATGGAATCGGCCTTTGCGGGGTTCGCCGCGGAGTTGATGGTTCCATCTTCATTCAGAGCCGCCGCGTGAACGCCATCCACGGTAAACACCCCCGGCGCCGCCTGCGCCACCGGCCAGGTCAGGCAATTCGTCCTGACGTTGTTGTAAGTGACACAGACTTGCGTGGTCGCACCGGTCAGCGACCACGGAACCGCGACGTTGATTTGCGTGTCCTGCACCCACAGCAGCGGCGCCGGCGTCCCGTCGAACGTCACCTCCACGTTTGCCGCCTGTGTTGGGAAGGGGCTCTGCACCGTAGCCTCCGTCCGGACCCCCTGCTGCGGCCCGAGCCCGTTTCCAAACAACGTCGCCATCTCTCCCGGCGCGATCGGCCCCGTGTTGTAGGTCGCCGCACTGCCCACACAGGCCAGTGGAAAAGTCTGCGCGTTGGCATTGGGGGAGAGGCGCAGCAGGATCTCTCCGTAAGCCGGGTTCGCCGGGAACGGACCGGTTTGTGTGGGCGCGAAGGTTGCGTCGGCCGTATCCACCACAAAGACGGTGGAATTCGGACTCGTGGCAACGAGCGCGGTGAATACGGTGATCGCGCCGCCCGGGATGTAGGTGGTCTGCAGGAGGGCGCCATCGGGTGCGAACACGCTCAGCCACGCCGATCCGCAGGGCGCAACGCTGTTCGTGACCGGATGCATCACGGGCCCGCTGTAGCCGGTGATGTACGCGTTCCCGGCCGCGTCTAACGCCAGTCCCGGGTCTATCGCCAGTCCGAGAGCCTTTCCATTCGCCGCGGGGATGGCCTCCGAGAACACTACGGCGCCCGTTGGATCAATCCGCTGCAGCCACCAGTTCCCACTGAAATCGCTGCCGTACGCGACGGCATCTCCGTTCGGGGCTACAGCAAGGGCCAGCGGCAACTGCGTTACTTGAGGGATGGTCGAATAAACCCAGGTGGCGCCGCCTGGCGCCAGCCGTGCAAGAGTCCATGTCCCGGTATCGAGTCCGACAACGACATCCGAGCCCGTAGCGTCGACGGCAATGCCCATTGTCCAGCCCGGCGAGGCCAGAATCGAGGTGAAATCGATGGCGCCGGCCGCATTCAATCGAACGACATGGCCATCACTCGCCACAAACGCGCGGCCCGTGGAGTCAACTGCCAGGGAAACCATTCGACTCTGGTCCGAGGCCTGCACGGTGATGCCGAGCTGCGTCTGCCACGCGACGCTCGCCCCGTCCGCGCTCAACTTCTCCGCGAAAACACTGGACGTCTCCCCATACGGCGCATCGGATGTTACATATACACTGCCGTTGGGATCCACTGCCATTGCGCTCGCCGTGAATCCGAGGGCGTCCTGCCACAGGACCGTCTTCCCGTCCGCTGACAGTTTTGTCACACAGGAGGGGGAGGAGTCGGTGTCCACGCAGCCCGACAGAATGTAGAGCGCCCCGGAGCTGTCCGCCGCAATCCGCGTGGGGATGTGGTTTGGGTCAACCCATTCGCTGTAATCCACCCCCAGCAGGAAGCCGGAGGTCGCCGCTATCGCACCGGTCGCGCTCAACAGCGCGAGAGAGAGGAATGTTCTCATCGCCAATCCTGCCCTCCTGCGAACCTGATGCCACAAATTGCGTTGTGCCGCCGGCTTCAGAAAGTATAGGTTACGTAGATGCCGAAAACGTTGCCCGAGCCCAGAGCACTGGGAGGGGGCAACCCATTTAGATGGCAATTGATCTGAGTCACTCCGGCCAGTTCATAGGGCGCCGGTCCGGCGTAGTCAACGGATAGCCATCCGCTTCCCATTTGATCGGGTCGCAGGATCGCGCTGATGCTGGTCGGCAGCACGTTCAGCGGCAGGGGCAGGCCGACGAGCGAGCCATCGGCTTGTGGTGGATCGATCAGACCCAGACCGGTGGCATAGATCGTGACCTCCGAGTCTAGGTGCGCTGGGTTGGCGGCTGAGTTGACGGTCCCGTCCTGGTTCAGCGCCACCGCATGATAGCCATCCACGGTGAACACGCCCGGCGACGTCTGCGCCACTAGCTGGCTCAGGCAGTTTGTCTTCACGCCGTGATTCGAGACGCAGACACTGACGTTCTGGCCCGGCGTCAGCGACCACGGAACGACAGCGTTGACCTGGCCATCCTGTACCCACAACAAAGGCGCGGGAGTGCCATCGAAGGTCACTTCGACGTTCCCCGCCTGCGTCGGGAACGGGCTCTCTATGGTCGCCTGCGTCTGGAGCCCCTGTTGCGGGCCGAGCCCCTTTCCGAACAGAGCGACAATTTCACCCGGAGCCACGGCTCCGATGGAGTAACCGCCGGCGTTCGCGACACACGCCAGCGGGAGCGGCTGCGCGGCGCTGTTCGGGGACAGGCGCATGAGGGAGCCATCTCCGCCGAGTATGTAGACCACCGAGCCGCCGATGGCGATAACCGGTTTCGGATTAGGACTTGCATCGGGCAGGTACGTCGCCTGCAAAAGGGAGCCATCCGGTCCATAAACAAGCAAAGAACTGCCCCCGCATGAAGCCAGGCTGTTCGTTACTGAGTGTGCCTTATAAGGCCCGACGACATACATGTTCCCCGTGGTATCCATGGCCACGGCTGGGTAAGTCATCGGGGGTGTAACAGCCATGGACTCAAACGGCAGACCCGGAAGCGCCTCAGAGAAAGTCCGCTCGCCCTGTGCATTGAAACGCTGCAGCGCATTATCCGTCAGGACAGCGACGTCCCCGGCAACGCCCGCGGCCATGGCCCTGAAGAAACCGATGGTTGTCGAGTAAAGCTGACTCGACCCGAACGGAGACAATCGCGTCAGAGAGGTACCGGCCCCCTGCGGGGCGTCGATGGCGAGTATGGCCGAGCCTGTACCATCCGCCGCAAGACCCAACGGCGAGCCAGGCACCTGTACCATGTAATCGCGCGAGCTTCCCCGGGCATTCACCCGGACAACGTAAGTCTGCCCCAGTTCGCTGTACGCGACATACGCGCGGCCCGCCGAATCCGCAGCCAGAAATGGTGCGCCGAACGTGAGACCCCATGCGACGGGTACCTTCCAGGCTGTGCCGGCCCCGTCCGCGTTCAGCTTCTCCACATACCACAAGCCGGATGTATTGGCGTCAGGTACAGTGATGTACACGCCACCGTTCGGGTCGACAGCCAGCGCCGCGGCACCAGCATCTACGGTGTCCTGCCAGACCAGCGTCTTGCCGTCCGTGGCCAGCTTCGCGACAGATCCGAAACCCAGGAAATAGAGAGCCCCGGAATTATCCGAGGCCGTCTGGTACCCATAGGCCTGCCCCGCGGAGAAATCGATGCCCAGCAGGAAGCCGGACGACGACGCCATCGCACCGGTCGCGCTCAATAGCGCAAGACAAAGAAACGTTCTTACTGGCACTAGATGCTCCCTCCGCTGCTTCCCCAACAAACGAACACACTTCCACGCACGCTATTGTCTCGTGCACGTCGCTTGCCACGAATTTCGCGTGGAAATCCCTGTTATTTCCCGCGAATGTGTGTCACTTTGCCGCGACTGGCGGGCCATCTGCCCACGGACCATTCCGGGGCGTTCATGGCTTAGCTACATAAATGTCGATGAAGCCACCAGCCGGCGCGCCGTCCACCGACAGAAGGACCCAGGGCACGCTCTCGCCCACGCTATTGTCACCCGGACACAGGTTCATGTGGAAATTGATCTGAGTGATTCCGGCCAGCTCAAAGGGCGCCGGTCCACCATAGTCTACGGCCTCCGGAACCGGCTGAATGACCGGGAACAACCCTTCATTGCCAGCGCAGGCGATGGAGACACCAACCTTCCGCGTGTTCACGGGGAGCGGAAGCCCAACCAGCGAGCCATCGGCCTGTGCCGGACTGATTGGGCCCGCCGCCGGGGCCGGGTGAGCGGTTGAGTTGAGGGTGCCGTCCTGGTTCAGCGCAGCCGCATGAACGCCATCCTCCGTGAATAGCGCCGCGGCCAGCCGCTGAGCCACTCCGTGTAATCCACGCCCAGCAGGAAGCCGGAGGTCGCCGCCATCCCGGCAGCCGCACTCAACAGCGCCAGACACGCGAACACACTTCCGCGCATAATGCTATCCGGGTGCACGCCGATGGCCGCGGATTCCGCGGGAAACCCTGAAGTTTCCAGCGAATCCGTGTCGCTTTGCCACAGAAGCGTGCCCCGCCTGCTCACTGACCGGCGACGTAGAGATTGAACCAGTTGCCGAATACTGGCTGACCGGATTGCGGTGTCATCACCAGTTGAAGCTCAGCCCCGCTATGGGGTTAAAGGGGGTTAAGGATCGAGTCCAATCAGGTCCAGATCGTCGGCGGAGAGGGAAAGTCCGAGAGAGCCGGCAGGGCGACGAAGCAGAGATCGGGTGTGCTGAGGCTCTGGACAAACACGAGAGGCTGATTCAGAGGCTGATCGATGAGCACGAATTCGCGCTCTTCCTCGAACGCTGGCAATCCGTTCGGCAACCAATCACGGCGTCCTGGGTGTAGTCCACTGTTTCGAAGCACTTCGTACGGCACTCAGGCATGTCCCCTGGTCCCTTTCCGTGATTCCTTGTCCGTTGTCGCGGGAGTGTCTGGCCGCGAAACTTGCCCAGGCTCCGCGCGCATGCCCGCGGGGCTGACGAGGACAATATCCACGCGGCGGTTCCGGGCGCGTCCCTCTTCTGTATTGTTGGAATCGACGGGCGTCGTGTCGGCGTACCCGACGATGGCCATGCGGTCGCGTTCGACGCCGAATTTCGTGCTCAGCAGCTCCAGCATGGCTATGCTGCGCGCTGCCGAGAGTTCCCAGTTGCTATGGAATCTGGGCGTGTTGATGGGAATCGAATCGGTGTGCCCTTCGAGGCGCAACGGGTTGTTTAGCTTGAGGATGACGGCGGCGAGCTTGGCGATGATCGGATACGACGAGGGCCGGATGGCATCGTCCCCGGAGGCGAAGAACGCGGCCTCCTTCAGGCTGATGACCAGGCCGCGGGGCTCGAGCGTGAGCTGCAACTGTCCCTTGCGGATCTCGGCTTGCAGTTCGACAGCCAGCGTCTGCATGGCCGGAGCCAGTTCGGTGAGTTTCTTCGGCGGCTCCTCGACTTTCGTATCCTTGAGCTTCGTCGCGGGGCCCTTCAACATCTCGTTGCCCTTGCCTTTGTCATCCACAGTGCCGCCGAGGATCGCGGCTATGGCGGGCATTTTGCCGTCCTCCAACGCCTTTGTCACTGCCTCGGAGACCGCTTTGGCTCGCCCTTTGTCGGCCTGGGAGGAAGCGAACATCACCACGAAGAACGCGAACAGGAGCGTGATGAAGTCGGCATACGAGACCAGCCAGCGCTCGTGGTTCTCGTGCGCGGGTTGTTTCTTTTTGCGCATGTCCGGTCAGCGTGTTGCCGTGGCGGCCACCTTTGCGCCCACGGGAGCACCGGCGGCGCCTCTTGCTGCTGCGCCTGATGCGGCCGGGGCCGGCGCTTTCGCCGGTGCCGCGGTTTTTCCGTCCTTCTTCTTCTTCTTCTTCGCTTCCGCCTCGAGTTCTTCGCGCAGGTAGGCCTCGAGCTTGCTGCGGATCAGCTTCGGATTCAGCCCCTCGGCGATGCTGCAGACGCCTTCGAGCATCATTTCCTTTGTGCGGATGGAATCCTGCAACCGGGACTTGAGCTTGCTGGCGGTGGGCAGCATGACTATGTTGGCCACGAGCAAGCCGTAAACCGTGGCGACAAAAGCCACCGCAATGCCCTTCCCAACCTCCTCGATATTCTCCAGGTGCTTCATTACCTGGATGAGGCCAAGCACGGCGCCGATGATGCCGATGGTGGGCGAATACCCGCCGGCGCACTCGAAGACTTTGGCCTCCGCCTCTCCGCGTTGCTCTTCCAGGTGCAGCTCCAGATCCATCATGCGCCGCAGGTCCTGCAGGTCCGTGCCGTCCACCGCCAGCGACAACGCCTTGCGCAGGAAGGGGTCGCCGATGTTGTCGATGTCCGCTTCCAGCGAGACGATGCCGTTCTTTCTGGCGCGGGTGGCGTAGCCGAGAATCTCCTCGACGACATGGGTACTGGAAACCGCGCGATCCCAGAAGACCAGTGGCAATTTTTTGACGGCGGCGAACAGAAGTGACAAAGGCGTGGTGATCATGACCGCCCCGAAGGTGCCCCCCAGCACGATCATGCCGGCGGTAAACTGCCGTACGTCGCTGAACTTCCCCCCTTCCAGCAACAAGCCGCCCAGGATGCCGATGATGGCCACGGCGAAACCGCCGATGGTCGCAAGATCGGGCCTTCCGCGCGAGCTGGACTTCCCCCCGGCCTCCGGTTTCGCCTTCGCCGCGGGTTTTCCTCTTGCCTCGGGCTTGCCCTTCGCTTCGGGCGGAGTTGCTATTGGTTTCTCGGCCATTCGTAATCCGGGGAGCCGGCGGCCGCCGCTTCGGCGTCTGCCTCTCTCGTGTTTTCCGATGTTTTCAGCGCGTCGCCGTGGATTGCCCGGCGAAAGGCTACCACGCGATCCACCACCTGATCCGGCGTCTCCAGAACCATGAATTTCTGACCCGTGGTGAGCGCGATGACGGTATCGGGCGTGGTTTCAATGTGCTCGATCAGGTCGGAGTTGACCACCAGCGGGACCCGGTTTAAACGCGTCAGACGAATCATGAATGCCTGGCCGAAGCCGGTTCGACGCCGGCGCGCCGCAGTTGTCCACAGCACCTCATTCGCCATTCCCGGCGGCAAAACGGGGACGGACTACTGCGTACGCGTTTGGTGGCTCAAACCACATTAGTGACTCTGTCCGCGTCTGGCCCGCCAGCCTGGCCTGATGATTGCAGGTTGACCGGGGAACGCCCGTGAAAAGACAACTCTCGCAACAGGAAATCGACGCCGTGTTCCAGAGTTCGCAGCCGGAGGCTCCCGGCGACGCCCCCCGGCAGAAGGTCAACGTCTTCGACTTCCGCCGGCCGGACCGCATCGCCAAGTCGCAACTCCGCGCCATCTACCTTCTGCACGAGAACTTCGTCCGCAGCATCGTCTCCAGTCTGTCCGCTTACTTGCGCACGTACCTTGTGGTCAACCTGGTCAGCGTGGAGCAGTTGTCCTACGCGGAGTTCCTCGAGGGTCTGCCCTCTCCCACCTGCATGGCTTCTCTGGGCCTGCGGCCCTACGAGGGCAACGCGGTACTGGAGATCAACCCCTCCCTGGTATTCCCGATCCTCGAGATCCTGCTGGGCGGCACCGGCAAGGTTTCCGCCAGCATCCAGCGCGAAGTGACCGAGATCGAGCAGAACCTCATGGACGGCCTGCTGCGGATCGTGCTGCACGACTTGCGCGAGGCCTGGAAGACCGTCACCAACATTGACTTCACCATTCAATCGGTGGATACCGAGCCGCAGTTTCTGCAGGTGATGGCGCCGAATGAGGCGGTGGTCGCGGTCGGCATCGAAGTACGCATCGGAGAAAGCGCGGGACTGATGAACATCGCCATGCCCTCGCTGATGATCAAGATGATGCGGCAGAAGTTCGACCAGCAGTGGTCGGTGCGCAAATCCGAATCGACGGCGGAAGAGCAGGGCCGCGTGCTGGAGTTGATCAAGTCATCGAGGGTCGAGATTGATGTGCGGTTGCCGGTTCAGAACATCCAGGCGCGAGACCTGCTGGCGCTGCAAACGGGCGACGTGCTGGCCTTCGATCTGCCGGTCCATCATGCCCTCGATGTTGTCCTGAACGGGCGCCGCCAGTTCAGCGGACGTGTCGTGAACAGCGGAAAGAAGCGGGCCGCGATGGTGGACGGAGCGGCCAGGCAGTAGTGTGCAGATGGGGCGGGCAATCATGCCCGCAAGCCGGTCTTCCGGCCGGCTGGACCCGCTGGAAAGCGGGCTGCCCCACTCAGCGCACCCCGGCATGGCGCAGATGGCGCAGCAAGTCCATCGGCGCCTTCATTCGCTGAACCTGCCAGTTCCCGTCCTCGCTCCGCAATCCACGCAGACTGCCGACCACGCTTTCGAGCAGCTCCCGGCGCTCGTCTTCGAGAACCGACGCCGGGCGGTCCATCCGGCAACGAGCAGCCGCCCGCTCCAACTCGGCTTCGAACTGGCCATAATCGGCGTGGTTCCACGCCTCCAGGATTCGTCCCGCGTATTGTGCAGCGCTCATTTCTCGATGGGCTCCTGACGTTCTTATCGTGGAACGCAGGCCGGATTTTCGTTCAATTGGCACTGAATTATCCCGCAGGCTCAATCATCATCCAAGGTAGCTGAACAAACTCTTCGTGGGCAGGCTCGCCTGGGAGGCAATCGCCGCTTCATACGCGGTCTTGTCCAGCGTGAGCTGGCTCGCGGCAGCCGTGATGTCGGTGTCCCGCAGCCCGCTCAGCTGCCCCTGCAATGCGGTCAGACGCCGCGCGGCATCATCGGACGCGTTGCTAATCCAATTCTCCGCGGCCCCATAGGACTGGGCCGCGAGATTCATCTGCGTCGCGGCCGTCTTCAGCGAGGTGGCCGCGGTGGCCACGCCAGCCTGATTGTTGTTCTGGAGGGCCACGCGAAGCGAATCCACCGCCTGGAAAACGCTGCCCGCGGGCGAGTCGAAGATCTGCTGCGCCGTCAGGGTGGGAACGATGGAAGTCCCTTCGGCGTCGCGAATGACGCCAGTATTGGTGGGATTCGACACCGCGGCCACCGGGGGGTTGGTCCCGTCGAACGTATAGGGCGTGGTGGTCGGATTATCGCCGCCAAAGATGTACCGGCCCTGCACTGAGGTATTAGCAATGGAGACGAGCTGTTGTTCGAGTTGCTGTACCTGTTGCGCCAGCGCGGCGCGGTTGTTCGCGGTTGCCGCACTGGTTGCTCCCTGCGCGGCGATGGTGACCAGTTGGTCCATCACGCTATTGGCGGTCTGCAGCGCGCCATCGGCGGTGGCGGCTTCGGTCTTCGCCATATTCAGGTTGGTCTGGACCTGGGTGATGCGATCGATTTCGGCCTGCGCGCTCAGGACAGGCTCCACCGCGGCGGGGTCGTCGGACGGCTGGCTGACCCGCACTCCGGAGGTAATCTGCTGATTCGTCAGATTGATCCGGTCCTGGATGCGGTTCAGGTTCGTGACAAAGGCATCGGTGTTTGCGGCAATTCCTTTGAGCATTCGTTATCTTCCTGGCGCCTCAGCCCCCCATGGCCATGAGGGCCTGCAGCATGTTGTTGATCGTTGTCACCGTTCGCGCCGAGGCCTCGTACGCCTGCTGGAACTGGAGCAGTTGCGTGGCTTCCTCGTTGAGCGAAATGCCCGAAACCTGCGAGCGCACGTTCTGCGCCTGGGCTAGCAGATCCTGTTGCGTGCTCTGGTTGGCCGAGGCGGTGGATTCCTGCTGTCCGATAGTCGAAGCGATGCTTCCGTAGAAAGCGGTATAGCTCATCCCCAGCGTGGGATCCGAATCCGTGGAGTTGCCAAGCTGCGCGAGCTGGTCGGCGGTTCCGTTGCTGGAGGCCGTTGACGAGGCCACCAGTTGGGCGGCGGTCATGTTCGGGTTGACCGCCAGCGTCTGCGCGGTGGTGGTGACGTCGCCGGACGTCGTGAACAAGGGGATGCCCGAGGCCGGCGTCACCAGACCGTTCACCCGGGTAGCAAAAGCCTGCGCCAGTTGATTGAGGCTTCCCGCATTCTGCGCATCGCCGCGAATGCCCGCCAGCGTGACGTTCCGAAACGTCAGCAGTCCGGCCAGAGCACCCTGGCTCACGGTGCTGGTGACGTCCTGTCCATCCGGCGTGGTGATGGTGGCCACCGGCGGCGCATCCGGATTGGCCGGGTTGGCCGGCCTGGTGAAGGTAACGCTGAGCTGATTCTGCGTGGTCCCGATCACCAGCGGCGTTTGTCCGCCCATCAGCACTTCCACCGTCCCGTCGCTCTGATAGTGCACGTCCACGCCGGTGAGATTCGAAAGCTGCTCGAGGGCCGTGTTCAACTGGGCATCGAGGCCGGCGTCGTTGGCCCCGCCATTGCGCCGCTGCACGTTGATTTGCTGAATCTGCGCGGAAAGCTGGTTGATCTGGCTCACCGTGGTCTGGAGCTGCTGGTCCGTGCTGGCTCCAAGCTGCATCACGCTGGAGGCAGCGGAGCTAAACGCCTGCGCAACCTGTTGCGCCGCCGCGATCACCTGCTGCTGTGACGTAGTATCGGTGGGCGTGGTACTCCAGGCGGAAAAAGCCGAATACAGATTGCTCAAGGCCCCCGGGATACCGCCGGTTCCGGAGACGTTAAATCCCTGCTGCAGTGAATTGAGGTTCGCGGCCATCTGGGTCGCGGTGCCGAGTAGCGCGTTCTGGTAACGTACCGCCTGTTCCGCGAACTGGTTCCGGGCGCTCTCGACCGGACCGAACTGCACTCCGCCGGTCACGCCCGTTTGCGCGTCGAAGCGCCGCGCCAGCAGAGTCGGCGTCTGACGCACGTAGCCCGGCGTCGACGCGTTGGTCACGTTGTTCTGGATCACTCCGATGGACTGTTCGATCACGTCCATGGAGTTGGCCGCCAGGTTTAGAGAGGTGAGGAGGTTTCCCATGGGATGCCCGCTTCGCTCAGGCGTTCAGCATCAGCCGACCGCCACCTCCGTCGCGCAGGAGCTGGCCATCCGGCGCATAGGTTTCGGGACCGGCGGGGGCGGCCGAAGTCCAGCCGCAGTAGAAGGCCGCCGCCGAGTCGAGCAACGCCTGGACGCGCGCGGCGTGAGCCCGAATGCGTTGCACAACAGGCTTGAGCGCATCCCGCTCCGGCTGGGGAACCGCGCCAGCCACCGCGAACCGGAGGTTTTCCACGGCGTTGTCGAGCGCTCCGCCGCACTGTGGCACGCCGAAACGCATCTCCACCAGTTGCGCGATGGCGCGACGAAGACTCTCGTCCGCGCTCTCCAGAGACTGTAGAACCTGTTCCTTTGCCATGTTCCTGTCTGTAACTGCCACGCTTGCTGACCACTCCCTGACGGTCGTGGCTCGGAAATCGTCACGGAGCCGCGCGCGTCAGCAAGCGGCACCAGCTCCTACGCCCGCAGCATGCTCTTCACCATGGCGCGAGCGACCTGGCCCGCGTCCACCTGGTACTGACCGCTCTGCACCTGCGCGGTCAGCCCGTCGATCCTCGCCTGCCGGCTGGCGGACATCATTCCCGCGGAAAGCGCCACCAGGCTGCTCGCACCCGACAGGTCCACCTGATCCTGATCCCGATCAATTCCGGTTTGACCGCGCTGGCCGGTCTGCGTGCCGGCGACGGTCTGCGTCTGTGCGGTATTGCGTGCGCCGCCGATGCTACCGCTGCCACTCGGATCGATTTTCATGTTCGGTCGCCTCTGTCGTTATAGGAGCCCATATTGTCATATCGCGGGCCGCCCATCGGTTTTAGAGCAAATCTGGCGCCTTGCCGCCGCTGGCGCCGCTGAGTACCATCCGATGAACCTTGATGATCAGGTCCACCTCGCCCTGCCGTATGCCCAGCGTTGCTGCGATCTGCCGGGGGGTATCGCCCCGCCGGAACAAGCGCAACACCTGACCGCGGCGGTTGAGATTGATGGAGGGACTTCCCGACCACACCGAGGAAACCGCCGGCGGTTGCATCGCCTCCTCCAGACGCGCGCGAACCTGTTCGAAGGCCGCACTCAAACCGTCCACGGTCTCTTCCATCTGATTCCTGCCGCTGGATGCGCCCGACTGGCGGCGGAGTTCCACCTTCAGCGACAGAAACAATACGATGCACGCGATCAGGCCCGCGGCCAGTACTACGTAAGGAAGCCCGGGGCTGAGAAGGACTTGTTCGAAGATGTTCATGCGCTGATCCTCGTTGGCTGATAGGGATCCAGGGTGGTCAGATGCTGCAGGGCTATGCGGTCGCCCCGGCTGATAATCTCGTGGATGCGAACGCCGTAGTTCCCTTCAATCACCACCACCTCGCCGCGGGCGATCACGCAATTGTTGACCACCACCTCGACGTACTGATTCACCGGCCGATCCAATTCGATGATGGAGCCGGTGGCCAGTTTCAGGACCTCGCGGACCGGGAGAAAGGTCCGGCCAAAGGACACGCTCACCGGCATTTCGACGTCGAGCAGCAGATCCAGCGTAGGGGGCAGGGTGGTGTGACCGCGCTCTTCGGCTGGAACTATCCCGGTGTCGCGGCCGGATTCCTCGCCGTCACTTTCGTGTTCCGCCGCGAGGGCATCCAGAAAGGCCCAGGGGAAGGCGATGAACAACGGCTCAAACTGAGTTCCCGCGATGGACAGGGTGGCGCTCGAGACAACGCCCTCGGGGATCGCCCCGGACGCCTCCGTAGCGTTGCCGCAGCCGACCGGGGCTCCGCTGCGCATCCCCACGTGCTGAGCAAGCCCGCTGGCCGCCTGCGCCAGGATCTCCTGCCAGGTCTCCTTCAACAAACCTTCGTCGAATTCCTCGATACCGCTGGCGGCGAGAACTACCTTCGCTACTCCCGCGCTGGCCTCGTTCGGCGTGGAAACGCGCAACGGCGCGCCCTCGGCGTGACTGAAGGAGTACTCCAGCGACGGCAGCTCGCCGGCTCGCGTCAACGCCTCCGCATTCGCTGGCGCAGCCGTCACCGTGAGCGGCTGTTGCGCCATCATTTCCACGGCGGCGCGCAGGCGCGAAGTCCATTCGCGCGCGAGTTCGGCGGCAAGCTGTGTTCGTTCGGGACCGGTCATGAGTAGATTCCCTTCCGGCTTGGCCACTTCTTTTCGATGTACGCGCGCAGCCGCAGAATGCCTTGCAGGCGCAACTGCGACACGCGCGTGACGTGGAGGTTCATAATGGGCGCGATCTCGCGCAGATTCAGCTCTTCCTTGTAGTAGAGGCTGAGCACGGTGCGCTCGTTCTCGGGCATCTTGCCGATGCCTTCCATGATCACGCGCTCCAGCTCGGAGCGCTCCAGAATGCGCGCGGGCGAATCCTGCTCGTCGCCGGAAATGAACTTCAGAAGGCTGATCTCTTCGCCGTCCTCGACGATATCCAGACTGCCCAGGGAAACGCCGCGAAGATCCACCAGCCACTGCTGGTATTCCGCTACCGATACCCCCAGCTCGGCGGCGATCTCTTCCTCGTTCGGGGCGCGCTTGAGGCGCTGCTCGGCGCTGGAAATGGCCGCCTCCAGCACCTTCACGCGTTTGCGTTTGTGCGTGGGAATGCCGTCGAGTCCGCGGATGCTGTCCAGAATCGCGCCGCGGATCTTGTACTCGGCGTACGTCCTCAGGGTGGCGTTGTGACCGGGGTCGAAATTGTCGATCGCGGCGATCAGGCCGATGATGCCGGCCGAAATAAGATCCTCGATCTGAATGTTCGGTGGCAACTTCTCCTGAATCCGCGAAGCGATCCAGTTCACCTGGGCCATGTGCTCCAGGATGAGCCGTTCGCGGTCTTCCGGCGATCGTTCCGTCTGAGTAGCGTAACCAAACATGTTCGACCCCTGATGACTACTCAGGCTGCTGTCAGCGCTGGCTCCTGCCATCCTTCGAACACCTTTCGGATCAGCCGGTCCTTCGAGGCCTCCATGAGATCCTCGGGAATCTGCTGACCGCAACCGAAATAAGAGAGCGGCAACCGCGTGCGGATAGCCTGCTCCAGGATGCCGCCACAAGCTCCCCCGTCATCGAGATTGGTGAACAGGAGCCGGGCCGGCTGAAACATGGAAAAACGCTCGGTGACTCGCGACAGGGCCGCCGCCCGCAGCGTCGCGGGCATCACCAGTTGTACTTCGATCAAACGGTGGCGCGAGAGGAACAGGGCCAGCTCGGCCGCCTCGTCCGTATCGGCGGGCCCGAACCCGGGCGTGTCGATCAGCACCAGATCCTTGCCGCTCGCCTCCTCCAGCGCCTGGGCCAGACCGGCCATCGTCTCCACGGTCTGGAAGGCGATGCCGATGATGGAGGCGTAGGCGCGCAATTGCTCCGAGGCGGCCACCCGGCACGTGTCGGTGGACAGGATCTGCAGGGGCCTGCGGCTGGTGAGCCCGTACTTCAGCGCGAGTTTGACGATGGTGGTGGTCTTGCCGGAGCCCGGAGGTCCCACCAGTGCCGTCACCCGCCGATCCGCGCCGGGGACTCCGAGACCGGGCGCAGTTTCGAAGCGCGATTCCAGCTCGTGGACAATGGCGCTCTCTAGGGCGTTCTCCGACGCTGGCGGCGGAGTGGCGGTATTGGCGCCGCGCCCACCACTCACTCGCATCTCCACCGCCTGCACTATCTCGTGCGCGCACTCGTCGCTGAAGTCGGCGTTGAGCAGACGCATGTACAATGCGCCCAGCTCGGGAGCGGTGCCCGGAGCGGTCCAGCGCATGTGGAAGCTCTGCCGCGACATGGAACGCCGAACGGTCTCGATCTGCCGGCGCAGATCGGCGATCTCCTGGGCCAGAGTGTCCGGCCTGCCGTTGGGAGGGGGAAGAGCGGGAGCGGTCTGCGGCACGGTGGGGCCGATGTCCGCAAAAGCCAGCCCGAAGATCACTTCATAGCGGCCCAGATGGCGGAGCTCGGGTTCGGTGTCCTTCGAGTTCATGAGCATGGCTTCGGGCCCCAGCTCGAGCCGAGCCTTGTCCATGGCATCTTCCACCGACTCCGCGAAGTACGACTTGATTCTCATGGGAACCTCAGATCACCCCCAGCGAAAGCACCTTGACGCCGGCCGGCACCTCGTTGTGCGAGAGAAAGAACAGGTTGCCGAGCGAAGGTTCGACGATCTGGCGGAGGAAGTAGCGCGCGCCGGAGCTGGTGATGACGGCAACGGGCATTTCCGGCTTTTCCACCCTGCGCTCGATTCGGTTCAGGATGTCGCGAACCACCTGCGGCGAGAGAGCCAGGATGCTGTTCTGCTCGGTATGCTGAACCGCGCCTTCCACCATCTGCTCCACCGAGGCATCCAGCAGCCAGGCGGGCAGCTCGCCTTTCTGGTTCAGGTATGGTTTCACGACCGTCCTTCGAATGGACTGCCGCACATACTCGGTGAGCAGCACCGGGTTCTTGCTGGTCGGCGCCGCTTCCCCGAGCGCTTCGAGAATCGAAACGCCATCGCGAATCGAAACCCGCTCGCGCAGCAGGTTCTGCAATACTCGCTGAACTACGGCCAGTGAGAGCAACTTCGGGACCAGATCCTCAACCACCTTCGGGTGCTCCTGGGCCACCCGATCGCAGAACGCCCTGGCGTCCTGGCGGGACAGCAGCTCGTGCGCGAAGCGGCGAACGGTTTCAGAAAAATGCGTACCCAGGATGTTTACGGCGTCCACCACGGTATAGCCGGCGGTGCGCGCGGCATCCACGCGATCGGTGGGCACCCAGAGGGCGGGCAGGCCGAACGCGGGCTCTTTCGTCTGCTGGCCCTGGAAAGCCTTGTCGGCCTTCGCGGTGGGAATGGCCAGCTCGCTGCCGGGCAGCAGTTCGTAGCGCGACAGCTCGGTTCCTTTCAGCAGGATCAGGTATTCGCGGGAGCGCAGCGACAGGTTGTCGGTGACTCGCACCGGAGGGAGCAGATACCCCAGTGTGGTGGCCAGTTGCTTGCGAATCCCCGCGATCCTCTGCAGCAGCGGCGAGTTGGCGCCGCCGGCCACCAGACCGGCCAGGCCAAGACCGACTTCGATGGAAACCGGCTCCACCCGGAGCATCGTTTCGAGGTTCTCTTTTGCGGTAACCGGCGCCGCGAGCGTCTGTTGCTTAACGGCAGCGTCAGATTTTTGACGCTTCAGGAAAGCCACTGCGCCAAGTCCGCCGCCCATGATGAGGAAGGGGATGGTGGGCAGACCCGGGAATGCCGCCAGCGCTATGAGCACGCCGCTCGACAGGAACAACGGCTGCGTTCTGCCGAACAACTGCTTCTGGAACTCCACTCCGACCCGCGCGTCGGAACTGGCGCGCGTCACAATGAGGCCGCCCGAGACCGAGATCATCAGGGCCGGAATCACCGTAACCAGGCCGTCGCCGATGGTCAGTACGGTGTAGGTTTGGATGGCGTGCCGAAGCTCCATGTTGTGCTGGAATACGCCGATCAGAAACCCGGCGATGATGTTGATGCCGGTGATCAGAATGGAGGCGAGAGCGTCGCGCTGCGTGAAGCGCGAGGCGCCGTCCATGGCCCCGTAGAACTCCGCTTCGCTGGCCAGTTGTTTGCGCCGCTGGCGGGCTTCGGATTCGTTGATCAGGCCGGCGTTGAGGTCCGCGTCAATGGACATCTGTTTGCCGGGAAGAGCGTCCAGAGTGAAGCGGGCGGCCACTTCCGAGATGCGCACCGCGCCGTGATTGATCACCACGTACTGGATGGCGATCAGCACCAGGAAGATCACCGCGCCGATAATGTAATTCCCGCCGACGACGAAGTTGCCGAAGGACTCGATCACCTGCCCGGCGGCGGAGGTGCCGGTGTTTCCATTCAGCAGAATCAGGCGCGCCGAACTCACGTTCAGCGAGAGCCGGAACAACGTCAGCAACAGCAGCGTGGTTGGGAACACGCTGAAATCCACCGGCTTCAGAATGTACATGGCCACCATCAGGACAATGACCGACATGGTGATGTCGAGCACAATCAGGATGTCCAGCATCCACGGCGGCATGGGCGTGATGAGCGCCACCACGATGCCCAGAACTGCAATGGGCACGGCCAGTTCGCTGACATGCGTCATGGTCAGCTTGCCACCAAACACTCCTTCGCTTCTTGGGGTGGGGATGACCTGAGACTGCGTGGACATGACTACGGGTTCTGCTCCGTGAAGAATTACGCAGGCACTTTATGGCCCATCAGGCGGTAGACGTAGGCAAGGATCTCGGCGATGGCCCGATAGAACTCCTGCGGGATGGCCTGCCCGACATCGGCGGCCTGATAGAGCGCGCGCGCCAGCGGCGGGTTTTCGACGATAGGGATCTGGTGTTCGGTGGCGATGTGGCGAATCCGCAGAGCCAGCCAGTTCCGCCCTTTGGCCACGACAATGGGGCAGGCCATGATGTCCATTTCGTAACGGATGGCTACGGCGTAGTGGGTGGGGTTGACGAGGACGGCGGTGGCTTTTGGGACCTCCTTCATCATCTGCCGGCGCAGCAGGTCGCGGCGCAGACGGCGGACGCGCGCTTTGATGTAGGGGTCGCCTTCCTGCCGCTTCATCTCGTCGCGCACTTCCTGCTTTGTCATGCGCAACGTCAACATGTGCTTGCGGTACTGGCGGAACAGATCCACGGCGCCGAACGCCACGAATACGCCGGCGGCTTTCCACAGCACGTTCTGAAGGGCGTCGGATACCTGCGCCGTGGCCACGTGCACGCTCTGCAACGGCAGGCGCAGGAACGTCCCCACGTTGTCGCGGGCGATCGACTGCACCGAGAAACCGACTACGGCGAGAAGCATAGTCGCCTCGATCACTGACCACAGGTTCTGCCTGGGCAGCTCACTGAGGCGCGAAACCGGGTTGAAGCGGTCGAACTTCGGGGCGAGCCGGCCGATGCTGAAACCGAATTTCGTCAGACCGAGCTGGACGCCGAGAGTGAATACCAGCAGCAGGCCGCCCGCCTCGACGATGGGAATCAGCGTGTCGCTGAACAGCGTCCGGAGCAGCACCGGCCACTCTTCGGGGCCGATATCGCCTCCGAAAGCCCGCTGGAACAGTGTTCGCGTGGATTGCTCAATCTGCACCTCCCATCTGGGAAGCCAGTTGGCCAGGATGATCAGCAACGCGACAAACTGCAGGGCCGACACGAATTCGCGGGCGGAGAGGAACTGGCCCTGCTCGCGCGCCTTCTTGAGGCGTTGTGGTGTGGGCTTCTCGGTCTTGCTGGAGTTATCGCCGGCCATGGGAGGTTAGAGACCTTCGAGTCAAGGGCCTGGGTAGTTGCCGAGTCTGAGTGACAGTGGGGCAGGCCCTCGGCCTGCGGCGGCCTCTCAGGCCGCCTGGTCCTGGAGAATCTGAGCGTGGCGCCCACACTACCACGCCGTGCGACGGCGCCGACTCCCGCATCTCGAAACTTCCGACCGGCCCCTGTTCGTCACCTTTCGTCTGCGCGGCAGTCTTCCGGCACATCGCCCGTTTCCGGCCGCAAATCTGACGTCCGGCGAGGCTTTCATCGCCATAGACCGGCTGCTCGACGAGGCACGGAGCGGGCCGACTTTTCTCAGACAACCGGCCGTTGCTCAAGCGGTCGTCGCTTCGATCATGCACGGCACCGGGATTGGACACTACGAGATGCACTCCTGGGTGATCATGCCCAATCATGTTCACTTGCTTCTCACCCCGCGGGTGAGCCTGTCGAGGCTTCTCGGCTCGCTCAAAACGGCCACGGCCACGCGAGCAAATCTGCTGCTCGGGCGAACCGGACAGCCCTTCTGGCAGGACGAGAGCTATGACCATGTGGCTCGCAGCGACGATGAATCCCGGCGCATCCAGCGGTACATCGAGAATAATCCGGTCAAGGCGGGGCTGGTTGCGAGGCCTGAGGAATATGTCTGGTCCAGCGCCAGGCGGCCTGAGAGGCCACCGCAGGCCGGGGGCCTGCCCCACCTTGAGCACTGTGAGCAGAGTCAGGCTTTGAGCTGACAGCGAGGACTCACCGCAGGAAATGGTCTCGAATGACATCGAACACCTGTGCCGCAAAGGCCTCGTACAGCGAGGGAACCACGATCAGGATGGCCGAAAGCGCCACCAGCGTCAGCAGCATCTTGGCGGAGAAAGCCTGCTGCACCAGTTGCAGTTGCGCGTTGACGCGCCCCAGCAGCGCCAGGGCGACATCGGTCATCAGAAGCAGGCCGATCACCGGGAAGGCCAGACGCAGACCGACGGAGAAGATGTTCGAACCCACCTGAATTACGCTCTCGGCCATGCCCCGGCTGAGGCTGAAGCTGCCTGGAGGGTAGCGGTCGAGACTCAGAGCGAAAGCGAGGATGACGCGACGGTCCAGCCCCGTCGCGAAGAACAGCAGGCCAGCGGTAATCTGGGCCATCATGGAGAGGATGCCCGAGTCGGCCTGCGTGTTGGGATCCACCACCGAAGCGTATCCGTAGCCAGCCTGAAGGCTCAGCATCTGCGCGCCCACGGTGAGTGCTTCGGCGACGAAACTCACCAGCAGTCCAATGGCGACTCCCAGGGCCGCTTCCGAAAGCAGCCAGAGGATCATGACCGCCGGGCCGGCCGAGGCCACATCCACCACCGGCCAGCGCGGAAACAGAGCGATGGTACAGGCCACCGCGAGCACCACTCGCGCCGTGGCGGGACCGGCCTGCGCGCCGGGAAACGGAACGAACGAAAACGTACCCACCAGACGGCCCAGCACCAGCAAGAACGCGAACAGCGTGGATGCCGAGAGCGTCAGGTCAGCGTGCATACCGGGCCAGATCGCTGAAGATGGAGAAGGCGTAACTGGTGGCGCGGTGGAGCATCCACGGCATCAATAGCAGGAAGCCGAAGAGAAAGGCGGCCAGACGCGGCACGGTGCTGAACACGGTGTCCTGCATCGAAGTGGCGATCTGGATGAGGTTGATGAACACCCCCACCGCGAAAGCGATAATGAGCAGCGGCGCCGCCAGCCAGAAGGCCGCCATCATACTCTCGCCAACTATGTGAACCACCATTTGCGGCGTCATTAGTAAAAGCTCTTCATCAACGAACCGACCACCAGATTCCATCCGTCCACGAGAACAAACAGCAGGATCTTGAACGGCGCGGAGACCATTACCGGCGGCAACTGCATCATGCCGATGGACAGCGTCACCGAAGCCACCACCAGGTCAATCACCAGAAATGGAAGGTACAACACCGCGCCAATCTGAAAACCGGCCTTGAGCTCGGAGAGAATGTAAGCGGGAATCAGCACCTTCAGGCTGATATCGGCCGGGTTGCGCGGCGGCGGCTCTTTCGAAATCTCGACAAACAGACGTATGTCTTTCTCGCGGGCGAAGCGCACCATGAACTTGCGCAGGGGAGCGGCGCCCTGGTCAAACGCCTGGTCGGCGGTGATCTGACCTTTCTCCAGCGGTTCCCAGGCCTGCGTGTAGATGTCGGAGGCCACCGGTTGGACGATAAGCATGGCCAGGAAAAGCGCGAGGCCGGTGAGCACCTGATTGGAGGGCGCGGTCTGCGTTCCCAGAGCCTGCCGGAGAAAGTGCAGTACCACGATGATGCGCAGGAATGGCGTGATGCACATCACCGCCGCCGGAAGAATGGTCAGCAGCGTCAGGCCCAGCGCGATCTGCATGGGAACGCTGAGGGTGACGCCGTGGCCGCTATTGCCGGCGGTTACGCCGATGGAATTGAGCAGCCCGCCGGCCGGCGGCGTCGCCGCAAAGGCGAGGATCGGGCTGAGAAACAGATTCATCCATTACTCCCGGGAGGATCCGGAATCTCCGGCTCCGCCACAAAAGTGTGCAGCGCCTGACAGCTTCCGGGTGAGATGCCAATGAGGATCATGCGATCCTGCACGCGCACCAGGTGCAGAGAATGGCTGGCGGTGAGCGATTTACGGTCCACCACCTGGATTCGTCCGGCGCCGGTGCGGCGTCCGCCCACGGCGAGGTTCATCCTGGCGAGCCCTTTTCGGCGCAGGAACCACAAAGCCAGAACCAGCAGCGCCAATACCAGGAAGACGGCGAGAGTTTGTTCGACCATACTCTTTATTCTCCTGGTATTTGATGTGCGTCATTCGCGGTCGCGGAAATCCGTCACCCGCACGCACATCATGTTCTCCATCACCACCACCTCGCCGAAGGCCACATGCGAGCCGCCGACATAGAGGTCGATGTTCTCGCCCGCCGAGCGGTCCATGCGGATCACGCTGCCGGGTTTGAGCTCGAGAATGTCGCTCACCGTGAATACGCGGCGGTCCAGCACCGCTTCCACCTCGAGGGGCACGCCGGCAAGGTCCCCGAGCTCTTCCACTGGCGTCATCGGTCAGCTCCGTGTCAGCGAATGAGGTTGACCAGATCCTGCGACATCGCGTCCGCGGTGGTGATTACCTTGGTCGCGGCCTCGTAGCCGCGCTGGTACACGATGAGGTGGGTGAACTGGGTGGCCATGTCCACGTTGGATGCTTCGAGCGACGTGCCCAGAATCTGGCCGCGGCCGCCGGTTTGCGCCGTTCCGATGGCCGGCGCGGCGGTGGCTCCGGACAGCGCGAACTCGTTGCTGCCGACGTTAGTCAGGGTGTCGGGATTGCGAATGTTGGCCAGAGCGAGCTGCGCTTCCACCTTCTGCTGGCCATTGGAGAACGTAGCCATCACCTGACCGCCATCGGTTATGGCGATGGAAGTCATCTCCGCCGCCGTGCTGCCATCCTGCGTCGACGATGACAGTGCGGAAGACTGCGCATATTGCGTGATCGACCCCGTTCCGTCACTGTCGTACAGGTTCCAGTTGATCGCATTGGGGAACGTCGCGCCGTCCGTGAGCCCGCTGATGGTGATCGCGACCGGGGCGCCTGCCGCCGGCGCCGTCAGCTTTCCGGTGGCCGGGTCGAAGGTGAAGTTGGCGGTCCCAATCGTCTGTGGACCTGTATCGACTCCCACGTCCGTTCCGGGAATGGTCACGGTGGCGGTCCAGGCGTTTGCGCCCGTCTTCACGAACGCTACGGTTAGCGTGTGTATGCCGCCCAGGGAATCGACCACCTGGATCGGCTGTGAGAACGTCGACGAGTCATCCGCCGCGGAGAGCGCGTTCAGGTTGAGGTCCATGGTGAAATTCTGAGTGGCCGCCGGCGGGAGCACCGTACCGGCCGGCACCACGATGTTGCCAATGGCGCCGCTGGTGTTCAGACCAGTGGATGTCGCAGTCCATCCCTGCACACTCTCGCCGCTCTGTGTCTGCAGCATGCCGTTGGCATCGACTTTGAACGAGCCGTCGCGCGTAAACAATTGCTGGCCCGCCGCGTTCTGCACGATGAAGAAACCGTTACCCTGAACGGCGCAATCGAGCGCGCTGTTGCTGGTTTGAATGGAGCCCTGCGTGAATTGCTGAACATTAAGCGGCGTGGTCACGCCGAGGCCCACGCTCGAGGAGGAGGCCCCAACCCCGATCGCCTGGCTCACCATATCCCGGAAATCCACGTTGCTGCCCTTGAACCCGGTGGTGTTGATGTTCGCCAGGTTGTTGCCGGTGGTATCGATGGCGGACGACTCCGCCTGCAACGCCGAAAGAGCGACGGAAAACGCGCTGAATACTCCCATACTTTTCCTCCTGACTACTGCACTGGCTGCGTTCAGTTGTTGCCGGTGGAGCCGGCGCCGGTGGGACCGCCGGTCGTGGTGATCACTCCCGCGATCTTGTCGAGATCCTTGCGCATCGCGAGAGACTGTTCCAGTTGGCTGAACTGGGCCAACTGCGTGACAAACTGCGTGCCATCCATCGGACTCGTCGGATCCTGATTCTTGAGCTGCGTTACCAGAAGCTGCAGGAACGTTTGCTCATTGGCGAGCGCGTCACTGGCGATTGTGCTGTCCGTCGAAGACGTGCTGCCGGATGAAGAGGAGCTGCTCGCCGAAGACGCTGCGTTCGGCGACGTCGCGGCCGCGTGACTTTGTAACGCGGACACTATGGCTGCCATTGTGGTGTACCCCCTGAATTGCGCCCCGCTGGGTTTTCCTCGAAATCGTCCACCCACGAGGGATGCTGCTGTTGCCGTCCGTTTTGCTGCTGGCCCTGACCGTCCCGCCCGAAGGCCTGGCCTCCGTTCGAGAAAGTCCGGCCGTTGGTGCTGGCTGAATCCGTCTGTGAAATCGCCTGGGTGCGTGGCGTCCACACTTCCGATCGAAAATGCGCCTGGTCGAGACGGTTGGAAAGCTCGGCCACGTTGTCCTGCAGCGACCGGACCAGCGACGGATCGTCCGCCCGTACGCTGACTCTCAGTTCGCCGCCGCGGTCCATCACCCGAACATCCACGCGCTGGTTGTCGCTCCCCGCAACCTGGAGCCGAACATCGCGCACCGCGCTGGCGTTAGCGCCCGCCGCGGGAGTCTGGTCGACGTCGGCCGACCGCACATCGGCGGGTTGATCGAGCGTATGTGCGGCGTCAGCCCGAGGGACGGCGGCCTGTTCGGCGGCCGCGGACGGAGCTGCCAACGCCTGGCCCTCGGACTTCTGTGTGTGTTCTCCGGCCTGTTCGGGCCCGGCCGGCACAGCCTGGGTCACTGCGGGCGGCGGCTGAATCGCATCCGCCTCCGGGGCCGGCGGACTCTGGGCGCTGGCCTGTGCGGCCTGGAGATGGCTCGCCTGTGGCTGGGTGAGTGGCGATGGCTGCGGCAGAGCCGGTGGCTGCGCGCTGGGAGTGTCGGCGTTGAGACGTGCGGCGAAGGCGAGCTGGCCCGAGGATAATGGGGCCTTGCCGTCACCATCTGGCGGAGCCGTGGGAACCAGTGTCCCGGTGTTGCCATCCTTCCCCGAGGCGTCCGCGCCGACAGATACAGATAAGGATGGGCTGGCATCGTCTGCCGCAACGTTTGCCTGTGTATTCGCGGGCGTCAATACCCCGCTGGCTGCCGCAACAACTCCCGCGCGAACGTCAACGCGGCTGCCTGGCTTCACGGTCTGTGCATTCGTGGGCGTCGATACCCCGGTCGCTGCCAGGGCGGCGGCGCTCACGCTAACATCAACACGGCTGCCTGGCTTCACGGCCTGTGCGTTCGTGGGCGTCGATACCCCGGTGGCTGCCAGGGCGGCGGCGCTCACGCTAACATCAACGCGGCTGCCTGGCTTCACGGCCTGTGCATTCGTGGGCGTTGTCAGCCCAGTGACTGCCGTGGCGGCGCTTGCGCGAACATCAGCGCGGCCGCCAGACTTGCCGGAAGGGTTGTTCGCAGCCTGTTGTCCCGAGGGAGGTTGCGTGAACTGGGGAACACCCAGACCGGCAATGGCCTGCATGAGGAGCGTGGCGCCGGCCGTGGTCGCGGTGGCATCCGGCTTCTTCTCGCCGGTGGACGCGGTCTGCTCATCGTGTTCCGCCGGGCCTGTGCTCTTTTCGGGTTTACCTGTCGTACTGCTCCACGCCAGAAAACCGACAATGGGCGCTACGGTCTGCTGCGCCACCGGGACAGGCACGGGTGTGGGTACGGCGAGGGCCGGTTGTTTCGCGCTCTTGTCCGGGCCCTGTGCATCCTTGCCCGACCCATCCGCGTCGGAACTCGCGTCGTCCTTCGCCTGATGGAGCAACTTCGCGAACGAACTCGTCTGACCGGGTTTGTCGCACGGAGAGCTGGAGCTGGTGGAGCTCTGCGGCAGGACGCCATTGGGAAAGGCGGCGGGGGGCGCGCTGCATGCCGGTGCCGGAGTCACGCGGCTGTAGTGTGCACACGTTTGGCCAGCAGGGATTCGCTCAATTCAGAAGAGATCGCCGTATCGGCACATCGCCCGGCTGTCAAAAAACCGAGCGCGGCAAGGCCGGAGACTCGAAATCTCGACGTTCGCGCGTACGAGTATCGCGCCCGCCGTCCGGCTTCCGCTGTTCATATCGCAAGGCCAGGCGCGCATTTCACGCTTTTTTCGGGCGCGGTCTCCGGGTTGCACTAATGCCGGTGCATCATGGACCCGCTCACCAGCACCGCCGCCGGCGGATTACAGGCGCGCATGGACTCGCTCGACATGCTCGCCAACAATCTTGCCAACACCTCCACCGGAGGCTACAAAGCGGACCGCGAGTTCTACAGTACCTATGTCGCGCCCGAGCTGGCCGACTCCGCCGACCCGTTGAACAGCGTCTCTCCCGTGGTGGAGCGGCCGTGGATCGACTTCTCGCAGGGCATCCTGCAGCCCACCGGCAACTCCACCGACCTCGCCCTCAGCGGACCCGGTTTCTTCTCCGTGAACGGACCGAACGGAAGCCCGCTCTACACGCGCAACGGGAATTTCCACGTGTCGCCCTCGGGAGTGCTGGTTACCTCCGATGGCTATCCCGTGCGGCTCACTAACGGACTGACCCTGCAGGTACAGTCGAACGACCCCCTGAACATCAACCCGGATGGGGAGATCAGCCAGAACGGCTCGGTCCTCGGGCAACTCGAACTGGTGGACTTCCAGAATCCATCGGAACTGGCCAAAATGGGCGCGACGTACTTCCGCGCCGCGAGCCCGCAGGCCGGCGCGGGACCGGCCGGCAGTGTCCAGGTGAACCAGGGAAAGCTGGAAGGATCGAACGCCGGCGGGGCCCAGGGCTCGGTTCGTCTGGTCACGCTGCTGCGGCACTTCGACATGCTGCAGCGGGCCGTCAAGATTGGCTCGGAGATGAACCGGCAGGCGATTGAACAGGTCGCCAGGGTCGGCCAGTAAAGGAGAAGAAGGAAATGATTCGAGCTCTGTACAGCGCCGCCAGCGGCATGAACGCACAGGAACTGAACGTCGACAACATCGCCAACAATCTGGCCAACGCCAACACCGGCGGCTACAAGGCGCGCCGGGCGCAGTTTCAGGATCTGATCTATCAGAACATGATTCAGCCAGGGGCTTCCGCCGGCCAGCAGACCACGGTTCCGGCCGGCCTCCAGCTCGGGCTGGGAACGCGGGCGGCATCGAACGAGATCATCTTTACACAGGGGAACTTCACGCAGACCAACAATCCCCTGGACCTGGTAATTCAGGGCAATGGCTTCTTCCAGATTCGCCGCGCCGACGGCACGCTCGCTTACAGTCGCGCCGGCTCGTTCCAGCTCGACCGCAACGGCAACGTGGTGACCGCGAACGGCGATTCGCTGGAGCCGCAGATCACCATTCCTTCCACCGCCCAGACCATCACCATCGCCCTGGACGGCACGGTCAGCTACACGCAGCCGAATCAAACGTCCGCACAAAAGGCCGGGCAGATTCAGCTCGCCTTGTTTCAGAATCCAGCCGGGCTGAACAGCCTGGGTTCGACGCTCTATCAGCCGACGGATGCATCAGGCGACGCGCAGGTGGGTAATCCCGGTGGACCGGAGGGTCTCGGCACGCTGATGCAGGGCTACACCGAACAATCCAACGTTAGCGTGGTGCAGGAGTTCGTCAACCTCATCCAAAGCCAGCGCGCCTACGAGGCGAATTCGCGAGTGGTGAAAGCCGCGGATGAGATGTACCAGCAGGTGAACCAGCTCACGTCATGATGTTCACGCTCCTGCTCGCGGCAGTCCTGCCCGCGGCGGGCTGCCATCCAATTAATTCGGACCGCATCTACGCACGGGATCTCGCGGCGGCTGTTCCTCTGTTCGCCTCCCTGCCGGCGGATCTCGCCATCGGCTACTCTCCCGCGCCGGGATGGCAGCACGTTTTTCACGCCGCCGAATTGCAGCGGCTAATAAAAGCGAATCATCTGGAGGGCACCGTATCTCAGGATGTATGTTTCACGTGGAACATGGCCGTGCCCGAACCCGGCGAAATCATCGCCGCGATGAATAAGTCTTTGGCTGGCCGTGACGTCCGAATAGAAATCATCGACCGCAGCCGCATGGCCGCTCCCGCGGGCGAGCTTATATTCCCGTTGGCCGGTGCAAGTATCCGATCAGCGGCGCCGATATTATGGCGAGGGTACGTCCTTTATTCCGGCAACCGCCGCTTTAATGTCTGGGCCAGCGTATTGATCACGGTGAAGGGAACCCGCGTGGTGGCGGCCAACCCGCTGCACGCCGAAGAACCGATCCGCGCCGGCGACGTTCGTGTGGAGCCGTATGAAGGTCCGTTGCTGGCGACAGCCACCGTCACCGATGCGCAAGCGGCCATTGGCATGGTGCCGCGGCGGCCCATCGCCGCTGGAGAACCGCTACTGGAGAATCTCCTCGAACCGGCGAAGGACATAGCCCGCGGCGACACCGTGGAGGTGGTCGTGAACGGGGTCGGCGCGCTGATCCGCACGGCCGGCGTAGCGGAGGAATCGGGCAACCGCGGCGCGGCGATCATGGTGCGCAATGCCACCAGCGGCAGGAAGTTTCGCGCTCGTGTGGAGGACAAAGGCAAGGTATCGGTGGTTCCCGGAGTTGCCGCGGGGCTCATCGCGAAGGATCAGAAATCATGAAGCGCTTTTTGTGTCTGGCGACAGTGTTTGCGCTGGTGCTGGCGGCGGCGCCGTCGAAAAAGAAGAAGACTGACCAGCCGCCGGGGAAATCGCCCCTGGATTTGTACGTCGAGCAGGCGCACCGCCGGGCAGCCTCCCTTCCTCAGGACGACCCGGGTTCACTGTGGTCGGGCGCGTCACCTTTCGCCGACCTGGGTGCGGACGTTCGCGCGCGCCACATGGACGACATCATCACCATCCTGGTAAACGAATCGGCCTCGGCCGTTTCCACGGGAACCACCAAGACCTCCCGCGCGTCCGCCGCCAGTTCGTCCATCACCCAGCTTGCCAAAGCGTTGCCCGCCTCCAGCAAGTTGGCCAACCTGCTGAACAACAAAACCAGCACGAGTCTCGACGGCGAGGGCACCACCAGCCGCCAGACCACACTGGCCACCACACTGACGGCGCGTGTGGTCGACGTGCTTCCCAACGGCTACCTGGTGGTGGAGGGCACGAAGACCATCGGCGTGAATTCGGAGAACCAGGTGGTGACCGTGCGCGGTGTGGTGCGGCCGGCGGACCTCTCCAACGCGAATGTGGTGCAGTCGTCTAGCGTGGGTGAGCTGGAAGTGAAGATCAATGGAAAGGGAGTGGTGAATGACGCAGCGCGGCGTCCGAACATCCTGTACCGGATTCTACTCGGCCTGCTGCCGTTTTAGAGGGTCTCTCATGAAACGATTCCTCGTCGCGTTCTTGGCGCCGCTTCTCTCCTTTGCAGCCAGTGAAGGAGAGCATGTTCGCCTCAAGGACCTGGTCTCCATCGAAGGCGTGCGCAGCAATCAGCTTCTCGGATACGGCCTGGTGGTGGGCCTTGCCGGCACCGGCGATCGCCAACAGTCCGTGTTCCCGGCGCAGAGCCTGACCAACATGCTGCAGCAGATGGGCGTGAGCGTGTCTCCGTCTCAGATCACCGTCAAGAACACGGCCGCGGTGATGGTGACAGCCACGCTGCCGCCGTTCGCGCAGCCAGGCACCACCATTGATGCCACCGTGGCGGCCATGGGCGACGCATCCAACCTGCAGGGCGGGCTGCTGGTGTTGACCACTCTGCGCGGCATCAACGGACAGGTATACGCGACGGCGCAGGGCCAGGTGGTCACTGCTGGCTTCGTCGCCGGCCGCTCCCAGAGTGTGCAAACCGTGAATCATCCGACCGTGGGCCGCATTCCGAACGGCGTTTCTGTGGAGAAGGCCGCACCGTCTCTGCCTCTGGGCAACACTGTGCGCCTGCAACTGAGGGAAGCGGATTTCACCACATCGGCGCGCATCGCCGAGGCGGTGAACCGGCGCTTTGTCGCCAGCGCCCCCATCGCGCACGCCGACAACTCCGCCCTTGTTTCCGTTGCGCTGCCCGGCGAGTACGCGAAGCAGTCCACTGAGTTCATCGCCGAGCTGGAGAAACTCACGGTAGAGCCCGACCGCCCCGCCCGCGTGGTGGTCAATGAGCGCACCGGCACCATCGTGCTGGGCAAGGATGTGCGGATCGCGCCCGTCGCCGTGCTGCACGGCAATCTCAGCGTGGTGATTCAGACCACCTTCGACGTCTCGCAGCCCACGCCGTTCTCGTCCGGCGGAACAACGCAGGTGATCCCCCAGACCAGCGTGTCTGTGAAGGACGAGAAAGTGCGCAACGTGGTTCTGAAGCAGGGCGCCACCGTGGAGGAGCTGGTGAAGGCGCTGGCGGCGATTGGATCGACCACGCGAGACGTCATCGCCATTCTGGAGAACCTGCGGGCCGCGGGCGCACTGGACGCGCAACTGGAGGTGATCTGAGGATGAGTAGCGCAGGCATCACCGGTGTCGCCGGAATGACCCGGCCGCAGGCGCCAGACCAGACGGCCCCGCCCAGTCCCGCCAGGCTGCACGATGTGGCGCAGCAGTTCGAAGCGCTGCTGATTGGCGAGATGCTGAAATCGATCCGCGAGGCCGCGAAGGATTCGTCCGCCGATGGCGACGACGACAGCGATGCCGGCGGGGATTCGGCCATGGACATGGCCCAGACGCAGTTCGCCCAGACCATTGCCCAGCAGGGCGGCCTTGGGTTGTCGCACCTGATAGAGACCGGGCTGGCGAAGGACAGTGCGAATCAGAAGGTGAAGACTTCGGAGCCGGCTCCCACCGGCGCTAAGTCGTAGCCATAGGGCATCGCCGGAGTGTCCGTTCGCCCGTCCTGCGTGGAAACTTCATTGGCGCGCGCGGCCTCGCTCGCTTCCTGCGCGAGTTTCCCGGCAACTTTGTACCAGCCATCCAGCAGGTTCGTCAGCAGCCCGATAACCTCGGCCATCGGCTCGTCTTCCTGGCTGGCGTGCGCGTTGAGCAGCCGGTGCTGCATGTAGCCATATAGCTCCTGCAGCCGCGCGCTCAGGTCGCCGCCCTTCTCGTGATCGAGCGACAGGATCAGCTCCGCCAGAATATCGACGGCCCTGGAGATCGCCTTCGAGCGTCCCCAGATGTCCTCGGTTTCCAGACAATGCCGCGCCTCCTGCACGGCCTTGATGGCTCCCTCGTACAGAGCCGTGACCAGTCCGACCGGGTTGCCGGTGGCTGCATTGTTATCGAGGTATGCCTGATAGGGATCGTCGTGGAACACCAGATGCCTCTGTGCAGTACATATCGCATGGGAGAGGCGCGGTTTAGAGGGAGTTTGCCTGCACAAACACCTCCCGGAACATGGCGAACGTCAGCTTCCCGGTCTGCGTGTTCTGCTGGCTGGGATGATACGAGCTGATCAGCTTCGGCAGGTCCGGGCCGGTCTCGTGCACGCGATTGTGAGCGAACACGAACGCGGAACGGCGCTGGATACGGCCTTCGTCGTGTAGCAAAGTCAGGTAGTCGTCGAAAGCGATTCGTCCCAGCGCCACCACCACCCGCACCCGCGCCAGCAAGGCCAGTTCCCGCTCCAGCCAGGGATGGCAGTTCCGAATCTCCTCGGGCGTGGGCTTGTTGGCCGGCGGCGCACAACGGCACGCCGCGCTGATGAACACGTCACGCAACACCTGGCCATCTCCCCGGCGTGCGCTCTCCGGCTGCGAAGCCAGCCCGGTGGAATGGAGCGTCCGATACAGAAAGTCGCCCGAGCGATCGCCCGTGAACATGCGGCCGGTGCGATTGGCGCCGTGAGCCGCCGGAGCAAGGCCCAGGATCAGGATGCGCGCGGCGGGGTCGCCAAACCCCGGCACCGGCCGTCCCCAGTATTCCTCATCGCGGTACATGCGGCGCTTCTCGCGCGCCACCCGCTCACGATATGCCACCAGACGCGGGCACCGTGTGCAGCGCGCGATCTCGCCGGCAAGAATGTCCAGCCTCGTCGCCGTCACGCGGCTGGCTTGAAGACGACCCGTTCCAGCTTCATCGGTTCGGCGCCATCGCGCCCGGTCCGCTTCACACGCACGGTCCGCTCGCCCGCTTTCAGCTCCATCTGCCCGACGTCCACCGTCTTGAAAACCTCGTCGCCCCCCGTATTCTCCACCTTCGCCGACACCCTGCTGTCGCCGGTTTCCACGGTGAACTCCGCCCCGGCCTTTTCCCTGCCCGCGGCGTAGGAGAGCCGCACGTTGTACAAACCGTCGTGGGGAACCTGAACAATCCACGAAGGGATGTCCGCCGTACGGGTCCAATTGGTCAGGAACACGTGGCCCAGCACGTTCTCTTTCTTCGCGCGCTGGCCCAGATTGCTTTCAATTTCGGCCGATTCCACACCCAGCGCGATGACGCCCCGCTCATCCGGCCGCAGGCTCCACGGCAGCGGATCGGGCGCGCCGTCCAGGGCCAATGCAACCACGCTCGCCACCTCGTCAGGCGGGTCTTTCGGCAGCGAAATAACGATCTCGTTCTGCTCGCGGCGCACCGGGAGCGCGGAATTCGGGTCCGCCAGCAGCTTCGCCGAATGTACGATATTGCGCAGGCCGGGAACGCGCAGCTTCCCGTCCGCCGGCCACTGAAACACGTGCAGGTAGACGACGTTGCCTTTCTGCGTGGCCCGGCCCAGGAAGGGCAGGCGCGGAAACGGGCTGGCTTTGGTCCCGTAGATGGCCACGCCGTTCTGCCTCATCCAGTCGCCCACGGCGTTCAGGCGCGTCACGAACTCATCCTGAATGCGGCCGTCCGGCATGGGCCCGACGTTCAACAGCAGGTTGCCGCCCTTGCTGACCACCTCGATGAGCATCCGAATCAGATCGCGCGAGGTCTTGAACTCGGTCTCGTACTTGTTGTACCCCCAGCTATCGGTGTTGATGGTTGCGCAGGCTTCCCAGAGAATGTGCCGGCCCGCGGCGTCGGTGACGCCCGTCGCCGGAACGAACTGCTCGGGGGTGCCGAAGTCGCCCTGATGCCGGGACGCGCCGTGAAACAGCCGGTCGTTGATCAGCGCGTTCGGCTGCAGGCTGCGGATCATCTCGTAGATCTCGTCCGAGTGCATCTCCGTGCTGCTGTGCTCCCACTGGCCGTCAAACCACATCACGGCGACATCGCCATAGCCGGTGAGCAGCTCCCGAATCTGCTTCTTCGCGAACTCGTCGATGTAGCGATCGAGATCGGGGTGGGCATTCGGACTCGCCGCCGGCTCCCACGCCCGCTTCGGCAGGTAGTCGGGATGATGCCAGTCCATGATCGAGTAGTAGAAGCCGAGGCGCATGTCGTTGCGCTTCGCGGCGTCGGCGAGCATTTTCAGCGGATCGCCCTGGTACGGCGTCATGGCGATTCCGTAGTCGCTCACGCGGCTGCGGAACATGGCGAACCCCTCGTGGTGTTTCGAGGTGATCACCATGTAGCGCGCGCCGGCGTTCTTCGCCAGCTTCACCCACGCCGTCGGGTCGTAGTGAACGGGATTCAGGCGGCGCACGTAAGTGTCGTATTCGGCCTGCGGAATATGAAACATCTCGCGCGCCCACTCGTTGCGGCCGATCACCGAGTACCCGCCCCAGTGGATGAACAGGCCGAATCGGGCGTCCTCGAACCACTGGGTCCGCTGGTCTTCGGGCACAACCGCCTGCGCAGGCTGAGCGGACGCGAGACAGGCCGCGAACGCCGCGGCAATCAGGAGGCTCCGTATGTTTCTGGTCATGGTCTGGCCAGAAGAAAGAATATCAGTTCCCGTTCAGTGGCGCGGCGACTGCGGGTTGCTCGTCGGGAGCAAAGATCTCACCGGATCTCCAGCGGCCCTTTCGGACGAACATGGCGCTGCGACGGTTCAACAGGAAATCGGCGAACCGGCGATCCTCCGCGGGCACGTGCGTGCGAACCCAGTTGCGCACGAAGTGCATGGTGTCGTAGGCGATGGGCAGAGATCCGGCCTGGAATGCGCGGATCAGGTCCTTCAGCTTCGCGCGTGCCCCCTCGTGGCTGTGCGAATGCGTATCCAGTTCGGGATAGTCGGACACAATCATCACCTGCTCTTCGGTCGCCAGTTGGTCGTCGAGGGTGACCGCCAGGCGATCCAGAAAATCGGCGATGATGTTCGAGGCCTTACCGGCGACCATCGCTCGGTGGAGCTCATCGGCAAAAGCCAGCAGCTCAACGTGTTGCGCATCCAGGAAATCGATGCCACACGTCCTGTGTGTGACCGAGAACAGCCCGGTAGCTGTGCTACGTTCCCCCATGTCCTGCTAAGTACTGGATCGGCCGGAAGAGGGTCTTTCTTTAACCCTTTGTGCGGGCGGAGACTATACTTCGGACATGAGCCGACGGGCCGTCTTCCTCGATCGCGATGGGGTGGTGAACATGAAACCGCCGCCGGGCGACTATGTCCGCCACTGGAGCGAGTTCCGCCTGGTCCCCACCATCGCCGGCTGGATTCGACTATTCAATGTCCTGGATCTGCCGGTGATTGTCGTCACCAACCAGCGGGGCATCGCACGCGGGTTGCTGCGCCGGGAGGACGTGGAGGAGATCCACGCCAGCATGGTGGCGGAACTGGCCGCTCTGGGCGCCCGCATCGACGACGTCTTCTACTGCCCGCACGACCGCGATGAATGCGAATGCCGCAAGCCGAAGACCGGCATGGTGGAGCAGGCGCGGGAGAAATGGGACATCGACCTGGCCGGCTCGCTCATGATCGGCGATTCCGACAAGGACGCCGAACTGGCCGCCCGCTGCGGCATGAAGTTCCTCAGGGTGGATGAGGGCCGGTTCGTGTAAGGCGCAGGATGGCCATGAGATCCGCTCTCGCAACGCTTTACGCGCGCCGCTGGACTGACGATAGAATGAGGATAAATGGGCGCGGGTCAGCGCATTAGAGAACGTCGCGACGAAATCCTGCGGGTTGCCGCCTTCCACGGCGCGGGCAATGTCCTGCTTTTCGGCTCGGTGGCTCGCGGGGAAGACACGCCGGAAAGCGATGTGGACCTCCTTGTCGATGTCACTGGCGATACTACGCCATGGTTTCCCGGGAGCTTGATCGCTGACCTCGAACAACTTCTGGGCCAGCGTGTACAGGTGGTGATTCGACGCTCGTTGAGTCCTCTGATCCGTGACGCTGTTCTGCGGGAAGCCGTGCCGCTGTGAAATCCCAGCGCGCGTATGTCGAGCATGTCATCGAGTGCATTCGCAGGATCGCCGAGGATTCTGCACCCGGCCGAGGTGTCGTCTTTGCCTCATCGTTCGCAACCTTCAGGTACTCTGCGAATCCACCCGGCGGATCGACGAGCCGCATAAACGGCGACACCCCGAGATCGACTGGCCATCGATAGCCGGCATGCGAAACGTCCTTGTGCACGACTACTTTGAAGTTGACTTTGAAACCGTATGGCTCGTCGTCACGCGTGATCTCCCTCCCCTCGAGAAGGCGATGGGCGCCATCCCGGCTCTGTTGGACCAGCCGGGTTAGGCCCGTTGGCTCCCCGAAACATCCGTCCGCCTCACCCCGCCAGAATCGCCGCCAGCAGTTCCTCGCGATCCAGATAGTTGGGCACGATCACCTGCGCGCCAGCCTGCCGCAGCCGGGCACACTTCCATTCATCGATGGCCAGGCAATCGCCCTCATCGGTGGCCAGGCCGACGGCGAGACCGCCCGCTTCCCGCGTCAGACTGATCTCGACATTACCGTCGCCGAAGCCGATCAGTTCCTCGCCCACCGCGTGTCCCCGCTCGATGACGCCGCGAATGAGACCCTCCTTGGAGAAACCGGGATCGGGCTGGGCGCCGTACACGCCGCCGTCAAAATAGCGCGCAACGTCGAGCAGGCGGGCCTCGCGCTGCAACTCGGGGTCGTCGGTGCCGCTGGCGAGGATCAGCGTCACACCCCGCGCGCGCAACGCCTCCAGCAGAGCCCGCGTGCCGGGTACCAGATACTTGTCCGGAATTGCCGTCCCGCTGCGGATCTCGTCCAGTCGCGCCGTGGTGAGCTCGCCGAGCGCGGTCAGGAAGCGATCCTTGTATTCGGCGGCGTCCAGTTCCGGTCCGCCTCGTTCGCGCACGGCCGCAGCGAAAACGCGGGTCTGCCAGATGGTGTCCTGGCCGGTGAAGCGCCAGATGAAGTTCTCGCAGACGGCCCGCAACTCGGCCTCGCTCTCGCCGGTGCCCAGCGCGCTCAGTGCCGCGAGCATCGGGCGCATCATGATGTTCATCCAGCCGGCGCGGATGAGCGACACGGTCCCGTCGAAATCGAAAAATGCGATCCGTGCCCGGCGGGCCACACTGCCCGCGGCGACCTTCAGGATCACTTCAACAGGACCGTCGAGAGGGCGATCACGGCGCCGCCTGCGCCAGAGGCCAGAGCCACCCACCAAATGTACTCGCGTTTGGACAGGATGGCCAGCGACGCGAACACAATGGCGATCTCCAGGAAGACCTCGCCGAAGTGCAACCGTAGCGCCCGGCGGCCGCTCAGCGCGCTCTCCTTTTCCAGATCAGTGGCCTTCTCCTGGATCTCCTTGCCCTCGCGCTCGTATTTCTCGATGTTGGCCTTGTACTTCGCGGCGGCGTCGGGGGCCTTCAGGGTGGCGAAGACATCAGCCGCGAAGGTCGACTCGTACCGCCGTATCGACTTGGCCTGATAGTACGACCACTGGTCCGACGCCTTCTGCTGTCCCAGCAGTTCCTCCGTGGTGTAGATGTGGCCGAGGACCGACACGACGGCCAGCGCGGCCGCGATCACCGCCATGGAAGCGGCCACTTTTCTGTCAAACGGATTGTGCGCGTGTTCCGCGTGCTCCTGCAGTTCTTCTTCCGTGGACATAGTTCAGGTTCCAGGGTAGCACGGCAATGCGAGAATAGAACGGCATGTCCGAATCCAGGTTTGACGAACCGCGCCTTGCGCTCAACCGCATCTACACGCGAACGGGTGACGGCGGCGACACGCGGCTCGCCGGCGGCCAGACGGTGCCCAAGGATGCCCGGCGGATTGAAGCCTACGGCACCGTCGACGAGCTGAACGCCTTCGTGGGCGCGGCCTGCCTTTCCGCCGAAGCCGAGCCGGCGCTGGCCACGCTGGCGCTTGCGCTGCGCCGGGTGCAACACGAGCTGTTCAACCTCGGCTCCATCCTGGCGACGCTTCCGGAAGACGTGCATCCCAAACAGGCGCGCATCACCGACGCGGACATCGCGCAGTTGGAGCGGGACATCGACCGGGCGAATGCCGATCTGGAGCCATTGCGCTCTTTCGTGCTGCCCGGCGGATCGCGCGCCAACTGCGACCTGCACATCGCCCGCACCGTGTGCCGCCGCGCCGAGAGGATGCTGGTGGCCGCCGCGCGCGAGAAGAAGGTGCCCCCGGAGGCCGTGCGCTACCTGAACCGGCTCAGCGACGCGCTGTTCGTCTGGAGCCGCTGGGCCAATCACGCGCTGGGTGTCGCCGAGGTGCTCTGGCAGCCGAACGAGGCGGCTTCGGGCAGCGAGTGAGCGAGCGGGGGCCTGCAACTGCTCAGAGGCTCAGATCGAAGGCCGACCGTTTCAGGAGCCGTCCTGCGCAGTTGTCGCCCGGGGACCTCGGGTGTTTGTCAGTCAAACAGCAGATGCAGTCCGTCGCGCACGGCCCCGGCCGCCGTGCCGCTCAGTTTGCCGGCGCACTCCACAAGCTCTGCCTTGTCCACCGTGAGGATCTGCGATACGTTCACTACGCTCGCCTTCCGAAGGTTGGCCTCGCCCTTCTTCAGAAGCACGTTGCCCGGCGCTTTCGCCCTGCTCAGATTCGAGGTAATCAGGCACACCACGCTTGTCGCGATCGCGCTCTGGTTGAACACATCGCTCTGGACAACCACGCACGGATGCCGCTCCGCCGGCGTCGAACCGGTCGCAGGCCCGAAATCAAGCCAGTACACTTGTCCCTGGCGGATCTCGCTCACCAGCGTTCCTTCACCGTGGGGCGAACCTTTGCCTTCATTCCCTTCAGCAAGTGTTTTTCGGCCGGTTCCACCTTGTTTGCATAAACTTCATTGAGCCGAAGCAGCATCTGTTCCCGCCGCTGCCGTTGCAGGAACTCGCCGACTGCCACCGCGAAGAGCCGGCTGCGGCTCAGCCCCATCAGCCGCGCGGTCTCGTTCGCTTCCTGCAACAGTCCGTTATCTATGGAGATAGCTGTTTTCACGGTACTACTAAGCGTTATACCATATTTCGCCCCAAGTGGTAGTACCTGTCTTCACAGGGAGCGACCGAAAAACAGGTCCGTCAGTACGCCTTCAGAAACTCCGCGATGCTCGGCCCCAGCGTTTTCTTGCGGGCCATGCACACGTCGATGGTCTCGAGCGTGTTGCGCAGCGTCCTCTCGCCGCCGGTGTAGCCTTTAACGCGATCGCGAAAGAAGCTGTCCACTTCCTCGCGATGCGCAGCGTCGCAGAACGCATTTCCGGTAATGGGCAGGTACGCGGCAAAGTCCCCACCCACCTCGCGCGGCAGGACCGCCAGAAGCGCGTCCAGATTCTTCCGCACGAAGTCGAACGGCAGATCCCGCGTCTCGGCGTGTTCAAGAGGGCCGAAAAGAAGCGGGAAGAACGTCTGGCGTGAGTCGAACTCCTTCGTCACCAGCAGGCGCAACGAAGCTTCGGCGAGGGTGCGGTCGCGGAACGAACCCAGGGCATGCAGAAGCCGTTCGCGGAGGGCCGGGTCCTTCTCCGCCAGCGCCTGCTGGTGGATGAGGTCCCACAGACTGCGGTCTCCAAACTGCGCGGCTACGTTTAACACCGGCTCCACCATGTCCGGCTCCACGCCGCCGCGGTCTTTCAGCCACTGGCGCGCAAGCGATCCGGCGCCGTCGATCAGCGCCTGGTCGTGCCCCTCCGCCGCGGCAAACGGCGTCAGCTTCGAGCGAAGCAGCCGCGCATCGTCGTTATCGCCCGCGGCCGAATGCCAACCCAGCGACTCGGCGCGCCTGGCGAAAACGCCGCGAATGTAGCGAGCGGCGTTGGAGCGCAGCTCGTCGGGAATCTCCGGACCCCTCAGCGTGGAAGCCGTCTCCATCGCCAGTTCCACCACCTCGCTGTTCGGATCGCCGCTGAACTCGGGAACCAGCGCCAGCGCTCGTGCGGGCGGGACATCGCCGCTGGCGACAAGGGCATTCACGTTACCGAGTTCGCTCACGCGCTCGGCCACGCTCAACTCCCCACCGCCGTTCGCCAGCAAGTGGTCCAGCAGGCCACCTTCATAGCGCACGCGATAGTAGCCCGCGGCCTCATCGTTGGCCAGCAGCCACGTGGGGCATCCCCGGGCATCGGTCAGCGCCGCGTCGGCATGCCGGAACGCCAGGAGAATACGCTGTCTGTGCATGCCGCCGCTGTCCCCATAGCGGATGAACACCGGGACCTGCCACATTTGTTCCGCCGCGCCGGGCGACCCGATCGGCAACGAACGCTTCTGCGACAGATGCAGGAGCGGCTTCGCGCCGGAGCAATCGAGATCGGCGGTCACCAGCGGCGCTCCCGCCTGGTTGAGAAACGTGTTCAGCGCAGGCGCCATGTTGACGCCCGATCCCTCGCTGACGGTCGCCAGAAACTCCGGCGTGGTGGCGCTCCGCCACTCGTACCGCTTCAGGTAGGTCCGGACGCCGCGCCGGAACGGCTCGGTCCCCGCGAAATGCTCGAACATGTCCAGCACCGCCGCGCCTTTTTCGTAGGTGATGTCGTCAAACGCATTGGCGATGTCGCCCTCCGATTCGATCGGCTGCACGATGCGCCGCGCCGAGACCAGACTGTCGAGTTGCATGGACCGCAGCCGCGACTCCACCGCACTGACGTTGGCGCGCCACTCCGGCTTCCACTCGCCGACAATCTTCCGTTCCATCCACGTGGCGAACGCTTCATTGAGCCAGACGTCGTCCCACCACTGCATGGTCACCAGATCGCCAAACCACTGGTGCGCCATTTCGTGGGCCGCCACCATGGCGCATCCGCGCTGCCGGTGGATGGTATCGGTCCCCGGCTGCGCCAGCAGCAGCCCCTGACCATAGGTGATGAGCCCCGCGTTCTCCATGGCGAAGTTGGAGATGGGCATGGCGATGCTGTCCAGCTTCTCGTACGGATACGGCCGGCCGAAGTACTTCTCCTCGAGCGCGAGCAATTGCGGAATGGCCTCGGCGGCGAATTTCGCGTCTGCGGCGTGGCCGCGCGGCACAATCACGCGCAGGGGCGTTTTGCCAACTCGTCCGGCGTCCACCGTCTCGAAACGGCCGGCGGCGAAGGCCACCAGGTAGCTCGGCAGGGGCTTCGATTCGCGGAAGCGCACCGCCTTCATGCCGCCACTCTCGGGCGACGTTGATTCCTCCGGCGTATTCGCAAACGCGCTCGCGTCTGCGGGCACATGCAGGGTAATCTGCCACGGAACCTTGAACGAGGGCTGATCGAAACAGGGAAACGCGCGGCGCGCATCGGTGGGCTCGAACTGGCTGTACAGATACCACTCGCCGTCCTCTTCGAGCGCGAACACGCCCGCGCTGCTGTTCCTGCCCACCTTGCCGTCGTACTCGAAGCGCAGCGTACCGGCTCCGGAGACGGGATGGTCGAACTGCAGCGCGATAAAGCCGTGCTGCTCGGGCGTCAGCACCGGGACGACATCCGAACCGCCCGTGCGAAACGAGGTGGACGAGATCTTCAGGTTGGTCGAGTTCAGCCAGATAATCGGCGTCGCCTCCACGATCCGCACGTCAATCTCGACGGCGCCGTGGAAGGTGTCGGCGCCGGGGACCAGGGTCAGGTCGACGCGATATCGCTGGGGGACGACGTTGGTCCCCAACAGAAGCTTCGGCGCCGCCTCGCCGGCCGCGAGCGCGAAGACCAGTACGCAGGAAGCGAAGGCGATCTTCACGCGTGCCCGCCGGTCTTGCCTGCGTACAGCATGCGCACGAAGTCGGAGCCCTTGAGGAAGCCCTTGCCCCACTTCTCGTCCCAGGCCTTCGTAGGTTCGGCGGCCTGTGCCTGCTCCAGCGTCTTTCCGGCATTGAAGAGCTTGCTCACCTGCTCGTTCACGCCGGCGAGCATAACGCGCCAGGCACGCACGTCGTCGCGAACCGCCATAGGTCCGTGGCCGGGGATGATCTTTGTCTTCCCATCCACCGCTTCGATGATGCGATCGGCGGCGGTCACCATGCCTTCAATCGACCCGCCGGCCGAGTAGTCGATGAACGGGTACATGCCGTTAAACAGCAGATCGCCCGCATGGTACACGTTGACGTTCTGGAAATGAATCGTCGAATCGCCGTCGGTGTGCGCGGGCGGCAGATACCGGTACACCACCTTTTCGCCGCCATGCCTGAGTTCGCCGCCGCTGGAGAACGTTACGACGGGACGGCCTTCCGGCGCCAGAGCGGGCCACTCGCGGTTGAAGAAGGCGTTCTTCTGCGGGGTGCTCAGGCGCTTCAGCACGTTCTCATGCGCGATGATGCGCACGCCTTCGCGGCCCAGCCGCTCGTTTCCACCAACGTGGTCGAAGTGGTAATGCGTGTTGATGAGGACCCGAATGGGGGACGGGCCAACCGAACGCGCCTTGCTGTCCACCGCCTCGGCGGTCTGCGGAAGGCCGCTGTCAATCAGCAGCAGTCCGTCTTCTCCTTGCAGGATAGCGATGTTGCCCCCGGCGCCGGTGAGCAGGGTCAGCTTGTCGCTGAGGGGCTGCAACTCGAGCGTGGGCGCTGTCTGCGCGGCCGCGCCTCGCGCGAGCCACAATGTTGGCGCAATAGACGATGCGAGCTGGAACAGCTCACGGCGGGTAACCTGGGCCATGCGGCTATTGTAGCCGGTGGACGCTCAGGAACGATGCCAGAGGGAATCCCACCAGTTCCGCAGATGCCAGTGGCGGCCGGGGCATTCCGGCCACGGAGCGAACCCGATGGTGCCCGTGTCCTGCCGTACGAACAACGGCACCGGATCGCCGCTGGGATAGATCACCTGCACCAGCACGCCATTGCCGCACGTCTGCACGATGCCCAGCTTCGCCGCCTGCGTGTTGGGATGCTGGCTTTGCGGACCCCAGTCGTCGTAGAACTTCGGATAGGCATACTCACGGCACGGCGTCTCTTCCGTGCAGCCCCACATGCGATAGGCGTCCTGATACTCGCCGTTGCGCAAGTGGCCGAGGAAGGCGTTTACGATGCTCTCTTCGTGGTAGTTCTTGAACGTGGCGTAGAGAATCACCGCCGCCAGCAGGGCCGCGACGCCGATGACGATGCCAATCTTCCAGCGGTGCAGGACCTGCGCGCGATGCGCCTCCCCCGTGCCGTACGCTTCCAGATAACTGGCCATACCAATTACTTCACAGGATACGCCTTGTCGTAAGCCGCGATCGCCGCGTCGGTAATATCCAGGCCCGCCTTGAAGAACACCGTATTCGACGAGTCGATGACCACATCGAGACCGCGCTCGTCGGCGATCTTCTGGATCACCTGCTGCATGCGCTGTCCCGCGTGACCGATGATGTCGTTGCGCTCGCGGTCCACGTCGTCGCGGAGGTCCTGATCCTTCCGTTGCAGTTGCCGTTCCTTGAACTGGCCCTCCGAGCGCGCCTGCTGTTCGGCCGCCGGACTCAGTTTCCCGCTGCCGATCTGCTGCTGCAGATTCTGTAAGTCCGCCTGCAGCTTCTCGAGTTCCGCCTGCCGCGGCCGGTACCTTGTGGTTACGTCCACGATGGCCTTTTTGATCTCGGCCGTTTCCGAGATGCCGCGCTGCAGGTTCACGATTCCAACCTTGGTCTGCGCGGCGCCAATCCCAGCCGCCGCGAGCGCGATTGCAAGTACAGTTGCGATGCGTTTCATTTTTCGATGACTCCGAGAATCTCGTCTTCGCGCAGGATCAGATACTCTTCAGCGTCGATCTTCGTTTCCGAGCCGGAGTATTTGCCGAACAGGATGCGGTCGCCGGCCTTCACATCCGGCGCCGCGCGCTCGCCGTTTTCCAGCAGCTTCCCGCTGCCCACGGCGATCACCTCGGCCTGCTGCGGTTTCTCTTTCGCCGAGTCGGGGATGATGATGCCCCCGCGAACCGTCTCTCCCTCGTCGATACGTCTCACCAGGATGCGATCATGAAGCGGACGAAGATTCATTGCCTTGCCTCTCCTCTTATGGAAATGAGTGCCGGGAGTGGGGGCGTCCGCATGGGGAGACCCACCGATGCAACTATAACACAGCGCTGGGTGGGGGGCCGATTGGCGGGATACCTGCCGGACGGAATCTTGTAGCAGCCTGCACTTGACAGCTTTAGTTCTGATCCGTTCGGTCGAATCGGGACGGCGCGATAGACACGCCAATCAATCTGAATCTAGTCGTCAGAAAGACCATCGAAAAGCGTTGGCTCGGGTTCCTGGCGCAAATCCATCGTTTCACAAGAGAACTTCGAGAGAGCATTGCAGATAGCGTCCTTGGCGCTCTCAGTCGGAACTTGAAGTGTCCAACCCCTGTTCTCAACGAACTGGAACACATTGCCACCTTCGTTACGTAGAATGCCCTGTAGCTTCGGCAATAGGTGCCTCGTCAATAGGTGCCGCATGTGCTTTGCCGAGTCTTTGTTCTCCCACAGCCCGTACATGCCAAGGGTCGCGTCGTTCAGTAAGTCGACCGCGTCAAACGGTAACTCGGCGGGTGGAAGGGCGCGGCCAGCAGCTCCGAGCAGCGATGCTAAGATGCGTTCAAACAGCACCCGCTTGCAGTACGCCCCTTCCTCTTCCGACTGGCTGCAATCGGGATCATAGGGGATGAAATACAGAGGACGCGGATCAGTTCCTTCTTCTAAGATCAGGAAGTCGACCTTGCTCTCAGGCAGACCGAAGAAATCCCGAGCCGAATCATCCGCGACCAGTGACAAGGAAGTGGTGTCAGGCTCGAGCGCAAGTACGCACGATGCTCCACTTCGCAGTCCCTTCGCGCTCAGTTCCGCGCCCAAAGTCTGAAGGGTCACACCCATCTCCATAGCCGCCTGAGATGGGACGAGATACGCTGCGGTATTCCGCGAAATTGTGCCGGTCTGCAATCCCAGAGCTTCGTCGAGTCGCAGTCCGACAGCCAACAGCAGAGTACGCGCTTGCTTCGATGTCGATGAATCAGGGCCAAAGGAATTGCCTTTGCACTCCATCACACCGTAGCGACGATCCGTCTGCCGGCACAGAACCACGTCCGGGCGAATGTGATCTTGATGAGGTAAACCAGAGTCCTTTACCAGCAGCAGGATGTCCAGAGGGAGTGTAATTGAGGGGCCGATCGCATCAACCTCGTACCCCTGCTCCCGAAGCACGGGGCGGATACCGCTGCCCGCCGGCAAGGGCTGTGTCAACCAGAGAAGGCTGTTTAATTGAAAAACCGGGTCTGCAACCAGCTCACTCGGTGTGCTCATACTCGATGCCAATGGAAGCCTCCTCGACAAACTTGTCGTAGGGCTGGTCGCCCAAGTAGACTTGCGCTCCCGGATCTAGAAACCGCTGGATGTTTGTCACCAACCGGTGAACGGTATTACCACACGTTCCATTTGGAATGATTGCCATACAGCCCCTCGCCGTCAATTCCAAGAACAAAGGCTGCCACAGGTGCCGGTCAAGGCCGTAAACGTGAACTTTCGTCGGACCGAGCCGTATCGGGTGGCCCCAGAGACGGAATCGGTTTCGAGACCGTTCGAAGGTCGACTTAACCCAATGGTCAAAGGTTGGCTGGTTCAAAGGCTCGGCGAACTTCACCACGAGCGGCGCGCCGATGATCTTGCGGAACTCCCCGTGGGTCTTCAGCGAGGTAGTCACGCTATACCATGCCTGCTGTTCTGTCCGGCCGAGCATCTGTTCGTAAACTCGAGTCACGTAGAGGACGTGGCTGCGGTGGTCCCGGAAACTCTCACTCCGATTAGTGACCTTACCGTTGTCATAGAAGTCGTGCCCCCCGCGACCGGCAGCGGAAGGGAAACGAAGCTGGCTGATGGCATATAGCGGCGAGTAGAGTTCCTGCAACTTGCGAAGCTTGGCATTAACAACGCCGACCCGGTCTACGAGCTTGAAACTGGCTGCCCGTCTCTCGACCACGCTGCCGGAGTCTTCAGTCTCCGCTTGCGGCTCAAAAATGTCTTCCTCGGCCCCGAATCCCTCTGGTTCGTCATCGATCTCAAATACGCTATCGTGGGTGAAGACAATCCTCGCGAATCGATTTGGGGCGCTCAAGCGTGTTACAACTTTCCAGAGGACGTTGAACGTAACGCCACTTAACCAGACGTGGTCCAATTCTGGAGCACTCGCGATGAGTTTCCGCACGAACCTGGACAGTGGTTCGGATTCCATTGTGCTGTACAGGGCCGCGATGCGGGGGCGCAAGGATTCGAGGAACCCAATTTCCTCGCCGGTGTCGTTCCGGACGAAGAACAGCCCATCGTCGATTGGGCTGAGCGCCCAACCCTTTCGACCGAACAGATCCTGATATTGGTCCTCTTTACGGACCTCGATCAAATGTGTTTTGACAAGAGGTCGCTTCGCGCGGCGTTCGTCCAACTCTTCTTTCCGCTCTAGTGAATAGCCGTCGAGGAATCGAATCATTTCCCGTCGCGAACGGACATGGCTGATGTCGGTCTCGGTCACTCTCGACTCCCCCTGTAAGGCTACCTCACTCACGGACATGGAACGGAACCCGGCCAGCCTGGCGTTTGTGAGAAGATCCAAGCTCGCGTAGCCGCGACGACGGCCGATCAACGCATGCACCTTTCAAGATTACCGATCAACGCGGGCGCTCTTGGGGACGGAGGTCATTCTACAGCATGACGCCCGGGTGATTCGCTGGAGCTGGGTTCCCGCTCCCGCCGACAGCGCAACACTTCGGTAATCGCCATACAGATTGGCTATTCTGAACCTATGTGCGGCATTGTTGGCTACATCGGCAACCGGAAGGCGGTGCCGATCATCCTCGACGGGCTGCGGCGCCTCGAATACCGCGGCTACGACTCCGCCGGGCTGGCGGTGATGAATGGCGATAACCATCTGTCCATCCGCCGCGCCTCGGGCAAGCTGCGCAACCTCGAAGAAGCCATCCGCATCAACCCGGTGGACGGGTCCTACGGCATCGGCCACACGCGCTGGGCCACCCACGGACGGCCCACCGAAGAGAATGCGCACCCGCACCGCGATTGCACCGGCGACATCGTGGTGGTACACAACGGCATCGTCGAGAACTACCTGGCGCTGAAGGAGCAACTGCTGCTGGAAGGCCACCGCTTCGTCACCGAGACGGACACCGAGGTGATCGCGCACCTGATTGAGAAGCACTACGAGGGCAATCTGGAGGAGGCGGTGCGCCGGGCGGTGCGGCAGCTCAGCGGTGTTTTCGCGCTGGCCGTCATTGCCAGCTCCGACCCCAACAAGATCGTCGCTGCGCGCTCCGGTCCGCCCGTCGTGGTGGGCCTCGGCGAGGGCGAATACTTCGTCGCATCGGACGTTCCCGCCATCCTCAGCCACACCCGCGACATGTTCTTTCTCGACGACGGTGACATGGCCGTACTGACCCCCGAAGGAGTCCACCTTACCGATTTTCAAGGCCGCGCCATAAAGCGCAAGGTCTCGCACATCCTGTGGGACCCCATCATGGCCGAAAAGGGCGGCTACAAGCACTTCATGCTCAAGGAGATCTTCGAGCAGCCGCGCGCGGTGCGCGACACCATGCTGGGGCGCGTGGGGCAGGAGTCGGGCCGCATCTTCCTCGACGAGATGGACATCAGCCCGAAGGAATTCCGCGAGTTCGAATCGGTGAGGATCATCGCCTGCGGCACCAGTTGGCACGCCGCGCTGGCGGGCAAGTTCATGATCGAGAAGCTGGCGCGGATTCCGGTGGAGGTCGATTACGGCAGCGAGTTCCGCTATCGCGACCCCATCATTTCGAAGAAGGTGCTGAGCGTGGTGATCTCGCAGTCCGGGGAGACCGCCGACACGCTGGCGGCGCAGCGGGAGGCCAAACAGAAGGGCTCGAAGACGCTGGCCATTTGCAACGTCACCGGCTCCATGATCACGCGCGAGGCGGCCGGCACGCTGCTCACCCACGCCGGCCCTGAGATCGGCGTGGCTTCCACCAAGGCGTTCACCTGCCAGCTCACGGCGCTGTTTATTCTGGCCATGTATCTGGGCCAGGTGCGAGAGCAATTGTCCCCGGAGGAATCGCGCAAGCTGGTGCAGGAACTGGTGCGCCTGCCCGGCAAGCTGGAAACGGTGCTCAGCAACGAAACCATATACCAGGAACTGGAGCGCGCGCTGTTCCGTTCCACCGATTTCCTGTACCTGGGGCGCGGCATCCACTTCCCCATCGCGCTGGAGGGCGCGCTCAAGCTGAAGGAGATTTCCTACATTCACGCCGAAGGCTATCCGGCCGGCGAGATGAAGCACGGCCCCAACGCCCTGATCGACGAGACGCTGCCTGTGGTAGTGCTGGCCACACGCGACCCGGACAGCGACGAGAGCCGCATCCGCTACGAGAAGACCCTGTCGAATATCCAGGAGGTGAAAGCGCGATCGGGCATCGTGGTGGCCGTGGTGTGCGAGGGCGACGCGGCGGAAGTGGCCGGAACGGTGGATCATCTGGTGCGCATCCCGGCCACCAGCGAGCTGCTGCTGCCCATTGTCGAGATCATCCCGCTGCAGCTCATCGCCTATCACATCGCGGTGCGCCGCGGCTGCGACGTCGATCAGCCGCGCAACCTGGCCAAGAGCGTGACGGTAGAGTGAGCCTTGCGCCAGGCCACCCATGAAATGACCGTGCCGACCCGCGGCAAAGGGCTGTACGACCTGACGCGCGAAGTGGCCTCCTGGGTGGTCAGCCAGAAGACGCGCACCGGTCTGCTGACCGTCTTCTGCCGCCACACTTCGGCTTCCCTGCTCATTCAGGAAAATGCCGATCCGGACGTGGTGGCGGATCTGGGCGATTTCTTCGAGCGGCTGGTGCCCGAGGACACCCGCCAGTACCGTCACACCGTGGAGGGCCCCGATGACATGACCTCGCACATCCGCACGGCCCTGACCAACGCCCAGCTCAGCATTCCCATTCACGACGGTCACCTGGCGCTGGGCACGTGGCAGGGCATCTACCTCTTCGAGCATCGCCGCGTACCCCACCGCCGCAGCATTGTGCTGCACCTGCTGGCGGACTAGGGCTTTGACCGCGTGATGGTGTGCTCTTACCGGAGACCGCTCCCTTACGGTCACGGCTCAGTTCCGAGCCGCGCGCGTCAGCAAGCGGTTTCCATAGCACACCGAATAATGCGGTCTCCTCGGAATCCGCTAATACTTCCCGATTCTCCGGTCGATATGAGACGCTAGGGGCGTACTGCGCCCAAACGGATGAGGCATCGGGTGCGAATCTGGCGATGGTCCTTCGCGGGTTTCGTCGTGGCTCTGGCCCTGGCAAGCGCCGCCTGCCGCGTTTTTCCGTGGCAGCGCGGCCGCCGGGAACTCACCACACTCGCGCAGGTCCGCCAGCTCAGCGCGGCGGAGGCCAGGCTGGGTCTTCCGGTGCACGTTCGGGGCGTGGTAACGTTCTGGGACCCCGAACGCAGGTTCTTTTTTCTCCAGGATGATACCGGCGGAATCCTGGTGGAAACTCCGGCCACGAAACTCGGGGCGTACCAGGGTCAGGTCCTCGACGTGCACGCCACTACCGTAGAAGGCGGCCTCCTCCCCGCCATCCTCGATCCTTCGGTCCGTGAAATCCTCCCACCTCGCGCGCCGGTGGCCGCTCGGGTACCCCTCTCGAGTCTGGATGCGGGGAAACAAGACTACGCATACGTACAGGTCTGCGGCACGGTGCGGTCGTTTTCGGTGGGGCCGAACGCACAACCGGTGATCGATCTGGTAGGCGACGGCCGCCGCCTCTCGGTTCTGGTCGCGGAAAACAGAGGCGCCGATACGACCGCCCTCGTCGATGCCGACATCTGCATCCGCGGCGTTCCGCTGACCACAACCTCAGCCTCGAAGAGGCCCGTGCGGGTGCAGTTCTACTCCCAGAATCTGACCGACATGTCGGTGGTGCGGGCGGCGCCGCCGGACCCGTGGGCGGCCCCCAGCCAACCGCTCGACGTTATCCGACGCGCCGTGGCGGTTCACAACGCCCGCCGCGTGAAGGTAGCCGGCGCCGTGTTGGCATCTCATCCCGGTTCCGATCCGTTTCTCACCGATGGAACCTCCACCGTGCGCGTCCGCACGGCGCAATCCAGTCCCCTTTCGCCCGGCGAACGGGTGGAGGTGCTGGGGTTTCCCGCGCTCGATGGCGGTGGTTCTATGGTGCTCGAGGATGCGGTCTACCGCCGGGCAGCCCCGGACGGGACAACCGGGAAACCGCGCCTGTTGACGTCGGTTGCCAGTGTCCTCGAGCTCACCCCGGACGAAGTGCGTGCCGGTTTTCCGGTCCACCTTCACGGTGTGGTGGCGTTCTTCGACCCCGATTGGGTGTTGTTGTTCGTCCAGGACCGCACCGGCGCCATTTATGTCGACATGTCCTACCACCCCGGGGCTTTTCACCTGGAGCCCGGCCAGATCGTGGACGTGCAAGGCGTCACCGGGCCGAGCGTGATCGCGCGGCAGGTGTACGCAGCCAAAGTCCGCGTGCTCGGTGGAACGGCCAGCCTGCCCATGAGCCCGCCCGTGCCGCTGGAAGACCTGTTCGATGGCGCCGGCGATGCACAATGGGTGGTGGACGAAGGTGTCGTCCAATCGCTGGTCCGGGTGCGTAATCAGGTCTTTCTGTCCGTGGACACAGGGTCGCATACCACTCAGTTGCACGTGGCTCTGGATCCCGGCCACAAATTGACGGCCGATCTGGCTGGCGCAAAGATCCGCTTTCGCGGTACGGGTTCCGTCCAGGGCGACCAGATGCGGCGTTTGCGGGGAGTCAAGGTATTCGTGCCTCGCGTGGAGGACATCTCCCTCATCCGGGCGGCTCCCGCGGACCCCTTCGCGCGCCCGGTGCAACCGATCCGGGATCTTCCCGAGTTCGGGTCACAACGTGACGTGGCCGGGCAGGCGAGACTCCAGGGCGTCCTGACCCTGCGGCAATCCAACGGGGAGCTGTTTGTTCAGGACAACTCCGGTGCCATTCGCGTGACCACCTCGCAGAGTGCCGCGCTGCGGCCCGGCGACCGCCTCGACATCGTCGGGTTCTCCGAACCGGGTGATCACGCGGCAACCGTCCATGACGCCATCTTCCGAAAGCTCGAAGCCGGTCCGCCGCCCGCTCCGGCGGTGACCACCGTGGAGGATTTGCTGGGCGGGCGCCGCGACGCGGAACTGGTCCGGACGGAGGCGTGGCTGTTGCAGCGGATTACGCTGCCCGCCGAGGACATGCTTGTGCTGCAGGCGGGCCGCACCGTCTACAGCGCTCACCTGCCCCAGACCGGTGAAGATCGCCTGTCCACCCTCCAGGCGGGCAGCCTGCTGCAGGTGACCGGCGTTTGCTCGATGTCCATCGAGGACCCGGCATCGCTGTCGTTTCCGCGTTCGTTTTCGCTGTTGTTGCGCTCTCCGGCCGACATCGAGGTGCTCAAAGCCGCGCCCTGGTGGACCTTATGGCACACCCTTTCCGTGGTCGGAGCGCTGATCGCGCTGATCCTGGGAGCGGGTTTCTGGGTGGCCATGTTGCGGCGTCACGTCCACGAGCAGACCAGCATCATTCGCGGAAAACTCCAGAACGAGGCCGCCCTGAAGGAAGCGGCGCAGGCGGCAAGCCGCGCCAAGAGCGACTTCATGGCCAACATGAGCCACGAAATCCGCACGCCCATGAATGGCGTCATCGGCATGACCGAACTGGCCCTCTCCACCCCCCTGACGGACGAGCAACGCGATTACATCGGCACGGCCAGGAGCTCCGCCGAGCATCTGTTGACAGTGATCAACGACGTACTGGATTTTTCCAGAATCGAAGCAGGCCGCTTCGAGCTCGACCACGAACCGTTCCGGTTGCGGGAGAGTCTCGACGAGGTCCTGCGAACCGTGGCGGCGGAAGTGCGCCGAAAGGGGCTGGCTATGGTCTGCGATGTGCAGCCCGATGTCCCCGATGTGCTGGTGGGGGACGTTTCGCGTCTGCGCCAGGTTGTTCTGAATCTGGTGGGCAATTCCGTTAAGTTCACCGACCATGGCCGCGTTAGCGTGGAGGTGGGCCAGGCAGAGCCCTCCGGGCCGAACGCACAGCAATCCGGCTGCACGCTTCGCTTCACCGTGTGCGACACCGGGATCGGGATTGAGAAGACCAAGCAGGGCCTCATCTTCGAAGCGTTCGCCCAGGCGGACGGCTCAACCCGGCGGAAGTTCGGCGGAACCGGCCTGGGCCTCACCATCACTTCGAGGCTGGTCTCCCTGATGGGAGGTGCCATCGCGGTGGAAAGCGAACCCGGCAAAGGCAGTGCGTTCCACGTCACGCTGCATTTCGGCGTCGCGGCCGAAGCGGAACAAGTGCGCGAGCCCGGCCCGCAGACGCCTCGCGAACCTGCCGTGGCCAGCGCAACGCCGCCGCTGCGAATCCTGCTGGCGGAGGACAACCTGGTGAATCAGAAGGTAGCGGCGCGCATGATGGAGAGACGAGGGTTCGTCGTGACCGTGGTGGCCAATGGCAGGGAAGCCATCGAGGCCAGCGAGCGCCAGTGCTTCGACCTGATTCTGATGGATGTGCAGATGCCGGAACTGGACGGCCTGGAAGCCACCCGGAGGATTCGCGAGCGGGAGCGGATCACCGGAGAACACATCCCCATCCTCGCGCTGACCGCGCACGCCATGCAGAGCGACCGCGAACGCTGCTTCACCGCGGGGATGGACGGTTACCTCTCCAAACCCTTCCAGGCCGACGATCTGGCACAGGCCGTCGACTCGGCCCGAATGGGTGCCGTGGGCCCGAAGTGACCCACGCGCGGGGCGGAATGCAACACCGGCGCTGGCGATAAGTGTTGGCCGGACGGCAGTTGCCGCTGGAGACTAATCTGCTCTTGTCGTGCCCGATGACTGGTCACCGGGTCGCTGTGGGGATTGTTGTCGTCTTTGCCAGCGTTGGCTTTGCTCAGATCACGCCCGTGATCAACACGGGGGGCGTCGTCCGCGGGGCCGACAACTATGACGCCTCTGTCAACGGGGTCGCGCGCGGCAGCCTGTTTGGCATCTACGGGACGAATCTGGCGCCCTCCGCGGCCAGCGCCACGGATCTGCCGGTGCCCATGCTGCTGAACGGCGTCCGGGTGAAGATCTCCAGCAATGCGGCTCCCGGTCCGGAATGGGCAGTTCCACTGCTCTATGTCTCCCCGTTCCAGATCAACGCGATTCTCCCGTCGGCGGTGACCGAAGGCTATCAATCCGTGATTGTGGAAGTGAACGGCGTCGCCAGCGCCCCCGCGCCGATTATCGTCGCCACCAGGCAGTTTGCGGCGTTCGCCAGCGGCCAGTTCGGTTTCGGCCCGGCGTTGTTGCAGCAGGTCGACTCCTCCGGCGCATCCTCCGTCAACTCCTTCCGGAATCCGGCTGCATCCGGCCAGGCGGTGGTGCTCTGGGGAACCGGACTGGGACCACTGCCGGCGGGCGCCGATGACGCGGCCGCGCCCGGCATGGTGGACCTGTCGGCCGATGTAACGGTGTACGTGGGGACTGTCGCAGTGAAGCCGTTCTATGCGGGAAGGGCGCCCACGCTTCCCGGTGTGGACCAGATCAACTTCTATCTGCCCGACACCGTGCTCAGCCGGTGCTTTGTGCCTCTCACCGTAGCCGTGGGGCCGGTTTCATCCGGTCCCCTGACGTTCTCGGCGGGCACTCCCGGCGCCATGTGCACAAGCGAGTTGGGCCTCTCTTCGGACCTGCTGGAACGTCTCGATCAAGGAGGCACGGTTCGGGTCGCGGCGCTGAGCATTGACACGGAGTCCAGTTTTGAGATCAGTGGGCAGCCGGTGGAAGCCTGGCTGGGAGACTACGATGCCGCGGGCATGAGTCTGTTGGTGAGCGGCTGGCAGTCTCCGCCTGTTCAGCCAGTGGCCCACTGCGAGAAGAGCAGCAGCAGCCACAACCCGAACAGCTCGCCGCAGGATGTGAACATCGTTTCCCCGATTCAGGCTCATCTACATGGCCAGATCGTCGGTGGGGTAAGCGCGCCGTGGGTCCAACTGACCGGGTCCGGGTGTTCACTGTCCCTTGTCCGCGATGGTGGCATCTGGCAGAGCGAAAACTCGAACTGCACCGCTTCTTCCTACGCTCTATTCACCTTCGCGTCGGGTGAGCCGGCAGAGGTACTGTCGGCGACGCTTCCCCCGCTCAGGCCGGCGGTGTTTGGCGATTGGCTTGGGTTCTGGCCACAACCGGACCAAAGCACCCAGGTAAGGTGGTTTGGCGGTCAGCCGGACGATCAGCTCATCCTGAATCTCGGCTCGGGGTATTCTCTTGAGCCGTTCCCGATACCATCCACAACCATATCGAGCTCTCATTCGCTGGTGTGTACCTTGCCCCCGGGTTCCAGCAGCTTTGACATTTCGCCCGATGCCTATTCTTTTGCTCTGAGTTCACCGAACCAAACGGCTTTCGTGAAATCTGCCACACCTTCCCTGCAGACGGTTCCGAACCCTGTCACAATTCCCGGGGACCCGCCCGGCCCTGCCACTTTTCAGCCTGATCTGGTGCTGGTGCTGATCCGCAACGGGCTCGCCGACTACAACTATGTGTTGGGTCCTTAGTCGCAGTTCAGCACTACCAGGTGCTGGCCACGCGGCAGAAACAGCTCGAACCGATTGCCCGCGCCCGTCACCTCGGCCTTCACCGCAACCCCGTCCACCTCCACGCGGGCCGGTGCAAAGTTCAGCACGGCAATCGCGCGCGCGGCGCTCTCATAGGCCAGCTCCACGCCAGTGCGCGTCTGGCTGGCCGAGCGCAGCGTCCCGTTGAAATCCAGCACGCGCCAGCCGACCTCCCGCGCGGCGGGCTCCACTGCGTGCGCGCCGGGCGGCAGCCAGAGCGTGGCGTCGTCCCGCACTGGCCACGGCTTCCCGTTCACCAGCGCCGGCCCCTCCCACGGAATCCCCATCGCCTGCTTCGATTCAACCACCAGCTTGCCCCCGGACCGCTCGATCATGTCCGGTGCGGCGGCCGCGGCCGACAGCAGGGCGAGGTCGGCCGGCAGGATCGAGTTCTCGAAATACAGCGCGACGCGCGGAAACGACATCGCCGCAAGGTGCACCAGTTGAAACAGCTCCACGCCGGTCTGCTGCTTCGTCGGATAGACATCCTGATACCGCTCGACGATGTTGATATCGATGGCCAGCTTGTCCGGGCGTTTGGCGATGGGCCGGTAACGCTCGGCGATCTGCGGATAGCGCTGCGGACCCAGATTCCAGATGGTGGCCGGATCTTCAATCAGAAACGTCACGTCGTGTTGCTCGGCAAGTGGCAGCGCGCGGGCAGCGTCGGCGCCGATCAGATCGCGCATGCGCGTGTCGAAGCGGTCGTCCACATGAGTGAGCACCAGGTCGAGATTCGGCCGGCTGCGGCGGATGTTCTCCAGTTCTTCGATCCACTGCCGCTGCATGCGGAACGCGAGGCCGGCCCGATAGTCGAGAAACGCGCGAAGGCGTGTAGCGGCGGGCGGCGCGCCCGTGAACAGCTCCAGCGGGTCGAAGCCGCCCGCTTCCTTGAACTCCCGGCGAATATCGTCGTTCATCGGAGTGAAGCGCGCCGGGTTGGCCGCGCCTTCCAGCGACTCGAAGTACAGCTCGGCCACGTTCACGCCGTCCCAGTCGAACGCGCCAATCAGGTCGCGAACCCCACCACGCACGGCCTCGAACGCCGCCGGGTTGTTCAGGTTCATGAGCTTGCGCCAGTCGAGCTGGGCATCCTGCAGAAGGGCGGTCTTCTCGCGCCATTCCGGATGGTCGTTCCAGAACTTCTCGCTGACGTGCGGCAACTCCAGCCACACATAGACGAGGATGGCATGGCGATGGCAGGCGGCGATCAGACTCCGCAGGTATTCGTCCGCTTGCGCGTCGCGCTCGAAGGTGTGCCAGCCGGCCACCTGCAACGCCCCGATTCCGGCCTTGCGCCAGCGCGCAGCCAGGTAGTCGACGTCGGCGCGGCTTCGGTACGCCGAGTCGAAAAAGGCCCATAGCCGCGACGAGCGAACCGGCGGTTCCAGGCCCAGATCGCACAACGCCTGCAGCAGGTAGGGATAGCGCTCGTACCCTTGCTGGCCGGGAGAACTGGCCAGCCACAGCACCCCGCCGGCGCCCACCTTCATGCCGGCCATCACCGGCGCATGCTGCCAGCGCTCTTCGGCGAATACCTGCGCGTCTTTGGGCACTTCGAAGACGGGCAGATCGAGTTCCTTTTCCCAGACGATGGAGAGCTTCGGCGCGCGGCGGTCGGCGATGCTGTGCACCACCACGTGCTTCTTCGTGGGGACAAAGCCGAGTTTCGCGGCCAGCTCCGATTCCCCTTCCAGGATGGCAAAGCCGCCTCCACGCACGCGATCCATCAGCTCCGGCGTCGCCGTGCCGCCCGCGCGCACCACGAAAATGCCCACAGGCAGGCCGTGCCCCTGCGAGAAACCAACCGAAGAGAGGATCTGCGGCCAGGCGCCGGGCTCGTCGCCGTCGATGTTGAAGGACACCGGCGGCGCTCCCGCGTGTGCACCTGCACACAGAAGTAAGAGACTCAGCCACAGATGAACACGGATGAACACAGATAGCTGCCTTATCCGTGTGCATCCGTGTTCATCTGTGGCCATTTCTTCAGTGCGCGAACGCATACCAGAACCCGGCCCGCACATCGAAGTAGTTCGGACGGCGCGGGTTGTCCACATTGGTGAGATTCGCGCCGCGCAGCCCGTTGAGAGAGAACAGCAGGGTTTTGGGTGTCTGGGGAACGTGGAAGCGCAGACCCGGCCCCGTTTCCACTGTGTTTGCCCAGTACTGGTGGTTGCTGTCGGCGGTAATGTTGCCATTCCAGTAGAATTGCACCTTGCCGAAGCCGAAGCCGGCGCGATTCTGCGAGTACACCATCACATCGTTGGCGAAGCGGCTGACAAAAACCAGGTCGTCATTGGTTTCGAAAAACCGGCCATGGCCGCCGGCGGCGTGCCCCAACGCCCGCGCCCACGAAAGGCCGCCCCGATAATCGGGGATCATGGTGCCGACGTCATGCCGGCTGTTGAGGTACTTGATGGCCTCACCCGCTTCGCCCCACGCAGTCATGCCGTGCCAGGGATGGCTGGCCAGACCAAAAGCGAGGATGAACGAGTCTTCCGACAGGTATTGCGGCTGCGTAATGCCGCCGGTCACCGGACCGGTGGTGACGCGCGCATCGCCGACAAAGCGCGTGGACAGGTACGCACTCACCGGCAGGGACCCGATCTGCATCTGCGTCTTTGCCTGGCCATAACTGAACAGGTCGTGCCAGCGCGACGAGAAAAACGGAAACACCCACACCGTGGTCCGAAAGCGCTCGTTGGCGGTTTCCAGATTGCGCCACGCCTCGCCGGCCTGCTTCGCCACCTCGGGATCGGAACTGTGCCGCGCCAGATTGAACCAGCGCTCGGCATCCGGATCGTCGTGCAGGATGTTGTAAGCCCAGCCCAGCTTCAGCATGACGGTGAAGTCCACCGGATCGCTCTCGTGCGCGATCATGTAATACTTCAGCGCGTCTTTCATGTAGCCGGCGGCGTAGCTCTTGTCGGCCAGCGCTTTCGCTTCGCCGGACACCTGTCGCTTCGGCGTTTCGCTGCGGTGTTTCAGGGTCTGCGGATACTTCAGCGCGGCGCGGACACGGTCGGCCAGATCGTCGTCCTCGCCTTTGAGAACCGATTCCAGCAGCGGGCGTGCGCCGGCTTCATCGCCGCGGCCCAGCTTCAGCAATCCGAGCTGGGCGGTGGAAATACGGTCATCCGGGGCCTGCTGGTGCAGCAGCTCGAATTGCCGGTCGGCCTCGATTCCGTTGCCCATCTCCAGGTACAGGTAGGCCAGTTCGCGGCGCAGCTCAATGTTGCCGGCGTCCAGCTCCAGGGCTTTTCGAAACTCGTTGACGTAGGGATATCGCGCGGGCAACAACTCGGTGGCGCGTTCCCGCACGCGAGGCTGTGCGCCGCGCGAGACCGCCAGCAGTGCGGCATGGGCTTTCTCGGTTGCGCCCAGCTTCTGCCAGACGCGCCCCATGTCCAGCAGCAGTTCCCGCTCGCCGGGCTTGATGCGCCAGGCTTTCTCGTAGTGCTCGGCGGCCAGCTTCAGTTCGTCGCGCTGCTCGGCCAGCGTGGCCAGCTCGCGATGCGCGCTGAAGTTGCCGGGCTCCGATTCCAGCGCTTTGCTCCAGCGCGCGATGCCTTCCTCCAGCGGGCGGTCGATATTCTGGAAAGCCTGTTCGGCCGTGGCGTTGCCGGTGCGGCGGATGCGGTCGAAGATGCGCCGCGCCTCGGGCTGCTGCTTCGTCTCGTAACAAAGAAACGCGTATTCGAGGGCCACGTGGTCGTCGGCGGGATCCAGGCGCATGGCTTCGCCGAACTGGTCGCGCGCGGCCTCGTTGTCGCCCACCTTGAGCAGGGTATAAGCCAGGTCCTTGTGGATAGCGGGACGGGTGGGCGCCAGCGCGACGGCCTTCCGGAAAGCCGCGATGGCGGTGTCGTAATCGTGCGCATTCAGCGCCCGGTAGGCGTTGTCGAGCGCCGCCCAGACCGGATCGGGCGCCTGCGCGGCAACAAGTCCCGCGAAGAGCAGCAGCAGAGCAGGGATTCGGGACATGGGATGGGTACGTCCGATAACGATTAGTGCGCGAGGGGAAGGCGAGTTCTCAGGCGGGTGATATCGTGGCCGCATGCACGCTCTCCGCAACCTCGCCGCTGGCCTGTGCCTTCTGATCATGACCGCCCTCGCCCAGGATGGCACGGCGAGTCTCACGGGAAGGGTGCGGGATGTCACCGGCGTCGACATCCCCGGCGCCCTCGCGGAACTGCGATTGGTGCACGAGCCTTACAGCGTAAGACAGGTTAACGCCGATGACTCTGGTGCATATCGCTTTTCGGGCATTTCGGCAGGCCAGTACAAGCTGAAGCTCGAAAGCGCAGGTTTTGAGACGCTGGAAGTCGAGGGAATCGTAGTCTCGGCCGACGAGCATATGCTCTTGCCGACAGTCCAGCTCAGTGTTGGCTCGACAGCGGATTGCGGCGGCCACGCCTATCTGGATCATCTACACCTTTTGCCGACGGAGGGTCACACAGGTACAATCCGCGGAATAGTAATGGGCAAAACGGGACCCATCCCCGATGCGACGGCAGCGCTCGTGTGTAGCAACAGGATCTGTGGCGAGACGAAAACCGATTCAAAGGGACAGTTTACGTTTGAAAACCTCTCCGCAGGCAGTTTCGCGGTCCGCGTCACTCGCCGAGGATTCTATTCGCTCGATCTACCGCAGTTCTTCGCACAGGAAAGATTCGAATCCGCCTACGACCCAATCCACATCGAGCGCTGTCCGCGCGGGAATTGCGATCCAAGGCTACGCCCGAAGAAGCCGCCCGCCCGCTGCGAGTAGACCGTCAGTCGGCTGCAGGTGCGTCAGAACAAACCCGTTCCCCTCGATCTCGCCGTTTCCTCTCAGATAGATCACAGATGGATACGCGACTCCCGCTCTATGCTAAGGACTGCCAGTGAATGGAACGCGAAATTGGGTTCGTTTTGTTCCCAGGTCTCCCGCTTCGGCTTCAGGTCGAGCTGGGCAGTGATCGCCACAGAGGTGTCCATGGAACGTACTGAAAACGCGCGGCTTGCGTGTAATTGGCTTCGTTTGGTCAATGCGAAAGAGGCGCGCCGCCTCCGTGGTCCGGGGAACCATGGAGCCGTATACGAATCGAGCAGCCGGTGCGGAAGGGAACAGGAAGTCGGGTGAGCGGGCGGGTTCCCCGCATAGTACCCTCCCCTGTCCCAATACTGTTTCCGGGCACCGCGAAAAAAAAGGTGGAATTCCGCCGCAGGCGTCACGAAATAAGCTATGACGGCCAGCAGAGTGGGGCCGGCCCGGCAGGGACGTCGGGAATCTAACATATAGGGACCTAGACAAATGATTTCCATTCAGACAAACATGAACTCGCTGGTCGCGCAGGAAAACCTGAACGTGAACAGCCAGTTCCAGAGCAAAACCATCCAACAGCTGACGTCGGGCTTTCGCATCAACAGCAGCGCCGACGACGCAGCCGGCCTCTCCATCGCCAACCAGTTCCGCAGTGACATCGCCGAAATCCAGCAGGGCGTTCGCAACGCGAACGACGGCGTCAGCCAGTTGCAGATTGCCGACGGCGGCCTGAGCAACATTTCTCAGATGCTTGATCGCATGAAGACTCTGGCCACGCAGTCGGCCACCACTACGTTCACCGGCAACCGCACCACGCTGGACAACGAGTACCAGAGTCTGGTCGCGGAAATTACGCGGCAGGCCAGCAACATTGGCTTGAACAGCGGCGGCAGCTTCAACAGTAACCTCACCGTATACATTGGCGGTGGCCGCACCAGCAGTCAGGCTGGCTCCTCGTCCGTCAGTGTCAATCTGAGCGGCGCCTCGAACGCGGTGGATGCCGCGAGCCTCGGCCTGAGTGGCACCAACGTGTTGGGCGGCACCGTGGGCGGCGTGGGCATCACCGGCAACGCCGTGCGGCTCGACAACCCGGCAACGACGACGTTCCTGGTCGCCAACACGCAAACCTACACGATCAACTACACCGACAGCAGCGGGAACACTCAGGCGCGCAATGTCGTGGTCAGCGGCGGCGCGAGCGGGATCAATGGGACCGCCGTGATCGCCCAGCTCAACGCCGGCCTGTCGGGGACCGGGATCACCGCGTCGATCAACGCGACGAACGGCACCGTGCAGTTCACGGGCGCCGGCGCATTCACGGTTGGAGCGGCGGCGGCAACCGGCGGCACTACCACGGCAACCGCCGGCACGGCTGTGAACACCGCGCAGTATAACCTCACGCATGCCTTCACCGCGTTCGCGGCAGGCACCGGTACGGCTACTTCCGAAACGTTCACGGTCAGCGATGCGAAGTACTCGGCCAACGTCACGCTGAGCAGCGCGGCGAATGCCGGCAGCGTGGCCCTGGCCGTGGGTACCATCAACGCCGCCTTGAAGGCCGCGGGCATCACCGACGTGTCGGCCCTCGCGAGCGGCGACGGCACCGGTATCTCTTTCCAGGGTACGGCGAACTTCAATCTGACGGAATCCAATTACACCGCGCCCACCGGCAACGGCACGGGTTCGCTGTTTGGCGCCGCGGGCAACCAGGTGGTTACGGCGGCGACCGGCGGCGGTACCGCTGGCACGAACGCTCAGGCCGCCATTGCCGCCATCAACGCGGCTGTGGCGCAGCTTGGCCTCGTCCAGGGCGTCGTCGGCGCTGGCGAGAACAAGTTGAACTACGCCATTCTTCTGGCCCAGTCGCAGGTGTCGAACTTCTCGGCCGCCCAGAGCCAGATCCGCGACGCCGACGTCGCGCAACAGGCTGCCAACCTGACCAAGGCGCAGATTCTGCAACAGACCTCCATCGCGGCCATGGTCCAGGCCAACTCCGCGCCGCAGGCCGTTTTGAAACTCCTCCAGTAATACCTACAGGTATTGCCGCTTTGGGCCGATCTCTTGGGAGATCGGCCCTTTTCCATTAGTCGTTCGTCGGGAGAGATATGGCAACCTCCAGTACCTCCGCGGGCACCTTCACCGGCAGCAGCTCATTCTCGTCAGATCTGGCGCAGGTGATCAGCCGCGCGGTGAGTATCGCGTCGTTGCCCATGCAGAACCTGCAGAGCGAGCAGTCCACTTTGCAGAGCCAGCAGAGCGAGCTGCAGACCCTTTCCAACAACTTCACTTCGCTGGGCACCGCCCTGACCTCCCTCGACAGTGCCACCGGCGCAGGTTCCTACTCCGCCAGCGTGAGCAACACCAGCGTCGCCTCGGCGTCCGTTAGCTCGGGGGTCATGGCGGGCACTTATTCCCTCACGGTGAGCAATACCGGCGCCAACACCAATGCCATGAGCAATGACTCCGGGCTCACCACGGTCACCGACCCCACGCAGGGCAACATCAGTTCGAGCACGGATTTCACTCTCTGGGTGAATTCGACGTCATACGACATCCCCGACTCCGCGGGCACGCTGGAAGGGCTGGCCAACGCCATCAACGCCAGTGGCGCCAATGTGCAGGCCACGGTTGTCAACGTCGGCAGCTCGTCGTCGCCGGACTACCGGCTGTCGGTGCAGAGCCTGGATTTCGCCCCGGACACCGTTCAACTCAACGATAACGGGAACGGCAACGCGCCTCTCCTGACCCAGTTATCCGGCGGCGCGTATGTGCAGTACCAGGTGAACGGAGAGCCGTCGAACAACTCCGGTTCGCGCAGCCTGACGCTGTCTCCGGGGTTGACCGTGAACGTGCTGGGAACGGGAACCACCACGGTCACCGTTTCGCAGAACGGGAACGGCATAGCCAACGCGCTCTCGTCGTTCGCCAACGCCTACAACACCGCCGTGGATGAACTGAACAAATCCCGCGGCCAGAACGGGGGCGCGCTCTCCGGCGATAGCATCGTTTACAGCCTGACTCAATCCCTTCACGAGCTCACCAGCTACTCGGCTGGGTCGGGCAACGTGGCGTCGATCGTGGATCTCGGGCTCACCTTCGACCAGAGCGGCCATCTGAACTTCGACGCGACGGCGTTCAGCCAGGCCTCCAACATGACCGACCTGCTGAACTTTCTCGGCTCGGCAGCGGATGGCACCGGGTTCCTCGGCGCGGCAACCAACACCCTCAACGGCATCAACGACGCGACCACGGGAATCCTGACGCAGGCCACTCAGAACGTATCGAGCGAGATCACCAGCCTGGGCGACCAGATCACGGCCGATCAGACCCAGATCAACCTGCTCCAGCAGAACCTGATGGCACAGATGGCGGCCGCGGACGCGGCCATCGCCACACTCGAACAGCAGGCCTCGTACTTCCAGATGATGTTCCAGACAGAGAACGCCAATGCGCAACTCGGCTACTAAGCAATCCGCGCAAAAGGGAGCCTCGGCGGCAGGTGATGCGGAGTTCCTCCTCCCCACCGAGGCCCGCCGCCGGGCCCTTTGCGCGTCCGACACCGCGCAAAAGCTCGCGGAGGCAATCGCCTTCGGCGATGTGGAGGGGGCGCAGGCTCTTCTGGCCGCGTTTCAGCTCGAAGTGCTGACCGGCGCCGCGGCGGCGAACTCGGCGCTCGAACGCGAGGTGCTGCTGGCGGAGGCGATCCGGTCCACGCGAACCCTGCTCCATCTGGCGCGCTCTTTGCGGGCATACGCCGGCGCCAGTCTTCGTGAAACGAACCGCGCCCTGGGTTATGGCGGAACCTCCGCGGAACCACGCACCTGGCACGTGGAAGCCTGACAGCGGTTCTCAGCCCGTCAGGCGCATCCACACCAGCACGATCACCAGTACCACGGCTCCAGTGAGCGCTACTGGCCACAGGTTCCGCTTCCCGTCACCCGGTTCCATCTCATTGGGATCGCCGCCACCGCCAGAAGACGCCGGCTCGGCCGGGGTCTGGTCGATCTCCAGCAGCGCCTGCATCTCCGACGAACGCTCCCCTTCATGGGAGTCCTGATCGAGCGCTGCGATCTCCTCTTCCAGTTGTACGCGCAGGTCCTCGGCCTCGGAGGGAAACGAGGCGGCCACGTTCAGCGGCAGCTCGTCGAGGATGTCCCGGTACGAGGGCCCCCGCGGATTCCGCAGCACACAGAAGCCGATGCTGTTGGCCAGGCGGCAGGCCGTCCGAACCACGCCCAGCAAGTCCAGGCCGCTCTCCTCGGTTCGCTCCGGGAAGCGCCCGGCGATGGCGCACAATTCCTCGGGGAGGTTCCATTCCCGCGCCAGCCACTCGCCGGCGGCGAAGCGGTCCAGACCGAACAGACTGCGCTCATATTCGGGCAGGTCGAAAGGCTCGCCCGCTTCCAGCTTCGCCGAGGCGGTCTGCAACAGCATGGCGTATTCGGAAGGATGCGTCACCATCAGGCCCAGCCGGCCAATGTCATGCAACAGGCCGGAGGAGTAGGCGGTGTCCTCGGGAACGGCGCAGAAGTGCGCCAGCATTTCCGATAGCAGAGCGCACGCCAGGCTGTACCGCCAGAACACGCGCAGCTCGTCCATCATGAGTACCGCTCGGATATAGGTCCGGCTGATGGAAGCGAGCGCCAGCGACCGGATCTTGCGCACGCCCAGCAGCGGCGCCGCCTGATCCAGCGTCCTGATGTCGTTCGCAAAGTTGAACAGCGGCGAGTTGGCGTAGCGGATGACCTGGGCCGATAGCGCCGGATCGGCGCGCAACAGATACACCAGATCGGCAGTGGAAGCGTTCTCGTCGGAGGCAACGCGCAATAGCTTCGCCGCCACGGGCGGGAACGCCGGCATGTTCGAAAGTGCGCTCGTCTTCATGGCCATACTACCGCCAGATCAAGACATCGACGCATGCGGGCCCCAGCTTTAGCCGGCCGGACATGCGGCGTCAGCCGCGTTCTCGTCCCTCTGTCATTCCGTTGGCGGCGTCCGGCCGCGCTGTCCGAATGTTGACGGATTCCGCCCTCGGCCGCGCCTGTTTACAACGGCTTGTGGTGGCAGCCGCGTTGCACCGTGCCAGTGCGTCATGCTCGACGGCGTTGCCAGCAGTCTCGAACAGTACATGACGATTCTCGCGGACCGCCAGAAACTGGTGGCCGCCAACATCGCCAACGCGGACACTCCCGGTTACAAGACGAAGGACATCGATTTCCAGACGGAGTTTCGCAACGCGCTCGACGGCGCGCCGCCCAACATCGCGGAAGTTCAGGGCCTCACCGTCAAGAACGACGGCAACAACGTGAGTCTCGACCGGGAAGCGCGTCTGCTCGCCGAGAACGCGCTCCGCTTCAACATCGCTTCGAATCTGCTGCGCGGGCAGATCCGAACGCTGCGTCTGGCCATCGAAGGAGGCAGTTCGTCGTCGTCATGAGCCTCTTCTCCACCTTATCCGTGAGCGCGTCCGGCATGGACGCGCAACGGCAGCGCGCCGAGATTCTGGTCGAAAACCTGGCCAACGCGGACACCACGCGGACGGCCGAGGGCGGCCCATACCGGCGCAAGGATGTGGTCTTTGAGACGTCGTCCACGTCGTCTCCCTTTTCTTCCGTGTTTCAGTCCGCCCTGGAAGGCGAAGCCAGCGGCGTGTCCGTAAGCCAGGTGCTCACGGACACCCGCCCGCCCGACCGGCGCTACATGCCCGGGCATCCCGACGCGGACAAGGATGGATACGTCGCCTATCCACGAGTGAATCCGGCCGAGGACATGGTGGATCTGCTCGGCGCTTCCCGTGGTTTTGAGGCCAATGTGGCGGCCATGGGCGCCGTCAAGGACATGATCCAGAGGTCCATCGACCTCCTCAAGTAAGGTTATGACTTCTCCCATCTCGGCCGTCTCCGCGGCGCCCATCATCGAAGCTCCCAGACTCGATTCGCTGTCATCGCAGCAGGGCGGCGGCGAGTTCCAGTCGCTTCTGAACTCCGCCATCCAGCACGTGGCAACGACGCAGAACAAGGCAAACGCCGCCGTCCAGAGCTTTCTCTCCGGCGAGACCGACGAACTGCACTCCACCATCCTGGCTACGCAGCGCGCCGATCTCGAGTTCGAAATGTTCATGCAGGTTCGCAACAAAGTGGTATCGGCGTATCAGGAAATCATGCGCATGCAGGTCTGACCCCTCTGACGCACAGCCATGGAGCAACTCAGAAAGCTCGTCGCGGCACTCTCCCTCAAACAGCGGATCATGATCGTGGTCACGGCCATCGCCGCGGCGGCGCTCCTCAGCGGGGTGGTGCACTGGAAACACGAGAGCGACTTCCGGCCGCTGTTCACCGGCATGGCCCCCGAGGACGCCTCCACCATCGTGCAGAAGCTCAAGGAATCCAGCACCGAATACCGCCTGAGCGACAACGGCGCCACGGTGCTGGTTCCCGTGGCCAGGGTGGATGAGCTGCGCCTCGAAATGGCCGGCGCGGGCTTGCCGAAAACCGGACGGATCGGCTTCGAGCTCTTCGACAAGAGTAATCTCGGTATCACCGATTTCACCGAGCACGTCAACTATCGCCGCGCGCTCGAAGGCGAGCTGGAGCGCTCCATCCGCTCCCTGAGCGCGGTACAGGAAGCGCGCGTTCACGTCACCTTCCCCCGCGATTCCGTATTCCTCGAATCCCGCGAGCCGGCCAAGGCCAGCATTCTCGTGCACCTGCGCCTGGGCGCGCATCTGAGTGCGCAGAATGTTGGCGCCATCACCAACCTGGTGGCCAGCGCCGTGGAGGGACTGACTCCCGAATCCGTCTCCGTGCTGGACATGAGCGGCAACCTGCTGAGCCGGCCGCGCAAGCCTTCCGTCGACGGTGGCGACACCTCGGAGGGAGCGCTCGAATACCGCCAGCAAGTGGAGAAGGACCTGCTGGCGAAGATGAACTCGACGCTGGAGCCGCTGCTGGGAGACGGGAAGTTCCGCGCGGGTGTTTCGGTGGATTGCGATTTCACCAGCGGCGAGCAGAGCGACGAGATCTTCGATCCGGCGCGCTCGGTCATGGTGACCTCGCAGAAGACCGAGGATATCGCGGGCGGCTCGCAGACCAGCGGCGTCCCGGGCACCGCCTCCAACCTGCCGCGCCCGGCGTCCCGTCCCGGCGCATCCGGCTCGAACGTCGCGCGCCGAACCGAGAATGTCACGTATCAGTCCACGCGGATGGTTCGCCACACGAAGCTGCCGCAGGGTACTATCAAACGTGTTTCGGCGTCGTTGCTCCTCGATCAGGAGGTGCGCTGGCAGGGCAAGCAGAAGATCCTGGTGCCGCCCACGCCGGAGAAGCTGAAAGCGATCCATGACCTGGTGGCCGGCGCGATTGGACTGTCCACCGAACGCGGCGATCAACTGGTGATCGAGAGCCTGCCCTTCGAACAGACGCTGGTATCGGAGCCGCCTCTTCCTTCGGTGCCCATGCCCGTTCCGCCGAAGAACTGGCTCGACACGTTCACCGTTGACCGCCGTATCCTGATCGGGGTTGCCGTCGCGGTTCTGCTGCTGGTACTGGTACCCATGCTGCTGTTCCGAAAAGGCCGGCCCCAGGAAGCGGTGGCGGTTGCCGGACAGCCAGCCATCGCCGCGCCTGCCGCTGCCCTGCTCACCCCCGCCGAAATGGCCGCGGAGCGCGAGCAGATCACCAAAGCCGCCGAGGAAAGCGTCCAGCAGCAGATCAAGTCACAGACGGACCAAAAACAGAAGTTCCTCGCCGAGATGCAGGATAAGCTCCGCCTGCCGCCCGTTACCACCAAGAAGGTGGAGGTGCTGCGCCAGCATCTCAAGGACAGTGTGAAGGCCGATGCGGGGCTGGCCGCCAGCGTCCTGCGCGGCTGGCTCGAGGAAGATGCGAAATAGGTCATGATCGTCAACGCCTCACAGAACGAGAAACTCCGCGGCTACCAGAAGGCCGCCGTATTTCTTGTGACCCTCGGCGAGGATTCGAGCGCGGAGATCCTCAAGCACCTCTCGGAAGACGAGGTGAACCTGGTCACCCAGGCCGTCGCCCGCATCGCCAACATCACCGCGGAGCAGGCCGACGGCATCCTCGAAGAGTTCTACCAGATGACTCTGGCCCAGGAGTTCATCGTCAAGGGCGGCCTCGACTACGCCAAGAAAATGCTCTTGACGGCCTTCGGCCCGGAAACCACCAAGCGTCTGATGGACCGGTTGTCCAAGGCGCTCGGCAGCGACGTGGCCAGCTTCGACGCCCTGCAGCGCGCCGACCCGCAGCAGCTTGCCAAGTTCATCCACAACGAGCACCCGCAGACCATCGCTCTGGTGCTCTCCCACCTGAACCCGACGCAGGCCGCTTCTCTTCTGGTTTCGCTGCCGCAGCGCATCCGCTCGGATGTGGCCATTCGCATGGCCAACCTCGACCAGATCTCACCGGAGATCATCCACAAGATCGCCAGCGTGATCGGACAGAAACTGAAGACTCTCGGCGATTTCAGCCGCGAATCGTATGGCGGCGTGCGCGCGGTCTCGGAGATGTTCAATCGCCTCGACTCGGGCACCAGCAAGGATATCCTCGCCGACATCGAACAACAGGACACGAATCTGTTCGAAACCATCCGGCAGCTCATGTTCGTCTTCGACGATCTGCTGCTCATCGACGGCGTGGGCATCAAGGAAGTTCTGTCGCGCATCGACCGCAAGGTGCTCACCTGCGCGTTGAAGGGAACCAGCGAGCAGCTTCGCAATCACATGTTCAGCGCCATGTCCCAGCGGGGCGCGGAAATGCTCAAAGAAGATATCGACGCGCTCGGGCCGATGAAGATCCGCGAGGTGGATGCCGCCCAGCAACAGATCATCTCCGTGGTGCGCCAACTGGAAAGCGAAGGCGTGCTCAGTCTGAAGGGAGCGGTGGGCGAGCAATATGTTATGTAAAGTACTCGCCGGGGATAGAGCGCAGGAATCGGTGGAGGCCATGGTCTGGCAGCCGCTCGACGGCTCCATGATTGGCGCGGCACGTCCCGCCGGCGATTCCGGCCCCGATGCCGCCGCGCTCCGGAGCCAGGTCGCCGATCTCGAGCGGGCCATGCAGGTTCGCGTCCAGCAAACCCGCGATGCCGCGTTTCACGAGGGCATGCGGCGCGGGCGCGAGGAAGCGTCGGCGGAGCTTCAACCCGTTCTGGAGCGCCTCGGCCGTGCGGCCACCGATCTCTCCGCCTTGCGCGATCGCGTTCGCCGCCAGGCCGAGGCCGACCTCGTAAAGCTGGCCCTGGCTATCGCCAAACGCGTGATGCACCGCGAGCTGGCTATCGACCCGGACGCCATGCAGGGCATCGTGCGCACCGCCCTCGACCGCCTGCAGAATCGCGAAGTGGATCGCCTGCGCGTGCACCCCAGCCACGTGGGATCGGTTCGCTCCTGTCTGGAAGACGCGGGCCGCGCGCCCGCCCTGGAAGTGATCGGCGACGCCTCCCTCAATTGCGGAGACGCCATTTTCGAGACTTCCCTGGGCGAGCTGGACGCGTCGGTCGACAGCCAGTTGCGTGAAATCGAGCGCGGATTCGCCGACAAGCTGACCCCATGAACACCCTCATCAATGCCACTGTGGGGCAGCCAATCCTGGCTGCCGCCGCGTTTCCACGCGGCGCCGGACACTCCGACAAGTTGACCCCATGAACACCATCACCGAACGCGTGGACCTCAACGGCTACATCGGCGGCCTGGACGGCATGGAGCTGTTGCGCTGGAGCGGCGTGGTCACCGAACTGGTGGGCCTGCTGGTCGAGTCGCGCGGACCGGCCGCTCCCATCGGCAGCTTTTGCGAGATTCTGGCTTCTTCCGGCAAACGGATTCGCACCCAGGTGGTGGGGTTCCGGAACGGGCGCGTGCTCTCGATTCCGCTGGAGGAAACCGATGGACTGCAGCTCGGCGATCGCATCGTCGCCCGCCTCGACGACGCCCGGGTGGCCGTCGGCCCGGACCTGCTGGGGCGCGTCATCGACGGTTTCGGTCTACCCATGGACGGCGGCCCGCGCATCCGTGCGTCCTCCTGGTACGATCTGTACGCGACGCCGCCCAGCCCGCTCACCCGCGCGCACATCCGCGATCCGCTCATCACCGGCATCCGCGCCATCGACAGCCTGCTGCCCTGCGGCCTGGGACAGAGGGTCGGTCTGTTTGGCGGCAGCGGCGTCGGCAAAAGCACGCTGCTGGGAGCCATGGCTCGCGGGAACTCCGCCGACGTGACCGTGATCGCCCTCATTGGCGAACGCAACCGCGAGGTGCGCGGGTTCATAGAGAACGAGCTGGGCGAGGAGGGACGCAAGCGCTCTGTCGTCGTGGTGGCTACCTCCGACCGCCCGGCGCCCCTGCGCGTGCGCGCCTGCCACGTGGCGCTTTCAGTGGCCGAATACTTCCGCGACCAGGGCGCCAGCGTCCTTTTCGTGATGGACTCGGTTACGCGCCTGGCCATGGCCCAGCGCGAAATCGGACTCGCCGCGGGCGAACCGCCCAGCCAGAAGGGCTACACGCCGTCGGTGTTCCATCTCATGCCCAGGCTCTTCGAGCGCGCCGGCGCGTTTCCCAGGGGCTCGATTACCGGTTTCTTCACCGTGCTGGTGGAGGGCGACGATTTCAACGAACCCATCTGCGACGCTGTGCGCGGCCTGCTGGACGGCCACGTTGTCCTCTCCCGCCAGCTCGGTTCCGCCGGTCACTATCCGGCCATCGACGTTCTTGCGTCCGTGTCGCGAGTGAGTCAGCAGGTGGCGACGCCGGAGCAACTGTCCTGCGCGCAGAAGGTGCGCGGGGCGCTGGCCACCTATCAGCGCTCGGAAGATCTGATCCAGCTCGGCGCCTACGTCTCGGGGACCAACACGAAGCTGGACGCCAGCATCAAGGCCCGCGACCGCATGATGGGCTTCCTGCGCCAGGACTCGCGCGAGAAATCGACGTTCGAAGAGACCCTGGCGGGCCTGCAGGAGCTCGCGCAACTGCTGCCGTAGCGCGCTATGAAGCGAGCCGCCCTATGAAGGGATTCGCGCTATGAAGCGATTCGGCTTTCCCCTCGACAGTGTGCTTCGCTGGCGGGAAATGACCCTCGAGCAGGAAGAGGCGAAACTACAGCGCCTCTTTCTCGAGGAGCAGCGCATCGTTCTTGCCATCGACCAGACCCATGCCGAAGGAGTGGCCGCCGAACAGGCCATTCGCGAGCAACGCGAGATGACGTCCACGGACCTGCGAAGCCTCGCGGCATTCCGCCTGCATCTGGAAGAAGAACGAAAGACTCTCACCCAACGGAAAGCGCAGCAGGCCGCGCTCATCAAACAGCAGCGCCAGGCTGTGCTGGAGGCGGAGCGGCGGTTTCGGCTACTGGTGAAGCTGAAGGACCGCCGGGTGTCGGAATGGCAATATGAGGCCGGACGGGAGACGGAAACGTTCGCCCAGGAAGCATTTCTCGGCCGCTGGAACGTCCGCAAGCGCCTTGCGGCGAACGTTCACATGCCGAAGGCGAACGAGTAACTGGCCACGGCCTTCACCGGCTTGTCATCGACCACCGGAGGACCGAACTTCCACTGCTTTATCGCGTTCTGGGCCGCGCCCGCCAGCAGTGCGTTCCCACTGACGACGTGAACCCTGTCCAGGGAGCCGTCCTCGTTGAGGTACACGTCGAGCCGAACCTCGCCGGTCACCCTCATCTGCTTCGCCAGAGGAGGATACTCCGGAGTGGTTCTCGTCTTGACAATCTTCTTCGCCTCCGCATCCGATAAACGCACGGCCTGCGCAAACGCCGTGCTGCACAAGAGGCACGAACCGAAGATAAACACCAGGACACGCTTCATGGCGGGCTTTCTTCCTCTGACATCTGTATCGAGGCGGCCCGGCCATTTTTAGAAGGAAATTTTAATCCCGCTGCAGCCTCCTGTCCCCGGGTACTCCGATTGCCAGGTACTATGTGCGAGGCGATCACCCAACATGAGGAAACAGCCACGGCGGTTCTCCGGGTCGGACGGACACAGGGATCTGCTTCACTTTCTTTTTCAACGGTTTGCGATAAACGCGAGAGTTTCTGCCGGGCCCCGCCACGAGTGTAGACAGGACAGCAAAGCGAGTGCCCTGGCAGCCGCCACCGTTGGCTTCCTGACGCCCGCCGCGCTCTCTGTCAAAGCTTCGGCGCAGGGAGGACTGGCGAGGAGTGCGAGCCTTGATTAGAATCAACCTGCGGTCTCCGCTCGCCCCCAGCAACCCCACCGAGTGGGTTTCGGTTTGCCTGCTCATCGGCCTGGCGCTGGTTTCGCTGGCCGCGGCTGTCGAGCATATTCGCCTCGGTACACGGTCCCTGACCACGTCTTCCCACACGGTCGCGCGGCGGGTGCCGGCACTCCCGGCGGCCGCCGCCCCCCAAACGAATCCAATTCCGCCTGAGCCCGTGCTGGACGAGGCTCCCGGACCCGCACCGGCAGACCTGACATCCACCCCGTCTACGCGGGCCGCAAACAGAGTTCCCGCACGCGCCAATCCCGGTCAAACAACTGACGCCTCGCCAAAAACGCCTGAGCTGCCCAAAATGACTCGAATCGCCAGTCCGGCGCTCGATATGACCTACGGCGAGGCTGATCGCGGCGTTCCGCGTGTCGAGAGCGCTCCCGCTCCTGTCGCCGGGACGACTGCTTCGGTGGTGGCGCGCCAGAAGGACCTGCCCTTGCTTCGGGATGAGCAGGCCTTCGAGACCTGGGGTGACGAGTTCGCGAAGGGCGATTCCCGTCTGAAAGAGATGATCCAGGCTGGCGCTATGACCTCGGTGCAGAAGGGCGCGAAGGTGCGGATCCTGGAAGTTCGGGGCGCGCTGGCTCATGTCGAGATAGTGGGCGAGGATCGGAGGGGCTGGATCCGATCCGCCTATCTCGTCAGATAAAGCCGATTGGTTTATGCGGCGAACACCCTGGTTCGCCACAGTCAAATTGGTCTGCCTTGCCAGGGCCTGCTACCTGGCGGGCCTGAGGCTAGTAGTACCCGTATCCCTCCACAGGGGAGTATCCTTCCCCGCACAAGATTCGTAGATTTGCTCAGCCATTCCGCTTACACTCAACTTTCATAGTCGTTCAGAAGCCAGTGAGGAAAACGGTGGTGTCTTCCAGGGTGCTTTGGATTGGGGACGAGGCTGAGGCGCTGCGAACCGGCAGCGCGTTCCGTGAGTACGGAGTCATCGTAGCTGGCAGCATCTGGGATGCGGTGGAGCGCGCCGGCGAGTCGCTAATGTCGGCCGCCGTGCTGCAGTTGCCTTGCGCCGATTGCGCCGCCGAAGAAGCTCTGTACGAGTTGCTGCGCGGCGATCGGGGCCTCCCCGTGATCGTGCATGACCCCGCCGGCACCGTCGATGACGCCATTCGCCTGACCCGCATGGGCGCCTTCTACGTCCTTGTCGGCGAACTGGATCTCGACCGGCTGGAAGCGGTAATCGCGTCCGCGGTGGATCGTGGCCGGTCGCGGCGGATGCCTGCTGCCGGTACGGAAGAAGCCGAACCGTGGCGGCGCCTACTGGTGGGGGAAAGCCGCACGATGCAGCAGATCTGCGATGCCATCCGCCTGGTGGCCGCGCGCCGCTGCACCATTTTGATCTCGGGCGAAACGGGAACCGGGAAAGAGGTGGTGGCCCGGGCCATTCACATGGCGGGCAATCGTTCCCACCTCCCCATGGTTGCCGTGAATTGCTCCGCCCTGCCCGCCAATCTGATTGAAGCCGAGCTGTTCGGGCACACCCGCGGCGCTTTCACCGGCGCTCACACCAGCCGCGTCGGCCGCTTCGAGCAGGCCAACCATGGCACGCTGTTCCTGGATGAAATCGGCGACCTGCCGCTGGGCGTCCAGGCCAAGCTGCTGCGCGTTCTGCAGGAGCAGGAATTCCAGCGCGTGGGCAGCTCGGAGACCGTGCGCGTGGACGTGCGGATTATCGCCGCCTCCAACCAGGATCTGGAGCAGGCCGTCCGCGAACACCGCTTCCGCGAGGACCTTTTCTACCGCCTCAACGTAGTGCCCATTCGCCTGCCCGCGTTGCGCGACAAGCGCGAGGACGTTCCCCTGCTGCTCCACCACTTCATCGGCAAGACCTGCCGCGCCGAAGGCCTGCCCGAGAAACAGATCAGCCCCGAGACAATGGACCGCCTCTCCGCGCTCGACTGGCCCGGCAACGTGCGGCAACTGGAACACGCCGTGGAGATGGCCGTTGCCTTCAGCGGCGACCGCCGCGTCCTCTACCCCAGCGATTTCCCCGTGGCCGCCTCCGGGCGCGAGCGCCCCGAGCCAAAGCGCCCGTGGATCACCGTTCCCGAGGAAGGCCTGGACTTCGACGAAGTGGTGAGCGCTTTCGAGAAATCGCTGCTGGACCAGGCGCTGACGCACTCCGGGGGCAACAAGGCTCGTGCGGCCGACCTGCTGCGCATCAAGCGGACCACGCTGCTGGCCAGGATCAAGACGCTGGAGGAGCGGGATGGCATGCGCAGCAGCACCGCGCACTCCGCCAATCAGCTCACTCGCCTGCAGACGGCCTCCGGCACCGTGCTTCTGGTGGAGCACGAAGCAGCCGTGCGCCGTTTCATGGCGTCCACGTTGTCCGAACAGGGCTATCGCGTGCTGGAAGCGGCCACCAGCTCCGCCGCGCTGGAACTCCACCAATGCTGGCGTACCAGCATCGACCTCATGGTGGCGGACGCCGGTCTCCCGGGCATGTCGGGAACCGAACTGGCCCGGCGGATTCGGCGGCAGTCGCCGTTCCTTTCGGTGCTGTTGATTGCGGGCACGGCCGACGATGCCGACGAGTGCTACAGCGCCACCGATGTTTGCTCCGGCTTTCTGAGCCGCCCCTTCGCCCCACAGGCGCTGCTGGCGAGGGTGGCCGACCAGCTCAGCGCGCCGCGCGCGAATGGGGCCGCCGAGCGGGCGGTCTGCGCATAACGGACCGAGTCTGCAACTTCTTACCGCGTCTCAGCCGACAGGGCAGGGGTCGTCCGGGTCCCGCCGGGATTCGGCCCTATGGGCGCTGACCTGGGGCGTTCGGCGAGAAGTCAACACCTGACGGTGGACGAGCGGTGGTCTCCCACACGGTAGCTTGAGGCCTCGTCGCGGGAGGCATTCCTGTATAGTTTGCTTTGGAGCATACGCCTGCGAAGAAACGAACGAAAGAAGAGGCCGTTTGCGAGGCGAGGCACTACAGCTACAGAATAGATCACGACTTGGGATTCGCTCCGCACATTCAACGCCGTATTTGCACCCTTTGCGGCTGCAAAAAGACAACTATTGAAAAGTGGGCTCAGGCCGGAAGTTGGGTTGTAGGAATAGGTGGAAATGGCACTGGAAAGCCCAATCTGCTTATCTATGCCCTGAAAGTCCAGGAAACGCTGCCCTACAGCGAGTTCAAGAGAAGGCATCCTGCGCAGTCAGCCTACCTTCTACGCAAACGGATTCGGGCAGATGCTCCGGTCCTGGTGTCGCATCACTTCTATTACTTCGGTGATCAGGCAATCGACGTGGGGGCCAAATTGTCTCACATTGTCCCTCACACTCAGGGCTGCAAGCGTTTGGAAGGTCCTGATATTGAATTACTCAAGGCGCTCCTCTCCCCCTACACGTCCGGCAAGCATGGCAAGCCATGTAACGCGTGCGCCGCACCGCAGTGCAAAGAGAAACCGATCTTACAGCGAAGACAATCTGTCTGCCCGCCCTGATTTGAAACTGACGTTGGCAGCATTCAAGACCCCGCATCTACGGGCCTGCGGCACCGTGCTTCTGGTGGAGCACGAAGCCGCAGTGCGCAACTTCATGGCGGCCATACCCGCAACAACGGGGATGAGCGGGTGGTCTGCGCGCACTTTCTATTTGCGTTTTCTGAGGCGCGTCTTCGGCGGCGGCATTGCCATTGCACAACGCCAGGCGATTTCCAGCGCGTTGCGCACAGCATCTGTGTCGACTGCCTCCAGGAGCACCGTGGTGCATCCCTGGCGTCCCCACGCACCGCTGGCCGGTGCGAAGGCGCCCGGGTGGGTCCGCACAAAGTTGTGCTGTTGCTCCGGCGGGAGCTTCACCATGCCCCGGCCCGTACCCGTTCCATGCAGCGTAGCGAAGACCCTGCCGTTCACCCGGAAGTCCGGGTGCCCCATGTGCGCGCCTTCGGATGTTTCCGGGAATCCGAGAGCCAGGCGGCGAAAGTCATCGGCGGTCATGCCTGCAACTTCTCGAGATCCTCTTTCGATACGTCTTTGATGTGCGTGCCGATCCACCAACTGTAGCCGAAGGGGTCCTTCACGCCCGCCGTGCGGTCCCCATAGGGTTGATCCGCCGGTTCGCGAAGGCTCACCGCCCCAGCGGCGAGCGCCTGTTTGTACATCGCGTCGCAATTCTCGGTGTAGATGAGCAGGGTAACGGGCGACCCGCCATAGTGTGCGGGACTGAACGCTTCCCACGCTGGAGTTTCGTCCGCCATCATGATGCACGAGTCGCCGATCTGAATCTCCGCGTGGCCCGTGCGGCCCTGCTTATCGGCCATCCTGAGGCGTTCGGTGGCGCCGAAGGCTTTCGCGTAGAACGCGATGGCCTCGACGCAATTGGGGAAGTACGCGTACGGCTGAATGCTGTGGTAGCCGTCCGGAATGGGTTTGACGCTGGACATGGCTCTCCTCCTGTTTGCCGATTGTCGCGCAAAACCCAGCCCTACTTCGCCACCACCTGCAGTGGGATGCTCGTCGTCTGGCTGGAGCTCGGGCCCACCATGATGTCGAACGTGCCTGGTTCCACCACCCAGTGCATGTCGCGGTTCAGCATCTCCAGCTCCTTCGGCGTGAGCTTGAACTGCACGGTGGTCTTCTCGCCGGGTTTCAGACTGATTCGCCGGAAGCCGCGCAACTGCATCACCGGCTGCGTTACCGAGGCAACCTTCTGGTGAATGTACAACTGGGCCACCTCGTCCCCCGCCCGGCTCCCCGTGTTGTTCACATCCACGCTGACCGTAGTGTCCCCGGCGACGCCGATCTCGGACGGCTCCGCGCGCACGTTGTCGAACTTGAACGTGGTGTAACTCAGACCCCAGCCAAACGGGAACAGAACCTTTCTGCCGTTGAACAGATAGCCGCGGTTCAGGGACGGTTTGTGGTTGTAGTAGTCGGGCAGCTCGCCCACATTACGCGGGAAGCTGATGGGGAGCTTGCCGCCGGGATTCACGTCGCCAAAAAGCACGCGGGCGGCGGCGGTTCCGCCTTCCTGACCGAGATACCAACCCTCCAGAATCGCGGGCACGTGTTCCACCGCGTAGTTGATGGAGAGCGGCCGGCCGTTGATGAGGAACACGATGGTTGGCTTGCCGGTCTCCACAATGGCCTTGATGAGCTGATCCTGATAACCGATCAGGTCGAGGGAATCGCGGTCGCCGAGATGGTCCTCGGACCACGCTTCGCGATTGGTGCGTTCGTTCTCGCCCACCACCACGATGGCGACGTCGGCGCTCTTTGCCACGGCAATCGCTTCCTGGATGCGCTGCAACTGCGACTTTTCGTCCGGCAGCACCACCGGCTTGTCGTACCACGCGGACCAGCCCTGCTTGCCTTCGGTGATCCGCGAACCCTCCGCGTAGACCACCTTCGCCGCCGTGCCCACACGCTCGCGAATGCCATCCAGAATGCTCACGCCGTGCGCGGGCTCGCGGCTGTACCCGCCCAGATGCACGTCGGCGGCATTGGGTCCGATCACGGCAATGGTCTTCAGCTTCGTCAGGTCGAGCGGCAGCAGATTGTCGTTGTTCTTGAGGAGCACGATGGCTTCCTCGGCGGTCCTCTCGGCCAGTTGGCGATGTTCCGGGCTGTTGGTGATCTTGCGCGCGTAGTCCGGATCGACGTACGGATTCTCGAACAGGCCCAGCCGGAATTTCGTGTACAGAACGTTCGACACGGCGCGGTCGATCTGCCATACGGGTACCTTGCCGGCCTTCACCTGAGCGAGAAGCTTGCGGTACACGGCGCCATTACTGAGGTCATAGTCGACGCCCGCGGCCAGGGCCTGGCGGGCTGCGTCGACGTAGTCGGCCGCAATGTGGTGAGTCTCCACCAGCATCTGCAGGCCGCCGCCGTCGGAGGTGATGTAGCCCTTGAATCCCCATTCCTGCCGGAGCACGTTGTCGAGCAGCCACGTGTTGACGTGCGCGGGGATGCCGTCGATTTCGTTGTAGGAGGCCATCACGCTGCCGGCGTGCGCCTCTTCAATCGCCGCGCGGAAGGCTACGAGGAACGACTCGCGGAGAACGCGCTCGGAGTAATTGGCGGGCGCCGTATTGGTTCCACCTTCCGGTTGCCCATGGGCCGCGAAGTGCTTGGCGGTGGCGATCACGTGGTGACGGTCGATGAGGTAATTCGGACCCTGCATGCCTTCAATCGCGGCCACTCCGATGTGCGCTCCGAGATATGGATCCTCGCCGTACGTCTCTTCGGTGCGGCCCCAGCGGGGATCGCGCGCCAGATCGAGCACCGGCGTGAAAGCCTGCTCGACGCCGGCGGAAGCCATCTCATCGGCAGCGGCCGTGAATACCTTCTTCACCTGAGCGGGGTCCCACGTACTGGCCAGCGCCAGCGCTTGCGGAAAGCTGGTAGCGCCGTAAGACATGAAGCCGTGCAGCGCCTCGCCCATGAAGATTTCGGGGATGCCGAGGCGGGTCTTCTCTACCAGGTAGCGCTGCGCCGCGTTTCTCAAGACCGCGCCGTCGTGCGAGTCCATATGGGCAGCGTCATCGTACATCTGGCGGAGGGCCTTTTGGGCCGCCTCGTTGGTGAACTGGCCCGTGGGGTCTATGAACTGGTGGGTGAACGCCGGGTAGAGCTCGGCGCACTTTTCCTCGAGTGTCATGCGCGCCAGCAGATCCGCCACCCTCTGTTCGATGGGCAGGCGCGGGTTCCTGTAATCCGGCGCGGCGTCCTGCGCCCGGATGGCCATTGGGAGCAGCAACATCGTCCCGAGGCACACCAATCCTCGCAGTTCATGAATCATGACTTCCCTTCCTTCCAGGCTGTATTCTATATGAAGCCTGAGGGAAGGACGCGTGAGCCCGTGTGGGCGTTAGCGCTTGTCAGGGAGTGAACCGCTTGCTTACGCGCGCGGCTCAGCACGGGCCTTGCCAAGCGGCAACTGTGAGGGAGCGGTCTTTGCCACGGGCGTTAGCGCCGGCGAAGGTCAGTCCACGCGCAGCGACTTGAGCGGGTCCATCTGCGCCGCTCTCCACGCCGGGGCGCAACTGGCGATCGCGGCTATTCCGAAAAGGAAGAGGATCACGCCGGCGAAGGTGGCCGGGTCCGTAGCCGCCACGCCGTACAGCAGACTCGACAGGAATCGCGCAAACACGATGGCCGCTCCGGCGCCCGCAACCACGCCGCCGGCCACGAACCGCAGACTCTGCCCCAGGATCAGCCCAACGATGCTGGGCTTGCTGGCGCCGAGCGCCATGCGCACTCCGATTTCGTAGGTCCTCTGCACCACCGAGTGCGAGACGAGGCCGTAGATGCCGATGGCGGCCAGCACCAGAGCCGTCAAAGCGAAGCCGAGCAGTACGCCCATGGTGGAACGGAAACTGGAGATGGAGCCGGAGACGATGGAATCCATCGTCTCCACTTTGCTGACCGGCACGTTCGGATTCTGCTGGACGGCCAGCGCGCGGATCTCCTGGGCGACGCGCGCCGGGTCACCCGTGGCTCGCACCAGCAGGTTCATGGCGGCGGGAAGTTCGTTGTAGGCGAAGGCCGATTGCGCATAGGGCATGTACATCGTCCCGCCAATTCCCGGTGGAATACGGCCGGCGAGACCGCTCTGGCGGACATCGCCGACGATGCCGACGATGGTTCGCCACTGGTTGTTGCCGGCGGGGCGGAGAAGCTTGCCGATCGGGCTTTCGTTGGGCCAGAAACGCCGCGCCGTATCCTGGCTGATGAGAACCACGCCGGTGGAGGCGACGCTGTCTGCATCGGTGAAGCCGCGGCCCGCAAGCACGGGGATGTGCATCAGAGACAGGTAATCCGCGCTGACGGCGCCCGCCCAGAACATGGCCGAGGGAGACTCGGCAGTGCGTGGATAATCCTGCATGTCCATGGGCAACGCCGGGAACTTTCCATCGAGTGGGACGGTGTTGGCGACGGCCGCGTCCAGCACGCCAGGAATGCGCCGGGTGCGATCGAGCAGGTCGTTGTAGAGCGCGATGCAACGCGCGCGTTCGCGGCAGAAGGACTGGTTGGGCGAAATGCGCACGGTCATGATGTGCTCCGGATTGAAACCGGGATTCACGTCGGCCAGCGCGCGCAGACTGCGGGTGAGGAGGCCCGCGCCCACCAGCAGCACCACGGTGAAGGTCACCTCGGCCGCGATCAGCCAGCCGCGAAAGCGCGCCCAGAAGCCGCGCGTGGCTCGCTGGCCGCCGCCGCGGATGGTCTGCGCCAGATCGATCTGCGACGCGCTGAGGGCTGGAGCGATTCCGAACGCGAGGCCGGTAGCCAGCGTGAGCACGGCCACGAAGGCGGCCACGTTGCCGTCGATGCGCACCTCGGCGAGTCCGGGCAGATCGATCGGCAGAACCGACCGGAACACCGAGAGCGCCGCGAACGCCATCAGGAGTCCCGCGGCCCCGCCGGCCAGCGCCAGCACCACGCTTTCGGTGAGGAGCTGGCGAACGATGCGGAAGCGGCCGGCGCCGAGCGAGGCGCGCAGCGCGATCTCTTTCCGGCGGGACGATGCGCGGGCGAGCAGCAGGCTGGCCACGTTCGTACACGCCACCAGCAGCACAATGCCCACCGACGCGAGCAGCACCAGCAGCTTGCGCTTCACATCGCCGACGATATCTTCCTGCAGCGAGATCACGCGCGCGTCCATGTTCCAGTTGCGCGGCATCGGCCAGGGGAATTGCGAATCGAGCTCGGCGGTGATGGCACGAACCTCACCCTGCGCCTGGGCCGGGGTGGCGCCTTCGCGCAGCCGCGCGATCAGGGGTGAAAACGTACCGTCCACTTCGCCGTAGTAGGTCTCCACGCGCGAAGGATCCACGCGCTTGGGCATCCACAATTGCACTCGCGCCGAGGGAAAACTGAACGTGGCCGGCATCACGCCCACCACTACGCGATCCACGCCGTTGAGGGTGATCACGCGGCCCACCACCTGAGGATCGCCCGCGAAGCGCGTGGTCCACAGCGCGTGACTGAGCACCACAACGTTGTCCTTGCCGGGGCGATCCTCACCGGGCTCGAACGCGCGCCCGATCTCTACCGGGACGCCGAGCACCGAGAAGAGATTCGTCGAGGTCATGCTGCCGGTGAGTCGCACCGCCTCGCCCTGGCCGGTGAGATTGTATTCGGTATCCGTGCCCACCGATGCGACGTCCATGGCGCGGCACCGCTGTTGGAACAGCACCAGCCCGGCGACGGGATAGATCGAAGTGATGCGGATGAGCCGCTCCGGCTGATGGAACGGCAGTGGCCGAATGAGCAGCGCGTTGACCAGGCTGAACATCGCGGCGTTGCCGCCAATGCCGAGCGCCAGCGAAAGGCCGGCCAGCGCTGTGAAGCCGGGGCTGCGGCGCAGGGTGCGCACGGAGTACTTCAGGTCCTGCCAGAGATGTTCGATCGACATAAAGCCCCAGATTTCGCGGCTTTCCTCGCGCGCGATGGTGATGTTGCCCATCGCGGGGTCGTTCTGCGTCAGGGCGCGGTGAAATTTGATCTCCTCGGCGAGCTCGATTTCAAGCTGGTCGCGCCGGGAAAAGAAGAGAATGTGCCGGCAAAAGCGCGGCAAGGAAAACGTCATGGCCTGCCTCAGACCATTTCGAGCACTTTTTGAATGGCGCCGATCATGCGGCTGAACTCCGCGCGCTCGGAAGCGAGCTGCTTGCGGCCGGCCGCGGTGAGCGTGTAGTAGCGCGCGCGCCGGTTGTTGTCCGATGCGCCCCACTCGGCCCTCACCCAGCCGTTGAGCAGCAGCCGCTGCAGGGCCGGATAGAGAGAGCTTTCGCCCACCTGGAGGACTTCATCGGAGACCTGCCGCAATCGCTGCGCGATGCCGTAACCGTGCTGGGGGCCGCCAACCAGCGCCCGCAAGATCAGGAGATCCAGCGTGCCCGGCAGGATCTCAATCGCTTTTGTGTTTGTTCCCATCGTCTCTCGATGGAAGTATGCACGATTCCCGCGACCGAGTCAACCCCCATCGTCTGTCGATGGGAGTAAGTTGTGCTGTAATGTTGCGGGGCCTCGCGGGACTACCTGTATATGACGATCCGCTGTCTTATTCTGCTGACGCTGCTCACCCCGTGGCTGGGGGCGGCCTCCGATGGTATCCAGGAAACCCTGGCGAATCGCGTGGACCAGAAGAAAGCTGTTGGCATCGTAGTGGCCACCATCGATGCCAATGGCCGGAACGTCGTCTCATTCGGGAAGATCGCGAAAGATCGCGCCGAGATCCCTGACGCGAATACCGTGTTCGAGATCGGCTCCGTCACCAAGGCCTTCACCTCGCTGCTGCTGGCCGACATGGTGGAGCGCGGCGAGGTTCGGCTCGACACGCCCGTGGCGGACCTGCTGCCGAAGACGGTGAAGGTCCCGTCGCGCAACGGGCGCCAGATCACGCTGCTCGACCTTTCGACGCAGTCCTCCGGATTGCCCCGCCTTCCCGCCAATCTGCGGCCCGCCGATCTCGCCAATCCCTATGCCGATTACAGCGCGGCGAGGCTATACGAGTTTCTCTCCGGCTACACGCTCCCGCGCGATCCCGGCGAGAAATACGAGTATTCGAACCTCGGCGCCGGCCTGCTGGGTCACGCGCTCGCTCTGAAGGCGGGAATGAGTTACGAGGAACTGGTGCGCAAGCGGATTCTGGAGCCGCTGGGCATGCACAGCACCTCCATCGCCCTCACCGATGACCAGAAGAAGCGGCTGGCGCCGGGCTACAACGCGGCACTCAACCCGGCGAAGAACTGGGACTTCGATGCTCTGGCCGGTTGCGGAGCGTTGCGATCGACGGCCAACGACATGTTGCGGTTTCTCTCCGCCAACCTGGAACTGACCGATACGCCGCTCAAGGCAGCCCTGCGCCGGATGCGTTCCGTCCGCAAGCCGACGGGCGTCCCCGATCTGGACATCGCCATGGCCTGGCACGTTTTCACAAAGTTCGGCGGCGAGATCATCTGGCACAACGGCGGCACCGGCGGGTATCGCTCGTTCGTTGGCTTCGACCCGGCAGCGAAGAAGGGCGTCGTCATATTGTGCAACACGTTCATGGACAACGACGACCTCGGCCTGCACATCCTTGACAGCCGCTATCCGGTTGCGAGATTCAGCGCTGCCCGAGAGCACGTGCAGATCGCCGTGGATCCGGAAGTATTCAAGCGTTACGAGGGCGAGTATCAACTGGCGCCGGCGTTCACCATCAAGGTGACGAGGGATGGGAACCGTCTGCTGGCCCAGGCCACCAATCAGCCGGCCTTCGAAATCTTCGCGGAGAAAGAGAACGAGTTCTTCTACAAGGTGGTGGACGCGCAAATCACCTTCGTCGTGGATAGCGCGGGGCGGACGACGCACCTGGTGCTGCACCAGAACGGGCAGGACATGAAAGCGGTCCGGATCAAATAGCGCGGAACGTAATCGCGCCTTCGGCCGCCGACGATACCATGGCCACGTACTTGGCAAAGACGCCGGTGGTGTAGTGCGGCGCCGGCGCCTTCCATTCGCGCAGGCGGGCGGCGAGTTCTTCCGCCGGGAGCTCTACGTTGATAGTGCGCTTCTCGATGTCGATCTCGACGATGTCGCCCTCGCGGACCGCCGCGATGGGCCCGCCCACGGCAGCCTCCGGAGCCACATGACCCACCATGAGCCCGCGCGTTGCACCGCTGAAACGGCCGTCGGTGACCAGGGCAACGGAATCGCCCAAACCGGCTCCCACGATGGCACTGGTGACTCCCAGCATTTCGCGCATGCCCGGCCCGCCCCGCGGACCCTCATAGCGGATCACTACCACATCGCCGGCCTGGATGCGGCCCGCGGTGACTGCCTCCATGGCCTGCTCTTCGCACTCGAACACGCGGGCCGGGCCGCGCTGGCCCTTGCGCGCGATGCCCGTCACCTTGATCACGCAACCATCCGGCGCGAGCGATCCCCGCAAAATCACCAGGCCGCCCGATTTCTTGATGGGATTGCTGAGCGGGTGGATCACTTCCTGGCCCGGCGTTTCCTTCGCGTCGGCAGCCTCCTCGGCGAAGGTGCGGCCGGTGACGGTGAGCGCCGAGCCATCCACGTAGCCGCCGTCCACCAGCCGCTTCCCGATCACTCCCCAGCCGCCCGCGTTGTGGACATCAACGGTGACGAAATGGCCCGCCGGCTTGAGGTCCACCAGCAGCGGCGTGCGCTCGCTCACCGTCTGAAAATCGTCAATCTCCAGCGGCACGCCGGCCTCGCGCGCCATGGCCAGCAGGTGCAGCACGGAATTCGTGGACCCGCCGGTGGCGGCGACCGCGGCGATGGCGTTGTCGATGGCGGCGCGCGTGACGATGTCGCGCGGCTTGATGTCCTTGTTCACGGCGTTGACCACAATCTGGCCCGCGCGCCGGCAAACGTCGTCCTTCAGCGGATCCACCTGCGGCACCGCGGCCGAGCCCATGGGCGAGAGGCCGATCATCTCCATCACTGTGGCCATGGTGTTCGCGGTGAACTGGCCGCCGCATGCGCCCGCGCCCGGACACGCCGCGTTCTCGACGGCCAGCAATTCGGCGTCGTCGATTTTTCCGGCGGCATTCGCGCCCACGGCTTCGAACACGTCCTGAATGGTAAGGTCGCGGCCGTTGTGATGGCCGGGGAGAATGGACCCGCCGTACAGCACCACGCCCGGCACGTTCAGCCGGAGCAGCGCCATGGCCGCGCCGGGAATGGTCTTGTCGCAGGCCACCAGCGCGATGATGCCGTCGAACATGTGCCCGCGCGCCACCAGCTCGATGGAATCGGCAATCACTTCGCGGCTCACCAGCGAGGCCTTCATGCCCTCGGTACCCATGGTGACGCCGTCGCTGATGGCGATGGTGTTGAATTCCATCGGCGTGCCCCCGGCGGCGCGCACGCCCTCGGCCACGCGCGCGGCCAGCTCGCGCAGGTTGAAGTTGCACGGCATGGTGCCGATCCACGTGTTGGCAATCCCGATGATCGGCTTGCGCAGGTCCTCATCGGTGTACCCGATGGCCTTCAACATGGAACGCGCGGGCGCACGATCACGCCCCTGGGTGATGGTATGACTGCGAAGTTTCATGGCGAACCTCTATCTTACCCAACCCGTTTCCTCTTCTTTTTCGAAAGCGCGGGTGGCGGCACGGAGGCCGGAGGGTTGGCCACGCTTCCCATCACCGCAAAGCAGAGCAAAAGCACGCCCGGCCAGAGCTGCAGGATCAGGCGGCCGAACGACGTTCCCAGATGCCAGGCGAGATCGGATGGAGTGATGACATACACGGCAATGTCCGACAGGAACATCAATCCCAGAGCGATAGCGGAAACCGCGATGGGCAGCCTGCGGCGCTCATCCACGCGCCAGCGCAACACGAATGCGAGGACTGCCAGCAGAATCAGCGGATGGGTCATGCCAGTGCCGAGGTGAATCGTCTCGTCGGCGAAGGATTTGGCGATCTGCGCGTAGCGGCCGGCATTCAGCAACTTCGCCACCAATGCGGACGTTGTCTGCTGGACCAGGGTATCCGCCGGCGGAGCGATCACGAACTTCAACCAGAGCGTGAGCAGGATACCGGGCAGCGCGCCGGCCACCAGCAGGCCCGCTCCCCGCAACGCTTCCTTCCGCCCCTGTTTCCACCAGACCAGCACACAGAATACGAGAAGCAGCCAGCCCAGGAACACCACCCCTTCGTTCTTGGTCCATGCCCCGAAGCCCGCCGAGAGCCCGGCCCAGAGCAGCGCGGAGCGGCTCGTGCTTTCGGAGATGAGAATCAGCGCAACCGCGGCGAGCCAGTAGAAACTCAGAGGGATGTCGGAGTACTGGGCGGGCGCGAGCAGCAGAAGCGACGTCGTGGCCAGAATTACCAGTCCCGCCAGCAGTGCAGAGGCCGTGCCGCGGAGCAGGGCGACAGTGCTTGTCAGCAGCGCGATCACGGCACCGAAGAACAGAAAGCTGGTGGCGATCGGCGCCAGCGTGCTCATCTGACCGCTCCACTTCCACACCCGTGCGATGAACGACGAGAGCAGGAGCGGGTAGTCGGGATGCATCCTGTCCGCCAGCAGGCCGCCCACGGGAACGCGCCAGGAGCCCACCGGACCGGCCAGGAATTTCGCGCGCAGATTCCAGATGGCAAGAGCGTCCCATTGTCCCCATGGATTCGCCTCCACCATCGAAACCAGCCGGCTGAAGACGATGAGCAGCGCGAGCCCGAACGCGATGGCCAGAACCCACGTCCAGTGGAACGTGAACGTGGTTGCGTTCGGGGCCGGGCGGCCCGCCTGCATCCTGCGCGCTCGTGCGAACAGGGCGGCCGATACAGCCAGCAGAATCGCGTCCGCGCCGAAGATCACCGCCGGCGTCGCGATTCCCGACACGGTCAGAAACAGAAAGACGATAGACGTGATGGCGATGCCAGCGCCCGCCCCGAGGCTGACCTGAAACAGGAGCGCGGCCCAGCGTGGATGCGCGCCTCGTACAGGGTTGGCGGCGCCCGCCAACAGGATTCCAATGGCCAGAGCCGAAGCGAGGGAAACCAGTTCGAGCATTTACAGCGCGCCCTTCCGGAACAGCACCACGCCGGAACCAAAATCCTGAACGAGTTTCAGGCCGTGCTCATTCGCGAATTGCGTCAGATCGAGCGGCCGGGCAAAGTTCCCGAGCACCCATGGCGTCTTTGGATGTTTGTCCAGCTCCACCAGAACGCGCGGCGCCAGAACATATTGCGCGCCCAGGAACATGGCCCACTCGCGATTCTGCGACTGGTCCGTGACATAGCCGACGACGCCAGCCGGTGGCAGCGCGGCGGCCGCCTGTTGGAAGCGCAGCTCCTGATCGGCGATCTGGTAGGTGTCCGCGCCGGCCCCGGACAGCGCGTCCGTAGCGCCGTAGAAATCCAGCACGCTCCAAAGCGAGAGGAGCGCGACCACTGCGCAACCCGGCAGCATCAGTTTGGCGGAGAGTGGCTTCATGACGAAACGAGTAGAGACTATCGATGATACTGCGTCCTGGAACGTCACCACAGAGGCACAGAGAACACAGAGAGTTTCTCCGTGTCTCTGTGGTGAATCTGGCGCCGGTGACGTTCGTCTACCATGGATACTGGCGACCCCAAAAGGCCCGCCCGATTCCTATGCGCCTTCAAACATTGCTAGCAGCCCTGCTTCTCTGCGCCGAAGCCGCCTTCGCCCAGAGCGATGCGAAACCCCTGACCGCGCTCCCGTACAGCCCCAGCCTCGACGTCAGCGCCATGGACAAAACCGTCAACCCTTGCGAGGACTTCTTCCGCTACTCGTGCGGGAGCTGGATTCGAAAGAACCCCATCCCGGCCGACCAGGCCTCGTGGGACGTGTACGCGAAGCTGACCACCGAGAATCTCCAGTACCTGTGGGGCATTCTGCTCGAGACCGGCGACACCTCGCGCAAGCGCACGCAGGAAGAACAGCAGATCGGCGATTTCTTTCATGCCTGCATGGACGAGGCGTCCATCGAAAAGGCCGGCCTCGCCCCCTTGCGCCCGGCGTTGGACGCCATTGCCGCTTTGAAATCCAAACTGGAGATGGCGACGGTTGTCGCCGCCGAGCATACCGGCAACGCATCGAGTGCGCTGTTCGGGTTTGGCTCGAATCAGGACTTCGCCAATTCGCAGCAGGTGATCGCCTTTGCCGGCGCCGAAGGACTGGGTCTGCCGGATCGCGACTACTACGTGAAGACCGACGCGAAATCCCAGGAGACCCGCGAGCGGTACCTGCAGCACGTGGCCCGCATGTTCGAGCTGCTTGGGGAAGACGCCGCGAAAGCAAAGGCCGATGCCGCGGTGGTGATGGCCATCGAGACGGAACTCGCGAAGGCGTCTCTCACCCGTGTGGAAAAACGCGACCCGTACAATCTGTTCCACAAGCTGGCGGCTGCGGAGTTCAAGGCGCTTACGCCCGATTTTGACTGGGACGCATACTACTCCCACATCGGCCTCGCTTCGCCCGCCGTCGTCAATGCCACCGAGCCGGCGTTCTTCAAGGCTCTCGAACAGCAGCTTGTGTCTCACGATCTGGCGGACTGGAAAACCTACTTGCGCTGGCATCTGGTTCGCTCCGAGGCGCGCTATCTTCCGTCGGCCTTCGTCGAGGAGAACTTCAACTTCTATTCGAAATACCTGCAGGGCGTGGAACAGATGCCGCCCCGCTGGAAGCGTTGCGTCCGCCTGGTGGACGGCAATCTGGGCGAGGCGCTGGGCCGTGTGTACGTCGCGAAAACGTTTCCACCCGAGGCCAAACAGAGCACGCTGAAAATGACCCGCGAAATCGAGCAGGCTATGGGCGACGAGATTCGCGCCCTGCCCTGGATGGGCGAGGAAACGAAACAACACGCGTTGGAGAAGCTGCACACCATCGTGAACAAGATCGGTTATCCCGACAAGTGGCGCGATTACTCTTCCGTGATGGTGAGCCGCGACGATTTCCTCGGCGACGTGACCCGGGCGACCACCTTCGAAGCGCACCGGCAACTCGTCAAGATCGGCAAACCGGTGGACCGCACCGAGTGGAACATGACGCCGCCCACCGTGAACGCCTACTACGACCCGCAGATGAACGACATCAATTTCCCGGCCGGCGTGCTACAGCCGCCCTTGTTCGACATCAAGCTGGACATGGCGCCCAGCTACGGTGATACCGGCGGCACCATCGGACACGAACTCACCCACGGTTTCGACGACGAAGGCCGCCAGTTCGACGCCCAGGGCAACCTGAAGGACTGGTGGACGAAGAAGGACGCTGAGGAATTCGAGAAGCGCGTGAACTGCGTGCGCAACCAGTACGCGCAGTACACCGTGGTGGACGAGATCAAGATTAACAGCAAGCTGACCTCCGGCGAGGATGTGGCGGACCTCGGCGGCACGCTGCTGGCCTGGCTGGCGTGGAGAGCATCGACAAAGGGCTGGACGCTGGAGCCTGTCGACGGCCTGTCGCCCGAACAGCGGTTCTTCGTCGGCTACGCGCAGTGGGCCTGCGGCAGCGAGCGCCCCGAGGTGTTGCGATTGCGCGCCATCACCGATCCGCACTCGCCGCTCCAGTATCGCGTCAACGGCGTGGTGGCGAACCTGCCCGACTTCGGCAAGGCGTTCGCCTGCAAAGCCAGTCAGCCGATGGTGCGCGCCGAAGCCTGCCGCATCTGGTGAGCCTAATTCGGGGACGTACACCTCAATCCCCAATTCCCCGGGTCGGGGATGAAGGTCAACACGCTGTAATATCGCGTGAAACGGGGCCCGCATCTGGTAAAACGCCAGTCTTAATTCGGGGACGGAGGTGAACGTCCCCGAATCAGCGGCGGCGGGCGAATTGCAGGCCGGACCAGATCTCGTCCACCGCGCAGACCTTGTAGTCAACCCATCCGGCAGCGAGGCCGAACTCACGGACAACGGGTTCGGTCAGATCGGTCCTGACGCCGGAAGCCTTCTTCGGCCAGATGATCCAGAGCCCGCCGCCCTCCGCGACGGTGCGCGAGGCGGCGTCGAACCGCCGTTTCAGGCTCGCCAGCGAGTCCACGAAGAACAATACGCGATCCGCCCTGCGGGCCTGCCTTTGCACGCGCACGCCATCCGGCAGCGGCGCCAGCTTCGCCTCGAATCCCTCCGGCGCACCCAGCAGCGCCACCACCGACGAAGCCCTGATCCCCAGCTTCTTCGCGAGCGGCGTCCCCGAATAGCCGGCCATCGTGTCCGGGGTCGCCGGCCTTGCCGGAGCCCTACGGATCGCGGCTTCGAAAGAGGCCGGCAGCTCCGCCCACGACAGGAACGCCGCGTCTGGCAGCACGCGAAATACCCGCTCCACCTTCGCCTCCTCGCCGCCCACGAAAATCAGCGGTACTCGCCGCGAGCCCGCCGTCTTCCGCAGCTCGATGCCAACCGCCTGGCCCTGCGAGGGCAGGCGACTGAGATCAATGAGGAACGCGTCGGGCGCGCGCGACCCCAGTGCGCGAACCGCGCGGCCATCCTTCGGCATCACGACCTCAACGGCAATCCCGGCCTGGCGAAGCGCTTCCGCATGCACCTCCGATTCCGCCGGTTTCCAGTGGATCAGCACGACGCTGCGCATTTCCCAGCCATTTTATACCGATCGTGTGAGAACTCTGTGCACCGCGGGCAACCAGATTACAGCCCAGCGAGACAACTTATGCGTTCCAGACAATTGCTCAGTGCGCTACTCCTGCTGCCGCTGCTCGGTGGCTGTCTGATTGCCGGCGAACGCGGTTCGCGGGTGGAATATGTTGGCGGCACCGTCGTGCGAATTCCGCAGGGCTGCTCCGGGCGTGCCCAGACCGTCGACGAGCAGTTCTTCGTCTTCTATTCGAAAGGCGCAAGCTGGCGGGTCCCTTACGAGAGCATCGACCTGCTCGAATACGGGCAAAAGGTGGATCGCCGCTATCTGGCCGCGGTGATCGTCTCGCCATTGTTCCTGTTGAGCAAGGCGCGCTCGCACTTTCTCACCATCGGATACACGGATGAAAGTGGCAAGCACCAGGCGTTGATCTTCCGCGTGAACAAGGCCGACATCCGCGGCGCGCTGGTGACCCTGGAGGCGCGGACCGGCCGCAGAGTGGAGTTCCAGGATGAGGAGGCACGGAAAGCTGGAAAGGGTTGACCATGGTCACCACGGCTCTGCTGCTGTTCCTTCTGGCGGACGGTCCGGCTCCGCCCCGATTGCAGGTGGAGAAACTGGACGCCCGCGACGAGACGCCAGCGGCGCGGGACCTCACTGCCGTGCGGCGCATTTACGTGGACGTGCTGACCGGGGGCGAAGCGGCCGCGCAGTTCCGGGACATGCTGATGGCCAGCCTGCAGAAGACCCGGCTCTTCATCGTGACCGAGAATCAGGATCGCGCCGACGCCGTGTTGAAGGGCGCCGCCGACGACAAGGCCTTCACGGACAAGTTTCATTCCACCGACAACCTGAACATGCACACCCAGGTGAGCGGCTCCACCCGCTCTTCGTCATCCCGCTACTACAACGAAGGTGAGGCTCACAGCGCGGGCATCGGCATTGGCGAGAGCGAATCCACCAACATCGAGGAGCGCAAGCATGAGGCGTTCGCCGCCGTGCGGCTGGTGAATCGCGAGGGGGACGTCATCTGGTCGGTCACCGAGGAGAGCCTGGGCGGCAAGTTTCTCGGGGCCAGGGCGGACGTGGCCGACAAGATTGCCCGGCAACTCACCGCCGACTACCATCGTCTGCAATCCAGCTCTCCGAACAAGGAAAAGGGCGGATCGGCCGCTGTGCGATGATGTCAATTAGACGTCATCGGGCGGTTAGCTCAGCTGGTTAGAGCGTCTGGTTTACACCCAGAAGGTCGCAGGTTCGAATCCTGCACCGCCCACCAGACAAATCCAAATCCCTCAGTTGAATACGGACGGTTGCGACGGGTGAGCGATTTCCGTTTCCGATATGGTATGCCCAGAAGTATGCCCACCCCGAGCATCTCTCGCTCGCTCCATCGCTCGCCGAATCGTCAGCACTTGCGGGTGGACGTAGCGCTTGGTCGTGTTCATGTTGCTATGCCCGGCGAGGTATGCCAATGTCCAGGGGTCCATGTGGGGTGCCCAACGCGTCAGGCAGGTGTGGCGCAGCGTGTAAAGTTCGAAGGGTTCCAAGTTGCGATCTTCAGCGCCACTCTCTTCGCGCACTATTCTGGTAGCCTCAGCGATTGCCTTCAGATGTTGTTTCTTGAGGCTGGAGGGCTCAATGTGCCCGCTCTTCGTTTGCGCGGGGAACACCCATCCACTGTCAACAATCTTCGATAGCCGCATTTCGAGCAAGGCCCGGACACGCGGTGTCATCGGAATGCGGCGGCGGGCATTCTCCGTCTTCCCGAAATGTACTTCGATGTTCCCATCCGACACGTTGGCCAGTCGAAGCCGAAAACACTCCTCCGGGCGTAGCCCACAATCGAGCAGGATGGTGGCAACGTCTCGCATGAGGTGCGGGTCCGCGTGGTACATCATCGCGTCCGAGGCGGCGGCCTTGAAGTAGAGGTCTTCCTCTTCCGGCGTCAGCACTCGTTCACGGTGCTTTTCGCCGGGGAGCATCTTCACGTTCGGCAGCGCCTTCTCCACCTTCCCCCACTCCACCGCGAGATGGAACATGCGGCGCAAAACTTCCAATTCCCGATTGAGGCTTGCGACCTGCAAGCCACGGCCGTGCTTGCCTACGACAGCCTGCCGGTGGGCGATATACTCGGACACGCGGTCGCTGGTAAGGGCGTCGAGATGTTCACTGGCAAGGCGCTCGAACGCCATGAGGTTCTTCACGCCGTTTTCGTAGTACAGTCGCGTCTTGACCTTGGCGGCGAATGTTGAGCGCACGAAGGGCAGGAAATCGCGTTCGGCAAACTCCACCAGTGTTGGCACGGGCTTCTTGTCGCGAATGCCCACCTCACCCTTGGCGAGTGCCGTCCGGTGCGCTGCCTCCATCTGTTCGGCGACCCGTTTGTTCGTTTGCTTCGTGCTCTCCCGGATCTGCTGTCCGTTCCATGTGAACTTGTACCACCAGTTCCGGCTCTTCGGTTGTTTGTAGACCGCCATCACCTGCCGCCTTTCTTCGTTCGTTTCTTTCCGCTACCCTTCGGACGCCCGCCCAGCTTGGCCCACTCGCTCAACTGTTTCTTGGAGTGCTTCTTGGCGCGCGCCTTCCCGCCCTCTGCTCCCGTCTTCTGAAAGAACTTGAGAACCTCTTTCGGTAGTTTTGCTGCCATGCGAGAATTCTAAACTTAGGCCCTAAGTATTGTCAAATCACGACAGCCTTCACTATCGGCGAGCTTACCTTCTAATCGGCCAAAAACTTTCGAGCGGCTAAGAAGCTGGTGCTCCCCGAGATATACTTAGGGACGGAAGGCGGCGGAGTCGAACCGCAATGCCCGTCACGACATTCGGCGTTTTGCAGACGCCTTCTAGCACCGGCTAGTCGCCTTCCGAAGCTCCCGGCCATTGCCAAATAGCGGAACCAGTGGAACCAGTCTTCAGAATCATGAAGATACGTCGGAACCAGCGGTGGAACTGAACTGGAACTACAGCCTTTAGCGCGCGTTTGCACCGGACGGTTCCACCGTGGTTCCGGTGGTGGTTCCAAAGCAAGTCACTGAAAACACAGATGAGTTCCGCTGGTTCCGCACATTCAGCCTCCGGCGCGAACATACATCTCACCTTCCCTTCGTAACAATCCGTGGCTCTCCGCGATTTTGAGTGCTGCCGACACTGCCTTCTTGTTCGTGGTCTTCGCCGCCGTTACAGCTTGAGTGAACCGAAACCTGGGTAGTTGGCCGATGGCCTTCCAGATTTCCTGCTGTGCCTTTGTCATGACCTTTAGCGCGGCGTCCTCGTTCGCCGCGACAGTGAACCTAAGGGAATCATCTTCATCGAGGATTAGCGTTTGCGGTTGTGTGTTCCGTGCAATCCCGCCGAATACGATGAGCGGGTCTTCGCCGTCCTCCATCTGCCGCTCCAGACCATAACAGGCGTCAACGTGGCTGCTCAGGGCGTGGTGGCCACTCACCGCGTCAGCCCAGAGACTCGGGTCCTGTAACAGCCGTCGCGGGAACTCGAATCGCTCCTTCCTGACGTGGTGCACGATGACGATGGCAAGGTGGGGCAGATTCACCCGGACACTCGCGAGCTTTTTCAGGCCTTCGACGATCTCGCGGGCGTCGTTCTCGTCGCCACCCAACCACAACCGCCACGTATCGATGACGAGAACGTCCGGCCGTACCTGCTCCACCAGTTTCCGAAGCAACACCACGCCCTCCGGGGATGCGTCAGGCAAGGTAGCATCGAGTGATCGTGCGCACCACACGTGAAGCCGCGTTCGCCCGGCGGGATCGCCGCCCATGGCCCTGAAGCGTTGAGCGAGCGGCGCCGGTCTGTTCTCCAAATCGATCATGAGAACACTGGCGGGCTTGGGAACCCTCATCCCGAGGAACGCCTGTCCGGCCGCCAGACATAACGCCATCTGCTGGGTCAACCGGGATTTCCCCACCTTCTGCCGTCCCGCGATCACTATCGTTTCACCTTCGTGCAGCAGCTCTTCGATGAACGGTGGAGGGGACGGCAGATTCAGGTCGAGCAGCTCTTCAACGGAGTAGCTTCTCTGATCATCCAGACTGTCGTTTGTCAGGTCCGGCGGGACCCCGCCGCCGTTCAGATCCGTCAGCAGATACCGTTGTTCCTGATCCCCTTTCACTCCGAGAAAGAGCCCACGGCTGTTCTCTTCCGAATAGATCTCCTCAATCCCGCCCGGCGCATGCCTGCAAAGATAATCCGCGATTCGATCAGCCCCCTCCCGGACGGGATCGGCTGTTTCGCCAAGCCTGGCTTTTGCCATCTCTAGCGCACCCCGCGCCTTCGTTCAGCATCCTGCTTGTTCATGACTTCACCGCCAACCGGCCGCGAAGAGAGCCAGGCGTCTACGTCTTCGGGCCGGTAACGTACGGAGGCAGAAATCTTCAGAAACCGCGGCCCCTGATGCAGCAGCCGCCAGCGCCGCACCGACGCGACAGAAATGTTCAGCGTAGAGGCGAGTTGCTTCTCGTCGAGTAATGCCTGCTCTGACATGCGATTCACTCTCCTTCTGAGCGTTTGCAGTTTCAGTGTGCTCGAAGGAGTGCGCTTGCAGATAGGACGGGATCAACTGTTGTTTACGGCAGTGTTGTCCGGTTCCACCGTCGTGGAGAACATGGAGTCAGCACCCTCAAAGTGACAGTTTCGCTCGCGGAATTTCCGTTGGTCTTCGTAGGTGTACTCAGAGCCGAGGATGGCTGCGATCAGATCCGACACCTCCCGATCCAATGGCCGCCGCCTGCCGCTTGTGCGCCAGACAAATTGTGTTAGCTCGCGCTTTGGTTCAAGAGTCCAGTCCGCACCCTTGTCGCTAGTTTCCTCCAAGGAACCCTCCAGCAGCACAGCCGCGCGACTGATTAGGTTGCAAATGAAGTCTGCCGAGATGGGACTGCCGTATCCCATCAAGAACTTGAACTTCGGGGCGATGGCCTCGCGGAGGTCGTCAGCGTCTCTTCGAAGCCGCCGCGCGAGCCGTCTGGCGGTCGGCCTGTCTATCGTGAAGCGCTCTTTCCAAAGGCGACCAGTCCCGAAGTGTTCGTACACTCTGAAACACTCGAATCGCATGGCAATCGCCGCCTCATCTATTCCGCACTTCGTGGTCAGCGCGTCGAGCGCCTTCCGAGCGCTCTTTGCAGTGGGGCCGGGGTCTTTGAGGATCTCCTGATAGGAGCGAACGCGTTTCGGCGATGTGGGTGCGGTGTTTCTCTTGGCCACGCTCCATTGTTCATCGAATCGAGCGAGAATGCATCAGTACGAACGGTGATGCGAGAGCGCTCCGAAATGATCAGGTCCGTCCGCGTACGATTGTTAAGCAATGCTCACATCCGTGGCGAAGGCCATGTGTTGGCACCCGACTGCGCAGTTTTTTCCGAATCGGAAAATTGCCAGGCAGACGTGCCCCTATCGCGGCTTTCAACTGTAGACTCCCTGCATTTTTTTGATAGCTGTGCGTGTCCGGCGTGCTAACGCCTCATACGATGCTCAACGGCGGTCCCGCCTTCCGCGCTGGGCGTCGGAGACAGACGGCTCGCCATCCGGCGGATTCTCCGTCCACACCGTGGCGAACAAAGAGCGAATATGATAGTCTGGCCTGCGGGATGGCGTATCGGCCTGACGCCTCGAACTTCGACCGCCCTCTGAGCGCAGAGGAGCTGAAGGAGCTTCACCGCAGGATCAGCATGCTCAGCCCCGGACACGTCTACGACGCGTATCAGCGAGCTTACGCAGACTGCCGCATGGACGGAGAGATGTTGCCGCGAGCGAGCGCCCTGCAGGAACTCGTGACCGCGTGGAAGGTGCTTCGGGCATCACGGCGACGGCGACCTCCGAGGCGTGACTAGTCGGCCGCGATAGCCGGGGGGAGACCGGTCACCCTCTCAGATCCGCCTGCGGCGGCTCCTGATCGCCTGACCGCTTCGCGGCGGCGGCCGGCATCCGGCCTATCCTGACCACCGGCGGCGAATTTTCCGACTCGGAAAATCTCCCCGGAACGAATGGTGGCCAGCGTGAGATCGCCCCCGAGGGGCCGTCCGCTCGAACCCATTCCCGTGTCGGGCCGACACTGCTCCAACCACCGCCCAATATGGTTCTGGCAGGGGCCGGACGATACAGCTTCAGACGTCGCGCCGAACCATCGCGAGCAGTCGCCGTAGCGCCCGCGCACCTGTGGCGATAGAATGAACTCGCCACATGCTTAAGATTTCGCGGAGCGATAAGCGCCTGGCCCGTCTCGCCACGCCATCATTCTCGGACGCTTCAATACTTGAGTGCGCCGACCTCCAGACTTACATCATGAACAGCCCGGAGGCGTTTTTCGCCGAAATCGACGAGAAACTGTTCGTACTGGGGAAAGAGATCCGACCTTCCGATACCGTACAGGACCGCATCGATATCCTCGCAGCCGATGCGGATGGACAGATGGTCATCATCGAGCTAAAGCGTGGAAGCCACAAGTTGCAGCTCCTGCAGGCCATTGCGTATGCGGGCATGATCGCGCACTGGGATGCCGAGCGCGTAAGAAAGGAGACCGTCAACCATGCGGACGCGCTCTCGGATTTCCTGGAAGTGGATGCCGAACTGAACTCCGCCCAGCGGATCATCCTCATCGCAGAATCGTACGACTATGAAGTGCTGGTTACAGCCAAATGGCTGAACAGCAAGTACGGTGTGGATATTATGTGTGCCCGCGTCGCGCTTGCTGTCGATCCCGCGAGTGGTACGGAGTACCTGACGGGCAGTCGGGTTTTTCCGCCTCGCGAACTTGAAGAGAACGTGATTATTCGCGGGCCGCATCCACCACCAGGCGAGACGCGAACGTGGGACGACGTGCTGCAGCAGGCGAAGAACCCGGCGGTTACCGAGTTCTTCGTTGCGCAGAGAAATGCCGGGCGGGCAAGGAGACCCGGCGTGCTCGCGTTTAATATCGGCGACCGGCGGCGCGTGATCCTGTGGCTGAAGCATGAGTTCGCCACAGTCGAACAGGTTGGACGATTTCCCGATGATGTGAACTTCTGGCGTCAGCGCCTGAGCGAACCCGACACCGTTCACGATATCCGAGATGGGGAGCTTCTGCGGTTTCGCATAAGAACGCCCGACGACGTTGCAGCGTTGAACAACGCAATCAACACTGATCTGCCCGCCGTCTCGTGGCAGCCCATGAGCGATGTGGCCGCTGCGGGGGCGGAATAAACACAGGGCAAGTTCGGCGCTCCGGCGGGCTGGCGGCCGACGTGGGTGCGGGGCCCATCTGCCGGTTCGCAGTATCGCCGCCGTTGATCCAGATTTCAACTGTAAACCCTGTTGTCCCCTGACTTAGGTCCGTATGTCTGGCGGGCGGCAGTCAAAGGCCGGGGGTACCCCCTTAGAGAATGAAGGAGTCCGCTCGCACAATACCGCGCGCTGATCGTTGTTGGTTCGCGTGGATGCGTGGGCGTTAGCAGATGAGACGGATTGAACGGCCGCGACTGCCGCCGAACGCGGCCCGCAATCACGAGCGCGCTGGCAATGCCGGAAGCAATGCGACTACTTGCGCTTCGTGGCTTTGCGTGCGGGTCTGTTCTGACGTTCGGCAGCCAGGCGTTTCTCCGTCCGTTTCTTCGCGGCTGCGTCTGACGCCTTCTTCGCGCGGGCGGACCGCTCTTCGGGCGTCATGGTCTCAAGACTACGCTTGCCGCCGATCTTGCCGCCCTTGCGGCCGATCTCGCGCATGATCTCGGAGAATAGCGCCTTCGTCTTCTTGTCCACTCTCCCATCTTAAGACGGTTTAGAGAAATGTGCTGCGGACGCAAGATAGGTCTTGCACCTAAAGCGTGTTTAGAGTATTCTGAGCGTGGTTCTGCTGTTCGATAATGCAACCGAATCGAGCACCAGCACTGAAACGGGACCGCGACAGACGGCAATCTGTCACGGTCCCTGAACAACGCGAAATCTGAGGTTTCACGATGTCTACCATCGACAATACCGCAACAGAGAAACAGGATGTGTACGCGCGCGTCACGTCCCAAATCGTCAATGCAATCGAGCAAGGCGCGGGCTCATGGCGCATGCCGTGGCACACGTCCGGCCGCTTCGCCTTCTCACCGATCAACGTCGCCAGCAGGAAACCGTACCGGGGTATCAATACCCTGTGCCTGTGGGCTGCGGCCCGTCAGAAGGGCTACGAACGCGGGGAATGGGGCACGTACCAGCAATGGCAGGAACGCGGGGCACAGGTCCGCAAGGGCGAAAAGGCCACGCTGGTAGCGTTCTGGAAGTTCGCCAACGATTCCGCCGAATCGCAGGACGACGGCGCGGAAACGCTGGCGGGCCGTTCCCGGTTACTGTTCACTCGCGGGTACTCCGTGTTCAATGCTGGCCAGGTGGACGGATACACGCCCAGGCCTGACGCCAGCGCGCCAGTCGAGGAACGCATTGAGCAAGCGGACGCGTTCTTTAGCGCGATCAACGCGCACGTATGCCATCAGGGAAACCGCGCGTTTTACTCGCCGGCCGATGACACGATCACACTGCCGCCGTTTGCAGCGTTCCACGCGCCACTGGACTACTACAGCACGCGGGCGCATGAAACCGGGCACTGGACAAGCGCGGCCGGACGGTGCGACAGGCAGTTGGGGAAACGCTTCGGCGATAACGCCTACAGCGTCGAAGAGCTGGTAGCCGAACTAACGGCCGCGTTCACGCTGGCACATCTCGGGTTGAGCAGCGAACCACGGCCTGACCATGCGCAGTACATTGCGTCATGGCTGCATGTTCTCAACGCGGACAAGCGCGCTATCTTCACGGCGGCATCGAAGGCGCAACAGGCAGCGGACTACCTCATACAGCGGGCCGGTGACACGGCCCGCGTGCAGGAGGTGGCGGCATGACATCGGGACGCACTGTCATTCACAATCCGGCGACGCCTGAGAACGTGAAACGCCGTCAGTTCATTCTCGACTCGCTTGAGAAGTCGGGTCTGGAGTGGTCTGAGGAGATCGAAGAGAACCGGGTCACGATCACCTACCACGGCCAGCCGAAACAGCGGGCGCGCACGGCGGACCGCAAGCCCGCGCTGCCGCCCCCGGCGACGCTGGAACGCTGCCTCAGGTCGCAGCGGGACTGCGATCCCGACGAACGGGAGTACTGGGATGAAATGATCCGGCTTGCGGCACAACGCGAGCATTGCACCGTCTCTCGAATCGCAATCAGGACGGGCCACGGGGCGGACGCGACAGCCGAGACGTGGGCCGTGATGGTATCGGAGCACCTCGCGGTCAATCGCGGCCGGGAATGCTGGACGATTACGCATGTTCAGACTGGCCTCGCGGCGGGGACGGCCTCCACGTTCCGGGACGCCTTGCGAATCGCTCAGCGGGTTGCGGAATGGCCGGAGTGGGGCATCGTGCGGACGCCCGCCGATGTGACGCCGGAGTTCCGACGCAAGGCAAGAGAAGCGTTCGGGGTGGCGGCATGACGGGCGCGGAACTGATCGGCCCGGTACAGGGCACGGGGGCGGACGTGGTTCCGTCCCCTTCGCTCGAACAGGTCCGGGAGTACATCCGGGCATCCAAGGCAGAGAACACGCTACGGGGCTATCAGAGCGACTGGCGGTCATTCTGCGCATGGTGCGAGGGGGAGCGGACAGCGCCGCTCCCAGCGTCGCCTGAAGCGGTAGCGGCCTATATCGCGGAGTGCGCCGGGCACCTGAAGGTGGGCAGCATACAGCGACGATTGAACGCAATCGCGGAAGCCCACAAGGCCGTGGGACTCGAATCGCCTACGCACGCGCCGATGGTGGCGAACACCATGAAGGGCATCAGGCGCACCAGAGGGACCGCGCCGGTACAGAAGGCTCCCACGCTGACAGACGACATCCGCGCCATGGTAGACGCGTCGGACGCGGGCATGATCGGCGCGCGCGACCGTGCATTGATCCTGCTCGGGTTCGCAGGCGCGTTCCGCCGGTCGGAACTGGTCGGGCTCGACATCGAGGATTGCGCATTCGGTAAGGACGGCCTGACGGTGACGTTGCGCCGCTCCAAGACGGACCAGCAGGGCGCAGGGCGGAAGATCGGTATACCGTACGGCTCGAATCCCGAGACGTGCCCCGTTCGCACGATTCAAGCGTGGACTGAACAGGCGGGCATCGGCGCCGGGCCGCTGTTCCGGTCGATCAATCGCCACGGGCACGTACAGCCGGGCCGGTTGTCCGGTATCGACGTGGCGCGCGTCGTGAAGAAACTCGCGGAGCGCGCCGGGCTCGATGCGGCCAAATACGCGGGGCACAGCCTGCGGGCCGGGCACGCGACCAGCGCGGCGATTGCGGGCGCGTCGGAACGGTCGATCATGAATCAGACCGGACATCGCAGCGTGCAGATGGTGCGGCGGTATATCAGGGACGGGAGTCTGTTCCGGGAGAACAGCGCCGGGAAGCTGGGGCTGTAGGAGCGTCCGAATCCTTTGCAGGCCTTGCATTCTCACCGTGACGGTCAGGTGCAGGAACGCTTGGCGATTTCAGCATGCGGCAGGGCAATCCGGGCGGCATAGAGTTATGCTCTGCGATAGAGGTAATGCAGGATGACAGGGTGGAAGAGAGTCGTGCTGGGAGGGTTGTCGGTAGGCGCGGGATTCGCGATCACCTTCGTTCTCGTTTGGGGTGGCTACCTTTGGTATGCGGCTCGACCCAGACCGCCGAAGCCGTGGAACGCTTCGGCGATCAGGGCATCATTTGACCGCTTGGATACCGAAGGTGAGAAGAACACGGTTGTATTCTGGTACACGCTGGAGAATCGAACAGACTTCGACTTACGGCTGGCAGCCACCGGCAATCTTCACATGATGGGCAAACTTCAACAGCAGGGCAGTCTTACACCCTTTGATGATCGGTTTGGGAGTTTCGATCTGCCCATTTTCGTTCCGGCAAAGCAGAAAGTTCGGTACGGCATTCACCTCGATATCGGATACACGGAGCATTCCAACGGCGACGCAACTCTCGACGAAAAACGTGCCTATCGAAAACGGCTTGCGGCATGGCTAAACGCGAAGCTTGAGAACCTAAATGGTTTTGCGATGTTTGACGACGAGGACCGGTACCAGATTGACTTCCCAAAGGGCTGGTGAGGTGGGGACCTGGCAAATTGCCCATCCTGCCGAATGGGAACTCTGCCGCACCATCGTCCAAGGCGACTACGACGCGTTCGGCGAGCTGGGGGCCGTCCGGCAGAACCATTTTTCCGAATCGGAAAATTGCCGCTCTCGGAGCCTCGTCCGTCACTGCTAAACAGGCCGTGCCTAGCGGAGAATGGCCGTCGTGCGGTGCTCTGCCGCGCGCTCTCGCAGCGCCGCACGTGTCATCCGGCCGTTCGCCGGAGCGAACCGCTTGCATCGCCTGCAACGGTGCGACCGAATGGAATTGAAGCAGTGGCATTCGGGGCAGCGCCAGTCCGTGTCGTGCGATCCACCCCGGCGGTGCGCCGGACGCATCGCCTCCGCAATCTGGTCGAGGGTGAATTGCCTTCCAGTGATCTCCCAAACCTCATACATGGCGGCCTGCTCACGATCATTCCCGGTTGCCGTTGCCGCGATCCCGTGCTTTCGGCGGCCGTAATCCTCGATGATTCTGACAGCCCGGTTCAGCCGCCGCGTCTTGCCGCTGTTCACCCCGCCGCGTCGCCCAAGTTCACGCATACATTCCACGCCTTTTAGTTGGTAATTGGGCATAGCTTCATGATGCCTCGGCATTTTCAACTACAAGCCGGATAGAACCTATCGTGCGCACGCGCCCCGGTGCGCACCAGATTCGCACTCTCCCTGGCTAGCGGTTCGGCTCAGTCTCGTGATGGCCTGTGGCGCGGTGTAAAACCATCGAAGCGATACACGGCAATCATTTATAGATCAGCAGAGGGCGTGCGCTCGCTCGCACACTACATGAACATCCGTTCAGATTTGCGGGCGGTCGGGCGCGGGCGTGACGGCTGGGCAGACTGAGACATTATCACAAGCCGGATTCACGGCCCCTGGCACATTCTTCCATCCGGCTGACGAAGGTCGTGAAAAAGCGCGTGGAGGGCGTCAGCGTTCCTCGTCTTGTCGGACAGCATTCTCGCAGCAGCGGGCTACTTCAGCCTGGCAGAATACGCGTCGCACACGCTCTTTCGTCGTCTATCGAAGCGCTGGAGGTCCGAAGGATTGTGGCCCGAGCCGACGGGCAGATCTCTCACTACATTGATGAGTCCGTCTCCGTGAAATCGCCCCGCAAGCACCGTCCTAAGGTCCTCTACTTTGTGTCTCAGCGACAGCACCTCGCGTTCCGAATACAGTATTCGGCAGGCTACTGACGCGACGAACGCACATATCGCGTAGCGAAGGGGCAGATGGAGCATCCCGTGGCCAGCCGACAGCACAAACGCGATCAACATCCAGAGAGCAGCTTGCCCTGGGACAGGGATAGATTCCTGATTCGCGGAAGACAGACTGCCAAGGCCGAGCAACTCCAACGGAGCAACTAGGGCATCCATCAACTCTTCCACTACGTTCGACCGTTGCGGTTTTGGAATTGAAAGATAGACGGATAGAGTCAGCCATCCCGCCAACATGACCAGCGTTGCGAAAGAGCCAAACCTCATTGCGGGGGATGACACAGCGTCTCCGCAAATCAGTGCGGCGAGTATGAATAGGACTAGGCTAGTATGGACCAGGTTTATCTTTTTTGGTTTCATTGGGAATTCCCCTACTTCGGACAGACCGCGTTTGCTGGACAGCCATATTTCCTGAAGTCGGGCGGAAGTCTGTCCAACGCTTTGAAGCTTTCGACCTTGGTCACTCGACCTTGTGGATCTCGATGGGTGAGCCGCACCTCGTATTGCACGGACCGGTACCCGTCCGCGTCGGGCTTGATGCGCTCGATTTCGCCATCTGACGGATACAGCCGTCTCACCTCCGGGCCGGTCCACTTCCAGTCAGTCGCGCCGTCGCCTTCAGCCGCCTGGATCACGTCAAAGCCTTCGCCGCACACTTCGGTTGCGTGTTCCTCCAGCACGAGTTGAACGTCAGTGAGGTTCCTGTCCTTCCCCATGTAGTTCTGATACAAGTAACGCGCGATGGCGAGGGCGTCCCGGCAATAGCACGAGATGGGACGATCCTTGTCGCCGCGGATTTCGGGAGCGATGAGACAGTGGCTCTCGTCCTTGTAGACCTTGCCCAGGTCGGTCGTGACCTGAGCGAACGCAGAAACGGAGCCGCTGACGAGCAGGAGCGGGAGAGCAGAGATGAGTATCGACATGTGCATGGTTCTTTCCCGGACGGAGAGCATTGCTGGTTATAACCAGTATGGTTAAAAACAGAGTAGCGCCAGACTGCTGTTGGTGCAAGACATCCAGCAGCACGTCGGAGCAACCGTGCGGGCTCTTCGAAGGAAGAAGGGCTGGTCTCAGGATGTGTTCGCGGACCGGACTGGATTGCACCGGGCGCACATTGGGGAGATCGAACGCGGCGAGAGCAATGTGACAATTCAGACGCTCAAAACCCTCGCAGATGCACTGGGTGTCCGAATCGTGGATTTGTTGAAAGGACTCTGAGCCGTCGATTTCGGAACGCTGAAGGTTGCCCGGTCTCTAGGAGCAGCTTGCCGAACGCGCGGCCATGCAGCGAGCTAACTGGCCGATCTCGAACGCGGCTTTCGGAATCCCTCGGTGCGAACGCTGGTGAAGGTGGCGAATGCGCTGGCCGTGTTCATTGCCTCGCTTCTTTCGGACAACAACACAACGCGGTAGATTCGTCTCACCGTCGTTCGCGTTCAGGCTTTTCAGGAAGAACGTTACGAAGAGGGCATTTCCCGCCTGAGTCGCTCCGTAATCCGCACACACTTCTCCACTACAATGACTGTGAGTGTAGAGTTTTCAAACCTCTGCACAGCCGGGCTGCGTGGTGGTGAAGCACCGCAGAAGCCTTTCCGCTGTGGGTAGTCGTAGTGTATCACGGCTACGGCGGAAGGTCTAAATGCTTGCTTCTCCAATGCTTGCTTCTCCAACGTGGCCAAAGTCTGGGAAACTGCTTGTCGTTTTGCTCATTATGCTGGACACGCTTAAGCGGGTATTCGGCGACGCGAAGCCCATCGATGTGTGGATGCTCGTTATAGAGCTGTTGGTGCTGTTGCTCATTCTTGTCGAGTTTGTGTGGAGCGGAATCGATCGATACAGAAAGTGGCGAGCGTCAAAGGAGCGTAGGCAGGAGATAGAAGAAAGACTTGGGGCCCTCTCGCCCTCAGAGGCCGACGCTTTGGCGGCCTTCAGTTTGCGCGGGCAGCGACCCTCATCTAGCGATGCCCTATCACTGGCACAACGCCCTTCGTTAATCGAGCGGCACGCTTTCACTGGATGGTGCCTTGTTGAAGAACACAAGCGTTTCGTGAAGAAATGGGCGAAGAAGAGAGCGGCTCGCTGAAACTTCGGGGATCGGTTGTACGCATGGCAATGTTCCCCGGAAGAAACACACGCCGCCCATAATCGGGCAGCTTGGAACCCTGTACCCGTGTAACCGAGCGAGCTTCTGCCGGGGGCCGTGCCGCGATCCTCAGCCGCGTCGCCGGGCCAAACGCGGATTCCGTCAGCCCGGTGCGCCGGAACCGCGCCAGCGCCATCGCCGCCGCCTCAAACAGCGACGACGCCACGACCTCGACCGAATGGCGTGATCCCCTCCCGAATCGCAGAACGAGACTTCGCAGCGCGTCTGACCGACGCACGCAGGGAGTGGCCTTTTTCCGATTCGGAAAATTGCCACGCTCACGGCCCGGTTGCAGTCTCGGGTATGCCCAATAGTATGCCCACCCCGTGCATAGCATCGCTAATCACGCTTACTAGTCGTTCCCCGGAAGTGGCTGAAAACGCATACTACTTGGCACTGATGGGTAGCGCTGCAACTCCATGATTTGACGTGCGACCATGGTTTACACCCAGAAGGTCGCAGGTTCGAATCCTGCACCGCCCACCATTCGCTGCAGACCACTGTATTCTGAGGTTGTGAAAGCTCATTTAAATGGGAAAAATGGAGCGGGGTTTGCCGTCGACATCGGCAGCCGCGAAGCGCTCGACCGCTTCCGAAAGGCAGCGAAAGCTTTCACAAAGCGTGCCAGGCAATCGCGCGAGACTGCGAGACAAACCTTGATCTCTGAGGGCGTTTATGCCAAGTCTGGCAAGCTCGCGAAGAATTACAGTTAACCCCGTCTCTCTTCTGCGTTCATTCCTGGCTACCATGGCTGCGACCGACGGGTCGGAGAGCGGCTCCTGAACGGCAATCCGTTCCGCCCCGACGGAAACCGACAGCCATTCGAGAGCCTTTTGTGATCGGCTCCGTGCGTGCTTCGGCCCGACTTCGCTGTCGGAGCCATCGTCCTCGGTCCTGGTTGATCGTGTTGACTACGCGACGAGCGAGCCTCTCTTTCCATTGCGCACCGGCAAAAATCCGTCAAATGACAAAGCAACCCGAAGCTACTGAGATTACTGAGATCATCGGAGTCTGAAGCCGTGACTCACCCACCACACGAGCTAAGGCCACCATGTCCCGAGTGCCTGGAGATCACGATTGATGTGTTCTGCCTGATCTATGCCGGGAAGGTACCCGCACGGAAGTCCGGGAGGCGCTGGCTTGTCCCGGTGGCGTCCGTGGAGGAACGGCCCAGAGCAAGGAAGAAGAGAGACGAGGGCGCGGAGAAGGGGGAAGCACTTGCCATTGTGCGTATGGGAGAGACGGAGTGCAGACTCCGTCACGGATTCGAAAATGAAATGGGTTGACTGGTGGGCCAGAGTCTACGATAATTCGACTCGTGCGTTCGAGTTTCCTATCCTTTGAAATGACAACCGGAGATAGCCTTTGAATTACCCATTGCTCGGAGCGTTGATGATTGGCGGACCGGCATTCTGCGCCGTGGCCGGTGTCTTGGCCAGTCGCAAGATCTTGCACGGGCGCGTTCAGGAAGGGCACAACGATGTGCTTGTGCCGATCTTCCTGAACGCGGGTGTGCTCTTCGCCGTGCTGCTCGGTTTCATGGTCGTGGCCGTGTGGGAATCCTACGATGCGGCCAAGAGCAATGCAGCTACGGAGGCCGCAGCCCTCGTGCCGCTGTACCGCGCGACGGTCGCGCTGCCGAAGGAATCCGGTGATCGAATGCGCGAAATCTCCCGTGAGTACGTGCATCAGGTCATCGAGGACGAGTGGGGAACGCAGGCCACCAGCGGAAAAGGCAGCTCAAAGGCCCGCAAGGAGATCGGCAACATGTTCCGCGCATTCGGCGATGGCACGATCAGCGGCCAGATCAAGAAGGATTTTCCGTTCATCTGCACGGTGTTGATGCAATCCATCAACGAGGTGACGAACGACCGGAACAAACGGAACATTCAAGCCAACGAGGACGTGCCCACTGTGATGTGGTTCGCCATTATGGGCGGCGCCCTGGTCATCGTCTCCATGAGTTGCATGATTTATATGGAGCGCCCACTGCCGCACATGATCATGGCCGGAATGATGGCCTCCCTCATCGGCTTGTTGCTGTTCAGTTGCTTCCTGTTGAGCCATCCGTTCCGCGGCCCCATCGCCATTAGCCCCGAATCGTTCGAGAAGACGCTGGCGGTGTTTGACGACGTGGACCGGGGCAACTGACGTTGATTCCAGGAGACTTTCATACACGACGCACATTGGAGAGACCATGACCCATTCCACACACGCGACGCATCCGCGCATCCAGATGAACGTGAGCACGCTCCCTGACCGTCCGAACGGCGCGATCGAACTCGGGGTCGTCTACGCCAGTGTCGAGGGCGTCAACGACCACTCGTTCGACGAATGCCTGGCAGAGCTGACGCAGAAGGCCCACACCCTCGGCGCCACGGCCCTCATCGGCATGCAACTCGTGCAGAGCCAGTTCCAGTGGAATCAGCGCACGAGCCTGCTCGCAACTGCGGTGAAGTCAGAGGCGGGTGGACACGGACCATAAGCGGCCTCACCTGGGCAGAGCAAAGGCCACGATGGTCCCCCCGGAAGTATCCCGTGACTTCCCGCCTTGGCCGCAATCGCTACGAACTGGCGACCGTCGACCTACGAGATCAATCTCAACACCGGCAAGTTCGAGTGGAAGATCCCTATGGGAGAATGCCCGGCGCCAGCCGCAAAGGGGATGACGCAAACCGGGAGCGAGAACTACGGCGGACGCATTGTGACGGCGGGCGGTCTGGTGTTTATCGGCGCTACCTGCTACGACAAGAAGTTCCACGCGTTTGATCGCATTCAGAGTCCCCCAGGGCGGCGCAACAGCCGGATAGCCGTCGGGGTCGAGGAGCTTCTTGTAACCGTCATTCAAGTACTTCATGAAGATGGAAAGCCCCAGGGCCTGCTCGGCGGCTGTCCAGGACCAGCGTTGATATGCGGAAGCGAGGGGATGGGATTTGAACAGGAACGAAACGACGTCGGCGTCCACAACCGCTGACGCTGGGAGCCTTCGCTACGTAGAGCCCGGATCAAGGCCACGAACTCCTCCGCCCCTTCCGGGTCATGCTCGATGTCCGTGTTCAGGTCCTCGATGCTGACAGGCGGCCTGAAGAGGATAGCCTGCAGCCGATCCCCGGCGGTCTCCATTGCTTTGGTCTCCGGAGGCATTTCGTTTCCAGTCTGGCCTCCTCCTGCTAGTTGCGGAGATTCGCTTTATCGAATATTCTAATTATGTGCAGGAGACGTTGCGGACCTACAAGGCCAGCATCTTTCAGGCTTTGTCCCACCCCACCCGCGTCGCCATCCTGGAGGTGTTGCGAGACGGCGAACTCTCTGCGCGCACCATCCAGGAGAAACTCGGCGTGGAACAGGCGAACCTGTCGCAGCACCTGGCGATCCTGCGCAGCCGCCAGATTGTGGTGAACCGCAAGGGTGGCAATCAGGTGTTCTATTCGATTCGGAATCCGGTGCTGGTGGAGGTTCTCGATATCATGCGCCGCTACTTTCAAACGAACCTTGCCGACGCCATCCAGATGCTTGAGGAAGTGGAACGTGAGGCCTCTGCCCGGTGATTGCTGAGTTGTTCCTGAGCGGAATCGTCGTCTGGCTTGCGGGCGCCATGGCCAGTCTGGCCCTGTGGCGCCATCCGGCCGCCGCGCGTCGAGTGGCCTGCGGGACGGCATTGGCGGGTTCGCTTCTGGAACTGGCCGGTTCGGTGGCGGCCATCTTCAGCGGCAGCGCCACAGTCATCGGCCTTCCGTTCGGCAACCCTGTGTTCTCCTGGGCCGTCCGGCTGGACCCGCTATCGGCGTATTTCAACGTGACGCTCGCGGTGCTGGCCGCCGCGGTCTCGCTGTACTCGTTCGGATACCTGCGGCACATGGAAGGACGCCGGAATCTGGGCGCGTTCGGGTTCTTCTTCAACCTGCTGCTGCTCAGTTTGGCCCTGGTCTTCACCGCGTCAAACGCGTTCTTCTTCCTGGTGGCGTGGGAAGTGATGGCGCTCTCGGCGTTCTGCCTGGTCAGCTTCGAGCACGAGAAAGAGGAAGCGCGTGATGCGGGCGTGCTGTTCCTGATCATGTCGCACGCGGGCACCGGTCTGCTGCTGATCGCATTCCTGGTGCTCACCTCCGTCAGCGGCAGCCTGGATTTCTCCAGCTTCCACCTGCTGGCTTCGCGCATGCCCCCGCTCCAGCAGGGCGCGGTTTTCCTGCTCTTCCTTTTCGGCTTCGGCGTGAAAGCGGGAATCGTCCCCATCCACATCTGGCTGCCGGAAGCCCACCCGGTGGCGCCCAGCAACGTGTCGGCGCTGATGTCGGGCATCGTCATCAAGACCGGCATCTACGGCATGGCGCGGGTGTTTTTCGATTTCTACGGCCCGCCTCCGCTGTGGATGGGAACCGTGGTGCTGGCGCTTGGCGTGGCGTCCGCGCTGCTGGGCGTGCTCTACGCGCTCATGGAGCACGACCTCAAACGCCTGCTGGCGTGGCACAGCATCGAGAACATCGGCATCATCCTGATGGGGTTTGGCGCCGCGCTGATGTTTCGCGCGCTGGGGCAGGCTAATCTGGCCGCCCTTGCCCTGATCGCCGCCCTGTATCACACCTTCAACCACGCCACCTTCAAGGGACTGCTCTTCCTGGGCGCCGGCTCCGTGGTGCAGGCCACGCACACGCGAAACATGGAGAAGATGGGGGGATTGATCCGGCGAATGCCGATCACGGCTCTGTGCTTTCTGGTGGGCGCCGTGGCCATCTCCGGACTGCCTCCGCTGAATGGATTCGTGAGCGAGTGGCTCACCTACCAGGCGCTGCTGGCCGGCTTCGGCACCACGCAAAGCCTGACGCGAGTGATGTTCCCCATTGCCGGCTCGCTGCTGGCGCTCACCGCGGCTCTGGCGGCGGCCTGTTTCGTCAAGGCTTTCGCCATTCCGTTTCTCGCGCTCCCGCGAAGCGACGAAGCGTCTGAGGCGCAGGAGCCCTCGCTTTCGATGCGCGCGGGGATGGCGCTTCTGGCAGTGGGATGCGTCGCGCTGGGCCTCGGGGCCACCTGGTTCGTGCCGGTGTTCGATCCCATCACGCAACAGACTGTGGGTGTTCGGGCCAGTTCGGCGCTGGTGACGGCTCGCGGGCTGGCGCTGTCGCCGGGCACGCCCCACGGCGGCACCATTTCGACGGCCGGGATTGCCCTGCTCTTTCTGGTGGCCGGAGTGGCGTTCGCGCTGCCGTTGGCCATGCGCTGGAAGCGTCGTAGCGTAAGCGGACCAGCGTGGGACTGCGGCCTCCCCGGGTTGACCGCCGACAACGAGTACACCGCCACGGCTTTTTCGAAACCGCTGCGGATGATCTTCTCCGCCCTGTACCGCCCGCGCCGGGAGATCCAGGCGGAGTACGAAGTGTCGCCCTACTACCCCAGCGCGATTCGCTTCGAAAGCGAGATCGAGCCCACGTTTGAAAAGCACATCTACGGTCCGCTGCAGGAGCGAATCATGGCAGTCGCAAACCGCATGCGGGGCATTCAAGCGGGCAGCATTCACGCCTACCTCGCGTACATCTTCATCACGCTGGTCCTGCTGCTGCTGTTTGGAGTGCGCGGATGACGGAACGGCTGATCGAGAGCGTCGCGCAACTGCTCCTGCTGCTGGCGCTGGCGCCGCTGGTGACGGGCGTCATTCGAACGCTGAAAGCGCGGCTGCAGACACGGCGCGGACCGGGCATCTTTCAGCCGTATCGGGATCTCCGCAAACTCTTCCGCAAGGGCATGGTGATTCCGGAGACCGCATCCTGGATCTTCGCGGCAACGCCCTGGGTGGTGCTCTTCAGCACGGTTCTGGCGGGGCTCATGATTCCCATGGTTGCCGCCGAGGCGCCGCTCGGTTTGTTCGGCGGCGTGCTGGCAGTGATTTATCTGCTGGGACTGGGCCGCTTCTTCCTGGCCCTGGCCGGACTGGACACCGGCAGCTCGTTCGGCGGTCTCGGCAGCAGCCGGGAAATGACCATCTCGGCGCTGGCCGAACCGGCTATGATGCTGGCCATCTTCACGGTGGCCATCGGCGCGGGTTCCACCGGACTTACCGAGATCGCCGGAGCCGCCATCGGACAGAACTGGCGTTTTCTCGCGCCCGCGCAGATGTTCGCGTTCGCGGCGCTGGCGCTGGTGTTGATCGCCGAGACGGGTCGAATCCCGGTGGACAATCCGGCCACTCACCTGGAGCTCACCATGATCCATGAAGCCATGATCCTGGAGTACTCCGGCCCGTACCTGGCCCTGATCGAGTGGGCCGCTTCCGTCAAACAGCTCGTGTTGATGACGCTGTTGATTAACTGCTTCTGGCCGTTTGGCCTTCAGCCGGCATGGTTCGGCTTCGGGGCGCTCGTGGGCATCGCCTGGCTGCTGGCGAAGCTGCTTCTGCTTAGCTGTGCGATTGTCCTGCTGGAGACGGCGAACGCCAAGATGCGCCTGTTCCGGGTGCCGGAGCTGCTGGCGGTGGCGTTCACTCTGGGGGCGCTCGCGCTGGTCTCCACGTTCCTCTTCTGATGCTCATGAAACACATTCTCGATCTGCAGCTCGGCGACCGGATCGTCACTCTGTTGGCGGCGCTGGTGCTGGTTCTGCAAATCGCGATGGTGGCCCAACGCTGGATCGTCACCCACATCCGCATCTTCGCGGCGCAGTCGTTTTTCCTGGCCGCGATCGCCGCCACCATCGCCTGGTACAACCATGCGCCGCATATCTACGTTGCCGCCGCGCTCACCCTGGTGGTGAAGGTGGTTCTGGTGCCCATCCTGTTCGAACGCCTTGTGGAACGAATGGATATTAAGAAGGAGATCGAGCCCATTGTCAACGTGCCGCTTTCGGTGGTAATCGCGGGCGGGCTGACGCTGGTGGGTTATGTGGTCGCGGAATCGTTTTACAGGCCCGAGGAGCCGGGTCTCGGACACAACGCACTGGCCGTGGCCATTTCGCTGTTCCTGATCGGTTTCTTCACCATGATCAATCGCCGCAAGGCGCTGACGCAGGTGCTGGCGCTGTTGTCGCTGGAGAACGGGCTGTTCCTGGCGGCGATCTCGCTGACGTATGGCATGCCGCTCATTGTGGAGCTGGGCGTCTTCTTCGATGTGCTGGTGGCGGCGATGGTGCTCGGCATTCTGATCTACCGCATCCGCGAGAGCTTCGAATCGATGGATGTGAGCCGGTTGCGGAGGCTGCGAGGATGATGCGCTGTCAGGACCGCTCCGTCACCGTCGCGGCTCGGTTACGGTGGTGCGT
>JBEKZH010000025.1:0-59842 GCA_049510065.1 Bryobacteraceae bacterium
GACCGGTCTGGGAGTGGGTGGCGCCGGCATTCTGCTTGGCGTGCTGATGGGGTTCTGGACTACTGCGCGGGTGACGCGTCCGGTGGCACAACTGGTGTCTGGCGCGCGCGCGGTGGCGGGCGGCGACTGGGGCGCGCGCGTCACCGTGACATCGCACGACGAAATCGGTCAGCTTGCCGAGGCCTTCAACCGGATGACCGAGCAATTGATCGAGCAGCGCGAGCGCGCCATTCAGGCCGAGCGCGTGGCCGCGTGGCGGGAACTGGCGCGGAGGCTCGCGCATGAGCTGAAGAACCCGCTGTTTCCACTCCAGATCACCATCGAGAATTTGCAGCGGGCGCGCGACCAGCATCCCGATCAATTCGACGAGGTGTTTCACGAGAGCACCGCGACCCTGCTCGCCGAGTTGCAGAACCTCAAGATTATCGTCGGCCAGTTCAGCGACTTCGCGAAAATGCCCCGGCCGGAGTTCGAGACGGTGGATGCCAACGCCATAGTGCGCGACGTGGTGAAGCTGTTCGACGCGCAGTTTCGTGCCGATGGCCGCCCGGCGATTGAACCCGTGCTCGAGCTGACGGACGCCGATGTGCACATTCCCGCCGACGCCCTGCAACTGAGCCGCGCCCTGCGCAACCTGGTGCTCAACGCCATGGATGCTATGCCCGATGGCGGTACGCTGCGCGTTCGCACCGCGAGGCACGCCGGCATGGTGCGGATCGAGGTGAGCGACTCCGGCCAGGGGCTCACGGAAGAGGAGTGCGCGCGCTTGTTCACGCCCTACTACACCACCAAACGGCACGGTACCGGACTGGGGCTGGCCATCGTGCAGTCGGTTGTGAGCGACCATCATGGCAGGATATCGGTAAGCGCCGAGCCGGGCCGCGGCGCTACTTTTACGATTGACCTGCCGGCCGGGAGGGACGCTTGAGCCACCTGCTGATTGTCGATGACGATCCGAATACGCTGGCCTCGCTCGCTCGCGCATTCCGGTTGAACGGCCACGAGGCCACGCTTGCCGATAACGCCGGGCGTGCCATGGAGCTCATCCGCGCGCAACCGTTCGACCTCATCTTCTCCGACGTGGTGATGCCCGATAAGGACGGGATCGCGCTGCTGGAGGAAATCCGGGCGCTGGGCGTGACCACGCCGGTGGTGATGATCTCCGGACAGGCGACGCTGGACATGGCGGTGCGTGCGACGAAACTCGGTGCGCTCGATTTTCTGGAGAAGCCACTCTCCACAGAGAAGCTGCTGCTGACCGTGGAGAATGCCATGCGGCTGGCACGGCTGGAGTCGGAAAATCGCGAGCTGCGGCAGCGCATCGGCCGGCATGAGATTGTCTGGTCGAGCGAGGCCATGCGGCGCGTGATGAATCTGGTGGAGCGCGTGGCCGCCGGCGAATCGCGCGTGTGCATTCTGGGCGAAACGGGCACGGGCAAGGAGCTGGTGGCGCGCGCCGTGCATGAGAACAGCCCGCGGAGCAAGGGTCCGTTTGTTGCGGTCAACTGCGCCGCGGTGCCGCAGGAGCTGATCGAATCCGAGTTATTCGGACACGAGAAAGGCGCGTTCACGGGCGCCGCGGTCCGTCATGCCGGCAAGTTCGAACAGGCCAACCACGGCACGCTGTTCCTCGACGAAATCGGCGACATGCCCGCGGTGATGCAGGCCAAGCTGCTGCGCGTGCTGGAGGAGGGCGAGATCGAACGCATCGGCGGCACCCAGCCGATTCGCGTGGATGTCCGTGTGGTGGTGGCCACGCATCGCAACCTCGAAGAGCAGGTGGCGAGCGGCGGCTTCCGTCAGGATCTGTATCATCGCGTGATGGTGTTCCCCATACTGCTGCCGCCTTTGCGCGACCGAAAAGGCGACATCGCGGTGCTGGTGGAACACTTCGCGCGCGCCATCAGCGAACAGAATGGCTGGCGGCCGAAGACGTTCACCGCCGGGGCCATTCGCTTGCTCGAGAGGCATGCCTGGCCCGGCAACGTACGCGAGCTGCGGAACTGCGTGGAGCGGCTTCTGCTCCTGGCCGACGCGGAGGTGGACGAGGAGACGGTGGGCCTCGCGCTACCCGGGCGTTTGGACGCGCCGGCCGTATCGGGTACGTTGGCCGCGCGCGTGGAATCGTTTGAGCGGGAAACGATCCTCGCGGAGCTGAAGCGCCAGCACCGCAACATGACCGAGACGGCGCGCGCGCTGGGCCTCGAGCGGAGCCACCTCTACAAGAAGTGCGCGCAGCTCGGGATTGACCTGCAGAAAGCCTAACGGGCGCCCGGCACGACGAGGATGTTATCGATCAACCTGACCTGGCCAACCCAGATGGCGCCCACCAGCCGCACTGTGCCCTCGATGCGCTCGAGCGGCGTCAGCCGGACGGGATCGGCCACTTCGAAGTACTCGGCCCGCACGCCGGGGTTGCGCGCGAACACTTCCGCCGCGCAACGCTTCACTTCGGCCGAGCGCCGCTCACCCCCGGCGATGCAGTTGCCCGCGGCCTCCAGCGCTTCATACAGAGCGACAGCCACACGCCGCTCGTCCGCGGTGAGTCGCGCGTTGCGGGAACTGAGCGCCAGGCCATCGCTCTCGCGGACGGTACCAACTTCGACGATTTCGACCGGGAAGTTGAGGTCCTCCACCATGCGCCGGACGACGGCCACCTGCTGCGCGTCCTTCTCGCCGAAGTAAGCCTTGTCGGGCCCAACGATGTTCAGCAGCTTGGCCACCACGGTGGCGACACCGCGAAAGTGCCCGGGGCGGAAGCGGCCTTCCATGGACTCCGCCGCCTCGCCGGCCTCGACGAGGGTCTGCTGCTCGCGCGGGTACATCTCCTCCGGAGCCGGTGCAAAGACAACGTCGGCGCCCCGCGCCTCGCAGAAGGCCAGGTCGACGTCGAACGTGCGGGGGTACCTGGAGTAGTCGGCGGGGTCGTTGAACTGTGTGGGATTCACGAACACGGTGACCACGACGAAGCCGCATTCCGCGCGCGCCCGCTCGATGAGGCGGCCGTGTCCTTCGTGCAGCGCACCCATTGTCGGAACGGCGCCGATCACCGTGCCACTCCGCCGCGCCTCGCGCACCCGACGGCGCAGGTCCGCGATGGCGTGAACGGCAACGACGCTCATTTGTGCGTGCGCGCCGGAAACGCGCCGGTCCGGACTTCTTCGACGTACTCGCGCGCGGCAGCCGAGACCAACTCACCCAGTTGCGCGTAGCGCTTCGCGAAGGGAGGCGAGTACTCACCCGACAAGCCGAATGCGTCGTGGCACACCAGCACCTGACCGTCGCAGCCGGGACCCGCGCCAATGCCGATGGTGGGCGCCGACACGCGCTCGGTCACCGCGGCGGCTACTTCGTCGGGAATCGATTCCAGTACGATGGCGAAGACGCCCGCCTGGTCGAGAGCGACGGCGTCCTCGATGAGCCGCTCGGCTTCTTCCGAAGTCTTCGCCTGTTTGCGGAATCCGCTGAGTTGATGAACGCTCTGCGGCAGCAGGCCGAGGTGCCCCATCACCGGAATGCCCACCGAGACCAGCCGCTCGACCACATCGAGGACGGCGCGGCCACCCTCGATCTTCACCGCCGCGGCCCCGCCCTCCTTGATGAGCCGGCCCGCGTTGCGCACGGCATCGGGCACACTGACCTGAAAACTCAGGAACGGCATGTCGGCCACCACCAGCGCGCGGCGAGTAACTCGTGCCACAGCCTTGGTGTGGTGGAGCATTTCGTCCAGCGTAACCGGGATGGTGGTTTCGTAACCGAGCACCACCATCCCGAGCGAATCGCCTACCAGCAGCGCGTCGAGTCCGGCGCCGTCGAGCAGACGCGCGAAAGCCGCGTCGTACGCTGTCAGCATGGCGATCTTCTCGCCGCGCGCTTTCTTCTCTTTCAAGTCGCGTATGCGAACGCGTCCCCGCTGTCCCGCTGCCATGGTCCTCTTCATGGTAGCGCCGCGGGGGCGCGTCGCCGGCCCGCGCTATCGCCAGTGATCGCGGCCGCGCCGGTACCCACGCCATTCGTGCTCGCGCCGTTCATGGTTGCGCCACTCGTGCCCGCGCCACTCATGATAGCCGCGCTCCCAATATTCGCGATCGCGACGTCCGCGCCAGTAACCATACGAGTAACCGTAAGCTGGCGGTGGGTACGCGTAGTAGTCGGGATACTGATACGGTTGCGCGTACGCACAGGGAGGCGGCGGATAAGCCGGTCCGACAGTAACTCCGAAACGCACGCCCGCATGCGCCTGCGGAGCTCCTGCGATGATGAGAGCCGCCACCAGGATCAGCAGCGGAATAATGTCGGCTCACAAATCGTGCGGGTGAATGGCTATCGCAACTCGCCGGTCGTTTCGAAGCGGAACTTCCCGGCGACGAGATTGCCCGACGCCAGCACATCGCGAATCGCGCCGCGGTTGAGGCCGCCCTTGTGCGCGGCTTCCACCATGGCACGCACCGCGTCTTCCACCGGCGTGTCGGGCGGCAGGCGGAAGATCCACGGAATGTTCGTGGAAGTCAGCGCTTTGTCGGAGGAAAGGGCGATCAGCGGCACAAACGTTTTCACCGCGATCTGTTCCGCCAGGTGCGCCGAGGCGCGGTCCGTCGCGACAATGCCGGCGACGCCGCTCTGGTAAACCAGATCTACCAGCGCGGTCGACGACTTACCCCAGTTCTGCTCCGCAGGAACGGCGATCAGCCGAAAGCCGTCCTGCTTGATGCCCGCCACCAGCTTGTCGGCATTTGGTCCAAAGACGCCGATACGCAGCTCTCCGGTCTTCAGGTCACCGGTAGGCGGGCCGCTGAAGCCCACTCCGTTCTCGCCAACGCGCGCGTACGGATGTTCGGCGGGAACGGTGTAACTCGCCTGCTCTTTCCCCATCGTGGCCACGCGAAACTTCACCGCGCCATCTTTGCCCACCGTGCCCAGATACAGCGGCATGATGTTCTTGGCGTTGGGGTCGAACTTCATGTGCCCGGTGACGCCGTCGTACTCCGTGACGCTGTACAGCGCGTCGCGGATGACGCCGCGATTCAGCCCCGCTCGGCAGACGGCGCTCAGCAGGACGTTCATGGTGTCGTAGGAGAGAGCGGAAAACGCCGTCACCTTCTGGCTATACTTCTCCTCGTACCGCTTCTGGAAATCCACCCAGGCCGGCTCGGTGCGGTCCGGGTTGTAGGGGTACACGAACTGGAAGCCTTCGGCCGCGGCGCCAGCGTTCTTGAACAGGTCCTCGCCGTAGGTGCGGAAGCTGCCGAACACGGGCTGCTTCATGCCCGCCTCGCGCATCTGCTTCAGGATGGCGCCGGCTTCATGCGAATCGGCCCACACCAGAATCCCATCGACGCGCGAATCGCGGATCACCCGAAGTTGCCGCCGCACATCCATCTCGCCGGGCATGAACTTCTGCTCGATGATCACCGGATGGCCCAGCCGCCGCGACGCATCTTTGAACTTTCCCACGCCAAAACGGCCGTAGCGATCGTTGATGCGCAGGATGGCCATTCGCTTCAGGCCAAGCTCGGTGTAGATGTGGCGCGCCAGCGTGTAACATTGCACGCGATCATCCTGCAGCGTGGTGAAGTACCAGGGGATGATGGTCTCAGGGATGGTAGGATCGGTGGCCGCGCTGTTAACGATCGGTAACTCGGAGCGTAGCGACACGCGCAGAGCAATGTGGGTGGAATCGCCGCTAATGGAGCCGAGCATGGCCCAGACTTTGTCGTCGTACACCATCTTCACGATCTCGTTGCTCGACGCACCCCACACCGCGCCGTCGTTGTGCACCTTCAGAACGAACGGCTTTCCGCCATATCCGCCACGTGCGTTCGCTTCGGCGATGGCCATCTGCGCGCCGTTCAACATGGCCGTGCCCAGCTTGATGTCCTTGTGCTGATAGATGGGCCCCAGGAACCCGATGCGGACCTCATCCACTTCGGATGCGGGCACCGTCCGAACGTCGCGCGCGGCGCCGTTGTACTCGACCAACTTAGTGTAGTGGTAGTAATAGGGCGTCGTGAAATTACCGTACGGACGCATATCGTCCGGCTCCAGCGCATACGGATGCAGCTCGCGAACCGCCGGCGGAGGCGGCGGATTCTTGCCGCAGGCACATGAGTTCGAGTCCGCGGCAATCAGCGGACCGGCCAGCAGAATTGCCACCCAAAACGGCCACTTCATCGCAGTTACTCCTTTGCGTCTGGCTTGATGAACATGGCAATGGCTTCAATCTCGACCAGCAGCTCGGGCCGGCACAGGATGGCCTGAATGCCGGTGGACGCGGGGAGAGGATTGAGGCCCTGCGCGCGGAAGAAATGCGTGCGTTCCTCGTTAAACGCCGCGTAGTCGCGCTCGATATCCCGCAGGTAACAGGTGGTGCGGACGATGTCCTTCCACGTGGCTCCTTCGGCTTCGAGCAGCCCGGTGATGTTGTGGTAGGTGCGGCGGCACTGGCCGCGAAAATCGCCCACATGAACCGTATCCCCGCGTTCGTCGATGCTCGCCGTGCCCGAGATCAACAGGATGACGACGTTGCCAATGTCGAGGCGCAAACCCCGCGAGAACGCCGAACCGTAGTCCGGCGCTTCGTCCAGCACCTTCAGGTTCGTGATGGCCTTCTTCGTAATCTCCGTGGCCGTGGCCATCTGCGTCAACGCTTCTTCAAATAGGGTGCTCATTTCTTTGAAATCTCCTTGATTCGGATGCCGTGGCTCAGGCCTTCGGCCGTGGCCACCCAGATGTCGTCGCCCTGAAAATCCACTGCAAAGATGTAGTTGTGCGCCGGGGCTGTGGTCACCGGAATGTCCCACGTCTTCCCCTGGGCGTCGCGCACAATCATCTGCGGTTTCCGCGTGTCCAGCGCGGGCCGGTACACGGCCCAGTTCTCGCCGTCGAAGTAGGCCAGACCTTTGTCGGTGGAGAACCAGGTGCGGTCCCCGTCAATCGACTTCACTTCGTTCAGGAAGTTACTCGGCAGGCCGCTGTCCTTGTCCAGAAAGTTTCTCCAGTTACGTCCGTCGTAGCGGCTCACGCCGAAGTAAGTGCCCACCCACACAATCTTGTTGACATAACTTACCGAGGTTGTGATCTCGTGAATGAGACCCTGATCCTTGTAGAGCACGATCTCGGTTTCGCCGTCGGGATCGTTGTAGTCCTTCCAGCGTTCGGTCGCGCGCGTGTACTCCAGCAGCCCACCGCCCCACACCGCGTAGTAGACTTTGTCCTCTCCCGGGCTCACCGCGTAGGTCCAGATCTCGTACATGGGCGTGTTCCGCTCGTTGTAGAGAGCCCACTGATTGGTCTTCGTGTTCAACCGGCTGGCGCCCGCCGCCGTGGCGAACCAGACTTCGTCGCCGTAGGGAGCAACCTTGTAGACGACATCGTTGGCCAGGCCGCTGGTCAGTTGCGTGAACGCATCGAAGCGGCCCCCCGAGTAACGTGCGGCCCCGCCCATGGTGGCGATCCACAGTTCGTGCGTCTTCTTGTTCAACCCGACCGAAAGACAGGCCTGCTGCGGAAGGCCGTCCGCCGTGCGAAACACCTTGAACTTCCCGTTCTCATAGAGAGCCAGGCCGTTGTCCGTACCGGCCCATACGCGATCGCCGTCCACCGCGACGCTGTAGACACGGCTGTCGGGCAGGCCGTTGGCAACCGTGAAATTCTCCCACTTATATCGCGGCATGTCCGGCGGCGCGACTTTGTCGGCAGCCGCGGCCGCAAGGATCACGACGAGCGAAAGCCCAACCAGATGGATGTATTTCCTCATAACGTCTTCAGATACTCAATGAGGTCGTTCAATTCGTCTTTGTTCAGATCGTTCGTTTGCCCGTGCGTGTCGTTCGGGTTGAAAACGGTCCAGATTTCTTCCATGGTCCGCGCCGATCCATCATGCAGATACGGGGCGCTGTAGACGACGTTGGTCAGGTGCGCGGTGTCGATCTTCGGCGACCGGTCGTTCCACTTACCCGATCCCACGTCGGCAGTCTGCTGATTCGTGTGATAGGGGCCGGAGTGGCAATAGGCGCATTGGTTGTTCAGCGGAATCGCTTCGCCATTTCGCTTCGTCGTGCGCTCGAAAATCGCTTTGCCGCGCTCCTGCGCCGGGGTGAACTCGCCATCGGGAAGCCGATAACGATTGGGCCGCAGCGGAATCGCTTTGATGAACGCGACCACATCGCCCAGCTCCTCGCGGTTGTAGCTTTGCGACCGGAAGAAGAAACGCTCGGTGCGCGGTCCGCATTCGGTTTCCAGATCCGGATTGCCGCCGTTCCACTTGAAAGGGGCGGTCTGGCTGACATCTTCAAGCGAGCGATTGTCCACGATGTCGATGCCGAAACCGTCCGGTTCGAGGTCCCACTGCAGGCCGTCGATGGTCAGATCGATGTGGCAGTTCGCACAGCCGAACGCGCCGTGGAACGCGAAGCGGGAGCTGTTGAACAGGCGCTCGCCCCGGCGCTCTGGTGTAAGCACGGCGGGCGCGCCCATCGGAATGCTGTCCACTACGGTGCGTGTCGCCGTGTCGATAACGGCGACGGCATCGTCCAGGCGCGTGGCGACGTAGAGCTTCGAACCATCGGCCGAGAGGGCGAGTCCCCTGGGATTGCGTCCCACCGGAATGCGCGCGAGGACGTAACCGGCCGAAGCGGAGAGGTCGTTCGCGAGAGTGCCGCCCCCTGGTGAACGAGCCAGCCGCAGCAGCTTCGCCGCATCCACCACGGCCACTTCATTGGACCCGCTCGCGGAAACATACACGAACTTCTTGTCGGCGGAAATGGCGACGCTGTAGGGAAGCGAGAAAACGCGTTCGAGTTCATCCAGCGGCATGTGCGCCACGCGGCCGCCTGCGTCCGCGCCGAACACCGCCAGCGAATTCACGAATGCCCAGCCATGCTCCACGTGCGCCAGCGGGATCAGATTCTTCGGACGAATCTCCGCGGCAATGCCCAGCCGCCCGTCGTTCGAGAGGGCGACGCGGAAGACACCCGCGGAATTCCGCAGCCACTCGCGGTTCTCGACAACATGGTGTCTGGCGTCCACCTCAGTGATCTCCGACACCGGTGCGGTCCGGTGCTTGCCGATGTTGGGATACACGTGCGTTGAGTACACGCGCCCGCCGTCGGGCGACATGGTCACGTAGCTGGCGCCGCGGCCGGCCACCAGGCGATAGTCTTCTTTGCCGGTTTGGAGATTGACGATGGAGATGTCGTTGCTCAGGCGATTCGCGATGTAAAGCTTTTCCCCGGCGCGGTCCGCCACGACGCCGGTCGGCTCGAAACCTGTGGGCAGTTTGCGTCCGGCCGTACGCGCCTCCACGTCGATCTCGGTGACGGTGTCGTCCCAGGAGTTGGCCACCCATGCGCGCTTGCCATCGGCCGAGAGTGCGATTCCGCGAGGAACACGGCCCACCGGCACGCGGCCGGCGATCTTCTTCGCGACCGTGTCGATGACCACCACTTCATTCGTCCCCTCGCACACCGCGAAAAGCCATCGGCCGTCGGGCGACAGAGCCAGCTCGGACGGCGAAGGATATTTCAGCTTCTTTTCCGCGTCGCTCGCGCCCATCAACAGCACTAGCGCTAGCACCGCAACCCCGGTGGCGAACGCCCTTCTCATTTGCCTGCCTCGCGAATCGTGAAGATCTGATCCGCCTTCACGTTCTCCACCGTCTGCCGGATGCCGCTCGGCCAGATCACCGTGATCTTGTCGGCCTTCGTGGCGGCGCCGAGCCCGAAGTGCAGCCGCCAGTCATCCTGGCCGAGATAGCTGGAACCCGCCACCCGTTGCGCATATTGAGTGACGCCGTTCGCTACCAGCTCCACCTTCGCGCCGATGCCGTCGCGGTTGCTCCTGGTACCTTCCAGCTTCACCATCAGCCAGTGATTCGTCGTCTGCGTGACGTTATGCAACAAAGAAGCTGGTGCGCCGAGATTCACCACGAAGGCGTCCATCTTGCCGTCGTTGTCGTAATCCGCGAAGCAGCCGCCGCGCGCCACCGTCTTGTTGTCGAGGATGGGACCGGCCGTGGCCGAGACATCCCGAAACTTCTCGCCGCCGAGGTTCTGAAACACCGAGTGCTCTTCGGGAACCATGTGAATCAGGCCGCCGTGGAAAATCAGGATGTCCTTCAGACCGTCGTTGTCGTAGTCGTAGACGCCGCTGGCCCAACTTGTGTACTGCGCATTCGCCTGCGAGATGCCCGCCGATTCGGTGATGTCTTTGAACCGGAGATCGCCGATGTTCTTCAGCAGGCGGTTGTACTTGGAGTCGCTCACCCACAGCGCCATCGAGCCGTCGTGCTGTAAATCGAAAAACACCGGCCCCATGGCCGAGGTCATTTCGCCGTTCTGGCCGAACGCGACGCCGGCATCCACCGCGATCTCCTCGAACGTGCCGTCTCCCTTGTTGTGGAAGAGGAAGTTCTCGGTCTTGTCGTTGGCTACGTAGATGTCCGGATACCCGTCGCCATCGAAATCCGCCGCGGTGACGCCCATGGTACGGCCCTTCAACGCAGCGATGCCGGACTTCTCGCTTACGTCTGTAAAGCCGCCGTGGCAGTTGTTATGAAACAGCAGGTTGCTGTCGCCTTCGTAGTCGAGCGGACCCGGGTAGTTATCGGCGGCGTAATAAGCGCGGTAAGTGGGATCGAACTTCACATAACGGCCGATGAATAAGTCGACGCACCCGTCTTTGTCGTAATCGAGCCACGCCGCGCCGATGCCCCAGCCCTCGAACTTGATGCCGGCTTGCGCGGTGACATCGGTGAACGTTCCGTTGCCGTTGTTATGGTATAAGGTGACGCGCCCGTAACTGGTCACCAGCAGATCGGTGTAGCCGTCGTTGTCGTAGTCGGCCGCGATGGCGGAAAAGCTGAACGCGTTGCCACCGACACCGGCCTTGTCGGTTACGTCCGTGAAGGTTCCGTCGCCGTTGTTCTTGTAGAGATGATTGTGCGGTGGCTCCGCCGGCGGCTTGCGCAACGGGTACGGATGCATGCCCTTTTCCAGCGGCCGGCCGGTCACCACATACAGATCGGGCAGCCCGTCGTTGTTGTAGTCGAACCAGACGCAGCCCGCGCCCGTGCTCTCCAGCAACGATCCCAGCCTCTCGGCGCCGAAGGAATGCGTGAACTGGATGCCGGCCTTCGCGGTCGCGTCCTCGAACCGGATTGGCGCGGGTGTCTTATCGGCCGCCACCGCGAGTCCCGCGCACACGAAGAGTCCGATGAAGGCGCGCATATCAATTCCCCTGTTTGCTCCCCTGTTGAGCCGCCGGTGTCAGCATCGGCACTGGCACGTCCTTGCGCAGCAGCACCTGGGGCAGTGCGTTGTCCGGAGCACGTTCCGGGCCAGCGTGACAACCGACGCAGCCGCGCTGCTCAGCCACTCGCATCCACCACCAGTTACGCTCGGCACTCACCACCCGTCCGGCGCCGTCAAGCGCTTCCAGACGCAGCGGCTTGTCGCCCGGCACCTGCACGAAAAACGATCCATCCTTCTCCACCGCCTGCGTGCCCAGCAGCGCCGGCTTCCCGGCGTCATCCTGTGTGTAGACGCGCACCGCGTGGATCGCCCCGCCCCGAATTGGGTCGCGCGACGTCGCCACGTTCAGGCACAGAAGATTGCCGGCCGTGCGGGTGGCCAGCAAAGCGGAGGGAAAACGGCGGGGAACGGTTCTGGGGGCTACAACAACGGGCTGCAGCTCATTCATGCCCGGCGTATGCGCGGCGGCCGGCAGCCGCGAAATGCGAAACGGCTGCTGCACGTTCTGTCGTGCCGCGAAGATCAACTCGCCCCGGCCGGCGTCCGCCACCGGCCCGGCAACCTCGCCCGCGAGCTGTGGCATAACGGGCACCTCGTGCGCCAGCGCGGAGGTGAACCTGGCCAGCCGGCCGGCTTCCACGAAAACGATGTCGCCCGAGGCCAGCTCCTTCGGCGAGTAGCGATCCGCCCCGTGATCGCAGCGGATGGACTCCACGCCCGTGCCGTCCGGATACACGCTCATGATCTCGCGCACCGGCCGGCTGGCGTACGCATGCTCGGCTTCGAACAGAATGCGGCCGTCGTGAAGAACGTCGGCGGTGAGGAGATGCTCCGGCGCGAAGGTCAGCCGCTCGGGCTTGCCGCTTTCCCCTTGCGAAGTGACGATCGTCGCGATCTCAATCTGCGATCCGGAAGCCGTCCGGCGCGTGTAAACCATCTGATCCCCGGGCAGGTACAAAGGGCGATAGCAATCGCCATCACCGCTGGAGATCTCGCGCGGCGTGCCCTGTTCGAGAGCGACCTCCCAGACGCGCCACGGATCGCCCGCTTTCTGCTTGCCGGCGAAGAGAACGTGGGTCGCGTCGAAGGAGAGATCGGGATCGGCGGTAGCGGCGAAGCCCTCCACCAGAACGCGGCGCCCGCCTGGCGATACCACCCGGATGGTGGCGCCGGCTGGGAACCGCTCGCCGTTAGCAAGCCACGCACGCGGGCTGTAACGGGCGGCCTCGGTGAAGAGATACGTGGCGCTGGACGAAGTTGTAGCGGTGGATGTCCTGCCGGAGGTGCCAGCAACTATGAAGCCGGCCAGACACACCACTCCCACGCAGCCCCAAAGAGCGGGACCGCCCATTTTTGATTGCATTCGCTCACCCCTGAGCGCTCAGGAAACTGTCTCTCTTATAGAGAATTGTCGCCCACGGCGAGCTGTAAGACAATAATGCTTCCATACTAGCGAGACAGCCCGCCCCGCCTGCCACGCCCCCCGGCGTCAGATCTGGCCACGGATTGAAACGCCCCGCGCGTGATTCCACTCTGCGCGGGACGGGCGATGCCTTCCAGATCGTCGGCAGGGGCCAGAGACGGGTCTCCACTGCCCACCGCGGGACTAGCCGCGAGAGGATGGAAATCGGCCACGGCCGGGTCGGTGTCCGGATTCGCCAGCTCAGGGTCCGCGAAGAGGTCGTGAGCACCGGAGGGTGACACCGGCCTGGTATTGAAGTAGAGGTTGTAGTCGAGCGTCGCGCTGCTGCTGTAGACGGACAACGCGCTGGCGCCCGTGCGCGCCCATGCGATGTTGTTCTCGGCGCGAACATCGCCGGATTGATTGATGAACAGGTCGGCGTACTCCACCACCTGCCCGTTCTTGTAGAGCGTGTTGTTGACGACGTCGACGTGGTCGCTGCTGTAAACCGTGATTCCGCCGCCTCCGTTGTCGAAACTCAGGTTATTCTCCACGCGGAAGCGGCCATTGTAGACTCCGTTCGTGCTTCCTTGCGTATTGCGCGAATCGTCGATGATGATGCCGTTGCCGTCAGAGAGAGCTCCGGTTGCCGTCCAATCCACCAGCGAGCGGTTGTTGTAGACGCGATTCCTGCGAATGATCATCTTCGTGCCGGTGTTGTTGTCCGCATTCCAGGCCTGCCAAATGGAGATGCCGCTGGTGGCGTATCGCGAATACCAGGCGTTCTCGTTCACCTGGTTGTCCTCGATGGTGACGTAATCGGAGTGGATCGCGCTGATGCCGGCGCCCGCGCACTGCCACACGTGATTGCGGGCGATGCGTATGTCGTGCGGCTTCTTTGCGCCGTCGTTCCTGCCGTCGATGCTGATGCCATTTCCGTTGCATATGGGGTCGGGGTTGGAAGCGAGCCGATCGGCGCGGCAATACTGGAAAGACGCGTCGGCCCGGCTGCCTTGCACCTCGAATCCCGAGATCTCGATGTAAGAAGCTCCCCCGCTAACGCCGAACCCGGCCCACCCGGTAAACCTGATTCGCGGCTTGTGGCGGTACCAGGCGCGGTAGGTGATCCAGGCGTCCGCCGCTCCCGAACGCGTGATGTTCACCACGGAACAACCGGCGCATGGATTCGTGTACTCTCCATCAAGGACCGAAACGATGTCGCCAGGCGCCGTCATATCCGCCGCCTTCTGGATCGAGCGGAATGCGCTGGCGGCGGAGCGGCCGTCATTCGCGTCATTTCCGGAGCCGGAGACGAAGTACTCCGCGCCCGGCAGCAGAGCAGGCAACAGAAACAGGAGAACCGCGTGATTCCGCATCGCTACCGCGCCGCCGCCACCAGCGGTCGCAGAAGCTTCAGCGCGGGCCGCGTATTGTACTTCCTCCGATACGCCGCGTGGTCCGCATCCTCCGGATAATGTTCGCCCGCGGGATACGGGTAGCTCGACATGGCGTGGAAAGGCAGCGGGTCCACGGTCTGCGAGAAAGCGGTGTTGGCGTCGCGGTCCTTAGCCCAGCCGTCCACCAGCAGCAGAAAGTCGCGCGTCCAGCCGGCTGGCAACGGCGGCAGCGCAACCGCGCCAAACTCCAGCTTCAGCTCGTCGCCCGAGCCCATCACCACCAGCTTGTCGTCCACCGCCGTAACCAGCTCGCGCACGTCGCCATAACGCGTGTACAGGCCCGGTGTCGGGTTCCAGTTGGAAACCGTCGCGACGTTCTGGTAGTCGAAGGCCTCCGGTTGCAAACGTTGCGGATGAATCGTGGGATGCGAGAAGCCGTGGAAGGCGAGCGTGGCCGCGCCGGCATCCAGAGGCGTCAGGCGCGCCTCCGGCTGGCGCGAGTCCTCGCCGAGGAAGATCTCGTCCCAGTACACGCACAGGCTGGTCACGATGCGCACCTCGCGCGACGCCGACAGGAACCTGGCAGTCAAGTCAACCGCGATGGTCTTCGTCTTGCCCGAGGGCATGCCCATGTCCTCGATCACGGTCTTCCATCTCCCTTGCGCGTCCTTCACCTGCAGGTACGGAGGCTGCAAACCGCCGCCGCCCTGCGATGCCGCAAGGAACGTGCTGCCGTCGGCCCAGTCCACCCAACCGTTCAGCACCAGCACGGCGCGATTCTCCGGCGCGGCGCTGCCGAAATCGAGCTCGAGCGCGTGTTCCCTGGCGACGCCGGCGTAGTTGCGCTCGAACCCGTCCACGTAACGGCGATCGCGGCGAAGCAGCGCATCGCGCACGTCCCGTCCACGGTCGTCGCGGGCGCGCACCGGGTATACGCGCCGCTCCACGCCGAACAGACGGAACTCGGGGAACGGCGGGCTCTTCCACTTGTCGTTGCTGAAGATCTCGGTGGAGGCGGGATGATCGACGGCCACCAGGCGGACCTGGTCGAGGTACGAAACCTCGCTCAGCTCTTCGGTAATGCGGATCCGATAGCGCCCGTCCACGGGTACCAGCGCGTCCCCCGGAATCTGCACGTATTCGTCGTGATCCACGGGAAAATACCGGCCATCGCCGGAGCTGGCGCCCAGCGGCGCAACGCCCAGCACGTCGGTGAGGAAGCGGAACCCGGCGCCATCCCACGTGTAGATCATGGGGCACGAACCGGAGAGGCGCGGCGCCTCTTTCACGTCCAGCAGCTTGTTGAGCGGCTGCTGCATTTCGTTCTGGATGAGACCGCTCGGCCAGGTGATGCGCACCGTGTCGATTTCCTTGTGGCCGCCCAGACCGAAGACCAGCGGCGCGCTCGTGTACAGCTTCTTCTGGTAGAGCGTGCCGGATTTCACTTCCACTTCCGCGCCCGGACCTCCCGCCTTCAGGTTCTTCACGCCTTCCAGATGCAGCGCCACCCAGTTCGCCTTCAGAGGCGTTTGGTTGGTGAGCAGACAGATGTTGCCCCCGCCGGTCACAATGGCGGCATCCACGCGCCCGTCCCGGTTGAAATCCGCCGCCACGATGGCCGCGACATCGCCCAGCGGCTCCGGCCGGAGCGGGTTTCCGAACGTGCGCCGGCCCAGGTTGCGCCGCACTTCGCCGCCGCCGATCAGATCCTCAACGCCGCGGTTCTCGAGGTCGGCCAGGACAAATGGCGCGCTCTTCTCCACAACGCTCTTGCCCGGCTTCAGCTCGGTGCCGGTATTCTCCAGAAGCTGGATGCCATCGGAGCCGCGGTACAGGATGTCGAGGCTCTGGTTGTTGTCCACGTCGCCGGCGATCAGGTTAGTCGCGCCCGTGGGCAACGCCGTCAAGCTCTGCGCGCGGTAAATGCCGCCGAGCTGATCGCGATACAGGACACCCACGCGATCGTGATATGACACCAGCACGTCGAAACACCTGGTGTCGTGGACGACGCGAAACGCTACGGCGTCAACGGGCGAACCCGCGACAAACGGGAAGTCCTTCGTGCGGTCTTCCCAGCCTTTCTCGCCATCGTTGCGCAGCAGCACGGGCTGGTTGCCCAACAGCATCAGGTCCAGATCGTAGTCGTGGTCGTAATCGATCCACACGGCCTTCGTGAAGCGGCCGGCGGGGAGCTTTGCCGGGTCCTTGTGGAAGGTGCCCTTATCGTTGCGATACAGGACGGGCCCGTCGGCGGTCAGGACGCACAGATCCACGAAGCCGTCGTTGTTGTAGTCGCCCGCGGAGATGGAGATTACACCCTTGAGATCGGCGAGAGCGCCCAGAGGCAACTCCGCGCCGTCGTGATAGAGGTGCACCCCGGCACTGGACCATACCAGCAGATCCGCCCGGCCGTCGGCCCTGGTGTCCAGCACCAGCATGCCCGCGGTGTTCGGGTCGGCCTTACCGGGCAATTCCTTCACGGCGAACTTCAGTTCCGATGCAGGCGGCGCGGCCGTGGCCGGCTCCGGCTCCACCACGTCATAGATCTCCGAATAGTACGACCAGCTCACGTCTTCCGAGCCCGAATCGGACGCTTCCTGCCGCTTCTTCACTTCCTGGAACTCGGCCAGGGCCGGCCGGGCTTTGTCCATGGCGCCCTGCTGGCGGTACAAGTCGAAAATCTGGAAACGCGGCGCGGCGAAGTTTATATCGAGTTTGGCCGCTGTCTCAAACTCCTTGAGCGCTTCGGCCATGTTCCCGTTCTGTTTGTACAACGTGCCCACGTTGTAGTGCGTCACGGGCTCATCCGGCACAAGCTCCTCCATGTGCCGGAGCTGCTTGAGCGCTTCCTCCATCTCACCCTTCTTCTTGTAGAGGATGCCGAGATTGAACCAGGTGTGCGGGATGCTCGGGTCCTGCTTCTGCACTCTGGCGATCTCGGCCGCGCCCTGGTCGACATCGCCGTTGCGCACCAGCGCCAGTCCGTAGTTCAACCGCTCTCGCGCCGAATCTGGCGCCAGCGCCAGCGCCTTCCGGAATGTGTCGACGGCTTCCTGCTTGGTGACCGGATTCTCGTAGAACGCCTTGCCGAGATTACGAAGCTGGGCGAGCTGTTCCTCGACACCGGGTTTCGTCTGCGCGGGGGATTGCAGGAAGAAAGCCATCACCGCGATGGCGCATGGAACCAGAGTCTTCATCGTCTGCAGGCGAACATAGCATACCCTGTGGGCAGCCCGCAGAAGCCGGCGGCGGCGATTTTAGCGGCGTTAGCTTCCCTGGTTCGACGCCACCGTCATCACGCTGCCAATCTTCGAGAAGATCGTGCTGATCTTGATCGCCACGTTGGGCATAATCGCTCCCGCCGAAACCGCGACGAAGCCCGCCATCAACGCGTACTCGATAAGATCCTGGGCACGACGATCCCGCCACAACCGGCCAGAGAGGAAGAGCCTGGCAACGGAGTCCATGCCTGTATCATCGGAGCAATCCGCTACCGAGAATATGGACTGCCGGTATTAAGTGTTTTCTTAGTTTTCAGCGGTCAATCCCCCTGGCTCCCAGGGTGCACTGTCCCCTGGTTTGCACACAGCCGGGCGTTGACCGCACTTTCGGGCCGCGTCGAATCAGCCGCTCATCGAGGACAAAAACTCGCCGTTCAATTCCACGGGCGACAGCGGGCTCAGCGCGCCCGCGGTTTCCCAATCGCATGAGTGTACCAGGTACCAGGCTGCGGATATATCATGGTATATATCCAACGACGCCGCCCGAGAGCACCTTGCCCGACGGCGGCACCACGGTGTTGTAGGCGCGCGCCAGACGGGTGATGGAATCCAGCAGGATCACCACGTCACGTTTGTGTTCCACCAGGCGCTTGGCCTTTTCGATCACCATCTCGGCCACTTGTACGTGGCGCGAGGCCGGCTCGTCGAATGTCGAGCTGATCACTTCGCCCTTCACCGAACGCTGCATGTCGGTGACCTCTTCCGGGCGCTCGTCGATGAGCAGTACGATCAGCGCCACTTCCGGATGATTCGTCGACACCGAGTTGGCGATGCTTTGCAGCAGCATCGTCTTGCCGGTGCGCGGCGCCGCCACGATCAAGCCGCGCTGCCCCTTGCCAATGGGCGTCAGCATATCCATCACGCGGCCGGAATAGTTCTCGCGCACGGTTTCCAGCCTCAACCGTTCGTCGGGATAGAGCGGCGTCAACCGTCTGGAATGTTTCGGTCATAATAGTCAAGAGGGAACGCCAATGACACTGACCATTGACCTCTCCGACGACCAGGCTGCGGCCGTGGCTGCGCGGGCGCGCGCACAAGGAATGTCCGCGGAGCAGTACGTCCGGCAACTACTGGAACACGACCTCGTGCCGGAGTGGCTCCGGCAGTCGTGGGAGAGTTCCCAAAGGGTCGGCCTCGATCAACTTTCGATGGAAGAGATCGACGCGGAGATTGCCGCGGCGCGAAAGGCTCGGCATGAGTCCCGACCGCAGCCGGGCTCATGATCCGCGTTGTTCTCAATGCCAACATCGTCGTCTCTGCGCTGTTGCAGCCTCTCGGACCTCCCGCCCGTGTCTTCGCGTTCGCCCTCGGCGGCCTGATCCAACCGTGCCTCAGCGGTGGTATCTATGCCGAGTACGAGGAGGTCATCGCCCGTCCACGGTTCGGTTTGGATGAAGATACGATAGCGGCCACGCTTCGAGCCGTCCGCGAGAAGTCACTGTGGGTCCGGCCTGCGGTGGCGATACGTGTATGTTCCGACCCGGATGACGATATCTTCCTCGAATGCGCCAGCGCGGCGCGCGTGAATTATCTGGTGACCGGCAATCCGAGGCATTTTCCCACGGCGTGGAATGAAACCATAGTCGTTACGCCCCGAGACTTACTGAATATCATTGCCAACATGACAAGCGAGGCGCAACCGCCGGCGTAACATGTTGTGCTCTTGTAGTTGGGGCAGGACTGCGATTCCCAGCTTCAGGTATGCGATAAGACCGCTGAGATGATCACCCTGATGGACTCTCCCGCGAGGCCTCTGGAGCAGCTGTAATCGCTTCCCCCGCTTGTTACCCGCTCATGGACGACAGAAACTCGCCGTTCGACTTCGTCTTATTGAGCTTGTCGAGCAACAGCTCGATCGATTCCACCGGCGACAGCGGGCTCAGCACCTTGCGCAGCACCCACACACGATTTAGCTCTTCCTTCGGCAGCAGCAGCTCGTCCTTGCGCGTGCCGCTCTTGTTGATGTCGATGGCCGGGAACACGCGCTTGTCCACCAGCTTGCGGTCCAGGTGGATCTCCATGTTGCCGGTGCCCTTGAATTCCTCGAAAATCACGTCGTCCATGCGGCTGCCGGTATCGATCAGCGCAGTGGCCACGATGGTCAGCGAGCCGCCTTCCTCGATGTTGCGCGCCGCCCCGAAGAACCGCTTGGGCCGCTGCAGCGCGTTCGAATCGACGCCGCCCGACAGCACCTTGCCCGACGGCGGCACCACAGTATTGTAGGCGCGCGCCAGACGCGTAATGGAATCGAGCAGAATCACCACGTCGCGCTTGTGTTCCACCAGGCGCTTGGCCTTTTCGATCACCATCTCGGCCACCTGCACGTGGCGCGATGCCGGCTCGTCAAACGTGGAGCTGATCACTTCGCCCTTCACCGAGCGCTGCATGTCGGTGACTTCTTCGGGACGCTCGTCGATGAGCAGCACGATCAGCGCCACCTCGGGATGATTCGCCGACACCGAGTTGGCGATGCTTTGCAGCAGCATCGTCTTGCCGGTGCGCGGCGCCGCCACGATCAAGCCGCGCTGCCCCTTGCCGATGGGCGTCAGCATGTCCATCACGCGGCCGGAATAGTTCTCGCGCACGGTTTCCAGCCTCAACCGTTCGTCGGGATAGAGCGGCGTGAGGTTGTCGAAGAAGATCTTGTTGCGCGCCTCCTCGGGCGGCTCGAAGTTGATCGCGTCTACTTTGATGAGCGCGAAGTAGCGCTCACCTTCCTTGGGCGGACGGATCTGGCCGGAGATGGTGTCGCCGGTGCGCAGGTCGAAGCGGCGAATCTGCGAGGGCGAAACATACACGTCGTCGGGGCCGGGCAGATAGTTGTACTCGGGCGCGCGCAGGAAGCCGAAGCCGTCGGGGAGGCATTCGAGCACGCCTTCGGAAAAAATGAGACCGCTTTTTTCCGCCTGCGCCTGCAGGATTTTGAAGATGAGCTCCTGCTTGCGCAACCCGGCCACGCCCTGGACGCCCATGTCCCTGGCCACCTGGTTGAGGCTCTGGATGCTCATCTCCTTCAGTTCCACCAGGTCCAGCTTGGGCTCGCCGTTCTTCGGCTGTGGCTGCCCGCCCCCGGCGCCATGGCGCCGCCCGTGGCCCGAACCGCGTCCGCCTTCCGGGCGCTCGCGCGCAGGACGCGCTTCGGGCGCCTTCGCCTCCGCGGGTTTGCCGTCGCTGTGCGGTTCGGCGGCCGGCGCGGGCTCCGCCACCGGCCTGGGCTCTTCCGCCGGCTTTTCCTCCACCTTCTCGGGCTCCGTCGCCGCTATTGTGGTGGGCTGTTCTTCCTGATTATCGAGATCGCTTCCCAAATTTCCCTCACTCCCCGGCCCGTTTTCGCCGAGAACGGCAACATTTCGCGGCCGCTGGCCCGAATTGCCGCCATGCCATTGTCGCGATCTTTCCGCGACTTTAACTTGTCGGTCTTGGTGGCGATCACGAGGAATCGCCGCCCGTGAAACTCGAGCCACTGCCCGAGTTCCTGATCGTGTTCCATCCAGCCTCGTCTGGCGTCGATCAGCAGAATCGAAAGCTCCAGTGTCTTTCGCCCGCTGAGGTAGCTCTCTATGAGCTGCTTCCAGCTTCGCCGGAGCTCCTGCGGAACCTTCGCGTATCCATACCCGGGAAGGTCCACGAAATGATACCGGCCATCCACGCGGTAGAAGTTAATTCCCTGCGTCCGGCCCGGCGTCGCACTGGTGAAGGCCAGCCCTTCCCGGCCCACCAGTGCGTTCAACAAGCTGGATTTGCCCACGTTGCTTCGCCCAAGGAATGCGATCTCCGGCAGACTCTCCACCGGAAACTGCTCCGGCCTCGCCGCGCTTACCAGAAACTCAGCTTCCATTCGTGAGTGGCAGAGAGGAGAGGGCCGCCCGCTCCGAGCGCCACGCCCTCGCCTCAGTGAATACCCTTCTCCTCGCCCGGCCGCGCCATCTCCACCGGAGAGGCGTTCACGGCCAGCGGAAGTGCCACGATTTCCCGCTCCAGAGCGATCTTCAGCACCTCATCCATGGAACCCACCAGGTGCAGCTTCATGTCGTTGCGAATCGCTTCCGGAATATCCGGGAAATCCTTCTCATTATCCTTCGGCAGAATCACTTCCCGAATGGAGTGCCGGTGCGCCGCCAGGAGTTTTTCTTTCAGACCGCCAATCGGCAGCACTCTGCCGCGTACGGTAATTTCGCCGGTCATGGCCAGGTCGTAGCGCACCGGGATGCCCGTCAGCGCGCTGCAAATACTGGTGGCGATGGTGATTCCCGCCGACGGCCCGTCCTTGGGAATCGCGCCTTCCGGAACGTGTACGTGAATGTCCAGTGTCCGGTAGAAATCCCGCGGCAGGCCCATGAGATGCGCCCGGGAGCGCACGTAGCTCATGGCGGCGTGCGCCGATTCCTGCATCACGTCCCCGAGTTTTCCGGTGGTGGTCAGCTTGCCGCGGCCTTCCATCACCGCCGCCTCGGTGGTCAGAATGGTTCCACCGACTTCGGTCCACGCAAGACCGGTGGTGGCCCCCACCTCGTTCTGCTTGTCGGTGGCCAGATCCCGGAACTTCCATGGTCCCAGAAAATCGGTGACGGTCTTTTCGTCCAGCACGGCCTTCGCGGCGGGCTTCCCCTTCTCGGCCTCCACCACCTTGCGCGCCACTTTGCGGCACACGTTGCCGATCTCGCGCTCCAGATTGCGTACGCCCGATTCCCGCGTGTAGTTCTGAATCAGCGTCTGCAGGCCCCCATCGGCGAATTCCACCCCGGACGCGACGCCCGTCTCCTTCTTCTGCTTGGGAACCAGGAAGCGTTTGGCGATCTCCAGTTTCTCCAGCTCGGTGTAGCCGGAGAGACGGATTACTTCCATGCGGTCCTGCAGGGCCGGCGGAACGGTATGGATCACGTTGGCCGTGGCAATGAAGAACACCTGGCTCAAATCGTACTCGACGTCGAGGTAATGATCCATGAACATGAAATTCTGTTCGGGATCGAGCACTTCCAGCAGCGCGGCCGACGGGTCGCCGCGGAAGTCGGTGGACATCTTGTCCACCTCGTCCAGCATGAACACCGGATTGCGCGTACCCGCCTTCTTCATCATCTGCAGGATCTGGCCTGGCAGCGCTCCGATGTAAGTGCGGCGATGGCCGCGCACTTCGGCCTCGTCGCGCACGCCCCCCAGCGAGAGCCGCACAAACTTGCGCCCGGTGGCCTTGGCGATGGACATCCCCAGCGACGTTTTCCCCACGCCCGGAGGTCCCACGAAACAGAGGATGGAGCCCTTGGGATTCTTCACCAGCCGGCGCACGGCAAGGAATTCGAGAATGCGCTCCTTGATCTTGTCGAGGCCGTAGTGATCCGATTCCAGCACCTGGTGCGCGTACTTCAGGTCGCGGATCTCCTTCGACTTCTTCTTCCACGGCACCGCCAGCATCCAGTCCAGATAATTGCGCGATACGGTGGATTCGGCCGACATCGGCGGCATGTTCTCGAGACGCTTCAATTCGGCCATGGCCTTTTCGAAGGCGTCTTTCGACATGCCCGCCGTCTCGATCTTCTTCTTCAGCTCGTCGATCTCGCTCTTCTCGCCGCGCCCCAGCTCTTTCTGGATGGCCTTGATCTTCTCGTTGAGGTAGTATTCCTTCTGCGCCTTCTCCATCTGGCGCTTCACCCGGCCCTGGATGGTGCGATCGACGTTGAGCTTTTCGATTTCGATATCCAGCAGCTCGGCCACCCTGGTGAGCCGGTCCACCGGATCGAAGATCTCCAGCAGCTCCTGCTTCTCTTCGATGGTGAGCTGCAGGTTGTCGCCCACGGTATCCGCCAGTTTGCCTGGCTCGTCCACGCGGATGGCCGCGATCATCGTCTCGTAGTTCAGGTTCTGGCTGAGCTTGACGTACTGCTCAAACAGGTTGGCGACGCGGCCGATCAGGGCTTCCAGTTGCGCGCCCGGGTCCACTTTGTAGTGGAAGGTCCGGATCGTCGCCCGGAAGAAACCCTCTTCCTCGTTCACCGATACAACCTTGCCGCGCTCGACGCCCTCCACCAGCACCTTGATATTGCCGTCGGGCAGCTTCAGGCTCTGCACGATGCTGGCGATGGTGCCGACGCTGTAGATCTCGTCCGGCCGCGGCTCGTCCACGGAGGCGTCGTGCTGGGTGGCCAGAAAGATCTTCTTGTCCGCCGCCAGCGCCTCCTCCAGCGCGCGTACGCTCGATTCGCGACCCACCACGAACGGGGTCATCTTGTACGGGAAGATCACCACGTCCCGAATGGGCATCATCGGGAGCCGCCGCGTGTCGGATTTTTCCTTCGATGTCAGCATGGGGTAAGAAAAGTCAGGGAGAACCGGTCCGGCCCGGAAGCCGGGATAGCCCGGCGGGGTACTTGTATGATTCTAACTGAACCGATGCGTCAGGTGGGCGACAGGATTCTGTCAGCCCGCCTTTTCCAGCAACTGAACGTTGATCTTCCTCGAATGTACCATCTCTTTGGTAACAAGGAACTCGCGAACTTTTTTGTATGAAGGGAGATAGTACATGAGGTCGAGCATCAGGTCTTCGAGAATCATTCGGAGACCCCGTGCGCCTACCTTGCGCTCCAACGCCAGACTGGCAATCGCTTCCAGTGCGTCGTCGCTAAACTTCAGTCTAACATTCTCAAACTCAAAAAGCTTCTGGTACTGACGGACGATGGCGTTCTTCGGCCTGGTCAGGATCTGCACCAGAGCATCCTTGTTCAGGTCCTCCAGAACCCCCACCACCGGCATGCGCCCGATGAACTCCGGAATAAAACCGAACTTGATCAAATCCACGGGCTGCATCTGTTCCAGCAAGCCGGTATCCCGGCGCGGTCCCGTGCTCCGGCGGTTATCCAGCGGCTCGTCCGGCGCCACGAAACCCATGGTGCGCGTGCCCACCCGGCGCGACACGATCTTCTCCAGGCCGACAAACGCCCCTCCGCAGATGAACAGGATGTTGCTGGTGTCCACCGGCGTGAATTCCTGATGGGGGTGCTTGCGGCCGCCCTGCGGCGGCACGTTGGCGATGGTGCCTTCGAGAATCTTCAGCAGCGCCTGCTGGACGCCCTCTCCCGAAACGTCGCGCGTAATGGAGGGATTCTCGTCTTTCCGGCCGATCTTGTCGATCTCGTCAATATAGATGATGCCCGACTGGCAGCGCTGCACGTCCCAGTCGGAGTTCTGCAGCAACCGCAGGATGATGTTCTCGACGTCCTCGCCAACGTAGCCGGCCTCGGTGAGCGTGGTGGCGTCCACGATGGCGAATGGTACGTCCAGTATCCGCGCCAGGGTCTGCGCCAGCAGCGTCTTGCCGGTCCCCGTGGGGCCAATCAGCAGGATGTTCGATTTCGACAGCTCCACCTCGGCGCCGCGCACCTTGTTCATCTGCACGCGCTTGTAGTGGTTGTAGACCGCTACCGCCAGCTTCCTCTTGGTGGTGTCCTGGCCGATGACGTACTGGTCCAGATACTCTTTTAGTTCCAGTGGCTTGGGGAGCTTGTGCGGCGTGCCGTAGGGTTGCTCGTGCCGGTCGTCCTCGAGGATCGAGTTGCAGACCGAAATGCACTCGTCACAGATGTAGGCGCGCGGGTAGTCGCTGGGGGAGGAAATCAGCTTCCCAACAACATCCTGGCTCTTGTGGCAGAAGGAACAGCGGAGCGAGTCGTCGGAACCGGCACGTTTCACGCGGTAATCTCCGGAGAGCCTGGATCTCAGCGGTGACCCGATTACACTCTCTGAATTTCCATTATAGCAGTGAACCCGATTCCGTCCCCCCGGAAATCCGAGTAGTTCTACGGGGGCAATTGCATGGTACCGGGGGTACTGCCGAGTGACTTAACGAATGAAGACGGTCTCCAGCCCTTCCACGCCCAGACCCAGCCAGGCTCCATCCGCAGTCAGAACTGCAAGGCCTCTCTGGAGAGCGGTTGCGATACAGGCGCGGTCGCCGAATGAGATGCCACGCGCCCGGAATAGCGGGTTGTCGATCATGATGCGGGTTGCCAGTGTAGCGTGTTCGAACGTGAAGTCCACAATCGTGACCTGTGTCTTGCGCACGGCCAGCTCAGCCGTTTCAAAAGGCAGGCCGCCCCGAACCAGAACCTGCAAGGTTTCTGCGGCATTCACGGCACTGATCAGGCCGCCCGCAAGCTCGGGTGCTACTTTCTCCGCCCCCGGCTCGTTCACAAGAAACGCCAGTAGCGCGGAACTATCGAGGACCTTTGGCATCGCCGTCGGCCGGCTTCTGTTCCATTTCCGCGTCGCGCCGCCGTTCTTCCCGCAGCATCTCCACCGCCGTGCCGCTACCACGCCAATGACGGGCCACCATCTGCTGCGCCTCGTGAAGCGATTGCTGAGGGGTCTGGATCTGCAAAGCATGATCGCCCGGACTGAGGATCACTTCCGATCCGCTGGTGACGCCATGCTGCCTGCGCCATTCCAGCGGCAGAGTGACCCGTCCCTGATTATCGACTTTACAGGAGGTTGTCTGCATCTCTACCTGATCTTATCAGATCAGGGGCAGCAATTCCATATCCCCTATTCCGCCGATTCCGCCGGTTCCGGAGCGGCTTCCTTGCGAGCGTGCTCGAACAGCAGGTTCAGCGTCTTGTCGGTGCGGATGCCGGAGACGATCCGCCGGATGATGCCTTTCTCTTCGAGGCGCTTGCGGGTGGCCGCCACGGGCTCGCGTTCCTGGCGGGCGATGCGCTGTACTTCGCGGTCCACCTCGTCCTGGGTCACCTCGATGGCCTCGCGGTCGGCGATCCTGCCCAGCAGCAGCGAACCGCGCACTTCCAGCGTCGCCTTCTCGCGCCGCGATTCCTTCAGTTTGGCCCAGTCCAGGTTCAGCTTGCGCGGGTCCACGCCGGCGCCGGCGAGATCCCGCAACTGCTGTTCGAGCTGAACCTCCACCTGGCGATCCACGTAGGCCTCGGGAACGGGGAACTCGTGCGCCGCCACCAGCTTCTCAATGAGCTGGTTCTTCGCATCCTGCTGCGCCGCGTGCTCGCGTTCCTGGTGGATGGACTTGCGAATGGCGCCCCGCACCTCGTCCATGTTCTGGTAGTCGCCGAGATCTTTGGCAAAATCGTCGTTGATTTCGGGCAGCTCCTTGCGCCGGATCACCTTGAGATGAAGCCGGAACGTGACCGTGCGCCCGGCCAGCTTCTCCTGCTGGTAATCCTCCGGGTACACCACCTGCACTTCCTTCTCTTCCCCCGGCGTCATGCCCCGTAGCGCCTCGGTGAAGGCGGGCAGCGTATCGGGCCCGGCGACGTTCACCATCATCTCTTCCTGATGAACCGGCTCGGCGGCGCCGGCAATGCTCTCAAGCGACGTCACCGCGTAATCGCCGTCTTCCACCGGGCGCGGATCGATGTTGATGTACTCGGCGCGACTGTCCCGGATCTTGCTCAGCCTCTCCTCGACATCCTCATCCGACACCTCGGGCTCGCGGTAACTCACGGTGATGCCGCGGTACTCGCCCAGCTCGAATTCCGGCGCCACCTCAAACTGCGCCTTGAACCGCAGCGGCTCGCCCTTCTCAAAATGCACGTCGAGGATGTTCGGCGTGCCCACGAATTCCAGATGCTCTTCCGCCAGCCGCTTGTTCAGCGCTTTGGGAACCAGGCTCTCGAGCACGTCCTGGCGGAGCTCGCCGGCGAATCGCGTGCGAATGATGCCGGCGGGAGCCTTGCCCGGCCGGAAGCCGGGGATGCGGACCTTCTTCTGCAGGTTCGCAACCACCCGCTCGGTTTCGCGGTCCACGTCCTCCAGGGGCACCGTGATTTCCAGTTCGTGTTTGCAGCCTTCGATGAGCATTTGATTTTTGAAACGGAGAGGCGGGAAACCAGACTCGCAATTGCAGGTCCGGACCTGTCAGTTCTCATTTTACACAACTACTCGTGTCCGGGCTTTCGTGCCGGAGTTCGTGGGGCAGGATGGAATCCCGCGGCCGGTTTTCAATCGGCCTCGACCAGGCAATCGTGCAGCAGGCTGTTGCACAATTGCCGTGGGCGTGATAAGTTCTCCAGCCTTCCTTGCAAGTGATAGATTCTCTTAGTTTGTGGGGCAGACTTTCAGTCTGCAGCCGGCTTTTAGCCGGCTTGGCACCGCGTAGAAACGCGGCGCCAGCCAGGATTGGCTGCCCCACCGAAGCTGTCAGCGCATTCTGCGAGGCTCAGCGGCGCCTACGTTCCCTCGGACCAGCCGGCCAGATAGGCTTCCTGCTCCGGCGTCAGGCGGTCGATGCGGATGCCCATCGCTTCCAGCTTCATCTTCGCCACCTGCTTGTCCAGTTCCTCGGGCACGGCGTAGACGCGCTTTTCGAGCGTGGCGTGGTTCTTCACCATGAACTCGGAGCAGAGCGCCTGATTGGCGAAGCTCATGTCCATCACCGAAGCCGGATGTCCTTCGGCGGCGGCCAGGTTGATGAGCCGGCCCTCGCCGAGCACGTACACGCGGCGCCCGTCGCGCATGGCGAACTCTTCCACGAACTCGCGGGTCTGGCGGCGGCTGGAGGCCACTTTCGCCAGCGACTCCAGATCGATCTCGACATTGAAGTGGCCGGAGTTGCATAGAATCGCCCCATTCTTCAGCTTGTCGAAATGGTCGCGCCCGATCACGTTCTTGTTGCCGGTTACGGTGACGAAGACGTCGCCAATCTGCGCCGCCTCGTGCATGGACATAACACGGAACCCGTCCATCACCGCTTCGATGGCCTTGGTCGGGTCGATCTCGGTGACAATCACGTTGGCGCCCATGCCGCGCGCGCGCATGGACACGCCACGTCCGCACCAGCCATAGCCGGCCACCACCAGATTCGTGCCCGCCAACAGTATGTTAGTCGCGCGGATGATGCCGTCCAGCGTGCTCTGGCCCGTGCCGTAGCGGTTGTCGAACAGGTGTTTGGTGAGCGCGTCGTTCACGGCCACGATGGGATAGCGCAGCACTTTCTCCCGGGCCATGGCGCGCAGCCGGATGACGCCGGTGGTGGTCTCCTCAGTCCCGCCCAGCACGTTCTCCAGCTCGTCCTTCCGTTTCGTGTGCAGGATGGAAACCAGGTCCGCGCCGTCGTCCATGGTGATCTGCGGCTTGTGGTCGAGCGCGGCCATGATGTGCGAGTAATACACATCGTTGTTCTCGCCCTTGATGGCGTAGGTGGGGATGCCGTAGTCGCGCACCAGCGTGGAGGCGACGTCGTCCTGCGTGGACAGCGGATTCGAAGCGCACAGCACGATGTTGGCGCCGCCGTCGCGCAGCGTGATCATCAGGTTCGCCGTCTCGGTGGTTACGTGCAGACACGCGGCAACGCGGATCCCCGCCAGCGGCTGCGTTTTGATGAACTGTTTGCGGATGGTCTGCAGGACCGGCATGGACTGGAAGGCCCACTCGGTGCGGCGCTTCCCCAGCTCGGCCAGCGCGAGGTCCTTTACGTCGCAGGCTACGGTATCAGTGGCGTTCGTTGACATGGAAATCCCCGTTTGAAAACTATTCTCTGCTGGCACGGCTCACCGCGCGACGGCGGCAACCCGCGAACCCTCGCGCAGGGCCTCGGCTTTGTCGGCGGCCTCCCACGTGAAGGTGTCTTCGGTGCGGCCAAAATGGCCGAACGCGGCGGTGCTCCGGAAAATCGGCCGGCGCAGCCGCAGGTGGTCGATAATCCCGCGCGGCGTCAGCGGGAAGAGCTCGCGAATCAGCCCCACCAGCCGCTCGTCTTCCACAGCCCCGGTGCCGAACGTGTTCACCATCACCGAAACCGGTTCGGCAACCCCGATGGCGTAGGCCAGTTGCACTTCGCAACGGTCCGCCAGCCCGGAAGCCACCAGGTTCTTGGCGATGTAGCGGGCCATGTAGCAGGCCGAGCGGTCCACCTTCGTGGGGTCCTTGCCGGAGAACGCGCCGCCGCCGTGCCGGCCCATGCCGCCGTAAGTGTCCACGATGATCTTGCGGCCAGTGAGACCGGTGTCGCCGTGCGGGCCGCCCACCACGAAACGCCCGGTCGGGTTGATGTGGATGTGCGTGCCCGAATCCACCATGCCCGCCGGGACCACCGGATCGATAATGTGCTTCTTCACCGCGGCGCGAAGCTCGTCGGTGGAGACCGCGTCGGAGTGTTGCGTGGAAACCACGATCGCGTCCAGGCGCTTCGGCTGGCCGTTCACGTATTCGACGCTTACCTGGCTTTTGCCATCGGGCCGCAGGAAGTTGACTGTGCCCGCGCGCCGCACCTCGCTCAGCCTGCGCACCAGCTTGTGCGCCAGCATGATGGGCAGCGGCATCAGCTCGGGAGTTTCGTTGCACGCGTAGCCGAACATCAGCCCCTGATCGCCGGCCCCGCCGGTGTCCACGCCCATGGCGATGTCCGGCGACTGGCTCTGAATCATGTTCAGAATGCCGCACGTTTTCGAATCGTATCCGAACGTGGCGTCGTTGTAACCGATGTCCTGAATCACCTGGCGCGCCAGCTTGGGGACATCCACGTAGGTGGTGGTGGTGATCTCGCCGGAAACCACGCAAATGCCCGTGGTGACCAGCACCTCGCAGGCAACGCGGCCGGTTGGGTCGTCCGTGAGAACGGCGTCAAGGACGGCGTCGGAGATCTGGTCCGCCATCTTATCGGGATGGCCCTCGGTAACGGACTCGGATGTGAAGATGTGGCGCATGTTGGACAAACGATTAGCCTCCTGGTGTCGGTCCGGGTTCGCTGCTGGCTGGTCGGATTGCGGGCCAACTGGCCTGGAAAACCGGTCAAAAATACAACAATCAGTGTATCCTGCTGGAACAAGGGGGGTCAATTGCGCCATAGCCGAGTGGGAACATGCCGCCCCTGGGTGGCATCCAGCCGGGGTGAACGGGGGCGCGACCGCTATGAAACATCAGGACAATCCGTATCGCCCGCTCGGGAAAGCCGGTGTTGAGGTTTCCATCATTGGTGTGGGTGGCTATCACCTTGGCGAGCCTGACGAAGCCACGGTGATCCGCATCGTGCGCGGGGTGTTGGACCGCAGCATCAACTTTCTGGCACGCCCGTTCCCGAGCTCCCATGCGAATCACTGCAGTTGTTCGAGGTCGAGCCGGTCTTTGAGGCGCCCGCTCGCCTGCTTGTTCCGTTTCAGGTCGTCGAGGTGAATGAGGTTGACTGGCACGCCATCCAGCTCAACTGCGAGACGGCGGCTGTAGCACTCGGCGAACTCGACTCCCGATATGGACGTGAGGATCTCGAGGCGCACCGGAGGAACACCCATGCGAATGATCTTTCGCGGTTCAAGAAACGCCGCCGCCTCGGCCTGTGCGAAGCCGAACTCACGCAGAACCTGAGCCACACGCTGCGCGTTCTGCTGGCCGATGGCAATCCAGATATCGAGGTCAGCGGTGGCGCGCGGGAAACCGTAGTAGTTCACCGCGTATCCGCCGATGAGCAGATACTCGACGCTATTCGAGTTCAGCAATCTCAAGAACTCTTTGAAGTCGGGTGGTAGCTGGATCGTAGCCATAGACGATCTGCCGCATCAGTTCCAGCGCTTCCATGCGCTCGGCGGGAGATTTCGCCCGCCAATACTCCCGCTCATTCGAATCCTCATCGAGCGCGGTAATTTGAAAAGCCGAGCGGTCCAGGCGGGCCGCATCCACGGCGTTCATAAGTCCATTATGCCGGAACCGGCTCACCCGGCGACGCGCCTCACCGCTCCCGCCAGCTCCTCGTAGGTCATGCTGCCGGGATGGTACAGGCGCACGATCCCGGCGCGGTCGATGAGCACCAGTGTCGGCGTGGTGCTGGCGCCGTAGACGCGGAAGTTCTCGCTGCCGAGCGGGATGGGCATGCCGTCCAGGCTGTTGTAGTAGCGCTCGCGCACCTGCTCGATGTACGCGCGCTCCTGGGCCGGAGCCGCGTCCGCGCCGCCCGCAACATATCCATAGAGCTGCGTGGGACCGATCACCGCCAGCCCCCGCCCGGCGAACTCGTCGCGGATGCGCGCAATCACCGGCACGTCCGCCTTGCAGTCTCCGCACCAGTGCGCCCAGAAGAACAGCAGGACCGGCCGGCCGCGCAGCGACGCCAGCGACGGCGGTTTCGCACCGAGAGAATCGGCAACGGCGAGCGGCGGCGCGGGCTTGCCCACCAGATCGAGCAGGTTGATGTTCTTCTGGATACGCGCGCGCAGCTCGGTCTGGCGGTACCGCGCCAGCTCGTCGCGCAGAAACGCGAGCGCGTCCCGCTTGTCGCCGCGCGCATTCATCACCTCAGCGCGCACTTCGATGGCGGCGCCGAGGGCGATCTGGTAATGGTGGTCGGCGTCGATGCCGTGGCGCGCCTTCGCGGTCATGCAGAGTTGATACGTCCGGGATGCGAACCGCTCGGCTTCGTCCAGCTTGCCCGCCGCCAGATAGGCGCGCGCGATCCAGGACATGGCCTCCAGAGCATCGGGGGCCGCACCGCGCCGCACGATGTCGGCCCGCACCACCGCCTCGGCGCGCGCGAAATTCCCGTCGGCCAGAGCCGAGCGGGCGTCGTAGAGTACGTCGGCCCGGAGCAGCGCCATCGCCGCCAGTGCCAGCGCAAGAATAGGACGCATCATGGTTTTCGAGCGGGGAGCGAACCGATAGCGAATCAGCGTCCACAACGCCTCAAGGCCATCGCGCGCGCGAATCTTCTTGCCTTCCGCGATGCCCCGCGCGTTGTAGCGGATGGGAACTTCCATGATCGCGTATCCCAGAAGCCGCAGCTTCGCCGTGACTTCCGGACAGAATTCGAAGCGCCGGCATTCCAGCGGAATCGCGCGCAGCACCGGTATCCGGAACGCTTTGTATGCCGTCTCCACGTCGGTGAGGCGCGCGCCATAGAGAAGGTTCGCCGCGAGGGTGAGGATGCGGTTGGCGATCCGGTTCTTCAGGGCCATCCCCACCGGATCGCCCAGAAAGCGCGAACCATAGACGATGTCCGCCCGCCCGTTCACGATGGGTTCCAGGATGCGCTCATAGTCGCTGGGATCGTATTCGAGGTCGCCGTCCTGAATCAGCACGATGTCGCCGGAAGCCTGCGCGATGCCGATGCGGATGGCCGCCCCCTTTCCCGCGTTGACGCTGGCGTGGTGCGCGACAACAATGCCCGCGCGCGCGTGTTGCCCCAGAATCTGCGCGGTCCCGTCGGTGGACCCGTCGTCGATTACGACAATCTCTTTGGAGCAGCCTGCGGGGAGCGGCGCGTTGCGGACGCGCTCCAGCACCTGGCCGAAGGTGCGGAACTCGTTATACACGGGAATGATGATGGAGACCTTCACCCAGGCTTCTCCATTACCACGAACAGCGACTGGCCGAACGGCGGCCGCAGCAGATCCTCCAGCCGCGACATCAACGGAACCACGAAGCGGTCGAATACCTCAATCTGCCCCGCCGACTGCGTGTCCCGCCGCAGCACGCGGGCGTTCACCCACCAGCCGAAAAACCCGATCGCGTTCATGTAGTGGGTCCGGCGAAGGCGCAGGCCCGCGGCTTCGGCCAGCCGGGCGAGCCCACTGCGCCGGTAGCGCCGACAATGTCCGAGATTGCCGTCGATGGGGCCATAGAGAGCCGGAAACGCCGGGACCAGCAGCACCACCACGCCACCCGGCGCCAGAACCGCCGCCATGTTGCGCAGCGCCTTCTCGTCGTCTTCGATGTGCTCAAGGACGTTCAGGCACACGCAGGAGTCCGGCTGGAATCGGGCCACTTCGAGGAACGCATCGTCGGAGGCGTCACCGGGGAACACGTGCAGGTTCGGGTGGTTCGGGAATCGATGGCGCAGACGATCCAGGCAACCGGCATCGTTGTCCATGGCGATGACGGCCTCGCGATCGAGCAGCGTCGCGGTGAAGTTTCCTACGCCGCAGCCAACCTCCACCACGCGCTGGCCGAGTTCCCGCGCCGCGAGCCGGTTCAGCCAGGCGAAGTAGTTCCGCGCCCGGGTCATGCGTTCGAGGTCCTCTATCTTCCAGGCTTTGGGAGAATGAAGGCGATCCATGCTTGCTTTCGGCATCGAGTTCGCACTGGCGGCGTTGCTGGTGACGTTTGCCTTCTCGTGGCGCTGGATTGAGCCCTTCGCACGACGGCTCGCCTCGAAAACCGCCTGGTGCATGCTGCTTCTTGCCATTCTCCCTGTTGCGCTGCGGCTGGCGCTACTCTTCCATCATCCCGCGCCCTCGCCGGATGTATATGACGAATTCAGCCACCTTCTCGTTGCCGATACCGTGCGCCACTTTCGTCTGGCCAATCCGCCGCACGCGTTGCCCCAGTTCTTCGAGACGTTCTTCGTTCTGCAGGAGCCGACGTACAGCTCCATTTATCCGGTCGGCCAGGGACTCGCGCTGGCGCTCGGCCGCGCGATCTTCGGCCACCCCTGGGCCGGCGTCATTCTGTCGACGGCGGCCTTCTGCGCGCTCTGCTATTGGATGCTGCGCGGCTGGACCACACCCGGCTGGGCTCTGGCGGGCGGCGTTCTCGCGGTGCTGGAATTCGGTCCGCTGTGCCCGTGGATGAACTCCTACTGGGGTGGGGCGCTCGCGTCCGCCGCGGGATGCCTCGTGTTTGGAGCCCTTCCCCGGCTGCGCGCGAACGGGCGCACGCGCGATGCCGTATTCCTGGGCGCCGGTCTCGGCGTGCACCTGCTCACTCGCCCGTACGAATCCGTGTTCCTGCTGCTGAGCGTTGTTCTGTTCTTCCTGCCGAGACCGTGGAAGTTCGCGCGCGCCGGAGCGATCGCGGCCGCGGTGGCGCTTCCCGCCCTCGGCATCACGCTGCTGCAAAACAAGCAGGTGACCGGTTCGTGGACCACGCTGCCCTACACGCTCAGCCAGTTTCAGTACGGCGTGCCGGCATCGCTCACCATTCAGGCCAACGCGGCGCCGCACCGCGAGCTCACCCCACAGCAGGCGCTCGACTACAAGATGCAGCGGTCGTTCCACGGGGATCGCGGGGAGACCCTCACGAGTTTTCTTCAGCGCCTCGAATATCGCGTGCGGTTCTATCGCTTCTTCTTTCTCGCACCGCTGTACCTGGTTTTGCCAGCCTTCTTCGTGAGCCTGCGGGAGCGCCGGTTTGTCTGGGTGGTGGCGACTCTGGCCGCCTTCGCGCTGGGCGTCAATCTGTTCCCGGCTTTTCAGGTTCACTACCTCGCGGCGGTGACTTGTCTGTTCGTGCTGGTGAGCGTGGTGGGCTTGCAGCAGCTCAGTCGGTTGAAGGCGGGGCGTGAAGCGGCGCAGTTGATTCTGCTGTTGTGCGGCGCGCATTTTCTGTTCTGGTATGGGATTCACGCGGCGGACAGCGCGAAGTCCCCGTCGCCCGCGCGCCGGATCGCCGTCAACCGCGAGCTCGCGCAGGCGCCGGGCAGGCAACTGGTATTCGTCCGCTACTCCTCGCAGCACATCTTCCAGGAGGAGTGGGTCTGGAATGAAGCTGACATCGACGCCGCGCGCGTGGTGTGGGCCCGCGATCTCGGCCCGGATGAGAACCGCAAGCTGCTCAAATATTATCCCGGCCGCACCGCGTGGTTGCTGGAACCGGACTCCCGTCCGCTATGCCTGCAGCGCCTTCCGTAGCGCTTCCTTCATGACGGCTACGGGTGGGTTCTGGCCGGTCCACAACTGGAAGCCGATGACCCCCTGATAGACCAGCATCGAGATCCCGTCGAGCACCGGCAAGCCGCGCTGCCTTGCCGCCGCAAGCAGTCGCGTCTCTGGCGGGTTGAAGACCGCGTCACTTACCAGCATTCCCGGCCGCGCCCCACTCAGATCCACCGGCGGCATCGCATCGACGTCCGGATACAGGCCGATGGAGGTGGCATTCACCAGCAGGTCCACGTCGTCCGGCACGCGCCAGGTTCCCTGCCAGGCTTCGAAGCGGATGGGCGCCTTTATTTTCGCCACGAGATCCGCAACCATCTCCTCGCCCCGTTTCACCGAGCGGTTCACCACCACGAGGCCCGCGATGCCCGCCAGCGCGAGTTCGGTCACGATGGCCCGAGCTGCCCCGCCCGCCCCCAGCACCACTGCGCGTTTGCCCCTCGGATCGACACCGGCGTCCACCCGCACGCCGCGCAGGAAGCCCTTGCCGTCCGTGTTCTCTCCAATCAGGCGCTCGCCGTCGCGCCGCACCGTGTTCACCGCACCGATTACCGCGGCGTCGGGCGCAATCTCATCCAGGTATTCCATCACCGCCACTTTGTGCGGGATGGTCAGGTTGATGCCACGCATGCCGAAAGCGCGCACGCCGATGATCGCTTCGCGCAGTTTGGACGGCGGGACCTCCACGGTAAGGTATCGCCAGTTCAAGCCGAGCGCCGCGAAGGCCGCCTCTTGCATCACGCCAGTGGGATTCTCCGCCACCGGCTGCCCGAAACACGCGGTCAGTTCCGCTCTGAAGTTAGTGCTCATAACGTCTCCCCGGCAGGCAAATCACCAGCACGGCCGCTGCCAGCAGGCTGACGCCCGCGAAGGCCAGGCCCCAGTACATGTTGCCGGTCCAGCGGGTGAGCGACCCGATCGCGTACGGCCCCACGAATCCGCCGAGGTTCCCCACGGAATTGACGAGCGCAATGCCGGACGCCGCGGCATACCCAGTGAGGAACTGGCTGGGCAATGCCCAGAACGGTCCAAGAAAGCTGTAGATACCGGCGGCCATCAAAGTCAGCAGCGCGATGGAGAGAACCGGGGAGTGCACCAGTCCCACGGTCAGCAGCGCGACGGCCGCGCCGACCGCCGGCAGGGCCACGTGAAAGCGGCGCTCGCCAGTGCGGTCCGAGTGGCGGGAGACCATCAGCATGACGGCGAGGCCCACCACGTGCGGGATCATCACCAGCACGCCCACCATAGTGTTCGAGTAATGCGCCGAGAGCCCCTTCACCACCTGGGGCAGCCAGAAACTCATCACGTACAGGCCGACAACCAGGGCGAAATAGATGGACGCGAGATACCAGACCCGTCCGCTGGTCAGCGCTCGCGTGGCGCTGACCGGGGCCCGCAGTGCCGACTCGTGCGCCAGCTCGTTGCGCAGCCAGTCCTTTTCATCCCGCTGGAGGAAGCCGGCCTCTGCGGGCCGGTTGGGCAGCAGGAACCAGGTGGCCACGCCGAGCACGATGGCCGGAATCGCTTCGAGCACCAGAAGCCAGCGCCAACTGCCGATGCCAAACCAGTGGATGTGATCCAGAATCAGGCCGGAGATGGGCGCGCCGATGACGTTGCTCACCGGCAGGGCGGCCATGAACAGCGCCACCGCTTGCGCCTGTTCGCGCTGGCGGAACCAGTAGGTGAGATAGAGGATCATGCCGGGGAAGAAGCCGGCCTCGGCGATGCCCAGCAGAAAGCGCACGATGTACACGTGCATTGCGGTCTGCGCGAACCCTGTGCACAGGGAGACGAGGCCCCAGCTTACGAGGATGCGGGCGATCCAGACGCGCGCGCCCAGCTTATGCAGAAGCAGATTGCTGGGGATCTCGAAGAAGAAATACCCGAGGAAGAAGATGCCGGCCAGAAACCCGAACTGCTGGCTGGTGATGGCCAGCTCCTTGTTCATGGTGAGGGCGGCGAAGCCGACGTTGACGCGGTCCAGAAACGCGACCACGTAGAGGATGAACAGGAAGGGGATGATCCGCGCCCGCACTTTGCGGATGGTCCGGCGTTCGAGGTCGGGGGTCAAGTATCGAGAAGCATATCAGCTTCTGGGAGCACAGACTGACCCGTCGACGCGGCCGCGCACGATCAGTGAGTCGCAGGGCCCGAACTGAGACCTGTCTCAGGAGGGGCACCGGAACACCAGAGGGTGAAAACGAACTCGTCGGCAGCGGGTGTATTTGGGATTCCGAGGTCTACACGTATCTGCCGGACCAATCGGGACAACAGCGCATGGTGCCTCTCGGTGGACCTACTTGGGTTCGAGACGCTGATCTCGTCCTGATATTCGTGTAAGGCAGTGATGACGGTGCCTGAAGCGATGAGATGCAGGGTGTTACACGCCACGGCAAAGCGGCGTTGCCCTTCGGGCGTAGCGTCGGTGCCCACGATCCCACTCAGCGAGTTGACAAACTGGTACTTCTCGAACTTGTATCTCTGCGAATCCGCCTCCCGATCTTTCTTCTTCGTGAGGTAGAAGCTGATCGCGGGAGCCAATACGGCAACGGCGGCGGAGATGAAGGCCACGGCAACTGGGGTATCCACAAGGATATTTCATCACTGTTTCTCGCCCCAAGAAATGCGCGAATCCAAGACGCCCGCGAACCTTATCTCCTATCCAGCCTCCACAAGGAACTCCTCCACCGTCAGGCCAGCCTTCGCAACCAGCGCCCGCAGGGTTCCACGGGCTACGTGCGCATGATCGGGAATCGAAAGTGTCACGAGAGAACCGGGCTTCGTCAACACAATGTGGCTGCCTCGTTACCGTACGACCCGCCAACCCAGCCGCTCAAACGTGCGAACAACTTCGCGAGGTCGAAGCAGCGGGGGAGCGGACATCAGACCGCGACTTCGACTTCACGCGTGGTAACGGTCAATGGCATGCCGAGTTCGGCCCTGACGGCGAGGCATTCGCGGATTGCATCGGCGATGTTCGATTCAGCCTCGGCCTCTGTTCGCCCCTGACTGACGCAGCCGGGTATCGATGGGCACTCACTAATGTACGCGCCGTCTTCGTCCCTGTAAATGCTGACTACGAACTTCATCCTGTTTGTCATTCTAACCTATGGCCTTGCCCCGCCCACACCCAGGGTATACTAGATAATGTCGAACGCGACCAGTGGGCGAAAGCCCACTTTTTTATTGCGCGCGTTCGCGATTGCAGCATGCCGGATCGGAACAGGGAAGCCGTCACCGCCAGAATCGCCGAGGTTGCGGAGCGGGTTGCCCAGGCGGAAAATATCGAGATCGTCGAGGTGCAATTCCTCGGAGGCGGGAACGGCCGCGTCTTGCGCATCTTCATCGACAAACCGGAGGGCGTCAGCCACGCCGATTGCGAACTGATTTCGCATGAGGTGGGTACCATTCTGGACGTGGAGGATGTCATCCCGGGCGGCAGATACACGCTGGAGGTCAGCTCGCCCGGCCTCGAGCGCAAACTCACGAAAGCGAAGGATTTCGAACGCTTCACCGGGCACAAGGCGCGCATCGTTCTGCGCGAACCGGTGGAGAACCAGCGCCACTGGTCAGGCACGCTGATCGGTTTTGAGGACGGCCAGATCACTATCGAGCCCGCGGTCGGCCGCCAGGTCCGCTTCGCGCTGGCCCAGGTAGAGAAGGCCAACCTCAAGTTCGAGTGGTAATTCCCCCGAGAACAAGTTGAAAGAGGAGACGAGTGGGAACCATCTATCAGTCCATTGAGATCCTGAGCAAGGAGAAGGGCATCGATCCGCAGATCGTGATCGACGCGGTGAAGGACGCCATGCTGGTGGCGGCCCGGAAACACTTCCGCAGCGTGGAGGATCTGGTTGCGGAGTTCAACGCTCAGGGCGCGCTCGAAATCTTCGCGGTGAAGACCGTGGCCGACCCGGTGGCCGATCCGGTGAAGGAGATCTCCCTCCACGACGCGAAAAAGGTGAACCCGGAAGCCGAACTCGGCTCGGTAGTCCGCATTTTCCGGCCCACCGACGCTCTGGGCCGCATCTCCGCGCAGACTGCCAAGCAGGTGATTCTACAGAAGGTCCGCGAGGCCGAGCGGGAGACCATCTTCTCGGAATACTCCGGGCGCGTGGGCGAGCTGGTCAACTGCATCGTCAAGCGTATCGAGGGGCAGGACCTGATTGTGGATATCGGCAAGACCGAGGCGCGGCTGCCGAAAAAGGAGCAGAGCCGGCTGGAGAACTTCAGCGTCGGCGATCGCGTCCGCTCCATCATCAAAAGCGTGGAGAAGGCGGGCAAGAACGCCGGCGTCACCATCTCCCGCGCCGATCCCGAGCTGGTGAAGCGCCTGTTCGAACAGGAAGTGCCGGAGATTTACGACAACACCGTGGTGATCAAGGGCTGCGCGCGCGAGGCCGGCGAGCGCACCAAGATCGCCGTATGGAGCCGCGACCGCGACGTGGACTGCGTCGGCGCCTGCGTGGGCATGAAGGGCATGCGCGTGCAGTCGATTATTCGCGAGCTGCGCGGCGAAAAGATCGACATTATCGAATTCTCCGACGATCCCGTGCAGTACGCCACCAAGGCCCTGAGCCCGGCCAAGATCTCCCGCGTGGCCATTGTGGACGGCACGGCCAAGCACATGGAAGTGATTGTCGACGACACGCAGTTATCGCTGGCCATCGGCAAGAAGGGCCAGAACGTGCGGCTCGCCGCCAAGCTGCTGGGCTGGAAGGTGGACATCAAGAGCGAAGAGGAGAAACGGCAGGAGGTGGAATCGGCCATGGCCGCGCTGGTGTCTCCGGGCGCGCCGGTGTCGGTGCTGATGGAGTACGGACTGCCGGAGAACATTGTGGGGCAACTGATCGCGGGCGGCGTCAGCACCATCGAAAAGCTGGGTGGCATGACCCCGGAAGAACTGGAAGAGTTGCAGGGCATCGGCGCCCCGGCGGTGGAGCGCATTCGCGACGCCGTGAATGGGTACTACGCTCAGTTCGAGACGCCCGCCGAACAGGTCCCTGGCGAGTATCCGGCCGAGGACGGAACCGTTGCTATCGAGGCGGGCGCTGTCGAGGCCCCGCCGGAGGCGGTCGAGGAAGTTCCGGAGGCGCTTGAGGATGTGCCCGAAGCCGAGGCGGAAACCCCCGGCGAAGCCGCTGTGCCATCCGCGCCGGCAGTGGATTCGGAACCGCCCGAAGAGGCGCCAGAGACTGGTACTGTGCCGCATCCGGAGGTGTCGGAAGAGGAAAACGAATCTGATAGGATAGAAGATCTGGGGTCCAGACCGCTGAGCTGACCAGTGCATGCCGGGGTAGTGCGTCTCCATTTTGCAACTGCTAACTATGAGCAAAATCCGCATCAATGAGCTGGCGAGAGAGCTCGAGGTCAAGCCTCAGCGCATTCTCGAACTGCTCCCCGAGCTGGGCGTGGCCGAAAAGAAGACCCACTCCAGTTCGCTGGACGAAGACGCGGCGGACCTGGTTCGCAGACACTTCGGCGTGGTCGGCGCCCGCCCGGACACCTTCGACCACGAGCGGGACCACGAGCCCGCCTCCGCAGCCGCCGCTGACGAGCAGATTGAGCACGCTCCAGCGGCCACGGCCCTGGTAGAGACAGCGACCGCCCATCGCCCCGTCGAAACGGCCGAGGTGGTGGAGACGGCCCCTGCCGCGGGCGAGCATACTGAGACGGCCCCGGAGAGCGAAGCGGCACGGCCACGGCCGATGCCCCTGCGCCCCCCGCTGCTGGGCGGCCACCAGCGTCCCGTTCATCCTCCGATAGGAACCATGTCGGCCCCGGCGATGCCGGTGCAGCCGCCTGCACGCGTGACTGCACCACCTCCGCCAGCGGTCCGGCCGGCAGCCCCGGCGCGTCCGGCGACTCCGCAACGCCGTCCTTCCGCTGCCGCGCCAGCGTCGGCACCGGCGCCAGCGTCGGCTTTGCCTGTCACCCCGCGTCCGGGTGAGGTTCTGACCGGCGGTCCCCGGACGCCGATCCCTTCCGGCCCTCGGCAGCCGATGCCCGGCCAGGTTCTGGGTTCGCCGGGCACGGGTTCAACAGGTATAGCCCCGGGAACGCCCCGGCCCCCAGTGGTCCCGCAGCGTCCCATGTCGCAGCAACCACGCGCGGCGGCGCCAGCGCCCCCGGCAGGACAGATGACTCCGTCGCAGGCACGGCCTCTGGCCGGTCAGCCGGCGGCGCGTCCCGTGGTCCCGCCTCGCGCGGACGTGCTGGCGCGTTTGCAGCAGCAGCAACAACCTCGGGTGAGCCCCGGTCAGCCGGCGCCGGTGGCGCGTCCGGGTATGCCTTCGCGGCCGTCGGCGGGTCCGGGCCAGCCCATTTATCGCGGCCCCATTCGCCCCGGTCAGCCCATTGTTCGTCCCGGGATGGGCCCGGCTGGTCCGGCGGCGCGAGGAACGCGGCCGCGGCCCATGCACCCGACTTCCACCGTTCGCGTGGAACCCACCGCGCCCCCGCCCAGCGATCAGGCAAGGCGGCAGCATCAGGCGCGCGGACGCATGGTCGAGCGCCGTGAAGAAGAAGAGAAGACGCTGCGCCTGCCCACCCGGCGCGAGCAGCACACCGCGCTGCCGGCCATCAATCGCGAGATCACGGTCAGCGAGGGCATCACCGTCAAGGAGGTTTCCGAGAAGCTGGGCGTGAAAGCCAATCTGGTGATCAAGCGGCTCTTCGACAAGAAGATCTACGCGACCATCAACCAGACTCTGGACGTGAAGACGGCGGAGGAGATCGCGCGCGAGTTCGGCGCTTCCACCAACAAGATCAGCTACGAGGAAGAGAGCACCTTCGAGATCGAGTCGGCCGAGGTGGATACGGATCGCGTCAAGCGCGCTCCGGTGGTCACCATCATGGGTCACGTGGACCATGGGAAGACTTCGCTGCTCGACGCCATTCGCCTGTCCCACGTGGTGGACCGCGAAGCCGGCGGAATCACCCAGCATATCGGCGCCTACCACGTCGAGAAGAACGGCCGCAAGATTGTCTTCATCGACACGCCCGGTCACGAGGCTTTCACGCAAATGCGCGCGCGCGGCGCGAAAGTCACCGACATCGTGATTCTGGTGGTGGCCGCCGACGACGGCGTGATGCCGCAGACGATTGAGGCCATGAACCACGCCAAAGCCGCGGGCGTGCCCATCATCGTGGCCATCAACAAGATCGACAAGCCGGGCGAACAGCGCGAACGAATCAAACAGCAACTTTCCGATCGCGGGCTGGTGCCGGAAGACTGGGGCGGCGACACGGTGATGGTGGCGGTGTCGGCGCGAACGAAAGAGAACCTGGATCTGCTGCTGGAAATGATCCTGCTGGTGGCCGATATGCAGGATCTCCGAGCGAATCCGGATCGCCCGGCCGTGGGCGTGGTTCTGGAAGCCAAGCTCGATCGCGGCCGCGGACCGGTGCCCACGGTTCTGGTCCGCAACGGCACGCTCAAGGTGGGCGATTACTTCATCTGCGGATCGGTTTTCGGCAAGGTCCGCGCCATGTACGACGACCGCGGCGATCCGGTCCGCGTAGCCGAATCGTCCATGCCCGTGGAGGTGCTCGGTTTGGAATCGCTGCCCGAGATCGGCGACACGTTCCAGGTGGTCACCGACACCGCCAAGGCCAAGCAGATTGTCATCTACCGCGAAGCGAAAACCCGCGAGCAGGCCATGGCGCGCGGCACCCGGGTGACGCTGGAGACCCTGCACAAGCACCTGCAGGAAGGCGAGATCAAGGATCTCAACGTCATCCTGAAGACCGACGTCGGCGGCTCGGCGGAAGTGCTGACCGACATGATGCAGAAGCTCTCCAACGACAAGGTGCGCGTGCGCGTGATTCACTCGGGCGTGGGCGCCATCAACGAAACGGACGTGCTTCTGGCTTCGGCCTCGGAGGCCGTGGTCATCGGCTTCAACGTGCGGCCCGAGCGCAACGCCGCGGCCCTGGCCGAGCAGGAAAAGGTGGACATCCGCCTCCACACCATCATCTACGAGCTGTCCGACGAGATGAAGCGCGCCATGACCGGCATGCTGGAGCCGGTGTTCAAGGAGGCCTGGCAGGGCCGGGCCGAGATCCGCGAGGTGTTCCGCATCAGCAAGGTGGGCAACGTGGCCGGCTGTATGGTGCAGGAAGGCCTGATCCGGCGGGACAGCCAGGTGCGCGTCCTGCGCGACAACGTGGTCATCTTCACCGGCAAGATAGAATCGCTCAAACGGTTCAAGAACGACGCCAGCGAGGTGAAGAGCGGCTTCGAGTGCGGCATCCAGATCCACAACTTTAACGATGTGAAGCCCAGCGACGTCATTGAAGCGTTCACCACGGAGCGCGTCGCGCCGGACGCCGTGGTTTAGCTGGTTGCACTGAAGCCGGGGTCCCCGAAATGGCTACGGTCGGCGTCCTTACTCTTGAATTACGCCTCCCTGAATCCCACTCGCTCAAGGATAAGAGGCACACGGTAAAGAGCTTGAAGGACCGCCTGCGCAGCCGGTTCAACGTGGCCGTCGCGGAAATCGACTTCCAGGACATCTGGCAGCGTGCGCTCATCTCCGCCGTCACCGTTTCCGGCAGTCACTCCTACGCCGAGCAGACCCTGCAGCAGGTGGAGCGGGAGGCGGCGGCGCTGCTGGGACCGGCATTGGTGGAAGTCACGGTAGAGTGGATTGAGTAACGATGGAAGGACACAGAGCGGAACGGGTAACCGAAGCGATCCGCGAGGAGCTTGCGGAAATCATTTCGTATGAAATGTCCGACCCACGTGTAAGCTCGGCCACAGTCACCGAGGTGACCGTTTCCCCCGACTTGCGTCGTGCCCGCGTCAGCCTCGCTTTTCCCCAGCGCGAGGAGGCGGACCCAGCTCTCAAGGCCCTCGAAAAGGCCAAGGGCTTTCTGCGCAGGGAGTTGTCGCGCCGCCTGGACCTCCATCGCGTCCCCGACCTGCACTTTGAAGCGGACATCGGTACGCAGATCGGCGATCGCATGGACTTCCTGTTCCGGCGGATCCGGAAGGGGAGACCTCGCGACACCGACAAGAGCGCCGGTTAGAATGGAAACAGGAGTTGAGATGGCAGCACAGTCGTGGCCGCGACTTGTCACTTACGAGGAGTTCGTTCCACTGGCGGAGACTTCTAACACCCATCTCGAACTTCATTTCGGACAGGTGGTTGACATGGGTCTGCCAACTTTGCGGCACGTCTCACTTCAGAAGCGCATCGAGCGCCTGATGGAGGGTGCCCTCGGCTCGGAGTGGGAAGTGCTCGTAGAAATGCCCTATCGAGCGCTACCGCAGTTCGAGTCGCGGAGCGCGGATGTCGGGGCGGTCTCCGGACAGCGGTTTCAGGCCGGATTGAAGGAGAACTATCTCACCGGCTCGCCCGAAATTGTCGTCGAAGTATTTTCGCCAAAATCCAATACTGCCGCCGAGATGGCCGAGAAAGCCTCCCTGTGCCTCGGAACCGGCACCGTCCAGTTCTGGGTCGTGGACGAGCGCTTCTCCATCGTTTCCGTCACGACGGCGTCGGGCACGAACGTCTTCACCGCCGGCCAGCGAATCCCCCTCGGCATCACCGATGCTTCCCTCGCTGTTGACGACATCTTTGCCTGAACGGCCCGGTTTCCCGCCAAAAAAAGTCGTTCCCGTGAAACACCTTGTGCTACCTTTGTTGTTTGCCGGATTGCTGTCGTCGGCGGGCGCGGCGAACCTTGTTCGGGCCGAAGGTACTGCGGATACAATGGGTTCCGCGTTTTCAGTGGTGGCCTGGGGTGAGGATGGGGGACGTCTGGAGTCGGCCGTTGCCGCTGCGCTGGACGAGGCCAGACGGCTCGACGAGATGCTCTCGAATTACCGGGAGACCAGCGAACTGAGCCAGGTGAACCGCCTGGCGGCAAAGGAGCCGGTGCGAGTCACGGACGAGCTGTTCCGTCTCCTTGAGGCGTGCTCCGAGTACAGCCGGGCCAGCGAGGGAACGTTCGATATCACCGTCGGTCCGCTCATGAAGGTGTGGGGGTTCTACCGCGGGACCGGACACTTTCCCCATCGGGCGGAGATCCGCGGCGCGCTCGGCCATGTCGGGTACCGGAAAGTGGCGCTTGACCCGGATGCGCGGACGGTGCGGTTCACGGAGGACGGGGTGGAACTCGATCCGGGCGGGATCGGCAAAGGGTACGCAGTCGACAGAATGATCGCCATTCTCAGGGAAAGCGGTGTAAAATCGGCGCTCGTTTCGGCGGGGTCCAGCAGTATTTACGCTCTGGGCGCGCCGCCGAACGAATCCGGCTGGAAGGTGGCCGTCAAAGACCCGCGCGACACGACGAAGTCCGCCGCCACGGTCACGTTGAAGGACCAATCGCTTTCCACTTCGGGAAATTACGAAAAGTTCTTCCGGGCCGAGGGAAAGACCTGGAGTCACATCATGGACCCGCGCACCGGTTATCCGGCGATGGGCACGCTGTCGGTTTCGGTGATCGCGCCGGAGACCATCGACTCCGAAGCCTGGGCCAAACCCTATTACATTCAGGGCCGCCAGTGGACGGCCCGGCACATGCGGAAAGACGTTCGCGTGTTTTTCTGCGAGGACAAGGCGGAATCGCCATGCGCATGGCTTCAATGAGCAGCCGTTTTCTCGACGCCTGCCGGCGCCGGCCCACCGATGTGCGGCCGGTCTGGTTCATGAGGCAGGCTGGCCGGTATCTGAAACCTTATCGCGAAATCCGCGCCCATCACTCCATTCTGGATATCTGCAAGCGCCCCGATCTGGCCGCGGCCGTTACGCTGCAGCCGGTGGAGATTCTGGATGTGGATGCGGCCATCATCTTCGCCGATCTGCTGCTGCCGGTGGAGCCGATGGGGCTCAAGCTGCAGTTCGTCGCGGGCGAGGGCCCGCTGATCGACAACCCGATCCGCACTTCCTCGGACATCGACTCGCTCTCCATCTCCAACACCGACGATCTCGGCTACGTGGGCCAGTCCATTCAGATGGTGGTGCGGGAGCTGGCCGGCCGCGTTCCGGTAATCGGCTTCGTGGGCGCGCCGTTCACGCTGGCCAGCTACATGATCGAGGGCGGCGCGTCGCGCACCTTCACCCGCACCAAGCAGCTCATGTATCGCGACGAGACGCTGTGGCGGCGGCTGATGGGGAAGATCGTGGACGTGCTAGGCCCGTTCGCGCTGATGCAGATCGCCAACGGCGCGCGCGCCATCCAGGTGTTCGATTCGTGGGTGGGCGCGCTCGGTCCGGACGATTACGTGCGCTACGTGGCGCCGTACTCGCGCGCGCTGATCGAACGCATTCGCTCGGGTGGCGTCCCGGTGATCCACTTCGGAACCGGCGCGGCCGGCTTCTTCCGCGAACTCCATGCGGCCGGAGGCGACGTGATGGGCGTGGACTGGCGCGTCAACATCGACATTGCCTGGATGGACATCAGCTACCGTTCCGCCGTGCAGGGGAACATGGACCCGGCCGTGCTGTTCGCGCCGTTGCCAGAGCTGCGCATGCGCGTGTTCGAGTTGCTCAAGCGGACGGGAACGCGGCCCGGCCACATCTTCAATCTCGGCCATGGCATCCTGCCGGAGACGCCGGTGGAGAACGTGAAGGCCGTGGTGCAGATTGTCCGTGAGTTCCGGCCGTAGCGCGGTCGTCGCCGGCGGCGGGATTTCCGGCCTCTCCGCTGCGTACTACCTGACCCGCGCCGGTATCCCGGTCACTCTGTTCGAAAAGGAGCCGCGGCTGGGGGGGGTGATGCAGACCGCCTCCGTCGAAGGCTGCACGCTGGAGCTCGGCCCGGACAGCTTCCTGGCGGCGAAGCCGTGGGCGCTGGAGCTGATTCGCGACCTTGGCCTGGCGGCCGACGTCATCGCCTCCAACGATCATCTGCGAAAGAGTTACATCCTGCGGCGCGGCCGTCTGGTGCCGTTGCCGGACGGGCTCATGATGGTGGTGCCCACGAAGGTGCTGCCACTGCTGGCGAGCCCGCTGCTTGGCTGGGGCACGAAGATCCGCATGGGCCTCGAGTGGTTTCGCCGCCCACGCCCCATGCCCGCCGACCGCTCCGTAGCCGAGTTTCTGCGCGATCACTATGGCCAGGAGTCGGTGGACTACCTCGGCGAGCCGCTGCTTTCGGGCGTCTATGGGGGCGATCCGGCCGAGTTGAGCGTCGCCAGCGTGCTGCCACGCTTTGCCGAAATGGAGGCGAAGTACGGCAGCCTGACGCGCGGCGTGCTTGCTGCGCACAGGAATGCTGCGCACGGGAAGGGCCCCCGTTCGGGCGCGCCGTTGTTCCAGTCGCTGAAGGGCGGCCTGGCGGCGATGGCCGATGCGATTGTGCGCGCGGCAGGCGAGCGGCTGACGGTGATCCGCGGAGCGGTGGAAGCGCTGGAGCGCGCGGGCGACGGCTGGCGCGTGCGCGTGGACGGCGAATGGCGCCCGACCGGTCATCTGGTGCTGGCCTGCCGCGCGTACCAATCCGCCGAGTTGCTCCGCCCGATCGCGCCCGAGCTGGCGGAGCTGTTGTCGGCCATTCCCTATACGTCGTCGATGACGCTGGCGCTCGGCTACCGGCGCGCGGACGTGAAACACCCGCTCAACGGGTTCGGCTTCCTGGTGCCAAAGGCCGAGCGCGGGCTGCTGCTGGGCTGCACGTGGGTGGGGACGAAGTTTCCGCACCGGGTGCCCGACGACAAAGCGGTGCTGCGATGTTTTATGACCGGCGACAGTCTGGATCGCAGCGACGACGAGGTGGTGGCGACCGCGCGGGCGGAAATCCGGCGCATCATGGGCGTAGACGCCGAGCCGATCTTTGGGAAGATCGCCCGCTGGCCACGTTCGATGGCCCAGTACACGGTGAGGCACGGGCCGCGGGTGGAGAGAATCGAAGCGCTGGCGGCTGGGCTGCCGGGGCTGCATCTGGCCGGCAGCGCGTACCACGGCATCGGCGTGCCAGACTGCGTGCGGAGCGGGAAACGGGCGGCGGAGCGGATTATGGCGGCCACGATCTGAACGGCGAAGCTGGCCGCTCATTCCGCCACGCCTTCCGCTGATCCCGCGCCCCGTGAAACACGTGGAGAATCTCGATTCGGCTGGAGCGAGAGCGGCGGTAGTAGATCATGTACGTTCCCGGCGGGAACTTGCGCACACCGGCTCCGAATTGCTCGGCTGCAACGCCCGCGCGTGGTTGGTCTGCAAGCGCGGTGATTGTCTCCAGGATTCCTTCGATGATTCGGAGAGCGACATCGTCACCCGCCTCGTTCACCCAGTAGCCGGAAACCTGCTGCAGATTGCGTCTGGCGGAACGGGCGAGCCTGTAGCGGGACCTCATCCAGTCTTCGAACGGCTGGCGAGCTTCCTGGTGGACGTGGCAACCAGGGTCCTGGCCAGACCCCTAAGCCCATCGGCGTCGTACTCGTCGTAACGGCCTTCTTCGATGTCCTTGATCCCTTGCTGCACCCCGCGCCGGATGCTTTCGCGCTCGCCTTCCGGAAGGGCTGCTTCAAAGCCGTTGAGCCACGCCCGGTCTTTTCTCGCGGCCTCTGCCTCCTGCATGCGCCGGATCGCATCCCGCACAACTTCGCTGATGTTAGTGTAATCGCCTTTCTTTACCTTGCCGCGGATGAACCTGGCCATCTGCGGCGACAGAGAGATATTCATCTGCTTGATCGCCATCCTTCGCTCCTACTGTCATTATTATCGCTCGGGACAGTCAACAACAGTCAGGTATTGACTGGGCGGTGTTGTGGAATCGACTCTCCATGCTCGCGCAGGCTCTCAAGGTAGAGCTCCTCGCGGATGTTGCGATGCGCCTCGTCTCGGGTCTGCCCCTGCGAGATGCAGCCGGGGAGAGCGGGACAACTCGCGACGAACACTCCGTCCTCGTCCTGTTCGAGGTACACGCGGTACTTCATTGCTGAGGTCATCGAAGCACGGCCAGGACCCGGATTGTCGCCGCTGGGAATCTCTGATATCATTCCTGTTGTCGATATCAGGTTGTCCCAGGGATACGAATGCCACGCGACATGATGCTCAGAAACGTTCCCGACGAAGAGTATCAGTGGGTCAACGGCGAACGGGAGCGGCTCAACATGAGCCAGACCGAATTCGTGGCGTCTGTGCTGCGAAGGGGCAGACTTGCCGATGAGCAGGAAAGGATGCCATTGCTGTTCTCGGCAGCGACACCGGTGGAATCGCCCGCACCCGTTCGCCTCCCGTTCAAGTTCGTCGACCTCTTTGCCGGCATTGGCGGTTTCCGTATCGCCCTGGAACGCCTCGGTGGCGAGTGCGTGTATTCGTGTGAGTGGGACCGGTACAGCCAGAAGACCTACCGGTCGTGGTTCGGCGAGGTACCGCATGGCGACATCCGTCAACTCAAGGCAGCGGAGTTGCCGCCCCACGACGTCCTCGCGGCGGGTTTTCCGTGCCAGCCGTTTTCGATCGCGGGTGTCTCCAAGAAGAAGAGCCTTGGACGTCCCCACGGTTTCAAATGCGCGGATCAGGGGAACCTTTTCTTCGTTCTTGCGTCATTGATCGAAGCGAAGCGCCCCCCAGTCCTGTTCCTTGAGAATGTGAAGAATCTCAAGTCCCACGATAGTGGAAGGACGTGGCGCGTTATCAGTGAGACCCTGGAACAACACTACTGGGTCTTCCCGGAAGTGATCGACGCCGCGGGATGGGTACCCCAGCATCGGGAAAGAATCTATGTCGTCTGCTTTGACAAAGAACATTTTCCAACACCTCCCGCATTCAAGTTCCCGAAGCCGCCCATCGATCGGCCGAGGCTTAAGGACATTCTGGAACCCTCGGTCGATTCGAAGTACACACTCTCCGATCACCTTTGGAAATACCTTCAGGATTACGCCGACAAGCACAAGGCCAAAGGAAATGGTTTCGGATTCGGTATAGCCGATCCGGAAGGCATCACGCGAACGTTGAGTGCCCGTTACCACAAGGACGGTTCGGAAATCCTGATCGCTCAGCGCGCAAGGAGTCCTCGGCGACTCACGCCGCACGAGTGTGCGCGTCTTATGGGCTTCGAAGATGAGCATTGCCAGCGACAGATAGTGGTCTCCGATACCCAGGCGTACCGGCAATTTGGAAACGCGGTTGTTCCGAAGGTAGTGGAGGCAGTCGGCCAGCAGATTCTACCCTTTCTTTATGACGCGTGGCGGCAGAACGGCAATGGCTGTCTGCTGTATCGTGAGAGGTCGAAACTCGTCCGCAGCGCATAGGAAGCGTTCAACATGGCATCGCCGTACTGTGAAAAGGCGGTTGAAGAAGCACTGCAGCACGGTCGGGCCATCCTTAAGTTCATATCCGCAAACGATACCGGCAAGACTGGGAGCCACCAGTGCGGATACTACCTGCCCAAGAAGCTGTGGAGGCTGTACTCACCGCAGGCGCCGACAAAAGGGGTGAATCACGACCATAACGTGACCGTGGAGTGGTGGCCGCTGGGACGTCGCACCCAGTCGTGCGTCAAGTGGTACGGCAAGGGCACTCGCAGCGAATACCGGCTGACCCGATTCGGCCACGATTTCCCGTATCTCGCGTACGACAGCGTGGGCGACCTGCTCGTTCTTGTACCGAGGAGCGACACCGAGTTCGGCGCCTTTGTTCTGAGCGAAGAGGGGGATTTCGAGGAAATTCAAGCACAGCTCGGCGTGGAGATCGTGCAATTCTGGGGAGCGTACATCGCCGATGCCCCTCGCGTCGAAACGGACAGCGCGCAAATCGACCAGGCGCTACGACAATTCGCCGAGTCTGTGTCTGAGTTCCCAACAACCGCGGTTATTGCGGAGGAGACACAGCGCGTGCTGTGCACCTGCGTTGCCGGTTTCGACCGTCTTGATCCGGACATCGCCCTTCTCAAGTTGCTGGAAACCGAATACGCGCTCTTCAAGCTGGTCGAAAGGCAGCTCTGTACACCATCCATCCTCCGTCTGTTCCTTTCTGTGGATGAGTTTCTCAGGACTGCGAACAGCATTCTTCAGCGAAGGAAATCGCGGGCGGGCAAGTCCATGGAGCTTCACTGCCAATACGTGCTCTCCCGTGCGGGAGTGCCCCTGGAGGCGCAACCTGCAATTGACGGCGAGCCCGACATCATCATCCCGAGCGCGGCAGCCTACCGCGACCAGAGCTATCCGGACGAGAAGATCTTTGTACTCGGTGTGAAGCGCACGTGCAAGGACCGCTGGCGGCAAGTAACCCAGGAAGCAAGACGGATCGCCACGAAATACATCATTACCATCCAGAACGGGATATCGCTCAGCCAACTTCAGTTAATGGAGGAGAGTGGCATTACGCTGGTGGTGCCGAAACCGCTCCACAGAGAATACCCGTCGGAGTTCCGCCCAAAGCTCCTTAGCATCACAGGCTTCATTGACCGCGTGAGAGCCGCCCTCGCAGCCTGAATCCCACGTCACCGCGAGTGCCGGGCCGCGCGTACCGGCGGAGCTGGCGCGGCCGGCTTCGGCAACGGCCTGATCAGCGCGCGCGCCACATTCGGCCGCACTTCGATTCGTTCGATATTGTCCAGAAGCGGGAAGGGCTCGTTGATGCGGACCTCGGGGAAGATCGGCCGCAGGAAGTTGTCGATCAGGAAATCGAGTGCGCTGCCGCTGACCGCGACGCCGGAGATCTCCACGCGCCGCAGGTACACGGTGGCGCGCCCGTGGGCGGATTGAATCGACGTGGTCACCTTCACAGGCCGCTCGCCCTCGATCAGTTTCGCCAGGAACCAGTTGGTGGTCTGACCGGCGCCCCGGCGGACCTGCACGAAATCGACCAGCGCGGTGCCGGTGGCCGAGCCGTTTCCCAGCTCCAGGCGGGCGTTGCGCCAACCTCGCGGGATGTACACGGGCAACTGGACCGCCGCATACGCGTTGATCTCCCGCGCGGTGAAGACCACGGTGGAACCCGGCGCGGCGCGACCGCTACGAATCAGATCCAGTTTCGAGGCGGCGCTGGAGGCCTCCGGCGACCATGCAGCAGGGTTGACGACTCCTGCAAACAGAACCAGCAGCGGCAGAAAATCCTTCGCCACCTTTCTATGATACGGGCCTGCTAAAATCCGTGGAGAGGAGAAAGCGATGAAGCTCAAGCACTTTGCAGTGGTGTTACTGTTCTCGGGCGTGCTGTTCGGCGCCAACGACGCGGTGCGGCGTCTGCACGAGTCGGCGGAGGTGATCACGGAGATTATGGGCGCCTCGGATAAGGCCATTCCCCAGGACCTTTTCGACAAGGCGGAATGCCTGGTGGTAGTGCCCGGCGTGAAGAAAGCGGCGTTCATCGTCGGCGGCAAGCGCGGGCGGGGCTTCATTTCCTGCCGCAGCCACAACGGGGCGGGCTGGTCGGCGCCGGCCGCAGTCACGGTGGAAGGTGGCAGCGTCGGCTTTCAGATTGGCGTCTCGGAAACGGATGTCATCATGGCCGTCATGAACCGGCGCGGCGCGGAGAAACTGCTCCAGAGTAAGTTCACCCTGGGCGCGGACGCTTCGGTCGCCGCGGGCCCGGTGGGGCGCACCACGTCCGCCGATACGGACGCCCAGATGCACGCCGAGATTCTGACCTGGTCGCGAGCCAGAGGCGTGTTCGCGGGCATCGCGTTGAACGGCGCCACTTTGCGTCCCGACGACGAGAGCAACAAGGACCTGTACGGTACCGTGACGTCGAACCGCGACGTCATCGAGCACGCGAAGCCTCCGGCCGGCGCCGAAGAGCTGCTGAATGTGCTGAACAAGTACTCCAGCCACAAGTGATGAGCGCGTCCAATTTCGGTGACGGGTGCGTCTGTCCCCGAATTAGCGCGAGAAGAAGCTGGTGACCGGCGCGGGCGTCTCGGTTTTGCGAATGGCGCGCCACAGCACCGCGTTCAAAGCGTCGTCGTCGTTCCGGTCCGCCTCCCGGAAATCCATGCCTATATCGCCGGAGGGCAAAGCGCCAGCCACGGCGGAGGGGTTGCGCTGGTCCAGCGGCGTGCGCGGTTTCTCCGCCTGCCACGGCGTCAGCACCGGGTCCTTTGTGAACGCCGCGAACATGGGCGTGGCGCCGGCGTCGAAATGGGTCATCGGATTCAGGCCCAGAATCAGCTCCATGGTGCGCAGCACGGACGTGGTGTTGTAGAGCGTGCTGTCAATCGCGCCGCGGCGCGTGTACGGCGAGATCACGAACGCCGGGGAGCGGTGCGAATCCACGTGATCCGGCCCGTTCTGCGCGTCGTCCTCCAGGATGAATACCGCCGTGCTCGCCCAGAAGCGGCTCTTCGAAAGCGCCTCCACCACCATGCCCACCGCGTAGTCGTTGTCGGCCACCAGCGCGAACGGCGCCAGCTTGCCCGGATGCACGCCGTAGGTGTGATCGTTCCCCAGGCGCATCAGAATGAGTTGCGGCATTTCGCCGGTCTTCTCGAACCCGGCCAGATCGGCGAGAAACACCTTCGCTCGCTCCACGTCGGGATAGTCGAGATCGAAGCTGCGGAACTTCATGTTGGTGATTCGCGCCAGCGCCGGATCGTGGACGGTCTTGATCTGGGTGCCATCGGAGGCCGCGGTCTCGAGGTTCTCCACCCAGTGGCCGTAGTTGCGCATGGTGATGTCGTGCGCGGCGGCGTTGGTCCAGAGATACCCGGCGGGAGGCAGCGCGGCCGGTTCGCCGCCCTCGAAATCGTAGACCTTGCGGCGGCCGCCGTAGTTGGTCGGCCACATCTTCTGCACGTAGTCGGAGGCGATGGCGGCGGTGCTCCAGTTGTGCCCGTCGGCGCTCACGTCGGCGTTCACATAAAAGTTGTCCAGAAGCACGAAGTCGCGCGCCAGTTTGTGCTGATTAGGTGTGATGTTCTCGCCGAAAAGCACCAGCGACGGGTCGCAGTTGCCTTTCCCCATGTCGCCCAGCACCTGATCCCAGGAGCGGTTTTCCTTGACGATGTAGATGACGTGCCTGATGGGCGAGGGGTCGCCGGGGGCGTCCGGAATCGGGTTGCCCTCGGGGGCGGGAACGCCATCCAGCTTGCTGTCATCGTATGGTGAGTTCGCCAGCACCTGCTTCGTGTACGCGCCGAGCGCGGCTTCATCAAAGGGTGCGATGAACGATGCCGTGCCGGTCTGAATATGGGCGACGTACTGGTCTCGTCCCGTGGCCATGAGCTGGCGCCGGCTCAGCGTCGGATTGGGGCCCTGCGGATTCGCATAACTGCGGCTGCCCTTCGCGTTAATCGCCACCAGAGTGCCGTCGGCCAGCACGCGCGCGGCGGTGGGATACCAGCCCACCGGTACGAAACCCTCCACGTGCGTGTGCGGTTCGCTGATGTCGGCCACGGCCACCGCGTTGGCATCCGAGCACACCACGTAGAGCCGCTTCTGGTCCGGGTTCAGCGCCAGAGCCGAGGGCGTCATGCCCAGCGGATGGCGCGGCGTCATGGCTACGTTGATGGTCTCGATGTTGGTGACAGCGCTTTCGCCCACGCCGAGCACGTACACGTTGTTGGTGTTCGCAGCGGCCACGAACAGACGCGCGCTCCACGGCGTGGATGCTTCCGCGACATTGTCTTCCGCCGGGCCTTCCACCGCCTCCGGCTTGCGATCGCTCCAGACCATGTCGGTGGGGTGCGCGCCGAGGCGCACGGTGTTCAACACCGAACCGTTGGCAGCCTTCAACTGCTCGAGCGTGCCGTCGGCCCAACTGGTGACGAAGAACGACTCGCCGTTCGGATGGAAGAGGATACGATAGGGCCGCCGGCCGGTCTTGAAACGGTCGATGACGCGGCCCGATTGCGGATTCACCACCAGCACCGAATCATGAAAGATGTCGGCGGCATAGAGCAGGCGGCCGTCGGGAGACGTGGCCACATCGCCGATGAAATCCTTCTCGCCAGGGTGCGCGACAAGCGGGAACGTGCGGCCAGGCTTGAGCGAGCCGTCCGCGCCGAAGGCGAACTCGTAAATGGCCGCGCGCGATCCGCCGCCCACCCAGAGCGTGCGGCCGTCGGGCGAAAAAGTCAGCCCCAGCCAGGCGTCCTCCACGGGCGTGCGCCCCAGTTCGCGTTGCGCGGCCGTGTCGATGACGCTGAGCGACGGCGGATTGTACCCACCGTTCAGAACCACCAGGTACTTCCCGTCTTTCGACAACGCGCAGGACATGGGAAGCGTGTCCAGCGGAATCTGCGTACCGGCGGGCCGCAGGCGCCAGCCGCTGTTCAGCAGAAAGCTGCCGTCGGGCTGCGGGCCAACCTGCTCGCGCGGCACGGTCTGGGACGAGAGCGTCAAGGCAAGGACGAGGACGGCGGAAATGTAGGTGAATCGCACGGTGAGAACTCGTTTCTCAAGGATAGCGGATGGGTTACTGTAGTGATACCCGCTTCCCGGTCCGTGCCGAGTCGCGCGCCGCTTCGAGAATCTCCGTGACGATGATATTGTTCTCCAGCGAGGAGAGTCCCGTGGGTTCCACACTGCCTCGGACCACGGCGGTCAGGTACGCCAGAAAATCCCGTTCGTCCGCTGGCAGCGGCGGCGGAGTGCGGGTCTCTTCCTGCGCCTCCTGCAATCTGGTTCGCAAGTTGTCGCGGCCGGTCGCAATCGCGTACCCACGTTCCGCATACACCTCGAAGTCTTTGCGTCCGATCCCCCAGTTCCACGACGCCTGAATGATCCCCTGCGCCTTCGGGTACTCCACCACAACCGTGGCCTCGTCGTCCACGCGCGGATAGATCTGCGGCTTGAACTGCTGTGTGACGGCGGTCACCGCGAGCGGCCGCTGGTTGTCCATCATCCAGGTCATCAAATTGGCGCCGTAGCAGCCGAAGTCGAATAGCGCGCCGGCTCCATTCTGCACGGGATCGGTGAGCCATCCCAGAAACGCCGGGCCGACGCCGATTTCCCTGGGCCCCTGATGGCCGTCCATCGCCACCATCTTGCGGACGTCGCCGGCAGCGTGCTGCACCTTGATGAGATTCCAGATGGCGGCGTGGCTGGGGTACCACGTGGTCTCGTAATTCACGATGACGTGAATGTGCCCGCGGGCTGCGGCGTCGCGGATGGCTCGCGCGCCGGACATGTCCACCGCAAGCGGCTTCTCCATCATCACGTGGACATGGCGCCCCGCGCAGACCTCCACCACCGAAGGATGATCCCGGGTACTGGTGAAAGCGGCAACCGCCTCCGGCGCGGTCTCGTCCAACATGGCTGCCAGATCCGTGAAGAAGAGGCCACCAGCCAGGCCGAAACGCTCCGCGTAGCTGCGCGCGAGAGTGGTGTCGGGTTCCCAGATGCCCACCAGTTGCACGCCGTCACGATTCTTCAGCGCCTGCAGAAATCCATCGACATGACCATGAACGAGACCGGCGATGGCCACCCGCAACGGTTTGGACGTGGGTGCCTGTGCGAAAGCTGGCAGTGCGAGAAGGAGGACGAGCAGCAAGATACGATTCATCTGGGTAATCATTCCATCAGCACAAGTTGACGTCGTAGGCGTTGACGTAACAGGCCGGCTCCATCAGTGCCCCGCTTCGAGTACCCGACGCAGGTGACGTTCTATACGGTCTTTGTTCTCGTCGAGACTTGAAAATGTTTTGTCACACACGTCCGTGAACTTGGCGATGGCCTTACGATTGATCCGTTCGTGTTCTTCAAAAACGCCCAGCGATTGAAACTTCAGCCCCCACCGTTCAAAAGTCAATAGATTGATCGTCGCGTCCTTGACTTTGCTGTCGTTGGGTAGGGCGAAGATGAAAAGGGGGCTGGCGATTTCATTGATGCGGTAGTCCACCGGATAGCGCTTCCTGAGATCATGAACAGGGTCCGTCCAATCAAGGCTCAGACGCTCTGGCGGAACGAGAGATTGAATGAATGCCTTGAAATCCTCTAAGAAGGTAGATCGTACACGTTCCCGCGACAGGAATGAAACATCACTAACCTTCGAGAGCGCCTGCACAAAATTGAAAAGCGCATCTCCGTATCGGTCGTCTGTGACTGGAATGATAAACTCCCCGTCCCTGTCCTCAACGGAAAAACTCGAAAGTGAGCCTTGGACGATCTCGTGACGGTTGCCGGACTCGAGTTCTGCTTCATCCAGCCAATACGACAAATGCATCAGGGTGTGTGCCTCATCGGTGAGAATCCAGCCGTCACCATCGCGCTTCAACACAATGCCGAAATGATCTCCGTCTTCGAACCGAAAAGGCGTCAGGACGCGAAAGCGGTCCAGTCCTTCCGGCTGAAGGTCGATCTGCTCACAGACCCGATTCCTGAAGTCCTGCGTGACCGGACCTGGATTCATATTATCTGCCCCAGGAACAATGGCGATTCCTCGATGGGGGAGCGGAAACCGCATTCATCAAGTAGCAAATCAATCGCACCTTGAAGATCGCGGTAACGATTGGTCTTCGTTGCGAAGTGATCCTCACTAAAGCCGGAACGCTGGTATCTCTCCGTAGCGGTGTGGATGTGGAAGTCGTAGAACGTCTCTTTTTCCAGTACGTTCGTGTGAAGGTGCGACTTGCCATTGTACCGACGCAGCCGAAACACGCTGTGCAGATGGGGCAACCGATATCCGAGTATCACAGAAAAATCGAGCATATTAACGACCGATATTCTAACGAACACCACAAACTGGCTTCCGGATAAGGCGGGGATCGTGAAGTCCTTGCGCTTGTGATGGCTGCGCCCCATGAGGGTGCCCAAAGGACATAACTGTGGAGGAATGGACTTTCTCTCTTCGATCAGCGCCTTGATATGGTCCTCCGAAAGAGTGAACATGGACTATCGCGGGTTCGGGGGAAGGTTGTAGGTCTTCCGAACGCGTGCGAACACGTCGCCCGCGGCGATCCCGCTGGCGTCACCTTCATCGACAGCAGCACGCAGTGTTGCGAGCTTCGCCTCGTAGAGACGCCGGCGCGCATCGTCCCACGGAATCAGCCGGACAACTCCGCTGTCGATCTGCTGGACGCGATGGAGGGTTTCTGCCCGCCATGCTTCATCGGCGCTGACATCATCTTTCACCATCGAACTATTGTACGCCTGACGCTGCCAAAACGCGGCTGTCGCCGCGTATCCTCGCGTATCCTCCCTTTGTCGCTATCTCTCCGCGAACCGCTGCGCGATGGGGAACCGCCGCCCGATGCCGAACGCCTTGCTGGTCACCTTCAAACCGGGCGCCGCCTGCTGCCGCTTGTACTCGTTGCGATCCACCTTATTAATGATGTCGCGCACCAGCTCCACCGGCGCGCCGGTCAGCTCGGCGATGTCCTGCGGCGAGCGATACTCTTCCACGTAAGCCTTCAGGATGGGATCGAGCACGCCGTACTCGGGCAGCGAATCCGAGTCCTTCTGATCGGGCCGCAGTTCCGCCGACGGCGGCTTGGTGAAGACGCTCTCCGGGATGGCCTGGTTGTGCCTGCGGTTGGCCACTCGGGAAAGCTCGTACACCAGCGTCTTGGGAACGTCGCTGATCACCGCCAGACCGCCGCACATGTCCCCGTAGAGCGTGCAGTATCCCACGGCCAGCTCGCTCTTGTTGCCGGTGGTGAGCACCAGCGCGCCCCACTTATTCGACAGCCCCATCAGCGTGAGGCCCCTCAGGCGCGACTGAATATTCTCCTCGGCCGCGTCCTCGGGACCACCGGCAAACAGCGGCCCGAGCGTTCCCAGCATGGCCTCGTAACCGGCGTTGATGGAAACGATCTCGAAGCGGATTCCCAGATTCGCAGCCAGCGCGCGTGCGTCGGCAACGCTATGCTCGGACGAGTACGGGCCGGGCATGGCCACGCCGGTGACGTTTTCCCGCCCCACCGCATCCACCGCGATCGCCGCCGTCAGCGAGGAATCGATGCCGCCGCTCAGGCCGACCAGCACGCGCGCGAACCCGCATTTCCGGATGTAGTCGCGGGTGCCCAGGACCAGCGCTTCATAGGCGGCCTCGCACTCATCGGGCAGGTTCTCGTGCTGGTCGCCCGCGCCGGACGCGGTGTCGAACAGGACCAGGTCTTCGCGGAAGGAGGCCGCCGACGCCGCCACCCGGCCATCGGGCAGCATGGCGAAACTGCTGCCGTCGAAGACAAGCTGGTCGTTGCCGCCCACCTGGTTGACGTAGACCACCTGAGTCTGGAAATGCCGCGCGGTGGTGGCGAAAACGTCGCGCCGGAGCTGCCGCTTCCCCATGTGCCAGGGCGACGCGTTAATGCTGATCAGCAGCTTCGCACCCACGTGAAACAACTCCTCCACCGGATCGCGGCTGTAGCGGCGGCGCTCCCAGTATTGCTTGTCGTTCCACGCATCCTCGCAGATGGTCAGGGCCACGGTGATGCCCTCCAGCGGCAGCGGCGACTGGGACGTGGCCGCTTCGAAGTACCGCGCTTCGTCGAACACGTCGTAGGTGGGCAGCAGCATCTTGTTCTGCCGGAAGACCACCCTGCCCTCGCGCAACACGGCCGCGTCGTTATAGATCAGGTTGCCGGTGACGGCGTCCGAGCAGGTCACCGTTCCGCAGATCACCGTCAGATGGAGCGCGCCGGTGTCCGCGGCCAGGCGGCCCAGCTCAGCTTCGGTGCGTTCCAGAAAGCTGCGCTTTTCGAGCAGATCGCGCGGCGGGTAGCCAGGCACCGAAAGTTCGGGAAACACCACCACATCGGCACGGGCGTCGGCGGCGCGCTCGGAGAACCGGATCATCCGATCAACGTTGCCGCCCAGATCGCCCACTGTGGAGTTCGTCTGTGCGATGGCGATGCGCATCGGTTACACCATTGTAACGGGACCTTCGAGGAGCGCCTGCCCCTTGAACACCTTTGACGCCCGATTCTTGTCAACATATTCGCGGATGCAATGATGTGATAATCTAACCGCCAATCATCCCCTGCGGGCGCCTTATGGCTGACCGTGCACCGGCACATTCCCGGGTACGCTTCGGGGTCTTCGAACTGGACCTCCAGGCGGGTGAGTTGCGCAAGTCCGGTGTCCTCCTCC
>JBEKZH010000026.1:0-65997 GCA_049510065.1 Bryobacteraceae bacterium
ACGCCGAGAGCAACCGCCCCGGCCTGAATCCACTCCCCGGCATTCTCCAGCGTCACGCCGCCGGTAGGCATCAGCGAAGCCTGCGGCAGCGGCCCCTTCACCGCGCGGATGAAGCCGGGTCCCAGCACCTCGCCGGGAAACACTTTCACGATGTCCGCACCCAGCTCCATAGCCTCGATGACCTCGCGCACGGTCTGCGCGCCGGGCATCCAGGGAATCCCGTAGCGGTTGCAGAGCCGCCCGGTGGCGGCGTCGAGTGACGGGCTCACGATGAACTGCGCGCCGGCCAGGATTGCCAAACGCGCCGTCTCGGCATCCAGCACCGTGCCCGCGCCCACCAGAATCGATTCGGCGCCGTGCCGTGCCACCAGGTCCTCAATCACTCGCAGGGCGCCTGGGACGGTGAGCGTGATCTCGATGGCGCCAACGCCGCCCAACGCGCAGGCTTCGGCGATGCGCGCGGCTTCGTCCGAGCTGCTGGCACGAACCACCGCCACCAGACCGGATTCGACGATCCGCCCTAGTATCTTCAAACTGGAGACAGACATCTGTGAACTTCCAGTTTACGAGACCCCGCGCCGCGCTGTTATCATGGCGATGATGGAGTCTTGTTGAGTACCGCGACGTTCCCTGCCGCCGTGACCGAAGTATCCGATGCGCGCCGCCGCAGAGCGCTCCTTCTCGTGTTCTTCTGCACGTTGATCGGCGCCATCTCCCAGATCCTGATCAAAACCGGCGCCACGATTCTGGCCCATCAGGTGGCGCATCCCGGGCTGCTCAACGCGGCCGCCGGGATGTTCACGAATCCCTGGTTGTTCTCCGGATACGCGTTTTACGGCGTCAGCGCGGTACTGATGGTGCTCGCCCTGCGCGACGGCGAACTGTCGATGCTATACCCGGTGATCGCGCTCACCTACGTCTGGGTGTCGTTGCTGTCGTTCGTGATTTTCCATGAGTCGATTGGCGTGTGGAAAATGGCGGGCATTGCCCTGATCGTCACCGGAGTCGCCGTGCTGGGCCGGAGGGCAAACAAGTGAACACTCCTGTTTCCTCGATGGCTCTGGTGGTGACGGGCTCTTTCATTGGCTCGTTCGGTGCGGTACTGCTGAAAGCAGGCGCGGGCCGGCTGGCGCGAAGCCTCCAATCGGTGATCACCAACTGGCGGCTGGGCCTCGGCGTGTTCCTCTACGGTCTGTCGTCGGTCTTCTTCGTGCTCGCCAACACGAAGGGCGAACTGACCATCCTCTATCCGCTGGTTTCCCTTGGTTATCTCTGGACGCTGCTGTGGGCGCGGCTGTTTTTCAACGAGCCGCTCACGAAGTTCAAGTTCCTCGGCATCGGCCTGATTCTGGTGGGCGTCTTTTGTTTGAAGCTGAGCAACGGCTGATCAGCCACCGATAAACACCGATGAACACAGATGCGATCCGTGTTTATCCGTGGCCCGATTGCGCGCTGACACACGTTGACACGAGTTACAGCGGGTGGTCAAAATCGATTGGCACCTCAATCAGGCTTTCCATACGATCACCTTCGGCCCAATCAGCGTCTTTTCGCCTCAGGCAATGCCTAATGAGATGGCTGTGAATAACGTTGACTACCCAATAGTGAGGCAAGCCCGTCTCGCTCACGATCTCATGTGTTCCAACCACGGCAGGTCCCTCTGTTCGATTGAGACGGTTCTTCAATGCAGCGGCGAGTCTGCCGAGATCCTTCTTCATTTGATCGTCGCAGAGTCTGCCGATGGCCTCCAGTCCCTTGATCCAGCCTTGAGGCGTAAGTTGGAAGTGCCACAACGTTGAGCGCACACCCCCTTCGTCGGCAAGTGCCTTCCACGTTGTGGGGAGTATCGGCTCGAATTCTGGCAGCTTCTTCTCGTACTCCTCGCCGATGGCGGCACTGCAGCAGTATTCGCCAATGAGGCGCGAAGCGAGTGCCTTGTTCGCCAGCAGGTCATCCCTGGAGAGAGTCATGTGGCTGTGGATCAGTGGCGGTGATCTGATGACACCGGTCGCTAGACGAGCAATCCCGGGTCTAGCAGATCAGCACGACGCTGAAGGCTATTGTCTTTCAGGGACACATTTTCAGCTTTCAGGGACGCATTTTCGGCTTTCAAGGCTACATTCTCTTGTCGTAGGGTCGCATTCTCCCTTTCGAGGTGATCTATGAACGTCTGAATCTTTTCTGGTGTCATTGTGACTCGCATCTTGCCATCCATATTGCGGTTTGTCGTTATGTGCAAATTGACGTCCTAACTCGTGACCTGCTTCCGCCCAAACCCGCCGCCGCCACCCGCCATCGCAGGAGCCGGCACAGGCGCCGCCTCTTCCGGCGGCGGCACCTTCTTCGGACGCGAATCCAGCTTCGTCGTAATCAACTGATCGCGAACCTTCTTGTACTTTGGCGAACCGGGCGCAGCCCCAGCGGCGGCCGCTTCCACATCGCGATCGGTCACTTCCAGCGCCGCCGGCAGATACTTCGTCAGGTAGTTCCGAATGCGATCCTGCACCAGCCGCAGCGCCGAGTGCGTCAGCAGGAACAGCACCTCTTCGCCCGGCGCATCGCAGATGGCATGGTACACCTGCGACGCCTTCTGCAGCCGCACGGACTTCGCGGCGCTCTCCAGTTTCTTCGTCCGCGCCTCCAGCTTCTGCCACTGGTTCACGTCGCCCTTAGGCATGCCCAGCGCGCTCACCAGCGCAGCCTTCTCCTTCGGCGTCAGCTTCTCGGTGAGCACATACATGAACAGGCCGAAGTTCTCCGGCTTCAGGTCGGCCCCGAACGGAATCATCTGCTTCGCCTTTTGCAGCTTCTGGAAGCCCGCGAGATTCAGCTTCGGACCGGCGAGGGCGGGCGAGAACAGCGTCACCAGCTTCTCCTGTTCCAAAGCCGCCAGCACCTGTGCGGGATCGGCCTCCTCGGCGATGTGATGCAGCTCCTCCAGCAGCGCGTCGGCGGCGATCTTCGTCTCCAGTCCGGCCTCGCGCACGTTCTGATACTGGCTCCAGGTGCGCTCGTCCACGGTGAACCCCAGCCGCGCCCGCAGCCGGATGAGCCGCAGCAGCCGCGCCGGATCGTCGTAGAGGGCGTAGTTCGAGACGGCCCGCAATTCCTTCCGCTCAAGGTCGCCAATGCCGTTGTTTGGATCCACCAGCAACCCGCGTGACGCGCGCGAGAGCGACAGCGCGATGGCGTTGATGGTGAAGTCGCGGCAACGCAGATCTTCGTGGATGGTGGCCGGCTGCACCTGCGGTTTCCCGCCGGGTTTCGGATACTTCTCCACGCGGGCGGTGGCGATGGTGGTCTTCGCGTCGCTGGGGAACTCCATTCGCACGAACTTGCGATGTTCGTTGACCTCGGTGATTTCGGCCCCGGTGCGGGAGGCGATGCTTCGCGCCAGCTTGGCCGCGCTGCCTTCCACGGTGAAATCGATTTCGCGAATGGGGAATCCGCCCAGCATGTCTCGCAGGGCCCCGCCGGTGAGAAACAAGCTGATGTTCGCCTCGGTGGCGGCAGTCTGCACTTCGCCGATCATCTTGATCTGTCCGGCGCTCAAGTGATTCTCGAGCATGAACATGTAGTCGCTCATATACGCCTCGCCATGCTGCCCCGCGGCCTACGCCCGGGGGTGGTGCTCATCAATCGTGCTCCGAAGCCTCGATCGGGCGACATGCGTGTAAATCTGCGTGGTGGCGATGTCGGCATGGCCGAGCATCACCTGCACGCTGCGCAGGTCCGCGCCACCCTCCAGCAGATGGGTGGCAAATGTATGCCGGATCACATGCGGCGTCAGCGGCCGCCGAATCCCCGTTCGCCGGCCGTAATCGGTCAACAGCTTCCAGAAACACTGGCGGGTCATGCAGCTACCCCGCGCCGTCACAAACAGATAGGGGCTGGCGCGCCGCCTGAGCAGACGGGGCCGGGCACCCTCCAGGTACTCCCGGATGGCCGCGGCCGCCGATTCGCCCATCGGCACCAGCCTTTGCTTGTTCCCCTTGCCGGTTACCCGGATGAAACCCAGGTTCAACTCGACGTCGGACAACCGTGCCTGGCACAATTCGGAAACGCGGACGCCGGTGGCGTACAGCAGTTCCAGCATCGCCCGGTCCCGCTGACCGCGCACGGTGGTCCGCTCCGGCGCTCCCAGTATAACATCTAACTCTTCTTTATTCAGATACTTGGGGAGGTTTTGCCACTGCTTCGGCAGGACCAGCGCGATCATCGGGTCCTGTTCGATGGTACCGTTCGCAATCAGGAAGGCGTAGAAGTTCCGCAGCGTGGTGATGTGGCGCGCGATGGTGCGCGTGGCCAGCCCGGCCTGGTACAGCGAATCGACGTATGCCCGCACCGTCTCGGTCCCCGGCGGCGGCGCGGAGACCCCGCAAAAGGCCGAGAATCGCGCCAGATCCCGGCGATACGCTGCGATCGTGTTGACCGCCAGACCCTTTTCGATCCGGCAGAGATCCAGGAACGACTTTGTCCCGGCGGACAAACATGCGATGTCCGGCATTCGACCAATGTTACAATATCTGGGAAATTGTTTGGAAGCGAAACGCGTGAGGGAACTGGCGCTTGCCGGCGTCCACCAACAAAAAAGTCCTGGTGTTGCGTTTTGACCGCGAGACGCTGCCCGGTTTCGTGAGCCCGCAGAGGTGGCTTCAGGCGGACGGCCTGGAGCTGCTCAGCACCAGCGGGACGGTGGCCACCATTCCTTACGCCGAGGTGCGCTTCGTCTGCTTCGTTCGCGATTTCGACCAGGGCGAGCCCCGGCGCGAACTGCGGACATTCTCCACTCGCCCCAAGACCACGGGCCTCTGGCTGCGCCTGCACTTCCGCGACGGCGAGATCATGGACGGCATCATGTCCAACAACCTCCTGCAGATTGAGCCGCAGGGGTTCTCCTTCATCCCGCCGGACCCGGGCTATCAGAACCAGAAGGTGTTTGTGCCGCGCGCGGCGCTGGCCGGCATCCAGGTGCTGGGGGTGGTGGGCAGCCCGCTGAAGACGCGGCGTGCGCAGCCGACGCCGAAAGAGCAGTTGGAGATGTTCGACAAGGGGTGAGGCTCACTCTCCCCGGATTCTATGGCGGGATCGAATCGAACACGTCGCTTGGCGCGTACTCACGGCCGAGCTTCGGCCGCCAATGTCTGCCATGCGCAAGCCAATGACGCAACTTCAGTGTTCCGCGAAAGGAGTCGACTACCCGCGTCGGCATCCCTTCCTCCTTCAGTGCAACGAGGATGTCTTCGTCCAGACGAATCTTGTCGCCATTCGCTTTGTGGGTCGCCCGGAATCGTCTTGAAAGACGGTCTTTCTTTCGCGCTGCTACACGATCCCGGAACTCGGTCCTGAGGACCGCTTCTGTGGTAGCAAGCAACTCGAATATCGTGAGCAGTTCAAGGCGTTCTCGCTGATCGTCGAAAAACTGTTCTACTTCACTTCTCGTGAGACCGATGAACTGCAATTCGTGCGTGCGAAGAGTTCCCACATCGAAACTGATACCCGGTTGAAGAACCCGGAGTATGTGTCGATGCTCGTCGCCAATCAGAGCTATCTGGAACTCGTACCAGAGCCAGACGGAATCTATATCCGGCATCGTGAGACTCGAACGAGTGCAACATCACACCGGGAGCATGACGCGTTCAAGAACGTACTTCAGCGATTCGCGGTCAAACTGCGCCATCTTCAGATGTGGAACGCGCTGCAGGACAACAACCCACTCGCCGTCCTTTTGATTGGGCGCGTTGTTTACCAGCGTGACGGTGTCACGTTCGCCGCGAACATCGACTCTTCCCGTTGCCCCAATGATGGTAATGCCCTTTGGGCGGAATTCGACGCGCTCGCCACCGACACTAAGTTCGAGCACTGGAATCGTGTACGTTCCAATGAAACGCTCAGTGAGCTCGACATTGATTGTGCGAATCGTGACATCCCTGGACTTCACGGAGTCACGCAGCATCGCCTGGACGACTGCATATAGCTCACCGACAGACCGGACCCACTCGTTCTTCTTTGCCTGCCAGTCTATTTCCGGCGTTCCAGCCTGCTCGTTCCTGCTGCGAATGAAGTCGGTTAATTGATCTCCCACAATCTTCTGAACCTCCTCCAACTCACCTCCATCATACCCGCCCGAGGCTATCCTCGTAGGCGGTTGACCTCCTCAATCCTCCGCAAGGAGAAGAACGTTCCCGGGCCCGCTTCCAGGCCTGCCCTCAGCGCAGCGCCATCGGCTCCAGAGGCTGCACGTGGCCGGTGCCCAGCCGGTACTCGCTCAGGTCGATCCAGTTGTTTCCCTCGGTGTTCTGCACGAAGGTGATCGTGTCCAGGCGAAAACCGCGTTGGTGCGGGTACTCCGCCCAGCGCTTCTTCGCCGTGTCTGCCAGCGCCGTCACTTCGCCGGGCTGCAGCTCCTGAGCCAGTGTAATGTGCGGAACAAACTCGAAGGCTTCGGCGCACTCGAGTCCGTCGGTGTTCAGCACGGCGTGCATTTCCGCGATGCGGTCGACATCCGCCGCGAGCGCAAGGTAAATCACGTCCGAGCCGGGAAATACGCGAACCTCGGTAAGCTGCACGTCAAAAGGCGGAAACAGGGGGGCCAGGCCGCAAATGTGCCGCCACGCCTCATCCGGAGGAACAAGCAGCGGCCGGGGGGGAAGAATGCTGATGTGGGCGTGCAGGAAGCACGTGGGAACAAGTTCCTGCCGCAGATGATCCAGGAAAGCCGCGAGCGGATCCGGGACGTAACTGACCAGTGCGAAGGAATTGATCCGTTCCCGCTGGGTCGGATCACGCAACATACAATGAGCCTATTGTAACGCCGGGCTCGCCGCTTCGGGGACATCGGGAACCGCGGCCGGCGCCGCAGCCACGTTTGGCTCGGGAACCGCCCAGCGAGCTTCTTCGAACCCGGTGTACTTGCAGATGCGCAGCACGCCGCCCTCGTCCTCCAGAACGTCGCCAACCATCAAAGGGCGCTCGGAGGCGCGCAGCGAGGCCCAGGCGGCGTACACGGAAGACGCCTCAATGGCCTCGGTCTCTTTGTCGTAGTCCTTAGGCCGGGCCGCCGTGACGCCGCTGGTATGGGGCGCCAGGCGGAACTGCTGGCGCCGGTCTTCCCGCAGGCGGTGAATGTGAAAGCAGGGCATAGCTTACAGCCTCATTGTACTCGCAAAACAATCCCGGCGGATCATGTTTTACGGCGGAGCCACGCGCGCGCGTCCGCCCGGCCCCTCTCCATCCAGCGGCGCGCGTTCTCTTCGGTCCACACCATGGATTCGCGCAGCGAGCCTAGCACGCCCTCCGGACGGATCTCACTCACCTCCACCGATTCCGGTATGTGCGGTGGCCGGTAGCGCGCCAGCAACTGCACCGTGCGGACACCCGCGGTCAGCAGCGCGGAAGGCAGCGCAGGCAGGCAATTGATGGCGACGATGCGCCCGGCCCCCATCTCCACGGCGCCCCAGAGTGGCAGAGCGCCCAGCAATCCGCCATCGGACCAGACGCGGCCGTCGATACGGTACTGCCGGAAGATGCCGATCATTCCCACCGAAGCGGCCAGATGGCGCCACGTCACGTGGGGCGTGCGGAACAGCCGCGGGCGCATGCGCAACGTGTCGGTGGCGATCACGCCAAAATCGATCCGCGGCCGGTATGCGTCGTACAGTGTGCGAATCAGCGCCTCCAGCGGGCCGAAGTCAAGGATGCCCTCCAGCGGGCCACGCGGAATCCGCCAGCGCGGGCGGGACATGACCTGCAAATCCAGCCAGCGGCGCTCCATCTCTTCCGCGGGACATCCACCGGCCACCATCCAGCCGTTGAGTGCTCCAATGGAGGCGCCCACCACGATATCCGGCGTGACGGCGTGCTCGATCTCCCGCCACACGCCCACCTCCCAGGCGCCGAATAACCCGCCCGCGGAAAAGACCACTGCGGTCTTCATGAACGTGGCATGAGTGCGGCGGCCGCGGAGTCCACGTACCACTCCGCCCTGGCGTTGCCGAACGTACCGATCTGGGCGGGCATGTGAAACGGCTCGTACTTGCGGGTCAGCACCCGGTGAAGCGCCTCCGCCTTGTCGCCGCCGGCCGTCAGCATGAGCGTGTGGCGAGCGGCGGCCAGGGGTCCGGGCAGCAGGGTCACACGCTCGCGCGGGGCCACTGGAACGGTGACCGCCGCCGCGATACCGGTGGTGTTGCCGATGAGCGACTCCCCCGGGAACAGGCTTGCCGTGTGCGCTTCTCCGCCCATGCCCCGATGCACGATGTCGAATACGGGCATCACGCCGGGCGGCGTTCCAAAGAACTGCCGGATGTCCTCCACATATCGAAGGGCCGCTTCCTCCGCCGACAGCTCGCCGCGAATGCGATGGACGTTTTCCGAGGGGATGCCCGTCGGCGTGATCAGTTCCGCGTGCGCCAGCCGATAATTGCTGCGGGCGTCGTCGGGAGATACCCGGCGCTCGTCCACCTGGAACAGGTGAACCCGCTTCCATTCGAGCGGACAGGTGGCCAGCACCCGGAACATCATAGCCGGCGTGCTGCCGCCGGAGATGGCGAACGTCACGGACTCGGCCGCGCTCAACCGTTTCGTAAGCAGCTCGGCGGCGCGCAGGGCGCACGCGCGGGCGGCCTCGGCGGCACTGGCATAGACGTGCAGATTCGCTTCAGGCATTTCCGGGCCGCGATCACCTCATCTTCATTCTGAAACAGCCCGTGGCAGAAGTCACTGCGCGTCGAATTCGGGGACGACGAAACGGTTATTCGTATCTCAGCGCGACCATCGGGTCCACGCGCATGGCGCGGTATGCCGGGACGTAGCAGGCCAGCAGGGCCACCAGCGCCAGCACGGCCACCGTCGCCGCGAACGTGACGGGGTCGAATGCGCTGACGCCGAAGAGCTGGCTCTTCATCAGGCGAACCAGCGCGGCCGCGGCCACCAGACCCACACCGGCGCCCCACGCCGCCAGCGCGAGGCCTTCGACGAGGACGAGACGAAGCACGGCGACGCGCTCGGCCCCCAGGGCCATGCGGATGCCGATCTCCTGGGTCCGCTGCGTCACCGAGAAGTTGATGACGCCGTAGATGCCGATGGCGGCCAGCAGCAGAGCCATGACGGCGAAAGCGCCGAGGACGGTGAGTGCGAAACGGCGCGCGCCGAGCGATTCGGCGACGCGCTCGTCCATGGTTTTGAGGTCGAATACGGCCTGTGACGGATTCACGCCGCGCACGGCCTGGCGAATGGCGCCGCCGAGTTGCGACCCATCGCCGGAGTCGGCTTTCGCCACGTAGTGCGCGAAGGTCATGGGCCGCTGCCACATCGGCTGATAGTACACGCCCTTGTTCGAATCGCCCGCGAGACTGTCGCGCCGGACGTGGCCGACAATGCCGACAATGCGCCACCACGGCCCGCCGGAGCCGCGGCGCATGCGCCTGCCGACGGGATCCTGGTTGGGCCAGTACTGGCGTGCCAGCACGTCGTCGATCACCGCCACCGGCTCGGAGACGTTGCGGTCAAGGTCTGTGAACACGCGCCCTTCCCGCAACGGGATGCCCATCGTCGTGAAGTAATCGGGCGACACAAATCCGACGTCGCCGTGCGGACCGGGATCACCCGGGCCCGTGGGGCGCCCCTCAATGTTGAAGGACGCCGACCAGTCCATGCCGGTGAAAGGCATGGCGACCACGGCCGCCGCCGCGCGCACGCCGGGCGCGGATCGCAGCCGGTCGAGGACTGCCCGATGGAAGGCGATCAGCCGGTCCTCGTTCTTTTCGTCCTCGTCCGGAAGCGCAGCCATGGCGGACATGACGCCGTGCGGCTCAAACCCGGGCCGGACCGACTGCAGCCGTTCGAAACTGCGCAGCAACAGGCCCGCGCCGGCGGTCAGCACCAGCGCGATGGCGAACTCGCTGGCGATCAGCAACTGCCGGGCGCGCTGCCGCGAGCGGCCGGTAGTTCCGGTGCGGCCGCCTTCCTTCAGCGCACTGTGATAGTCGAACCGGGCAATCTGCAGAGTTGGCAGGAGGCCGAACAGAAGCGCCGCCAGAGCGCTTGCCGCCAGCGCGAAGAGGAGCACCCAGGGGTCCATGGCGACGGCCAGCCCGGTGGCCTGTTGCCGCGGCGCCAGCAGAATCATGGCGCGGACCAGCAGCCAGGCCAGGCCAACACCGGCAAGACCGCCCACGGTGGCCAGCACCACGGTTTCCGCCAGCAACTGCCGGATGATATGCCAGCGGCCCGCTCCCAGCGCGGCGCGCACTGCGATCTCGCGCGTCCGTGAAGAGCCGCGCGCCAGCAGAAGGCCGGCGATGTTCGAGCAGGCAATCAGCAGCACGAACGCCACCGCGCCCACCAGCACCAGCAGCGGGGTGCGCAGCTCGCCGGCGGTGAACTCCACGTAGGGAACCAGGAACATGCCCCAATCGGAATCGCGCGCGTATTCGCCGGCCCGGCCGGTGTCGTTCCGCAGCCGCCGGGCGGCGAGATTCACGGCGGCATTGGCTTTTTCGAATGGGACGCCCGGACGGATTCGAGCCACCGCGAACAGACCTTCGTTGAAGCGGTTGTCCGGCGCGTGCTCGGCCGGCGGCAGGGCGAATGGCACCCACAGATCGCACTTGAAGACCGGGTCGAACCCGGCCGGCATCACGCCGATGACGCGGTAGGGTTTGCGGTCGAGGATGAGAGTGCGGCCGATGACGGAGGCGTCCCCGCCGAAGAGGCGTTGCCAGGCGGCGTGTTCGAGCACGGCGACGCCGTTCCGGTCCGGGTAATCCTCGTCCGCGCTGAACGTGCGCCCGAGCGCCGGGCGGGCGCCGAAAACGTTGAACCATTCCCAGCTCACCCGCGCAGCATCCAGGCGCATGGGCTGGCCGCCCGCCAGGTAGTTGAAACTTGCGGGGCCCGCGAACGCCGCTGCCTGGAAGATGGCGCGCTGCGTGTGGACGTCGTCGAAATCGGGCGTGGAGACGCCGATGCTTTTCAGGTTGAGCTTGTTGTAGCGGACCCGGAGGACCGCCACGCGGCCGGGGTCCTGGACGCCAGGCGGGTGCAGCAGAATGCTGTTGACCACGCTGAATATGGCGGTGTTGGCGCCAATGCCCAGCGCCAGCACGGCGACCGCGGTCAGCGTGAAGCCGGGCGCGTTCTTCAGACTCCGGACGGCATAACGAAGCTCACTCGACATGGTTCCCCCAGGTTCATAGACTATACGCGCCAGCGGGGAAACAGTTCCCGAAAGACCCTCGCGATATCGCTACGGCCGGCGCTACGCCAGCGGATTTGTCCAGCGCAATCCGGGGAAGCGGGCGAAGTCCCGATCGGTGGTGTGGAGGATGCCCCCGTACTCGATGGTCAGCGCGGCGAGCTGCGCGTCGGTAATGAGTGGCCCACGGGCCTGACCTTCGATGCTCATCTGGCGGAAGAGAGACCAGTGACCATCGCCCGGCGCCAGCAGGCGGACGTTGGGTTGTTCAAACCACTGGTCAACCACGCGCACCGCTTCTTCGAGCGTGAACCGTTCGCCGGGAAGCCTGGGGTTGGTCGAGATGCGCAGAAAAGCCGCCGCTGTCTGCCAGGGCAGACCTACTGCCTCCTCGCTTGACAATGTACTCTCCACCCAGGTACGAGCTTTCGCGTGATGTGGCGAGACGGAGTCGTAGGCGTAAAGGAGGATGTTGGCGTCGAGAACGATCACTTGTGCGTGTCGCCTTCCAGCGCCTCAATCAGTTCCTCCACGTTGTCGTAGCTCAGTCCCGGTGGGAGACCCATCGGACGAGGAGTGACCACGAAGGGCTTCCGATTTCTCTGTTTGGCGGCCATGAGACCGAGGCGCAGGAAGTGGTTGACGGCCTCCTTGAACGAAGTGCCGGAGTGACGCACCTCCTTGTTGAGGAGGCTGGCGACGTCGTCGTCGAGCGAGAGAGTGGTCCGCACACAATGATGCTAACCCACCAGGCATCATGATGTCAACGGGCGGGCGCTACGGACGGTACACGGCGATGCTGGTGTCGGTCTCCCAGAGGCGAATTTCGGAAACGCGCACGGGCACTTCGCCGCCGGTGAGGCCCTTGCTGATCTCGTCGTGGAAATACTTCGCCATGTTCTCGGCCGAGGGATTAATCACGTCAAACGGCGGCAGGTCGTTGATAAAACGGTGGTCGAGATACTCGATTACATCGCGCATCACCCGCTTAAGCTCGACGAAATCCACCAGCAACCCGTTGGCGCACAGACGCTCGCCCGCCACCGTGACCTGAAGGCGGTAGTTGTGGCCGTGCACGTTCTCGCACTTGCCCTTGTAGTCGCGAAGCGCGTGGCCCGCCGCGAACGTCTGCTCTACCAAAACCTCAAACATCAGGCAAAGAACCTTTCGACATCTTCAATCGCCGTAGTGAACGCGTAATCCGGGAGGCTGTCAAAAAACACCTGGCCGTAGCGCTGTTTCGTGATGCGGTTGTCCAGCAGCGCCAGAACCCCGCGGTCCGTACTGCTGCGGATCAGTCTCCCGAACCCCTGCTTCAAGGCTAGCGCAGCCTGGGGGATCTGGTAATCATAAAACGGATTGCCGCCGTTGTCGCGGAGGTCGGCGATGCGCGCCGCCACCACCGGATCGCTGGGTACGGCGAAGGGCAGCTTGTCGATAATCACGCAGCTCAACTGCTCGCCTTGCACGTCGACGCCCTGCCAGAACGACGACGTCGCGAAGAGCACGCAGTTGGGCGTGCGGCGGAATTCGTCCAGCAAAGCGCTACGCGGGCCGGTGCCCTGCAGCAGCACCGGAAAATCGATTTCCAGCGAAACGCGGTCGAAGAGGGCGCGCATCTGCTGGTGGCTGGTGAAGAGCACGAACGCCCGGCCGCGGCTCAGCTTCAGCAGGCGGACGATCTCGTCGCCCGCCGCGTGAGGGAAAGCGGCGCTGCGCGGATCGGGCAGGTCCGGCGGCACATATAACAGCGTCTGGCGCCGGTAATCGAAATGCCCGGGGACGATCAGCGGCCGGGCATTGCGCACGCCGAGCCGCGCCGAGGTGAAATCGAAGTTGCCGCCAACGGCCAGCGTGGCGGAAGTGAGGACGATGCAGTCCACTTTGTCGAACAGCCGCTGTTCGAGGATGGAGGCAACGTCGATGGGCGTGGCCTGTAGAGCGATGCTGCGCGTGCGCCGCTCGATCCAGTACACGTACGTGCGCTTGTTGCTTTCCATCCAGAAGCGCAGCCGGCCGGCCAGCTCTTCGGTGCGGCGCACCGTGGGGATCACCTCTTCCGGCGAATCCTTGATCAGTTTCAGATGCGCGCCGAGCAGCTCCAGCGCGCGCAGCACGTCCTGGTATTTTTCGCCGTGCTTGTCGAGCCATGCCGACTGGCTGCGAAAGCCCTCGCGGCCCTCCAGACCCTCGAACGTGGCGAAGAACATGCTCGCGCGCTCCTGCACCATGTCCAGCGTCCGGTCGAGCTCCTGGGAGCCGAACTGCTTGCGCCGGGAGATGGCGGCGATGTCGCGCACCAGGTCCTGAATCTGGTAGCTGCTGACGGTGACGCCGAAGTACTGGCCAGCGACGTCCTCAATCTCGTGCGCCTCGTCGAAGACCACCACGCCGTATTCCGGAATAATGCCGCCGTAATCGTCGTCTTTCACGGCGAGGTCCGCGAAGAACAGGTGGTGATTTACGATGATCACGTCGCTTTCGTGGGCGCGCTGGTGCATCAGCGTGAGAAAACAGCGCTCGAATTGTTTGCATTTCTGGCCGGCGCAGAGCTCGCGGCGCGCGTCCACTTTCCCCCAGGCCGAGCTGTGTTCGGGCAGCGTGCGAATCTCCGCGCGGTCGCCGGTCTCGGTGGTCTTCTCCCATTCGCGAATCACCTGAAAATCGGCCACTTCCTCGAGCCCGCTCAGCACCGGCGCGCGTTCGGCATCGTAGATCTTCTGGCGGCAGGCATAGTTCCCGCGGCCCTTCATGTAGCAGACCTTGAGCGGAGCGGAGAAATGCCGCTGCAGGAAAGGGACGTCCTTGAAGAAGAGTTGTTCCTGCAGGTTCTTTGTGCCGGTGGAGATGACCACGCGGCGGCCCGAGAGAATGGCCGGAATCAGATAGGCCAGCGTTTTGCCCGTGCCGGTGCCCGCTTCCACCAGCAGATGACGCTTGTCGCGGATGGCGGCTTCGATGGCCTCGGCCATTTCCAACTGTCCCGGCCGGTATTCGTACTGCGGGTGCCAGCCCGAGAGAATCCCCGTGTGCGAGAAGAACTTCCTGGCGGAGAGATTCTGGACGGACGACGACATCGGGGGCAGCATTTTCAGGGTAACAGCAAGCTGGCGGATAGCAAGCACCGCGTCGGTCTGGTGCATAATGACACCATGCGCATTTGTTTACCGGTCCTTGTGCTCGCGGCCGTGGCCTGCGCGCAGGACAAAGTCGACCTCAACGTTGTCCACCAGATTCGTGCGGAAGCATTCGACAACTCGAAAGTGATGGACACCTTATGGCGCCTGACCGATGTGTACGGCCCGCGCCTGACTGGTTCACCCGACGCCCGCGAAGCCGGAGAATGGGCTGCGAAGACGCTGGAAGGCTACGGGCTCACCAGCGTGCATTTGGAGAAATGGGGCCCGTTTGGCCGCACCTGGTCGGCGCGCGAGTACTGGGTGGAGATGAATGCGCCGAGGTACGCGCAGCTCCCGGTTGTGCCGCTGGCGTGGTCGAAGAGCACAAACGGTCCGGTGTCGGGTCCGGTGATCTACGCGCCGCTGGGCGGCACCGCGCGTACCCTCGATCCGAAGAAATATGGAGCCCAGATTGACACCTGGGAAAACAAGTACAAGGGCGTGCTGCGCGGAAAGATCGTTCTGCTCACGCGCGAGCAGAAGATCGCGCTGCCGGAGAAGCCGGAGTCCGCGCGCTATACCGATGCCGAACTAGCGGACCTCGCCCGCGCGCCGGAGCCTCACGCCAGGATTCAGGTGGATCTCGAACACCTCGACGTGCCCGACGATCCGAAGGAAGCGCGCGAGTACATGATGAGCCTGCCACCGGATGTGCGGGAACAGATGTTCGACGCGAGGGACGCGGTACGGGCGAAATTGAATCAGTTCCTCCTCGACGAAGGGGTGCTGGCGGTGATCGCTACCGATCAGCGCGCTCACACGGGCATGTTGTTCGCGGAGCAGGCCGGCGGGTACGACCCGAAGTACCCGATGGCCCCGCCCACCTTCGTGCTGACGGCCGAACAGTACAACCGGCTGGCGCGTCTGGCCGAGAAGAACATCCCGGAGAAGATCACGGTGGACCTCAAGGCGGATACCAGCGATACTCCGGTGGATTCCTTCAACATCATCGGTGAGATTCCGGGCGGCGCGAAGAAGGACGAGGTGGTCATGATCGGCGGCCATTTCGATTCGTGGCACTCGGCCACCGGTGCGACCGACAACGGCGCGGGCAGCGCGGTAATGATGGAGGTGATGCGCGTGCTGAAGGCGCTCGACCTCAAGATGGACCGCACCGTGCGCATCGGTCTGTGGACCGGAGAAGAGCAGGGGTTGCTCGGTTCCAAAGCATACGTGAAGGAGCACTTCGGCGATCCCGAAACCATGAAGATCACGGAGCAGCATGCGAAGCTGTCCGGATACTTCAACCTGGACAACGGCAGTGGAAAGATCCGCGGCGTGTACCTGCAGGGAAACGACGCTATTCGACCGCTGTTCGAACAATGGCTGGCGCCTTTCCGCGATCTGGGTGTGACCACCATCACCATCCGCAACACTGGTGGAACCGACCACTTGTCGTTCGACGCGGTGGGCCTGCCCGGCTTCCAGTTCATTCAGGACGAGCTCGACTATTCGACCATCACGCATCATTCCGACCTGGACACGTACGATCACGTCCAGGCGGCCGACCTGATGCAGGCGGTGGCGGTAATCGCGTCGTTGGTGTACGACGCGGCGAACCGGCCGGAGATGCTGCCGCGCAAGCCGCTGCCGAAGGCGAAGGAGCAGGCGGGAAGAGCGGCGGCGGGGGCAGGGCGGTAGGTCCCGTGGCCTGTTCGTCGCCGATCTCTCTCACCCCGGCGCGGGCTGCCGGGCCGTGACGGTGATGGAGCCGTCTTTGCGATACTCCACGAAATACTTTGGACCCGTGTCGCTGTCGTACAGCGCGCGAAGCTGGTCCGCGGGCTTTCCCAACACGCAGGTAACGGATTGCTGCTTGTTGACCAGCTTGAAATAGTCGCAGGGCCCGGACAGGAACAGCCACGGTGTTTCCTGCCCATGGTTGACGTAGATGTGAGTTCTAGGCCCCAGCTCTGGAAGTTGGGCCCGGGCGTCGGTCGCCGTGCGCATCGAGGCGCGCCGAACCTGAATGTGCCACAACACCGGACTGCGCCGAAACCGCGTGGCCGCTGACAGACAGATCAGGGCGATACATACCGCAACGGCCCAGCGCAGCCGTTCCCGCCTGCAGTAGCGCGCGAGAACCTCTTCCAGCAGCAGGCAGACCGCCAGGATGAGGAACAGTTGCGGCGCGTACAACCAGTAGGGCATGCGTATGTTCGGCATGAAGCAGGCCGGCAGAATTGTCAGCACGTATGCAGTGATGCCGAAGGCGACGCCTGCCCGGCGGCGAACCACTGCCCAGGTGAGAATCGCCGCAAACAACGCCGCCAGCAGCAAGGGCGGAAGCGAACGGACACCGAAGACCAGAGCCGTGTACCAGGAGAGCGAATTCAGCACCGTGGCGATGTGAAAGTCCATGTGATAGGGGTTCTGCGATCCGGCCATGGCCAGGTAGCTCGGGAGCAGGAAAAGATACCGCAGGCCGAAGACGATGAGGATGAGATAGTGCATCCACAAACGCCGGCCGAGCAGCGCCAGGGTCTGCCGCAAGGGAAGGCGCGGCGACCGCAACGTCAGCAGGACCGTCAGCAGCAGAGGAGTGACGATGGCGAACTCCTTGGTGCGGAGCGCCGCCAGAAACAGCAGAGCGCTGAGTACCGTGGCGCCACGCTGCTCCGATAACACCGTGAGCGCGCTTGCCAGGAGGAAGAAGAGGCAGATCACGTCGAACGCTTCTCCGAGGTAGGTGGCCGTCAACGCCGTGGTGGACAGGCTGCCGTACACGCCGATTCCGGCAAGGGACAGGGGAACACCGGCGCCGAGTCGCCGGAACAGCAGAAATGCCAGCAGGCAATTCGCGAAATGAATGGCCAGTTGGCAGGCCACTTGTCTGGTGTAGTCAAAGCCGAAGGTATCGGTGAGGAGCCGTATGAACGCGAAGCCGATGGGGCGGTCGCTGTAAAACGAAGTCGGGAAGAAGTGAACGATGCTGCTGTAGGAGCCCCACAGGAACCACTTCTGAGTGGACACCTCGTCCAGCATCATGAACAGGCCCGGCCGTAGCGCCCAGCCAACGGCCACCCAACAGAGAGCGATGGCGAACACGGCCAGAGCGACTTCGACGATCCGCCGTGTCCAGGAAAAGTGCATCGGTCTACATGTACATCCCGCCGTTGACGTCCAGCACGTGACCGGTGATATAGGCGGCATCCTCGCTGGCGAGAAACTTCACCGCCGCGGCGACGTCGTCAGGCTTGCCCAGATGCGCCAGCGGGATGGCCGCGAGCATCCTTTCGCGCACCTCCGCGGGAAGGTCGCGCGTCATGTCCGTTTCGATGAAGCCCGGCGCGACGGCGTTCACGGTGATGCCCCGGCTGCCCATCTCGCGGGCGATGGCCTTGGTCAGCCCAATCAGGCCGGCCTTGGAGGCAACGTAGTTCGCCTGGCTGGAGTTGCCCATCTCACCCACTACGGAGGCGATGTTGATAATCCGCCCCCAGCGTTCGCGCATCATGGGGTGCAGCACCTGCTGGATGCAATGGAACGCGCCGGTCAGGTTCACCTGCAGCACCAGATTCCAGTCCTCGGGCTTCATGCGCATGGCGAAACCGTCGCGCGTGATGCCGGCGTTGTTCACCAGCACGTCGACGCGGCCCAGCTCCTTGAACGCCCTGGCGAACGCTCCCTTGATGGAATCGAGCGAGGTCACATTGAGGTCCACCGTGAGCGCCGTTCCGCCGCAGGCGCGGATGGCTTCTGCAACCTCCTCGTTGTTCTCCAGTTCCGGCGAGGCGACGACGATGTCGAACCCCGCGCGGCAAAGGACAAGCGCGGTGGCCCGGCCAATGCCGCGGCTCGCGCCGGTAACGAAGGCAACTCGATTGGACATTATTCTCCCTGGTTGGAATGCTAACTTTAATGATAGTCAATCCATGCCCTGGACCGATCTGCGCGAGTTCGTCAAGGCGCTCGAAAAGAACGGCGAGCTGCATCGCATCTCCATAGAGGTGGACCCGGTTCTGGAGATTACCGAGTTTGCCGATCGCTCGGTGAAAGGCGGCGGTCCCGCGCTGCTGTTCGAGAAGCCCAAAGGCAGCAGCGTTCCCGTGCTCATCAACGCCTTCGCCAGCACGCGCCGGATGGAGATCGCGCTGGACGTCGGCAGCGTGCAGGAGGTGGCCGATCGCATCTCCGAGTATCTGCAGATGCGCATGCCGGAGGGTCTCATAGGCAAGCTGAAGATGCTTCCGAAGCTGGCCGAGATGGGATCGTTCTTTCCGAAGGTGGTTTCCGGCGGCCCGTGCAAGGAGGTCATCCGCCGCGACGGTTTCTCGCTCGCTGAATTCCCCATCCTGCACTGCTGGCCGCAGGATGGTGGGCGTTTCATCACGCTGCCCATGGTGTTCACGCGCAACCCGGACACGGGCAAGCGGAATTGCGGCTGCTATCGGCTGCAGGTCTACGACGAGCGCACCACCGGCATGCACTGGCAAACGCACAAGCAGGGCGCCGAGCATTACCGCCGCCTCGCGGCCGAGGGCAAACAGAGCCGCATGCCCGTGGCCGTGGCGATTGGCGCGGATCCGGCCACCATGTATTCGGCCATCCTGCCGCTGCCGCCCGATCTCGACGAGATGATGATTGCGGGTTTCCTGCGCGGCCGGCCCGTGGAGATGGTGAAGTGCGAAACCTGCGATCTCGAAGTTCCGGCCAATGCCGAGATCGTGCTGGAAGGGTACGTAGACATTGGCGAGCTGCGTCGCGAGGGGCCCTTTGGCGACCATACCGGCTTCTACTCGCTGGACGAAGATTACCCGGTGTTCCACGTAACCTGCATCACCCAGCGCAGAGACCCCATCTACGCCACCACCATCGTGGGCCCTCCCCCGATGGAGGACTTCTACATGGGCAAGGCGATCGAGCGCATCTTCCTGCCGCTGATGCGTCTGCAACTCCCCGAGGTGCGCGATATCTCGATGCCCGCCGAGGGCATCTTCCACAACCTGATCCTTGTCTCCATGCGCAAATCGTATCCGCTGCACGCGCGCAAGGTGATGCACGCGATCTGGGGGCTCGGCCAGGCCATGTTTAGTAAGTGCATTGTCGTGGTGGACGAGGACGTGGACGTGCAGAACGTCCGCGAAGTGGTGTGGAAGGCGCTGAATAACATCGATCCGCAGCGCGACATCGAGTTTGTGATGGGCCCGGTGGATTCGCTGGACCACTCCAGCCGTCTGCCAAACTACGGATCGAAGATGGGTGTGGACGCCACGCGTAAGTGGCCCACCGAGGGCTTCACGAGGCCCTGGCCCGACGTGATTCGCATGTCCCCCGAAGTGCAGGCGCGCGTCGACGAGTTATGGAAGAAGGCGGGCCTGAAGTAACTGGCCCGCCGGCTTACAGCATCCAGGCGACTCCGGCGGAGATCGTCGTCTCACGAATCCATCCACTTGCCCCGGTGAGCCCGAAGGGTTTGCCGTTGGTGTACTGGTGCACATCGAAGCGGACGCCGAGCGGCCCCTTCACCCGTATCTTCACGCCGCCGCCGTAGTTGATGCCGAACTTGTTAAAGCCCTGGCCGTACGATGCCGATGCTCCCGGCGGCACATAGTTGCCATAGTGTATGCCAACCGCGCCGAACGTGCGGATGTGCGAGCCTTCCGGCATCGCATAGCCGAGAAAATCGTAGAACCCCTGGTGGATGGCCATGCCGCCCTGGTCCTGCGTTCCCTGAGATGCGCCTGTCGGGTCGAATGACGACAGGTTCAGGTGAGTGCGGTTATAGGAGTATCCAACCTCATGGCCGAAAAACTTCCATGTGTTCAGAGTGATGCGGAACGACATGTTAAAGCCGTTGTTGAGCGAGTATTTGGATGTTCCAAGATCGGAAGCCAACTGCCCCAGCGTGGCGTTCGATTGCAGCGATTCGCCCACGTTGACCGAGCCTTCAAACGACTGTCCGAAGGCAGCAGAGCAACCCACCAGAAAAAGGGATGACAGTGTCAGGCGCGACATAAACCAGTAAGATGCGGCGCCGGTGAATTGCGTTACCTGGATCGCGCTTAATCGTCCACCAGGATCACGGTGATCTCTCCCGGCCCGTGCACGCCGCGTACCAGGATCTGTTCGATATCGGCGGTACGGCTCGGCCCGGTGATCAGGACCATGGAGCTGGTCGTATCGGCGGGTCTGGGAACGCGGAGCAGCAGCTCGTCCAGATTCTCCAGCAGACGCGAAACGGGTACGACCGCGATGTGCGCGGGCGGCAACAGCGAAACCAGCCGGGATTCCTCGGCCCCGGAGATCATCACCAAAGTTCCGGTGTCGGCAAGAGCGTAGTCCGCGCTGGTGATGCCCACATCGGCTGCGGCGCAGACCTGCCGATACGCCGCGGCATCGGAAAAGTCCGAGGGCACGTTCTCAATGTCCGGGATGGCGCACTCTCGCAGGTACGAAGCACGGGAGGCGATGGCGCGCTTGCCGGCGATCATCGCGCTCACGGCGTTGCGCGTGGCATCGCGCGACGGGCAACGCACCACCCGGCCCGCCAATTCTTCGAGAGCCGCCGTGAACAGCGCGATGCGGTGTTCCGCGCTCCTCTCGACCTTCGGCAGGTACACAGGGGGAGGCGGTTCCGGCGGCTCGCCCGGCTTGCGCCCGAGCGCCATACGGACCCGCTCCAGCATGGCCTCGCGGTTCATCTCACTTCTCCTTCTGCCGCCCGCGCCAGTATTGGCGGAAGCTCTGCCGGGCCGGGGCAGGGAGGTCGCGCTGGCTCAGCCATTTTCGAAGAACGCCGAGCCGCAGGAAAAACGGCAGGCGCCGCAGCCAGCCATTTTCGCCGCGCGGTGTGACCAGAGCCGCGAGCGCGCCCAGGCGTGCATAGACGCGCGGATGGCTGGCGATCCAAGCGAACGCACGAAACGCGGCCTGTTCCACGCGCGTGGATCCCTTCCACTTCCGCGCCTGTACCACTTCGCTGCGCAGATCGAGCAACAGCCGCGGGATGTCGATTTTGACCGGGCACACTTCCGCGCATGCACCACACAGGCTGGATGCGTAGGGCAGCCACGGGTCCTTGAGCACGCCGTGAAACTGGGGCGTGATGATGGCGCCAATCGGTCCCGAGTAGACCCACGGATAGTTGTGCCCGCCGATCTTGCGGTACACCGGGCAATGATTGAGGCAGGCGCCGCAACGAATGCAGAACAGCGACTCGCGTTTCTGCGCGTCGGCCAGCAGCTTCGTGCGGCCGTTGTCGAGCAGAACCAGATGGAACTCTTCGGGTCCGTCCACCTCGCCCGGCCGGCGCGGTCCCGAGAGAAACGAAGTGTAGACGGTGAGCGGTTGCCCGGTGGCGCTGCGTCCCAGCAGCTTCAGGAAAACCGCCAGGTCCTGGGCGCGCGGGATCACTTTCTCGATACCGGCGATGGCAATGTGAATCCGGGGCGCTGAGGAGCTGAGACGCGCGTTCCCCTCGTTCTCCACCACCACGGCGGCGCCCGAATCGGCCACCAGGAAGTTGGCCCCGGTGATCCCGATTCCGGCCGCCAGAAACTTCTCGCGCAGCACGCGCCGGGCGATCAGCGTCTGGCTCTCGATCACCACTTCCCGCTCCACGCCCAGACGCTCGGTGAAGATGTCGGCCACGTCGTAGCGCGTCATGTGCAGCGCGGGAGCCACAATGTGATATGGCCGCTGGTGCGCGAGTTGCAGGATGTACTCGCCAAGATCCGTCTCCACGGCCTCGATCTGATGGTGCTCCAGGCGGTCGTTGAGGTCGATCTCCTCGGTGGTCATCGACTTCGATTTCACGATCAGCCGCGCACCGCGCTGCTTCGCCAGGCTCAGGACGAAATCCGCCACCTCCGCGCCGCTGCTGCACCAGACCACGTGGCCGCCGTGCGCGATGACATTCGATTCCAATTGTTCCAGATAGTAGTCGAGGTTTTCGATGGCGTTACGTTTAATGCGCTGCGCCTGGTCGCGCAGATCCTCATAATCGGGCAGGGTATCGGCGCCCACCGTGCTCTTTCGTTTCGCGATGAGCCGTCCCGTGCCGGTGTAGATGGCCGTCTGCAGGCGCGCATCCGCAATAGTCCTGCGGAAGCGGTCCAGCGGAACGAAAGCGCCGCTCATCGGGAAGCCAGGACCTCCGCCAGGTGCATGGTGCGGATGCCCAGGCCGGCGCGCAGCATGGCCCCCTGCAATTGCATCAGGCAACTGGAATCCACCGACACCACTGTGCCTGCCTCGGTGCGCAGGATGGAATCGATCTTCGTGCGGGCCATGGCGCCGGAGACGTCGGCGAACTTCACCGAGAACGTGCCTCCGAAACCGCAGCACTCGCCCGCCGCGTCCATCTCGCGGAGTTCCAGACCGCGCACGTTGGCCAGCAGGCGGCGCGGACCTTCCTGAACGTGGAGCTCGCGGAGGGCGTGGCAACTGTCATGGTAGGTAACCACGCCCTCGAACCGTGCACCGACGTCTTCCACCTGGGCCACCTCGAGCAGGAAACGGGAGAACTCCCATGTGCGATTCGCCACGTGTTGCGCCGCGGCCAGCGCGCCGGGGTCGTCCGGAAAGAGCCCCGTGAAATGGTGGGCGATCATAGACGTGCAGGAACCCGAGGGGACCACGATGAATTCCGCATCCCGGAACACGTCCAGAAAGTGGCGGGCCAGACAGCGCGCCTCGTCGCGATAGCCCGAGTTGAACGCCGGCTGACCGCAACAGGTCTGCCGTTCGCGAAAGTCAACGCTGTAGCCGAGGCGTTCCAGCACCTCCGTCATGGCGATGCCCACGCCCGGAAACAACTGATCGACAACGCACGTCACGAAAATGGAGACCCGGCCGCGCGTCATGAATCTAACATTGTATACGTGACTCGACGAACCATCCTCGCGCTGTTCCTTGTGAGGGCCGTCCTCGGGGCCGCCGAATCAGTTCGAGGCACGCTCACTCAGTCGGCGGTGCTCACAACACCAGACGGCAAAACTATCCTGCTGGATGGGGACGACAGCACTCGCGCCGTTCTGAACGACGAGCGGCTGCGCGGCATGGATTTCGAGGCGCTCGGCCACTTCACCGCGGCGAACCGTTTCCTCATCGACCCCATCCACGAGCGCGCCATGTTCGTGCACAAAGACGGAAAGCGGCTCTTCATCACCTACTGGTGCGACGTCTGCTACATCCGCACCTGGACGCCCGGCAATTGCCGTTGTTGCCAGAAGTACACCAACCTCGACCTGCGCGAGAACGACGCCCAGTGACCGCGTGCTGAGCTGCGATTCGGGGTATCCACTCGGTTACCCTCGTGGCTCGGTAACATCCTGCAAACCAGGGACATCGGGACCGAGCCGCGACGGTCACGGAGCGGTTGGGCGAATACTTGACGCACTTCACACCTTCCCTCAGCCCGCCGCCAGCCGGCCGAGCGTGCGAATCGCCTGGTCCAGGCGCGGTAACCACGGATACCCGCAATTCAATCGAATGTAGTTCCGAAAGCGCTGCCGCGCCGAGAACATGGGGCCCGGGCTGATGCTGATCCCTTCCGCCAGCGCGCGATCCAGCAGCTCCAGCGAGTCGACGCCGTGCGGCAGTTCCACCCAGAGGACGAACCCTCCCCGCGGACGCGTCACCCGGGTACCCTCGGGAACCCCGATCGGTACGCCTGCAGTTGCGCTACGAATTCTGGTCCAATCAGAGCAGACCATGAGCGAAGCCCCGAGCTACTCCGCTGCGCGCGTCTCCCTCGATGGAGTGGAGGTCGTGCGCCTCACCGACGCCCGGCATAACACCCAGGTGTCCATTGCGCCCACCATCGGAAACAACGCCTTCGAGATGAAGGTCAACGGGACCAACATCTTCTGGACGCCGTACCGGAGCCTCGCCGACTTCAGAGCCCGGCCCGTCCATCTGGGCAATCCGTTCCTCGCGCCCTGGGCCAACCGCCTCGACGGCGACGGCTTCTGGGCGAACGGCCGGAAGTACCTGCTCAACGCGGAACTGAACAACGTGCATCGCGACGGCAACGGCCTTCCCATTCACGGTCTTTTGCAGTATTCGGACCGCTGGGAGGTGGTTGCCCTTGAAGCCACGGAGTTCGGAGCTTACCTCACCAGCCGGCTGGAATTCTGGCGCCATCCCGACTACATGGCGCAGTTCCCATTCGCTCATGTAATCGAGATTACTCACCGTCTGGAGGAGGGCGCGCTTGAGATTCGTCTGGTGGTTACCAACCGCGCGGCGGTCGCGATGCCCCTGTCGGTGGCGTTCCATCCGTATTTCACCCTCACCGACGCGCCCCGCGACGAATGGTCGGTTCATATTCCGGCGCGCGAGGTGGTGGCGGTGGACGACCGGTTGATCCCCACCGGCGCCCGGGAACCGGCCGGCCTGTCCGATCTGACGCCTCTGAAGAATCGCGCGTTCGACACGGTCTTCTCCGGTGTGGACGCGTCGGACCACTTCGCGGTGCGGGGCCGCAAGCAGCGGATCGCGGTTCGATTTGGCCCGAAGTACCCGGTGGCCGTGGTGTACGCTCCGCTGGGTCGCGACTTCATCTGCTTTGAGCCGATGTCGGGCGTCACCAACGCCTTCAACCTGGCCGAGCGCGGTCTGTATCCGCAGTTGCAGACGATCCCGCCGGGCGGCAAATGGGCGGAGAGCTTCTGGATTCTGCCGAGCGGGTTTTGACCGCCCTCAAAAGTAAGGCAACCGACGAAAATCCCGTGATTTGGCTTGACTTCGCGAGCAGATCCGAAAGATAATGATCCACGTTCGGCAGCGCTCGCTGCCGGTGGAGGAGGAACACCTTGGCCCGAGAGAGCGTACACAAGAAACTGGAACGCGTGCGGCCGCCCCGCGTCCATGTCACCTACGACGTCGAGATCGGTGACGCCATTGAAATCAAGGAGATCCCGTTCGTAATGGGAGTGTTGGGCGACTTCAGCAGCATGCCCGAAGACCCCCTTCCGCGCCTGAAGGAACGGCGCTTCGTGGATGTCACTCCGGACAACTTCGACTCCGTTCTGGCCAGCATGCGGCCGCGGGTGGCCTACTCGGTAGAGAACAGGCTGACCGACGACCCCAACGCCGGCAAACTGGGCATCGATATCTCCTTCAAGAGCATGGAGGACTTCGAGCCGGAGCAGGTCGCCCGCCAGGTGAAGCCGCTGCGTGAGCTGCTGGAGCTCCGAACCCGTCTTTCCGACCTTCGTGGCAGCCTGCAGGGCAATGAGAAACTGGAGCGGTTGCTCCAGGACGTGATGGGGAACGCGGACAAGATGCAGCAGATCCGCGGCGAGATGAAGGCGGTGAACCCCGAGCAGGGAGGAGGCGGTAATGGCCACGACTAAGGCGAAGAGCGCCGCGGCGCCCCAGGCGCAGGCCGCTCCGGCGGCGGCGGTTGTTCAGGAAAAGACTCTCCTCGACCAGATCGTCGAGCAGGGCCGGCTGGTTCGCGACGAGTCGATGCGCGCCCACGGAAAGCACCTGGTTTCGGAGTTCGTGGAGCAGGTGCTGCAGGGCGAAATGACCGTTTCGCCGGACGTCGAGGCGATGATCAACACGCGCATCTCGCAGATCGATCATCTGCTCTCGTTGCAGCTCAACGAGATCATGCACCACCCGACGTTCCAGCAACTGGAATCGACGTGGCGCGGGTTGCGCTACCTGCTGGACCAGACCGAGACCAGCTCGCAACTGAAGATCAAGATTCTGAACGTCAAGAAAAAGGAACTGCTGCGGGATCTGCAGCGGGTGCCGGAATTCGATCAGAGCACGATGTTCAAGAAGGTCTACGAGGAGGAGTTTGGCGTCTTCGGCGGCGAGCCTTTTGGAGCTCTTATCGGGGACTACTACTTCGGCCGCCATCCGGAAGACGTTGAGCTGCTGGAAAAGGTCTCGCAGGTTGCCGCGGCGGCGCATGCTCCGTTTCTTGCCGCCGCCTCGCCGGACATGATGAACCTGGAGAGCTTCACGCAATTGGACGCTCCGCGCGACCTGGGCAAGATCTTCGACACCACCGAGTACGCGCGCTGGAAGGGTTTCCGCATGACCGAGGATTCGCGGTACGTGGCCCTCACCATGCCCCGCGTGCTGATGCGTCTGCCCTACGGCGAAGCGACCAAGCCGATTGACACGTTCCGTTACGAAGAAGCCGTGGACGGCGCCGACCACTCGAAGTATCTCTGGGCCAACGCGGCCTGGGCGCTGGGCGCGCGCATTACCAACGCTTTTGCCCGCTACGGCTGGTGCGCGGCAATTCGCGGCGTGGAGGGCGGCGGCCTGGTGGACGCTCTGCCGGTGCACGTCTTCCAAACGGACGAGGGCGACACGACCATCAAGTGCCCCACCGAGACCATCATCACGGACCGCCGCGAGAAGGAGCTGGCCGATATGGGCTTCGCGCCGCTGGTGCACTGCAAGGGCACCGACTACGCGGCGTTCTTCAGCATTCAGTCCTGTCAGAAACCGAAGCTGTACGATCAGGAGGCGGCCAACGCCAATGCGCGCCTCTCCACGCAGATTCCGTACATGCTCGCCGTTTCCCGCTTCGCGCACTACCTGAAGTCGATGATGCGCGACAAGATTGGGAGCTTCATGTCGCGTACGGATTGCCAGGCGTTTCTCAATCGCTGGATTATGAATTACGTGACCCCGGACGACACCGCGTCGCCGGCGACCAAAGCGCAGTTCCCGCTGCGCGAGGCCAGGGTGGATGTGATGGAAGTGCCCGGAAAGCCCGGCGTATATCGGGCTATCGCGTTCCTGCGGCCGCACTTCCAACTCGATGAGCTGTCCGTGTCATTGCGTCTGGTGGCGGAACTGCCAAAATCGGCGCGTTAGTAGCAATCGGAGGCGGGCCCGCACGGTGAGCGGACGGCGCGATCCGGCGTCTGCCTGACGGGCGGTCCTGCATGAACTAAACAACGGAGGAACATGAATGGCTAATGATTATTTCCTGAAAATTGACGGAGTCGATGGCGAGAGCCAGCAAACCGGCCACAGCAAGGAACTCGAGATGGACAACTGGTCCTTTGGCGAATCGCAGTCTGGTGTTTCCGCCACCGCGACCGGGTCGGCTTCCGGCAAGGTGAGTCTGCAGGACTTCCGGTTCTCGAAACGCATGGACATCTCGAGTCCGAAGCTGATGCAGTTTTGCTCCAACGGCAAACACATCAAGTGGGCCAGGTTCACGGCCCGGCGCGCGGGTTCCGAAGGCGGAGTGCCCGTGGATTTCCTGTTTGTCGATTTCGGAGACCTGGTCATCTCCTCATACGACATCAGCGGCACCGGAGCCGACGGGTGGCCTTACGAGAGCATCTCCTTCAGCTACGGCTCCCTCGTGATGACGTATAAGCAACTCAGCAAGGGCGTGGCGCAGGGGCCCATCCAGGGCGGCTACGACGCCGAGAAGAATGTGAAAATCGCGCAGGTCGCTGATGCGCCGCCGATCAGTTCGGGCGCCCCGGCGTAGTCGGGAAATGTCGGAGAGTAAAGAGGAGAATACTGTATGGCAGTCAGCTTTTATTTGGACATGGCGGGAATTCCGGGCGAGTCCCAGGACTCCATGTACCGGGACAAAATCGAAATCGACGGCTGGAGCTTTGGCCAGAGCCAGAGCGGTGTGATGCAGGCGGGCACGGGACGAACCGCCGGTAAAGTGTCGGTGCAGGACTTCACCTTCACCAAGCACGCGGACATCTCCAGTCCGAAACTCTTGCAGGCCTGCGCCACCGGCGACCATATTCCAAACGCCACGCTCATCGCGCTCCGTACCGGTCAAACCGGCGGCGGACTTACCGTGTATCTCAAAGTGCTGTTCACCGACCTGATCATCTCGTCGTACCAGACTTCCGGAAGCGCCGGCGATTCGGGTCTGCCGGCCGAGCATATTTCGTTCAACTTCGCCAAGATCCGGTACGAGTACACGCCGCAGGATCAGGGCAAGTCTCTGGGTACGTTGTCGGCCGGCTACGACCTGAAGACCAGCATGACCAGTTAGCAGCGGTCGCTCAGGACCGTATTTGACCAGTTTCGCCGCGAACCGGGCCGGGTGGATGCGAGCCTTCGTATCGAACCCGGCCCGATGCGCCTCGGAGGGCTTCCATGAACGCCAAGGAATTGTTTCACGCCGGGAGGCTGGAAGACGCCATCCAGGCGCTGGTCGCGGAATTGAAGAACGATCCCGGCAACGATCGTCACCGCACTTTCCTGTTCGAGCTCCTCTGCTTCGCCGGAGCGTACGATCGCGCCGAGAAGCAGCTTGACGTTCTGGCGCAATCGGGCAACAAGAACGCCGAGCTCGGAACGCTGCTCTACCGCGGCGCCATGGCGGCCGAGCGCACGCGTCAGGGGATGTTCGAGAGCCGGACGTTTCCCGAATCCGCCGAGGCGGAGACGGTCTCCGGCAGCATCGACGATCGCCATTTTGAATGGATCTCGGACGCCGACCCGCGCATCGGTCCGAAGCTGGAAGTGTTTGCCGCCGGCGCCTACATGTGGATCCCCTTCGTGCACATCGAGAGCATCGAGATCCCGCAGCCTCGCCGTCTGCGCGATCTTATCTGGACGCCCGCCGTGGTGCGCACCGGGCCCGCCTTCGAGGACAAGGATCTCGGCGAAGTGCTGTTGCCGGCCATGTGCCCGCTCTCGGCAAAAAGCCCGGACGACGCGGTGCGGCTGGGGCGCAGCACCATATGGGAGGAGTCGGCTGAGGGCGCTATCCCGCTTGGCCAGAAGGTGCTGATCGTCGACGACGAGGAGATTCCGCTGCTTCAGATTCGCCGCCTGACGTTCGACACCGGCGCCTCAACGGAAGACGGCGCGGCGGCAGCCACCTGATCTGATGCCGTTTCGCGAAGATCTTCTCAATCCGATCCCGGGCGATAACCCCAGCGGCGCCAACCTTCGCTACGCGCCTGCGTACGACCAGCTCAAAGAGGCGCGCCGCGAGGAAGACGGCGCCGAGCAGGGCGTCTGGCAGTACCAGGTAAAGACCGCCGACTGGCCCCTGGTGGTGAAGCTTGCCTCCGACTTACTGGCGAAGAAATCCAAAGACCTGCAGATTGCCGCCTGGCTCACCGAGGCGGCCATCCATCGCGAGGGCTTCGCCGGGTTGAAGCAGGGACTGGTTCTGCTGCACGGCCTGCTCACCTTCTTCTGGGACACGGTTTATCCCGAGATCGAAGACGGCGATCTGGAAATGCGCGCCACGCCGCTCAACTGGGTGGCCACGCAGTTGCCCCTGCCCCTGCGCAAGGTGGCACTGACGCGCGAGGGGCACGACTGGTTCCGCTACAAGGAATCCCTGTCGGTCCCCGCCGAGCAGGACATCGGCTACGACGAGAACAAGCAGCAGATCCGCCGAGCGGCTATCGCGGACGGCAAGCTGACTCCGGAAGAATGGAACACCGCCTTTGAGGCGATGTCGCGCGAGTACTACGACGACCTGGCGAACCAGATTCAGCAGGCGCGGGAATCGCTCGCCGCGCTGGACGAGCTTTCCACGGAGAAGTTTGGCGACGACGCGCCGAGTTTCCTGACCCTGCGGGACACGCTGGAGGAAATCGGCAACACCGTGCGCATCCTTCTGCTGAAGAAGGGCGGTCCGATTCAGGCGCAGGGCACCGAGGAAGAGCCCGCGGAAGAGGAAGCGGCTCCCATCCCGGCGGAAGCTGAGTCGCAGAGCGCCGCTCCGGCCCGAGCTCTGCGCGCGAAAGCCGCCCTGACCGCCGAACCCGAGAATGCGGAGGATGCGGCCCGGCGCGTGGCCGCGGTGGCGCGGTGGCTGCGGAGTCAGGACGCCCGAAGTCCGGTGCCGTTTCTCCTGCTGCGCGCCTTGCGCTGGGGCGAGCTGCGCGCCAATCCGTACGAGCTTGACTGGAGGATGCTGGAAGCCCCGCCCACCGAGATGCGCCAGAACATCAAAAGGCTGTCGCAGGAGGGCGAAAACCAACAGCTCCTTGAGGCGGGCGAAGAGGTGATGGCGACGCCGAGCGGACGGGCCTGGCTCGATCTGCAACGCTTTGTGCTGGGGGCCTGCGACTCGCTGGGGTACGATGCCGTTGCCCGCGCGATTCGCTCCGAGATCAGGGCGCTGCTGGCCGACTATCCGCAGTTGCTGGAAGCCTCGCTGAACGACGACACCCAGGCCGCCAACGCACAGACCCGCGAGATGTTCCAGCCGCCTCCACCGCCTCCACCGCCGCCACCCGCGGAGGAACCGGAGTCGCCCTCCGCGCACTTCGGAGCGCCGCCCGCCGAGCCGGCGCACGCCAATGGCGATCCCGCGGTCCCGGATGACGAGGAGTTGATTCAAGAGGCCATCCGCACGGGGCGCACCAACGATGCCGTGGAGCTGGTGTCGCAGCGGCTCACCCAGGAAAACACCGGCCGTTCCCGCTTCCAGCGAAAAACCCAGCTCGCCATGGTCTGCATGGCGTCCGGGCACGAGGCCGTGGCGTTTCCGATTCTTCGCGAACTGGCCGGCGAGATCGCCGAGCGCCGGCTGGAGGCGTGGGAATCGCCGGCCATGATCGCGCATACGCTATCGTTGTTCTACCGCTGCCTCGGCCGGATGAATGCGCCCGCCGAAGAGCGGCAGCGGGTGTACGCGGATATCTGCCGTCTGGATCCGAAGCGGGCGCTGGAGTTGGAACGGTAACGGCGAACCATGGCGAAAAAGGACCGTCAGGGCGGGCTTCTTGAATCGGTGCTGGACCGGCTTACCGATACCGAGCCCAACAACCAGCACGAGGTCGGTCCCGGACGCGCGCAGTCGTTGCGTCAGCTCAGGGCATCGCTGCGGCGCGACCTGGAATGGCTGTTGAATACGCGGCGGATGATCGTGCCGGTGCCCGAGTACGCGAAGGAACTGCCCTGGTCGCTCTTCTCGTACGGTCTGCCCGATCTCACGTCATTCTCATCGCAGTCGGAGCGGGACCAGCAGGAGCTGCTGCAGATCATGGAATCGGCCATCGGCATATTTGAGCCGCGGCTGCTGAGCGTGGTGGTGACCATGCTACCCGTCACCAACACGACGCGCGTTCTGCGGTTTCAAATTGAAGGGCTGCTGCGCGGCGACCCCGCGCCGGAGCGCATCGTCTTCGACACGGTTTTCGATCCGGTGAACGGCCAATACCAGGTGGGACAAGAAAACAGTGCGCGATGAACTGCTGTACTACTACGAGCGCGAACTGGGATTCCTGCGCCAGATGGGCGCCGATTTCGCCGAACGCTATCCCAAGGTAGCGTCGCGTCTCGCGCTGGAGCCCACGCGCTGCGACGATCCGCATGTGGAGCGCATCATCGAGGCGTTCTCGTTCCTCGCCGCCCGCCTTCATCTGAAGATCGACGACGAGTTTCCGGAGATCACCCAGGCGCTCCTCAACCTTGTCTATCCGCACTACCTGCGGCCCGTCCCGGCCATGTCCATCGCCGAGTTCCGCAGCGACCCGAAGGCCGGGAAGGTCAGCTCGGCCATCCGCGTGCCGCGCGGCGCCGTGCTGTATACGCGGCCCACCAGCGGCGTGACGTGCAAGTTCCGTAGCTGCTACGAGACCGTGATCTGGCCCGTGGGGATCGCCGAAGCGCAGTGGCGCACGCCGGACCGTCTGGACCCACCATTGAAGGGCACCGAAGCGGTGGCGGCGATCCGGCTGCTGCTGAAGTGCAATCCGGGCGTCACCTTCAACGAGCTGCGCGTGCCATCGTTGCGTTTCTACCTCTACAGCGAACCGAACCTGGTGTATCCGCTCTACGAGCTGCTCTGTAACAACTGCTCCGGGGTGCTGCTGAGGGACCCGTCGGTGAAAGGGCGGCAGAAGACCATCACGCTGCCGGGCAGCGCTCTGCGCCCGGTGGGATTCGCCGAGGACGAGAGCATGCTGCCCTATCCGCGGCGCTCCTTCTCCGGCTACCGGCTGCTGCAGGAGTACTTCGCGTTTCCCGAGAAGTTCCTGTTCATGGACTTCAACGGGCTGGACATGCTGACGGCGCGCGGCTTCGGTAACACCGTGGAGGTGCTCATCCTGATCTCGTCGCTGCCCCGGCCGGAACAGGAGCAGGTGTTGCAGACCGGCATCGTGCCAGGCATCTTCCGGCTGGGCTGCTCGCCCATCGTGAACCTGTTTCCGCAGACCGCCGAGCCCATCCTGCACGAGCAGACCCGCTACGAGTACCCGGTGATCGCCGATGTTCGCCGCCGCGACTCGGTGGACGTGTTCTCCGTGGATTCGGTTTCGGCCGCCAGTCCGCGGTCTCACGATCCGGTCCCCTACGAGCCGTTTTATTCGTTCCGCCATGGGCATGCGCGTACGAAAGATCAGGTATTCTGGCACATATCCAGACGCGAGTTGGAAGGGAAGCTGGCCGGGACTTCGCCGGTGTGGCTGTCGCTGGTGGACGTAGGCGGAAACCCCGTGCGCGCCGAGTTTGAGACGCTGACCCTGCACTGTACCTGCACCAACGGCGACCTGCCCTCGCGCCTGCCGCTGGGAAACGAGCGTGGCGACTTCGATCTGGAAGGCGACGCGCCCGTGCGCCAGATTGTGGCCTTGCGCAAGCCAACGCAGTCGGTGCCGCCACCGCTGGGCCGCAGCGCGCTGTGGCGCCTGATTTCCCATCTTTCTCTGAACTACCTGTCGCTGGTGGACGAGGGCCGTGACGCATTGCAGGAGATTCTGCGGTTGTATGAATTCTCCGGCTCGCCGTGGCTGGAGCGGCAAATTGCCGGCATCACCAAAGTGAGCAGCAAACGTCACCTGGCGCGCGTGGTGTCGGACACGGGCATCAGCTTCGTCAAGGGCACGCGCGTGGAGATGGAACTCGACGAGGAACAGTATGTCGGCGGCGGTGCGTTTCTGTTTGCCAGCGTGATGGAGTATTTCCTCGGCCAGTACGTCTCCATGAACAGCTTCAGCCAGCTTGTGGCGAAGAGCGGCCAGCGGAAGGAAATCATCCGGCAGTGGCAGCCGCGGGCCGGACAGAGTATCCTGCTATGACACCCGTGGCCCCGGAAGAGACTACCGCGATAGCCGCCCCGCCTGCGCCAGAACCAGTGAGGGATGCCCCGCTGCGGGAGGCGCTGGAGCGGCGCATGTTCGACGAGCCGTGGTCTTTCGCCTTCTTCCAGGCCGTGCGGCTGATGAAACTTCTGGCGCCGGAGCGGCACACGCCGGGGAACTTCGGCGATCCGGCCGAGGAAGCGGTCCGCTTCACCGCGCATGCCTCCGTGTCCTTCCCGGCGAGCGAGATTCAATCGCTCGAAAAGCGCTTTGAGGCTCCGCCGCTCATGTGCGTGAACTTCCTGGGGCTGTTCGGGCCGCTGGGCGTTCTGCCGGTGCACTACACTCAGTACATCCGCGAGCGGGTTCGCGCCGGAGACCGCACGTTGCGCGATTTCCTGGACATCTTCAACCACCGCATGGTGTCGCTGTTCTATCGCGCCTGGGAGAAGTATCGCTTCGGCGTTCCCTACGAGCGCGGCGAGCGCGACCGGCTGACGCAATACATGCTCGATTTCATCGGGCTGGGCACGCCGGGTCTGGAAGGCCGGCAGGCGGTGGCGGACCAGTCTCTGGTGTTCTACACGGGCCTGCTGGCGCAACAACCCCGGTCGGCCGAGGCGCTGCGGAACATTCTGGTGGACTACTTCGACGTGCCCGTGGAAGTGCGGCAGTTTCGCGGCGTCTGGCGCCAGCTTGATGTGGAGACGCAGTGTTCGCTGGACGAGGAATCGCCGCCGCGCATCTCTTCGCTGCTGGGCGTCGGCGTGGTGGCGGGCGACGAAGTGTGGGACCAGCAGTCGGTGGTTCGCGTTCGTCTCGGCCCGCTGGACGTGCGGCGGTACCTTGATTTTCTGCCCACCGGGACGGCGCACCAGCCGCTGCGGGCATTGACGCGGTTCTTTTCCCGAGATAACCTCGATTTCGAAGTTCAGCTTGTGCTGCGCCGGGAGGACGCGCCGCCCTGCGAGCTGGGGGCCGGTGGCGATACCGCTCCGCGGCTGGGCTGGCTCACCTGGGGGCGCACCAGGATGCTGGACCGCGATCCGGACGATACCGTACTCGAATTATGGAGGGTTGCCTGACCCATGAGTCTCAGTCTGAAATCCCTGATCGGAAAGCTGAATGACACCACCCGCAAGGCGCTGGAAGCCGCCGCGGGCCTGTGCGTCACACGGACGCACTATGACGTCGAGATGGAGCATTTCCTGCTCAAGCTGCTCGACGAAACCGGCGCCGACAGCACGCGCATCTACGAGCGTTTCGGGGTGGACACCTCGCGGCTCTCGGCCGAGCTGACCCGCAGTCTGGACCGCCTGCGCACGGGCAATGCGCGCACTCCCAGCCTGAGCCCGTCGCTGGTGCGGATGTTCACCGACGCGTGGACCACCGGCAGCATCGAAATGGGCGCGACGGAGATCCGCAGCGGCCTGGCGATTCTGGCGCTGGCCACCCAGCCCGAGCTGGCGCGGACGATCACCGACGTGAGTCCCGAGTTCGCGAAGATCCAGGGCTCGGTGCTGCAAGCCGAGTTTGCCAGCATCGTGGCGGCATCCAGCGAAGGCGAGGCGGCCGGCGGCGCCGCCGCCGAGGGTGCTCCACAGGCCGGGATCAAGGCGGGCGGCAAGACTCCCAATCTCAACCAGTTCACCATCGACCTCACTGCGAACGCGAAGGCGGGGAAGGTTGACCCGGTGCTGGGCCGCGATTCCGAGATCCGGCAGATCATCGACATCCTGATGCGCCGCCGGCAGAACAACCCCATTCTTACCGGGGAAGCGGGCGTGGGCAAGACCGCCGTGGTGGAGGGCTTTGCGTTGCGCGTGTCCAGTGGCGACGTGCCGCCGCCGTTGCGCAACGTGATTGTGCGCACGCTCGACTTGGCGCTGCTGCAGGCGGGCGCGGGCGTGAAGGGCGAATTCGAGAACCGGTTGAAGGGCCTGATCGAAGAGGTGAAGTCATCGCCCATCCCCATCATCCTGTTTATCGACGAGGCGCACACCATGATCGGCGCGGGTGGCCAGGCGGGGCAGGGGGACGCGGCGAATCTGTTGAAGCCGGCGCTGGCGCGCGGGGAATTGCGAACCATCGCCGCGACGACATGGTCCGAGTACAAGCGCTACTTCGAGAAGGACGCCGCGCTGGCGCGCCGTTTCCAGGTGGTGAAGGTGGAAGAGCCTGGCGAGGTCCAGTGCATGGTGATGCTGCGCGGCATTGTGCCGTCGCTGGAGAAGCACCACAACGTGCGTATTCTGGATGACGGTCTGGGAGCGGCGGTGCGTCTTTCCCACCGTTACCTCGCCGGCCGCCAGCTTCCCGACAAGGCGGTGAGTGTGCTGGACACCGCTTGCGCGCGCCTGGCCCTGGGCCAGAGTGCGACGCCGCCGGCCATCGAAGACGCCACACGGCAGATGGACGACCTCAACGTGCAGGAGCGGATTCTCACGCGGGAGGCGGCGGCCGGGGCCAACCACAGCGAGCGGCTCGGGCAGATCGCCGAGCAGAAGGTGCAGGTGGAAGCTTCGCTCGCCAGCCTGCGGGAGCGCTGGGAGAAGGAGAAGCTGATTGTGACGCGCCTGCGCGAGCTGCGCGGGGCGCTCGAGGAGGCGGCAGGAATCAAGCCCATGGCGGCTGAGACGGCCGGCAGCGCACAGCCCGTGGCCGTGGCCGTGGCCGATGCCGCAGCCGCAGCGGCGCCGGTGGCGACTCCAAAGGCCGATCCGGCGGCACTGCGCGCGGAGCTCGAAAAGCTCAATGCCGAACTGGCGGCTCTGCAGGGCGAAACCCCGTTGATGCGCGTCTGCGTGGATGAGCAGATTGTGGCCGAAGTGGTGGCGGCGTGGACCGGCATCCCCGTCGGCAAGATGGTGAAGGACGAGATCGCCGCCGTCCTCGAGCTGGCCGCGTATCTGGAGAAGCGCGTGATCGGCCAGACGCACGCGCTGGAGTCCATCGCGCGCCGCATTGTCACTTCCAAGGCCCGGCTGGACGATCCGAACCGTCCCATCGGCGTGTTCATGCTGGTGGGGCCCAGCGGCGTGGGCAAAACCGAAACCGCGCTGGCCCTCTCCGACCTCCTGTACGGCGGCGAAAAGAACATGGTCACCATCAACATGTCGGAGTTCCAGGAGGCGCACACCGTATCCACGCTCAAGGGCTCGCCTCCCGGCTACGTCGGTTACGGCGAGGGCGGCGTGCTCACCGAAGCGGTGCGCCGCAGACCGTACACGGTGGTGCTTCTCGACGAAGTGGAGAAGGCCCATCCCGACGTGCTCGAGCTGTTTTATCAGGTGTTCGACAAGGGCATGATGGAGGACGGCGAAGGCCGCGAAATCGACTTCAAGAACACCATCCTGATCCTGACCTCCAACGCGGGCACCGATACTCTGATGAAGCTGACCGGCGACCCGGAAACCATGCCCGGTCCGGAAGGGCTGGTGAAGGCGCTCAAGCCGGAGCTGGATAAGATCTTCAAGCCCGCTTTTCTCGGGCGCCTGGTGATTGTTCCGTTCTTCCCCGTGCGGGATGAGGTTCTGAGGAAGATCATCGTGCTGAAGCTGGATCGCATTCGCCGGCGCATCCTGGAGAACCATAAGGTGCACCTGCTGTGGGACGAGGCGGTTCTTGACGAAATCGCGAAGCGCTGCACGGAGATCGAAAGCGGCGCGCGCAACATTGACAGCATCCTCACCAACACGCTGCTCCCGGAGGTCTCCCGGCAAATGCTGGGGCGCATGGCCGCCGGGGAGCCCGCCGCGGACGTGCGCGTGGGCGTGATGGTGGACGGTGGCTTCGTCTATTCCTGAACTACGCGTTATGCCTCTGCTTGAACAGACCGATCGTCTCTACCACCTGGACACGCCGCTGGGCGAGGACGTGTTGCTGGTGAAACGGATGAGCGGCACGGAGCACATCTCCGAGCTGTTCCACTACGACCTGGACCTGGTCTCCGACGACTTCGACATCGATTTCGATCAGTTGGTGGGCAAGCCGGTCACGCTGGGCATCCGGCAATCGGATAACGAAACGTTCCGTTATCTGAACGGAATTGTCAGTAAATTTTCCCTTTATTCGGCGGAAGGGCGCCTGGCCTGCTACAAGGCGGAGGTGGTGCCCTGGCTCTGGCTGCTCACGCAGGCCTGGGACTGCAGGATCTACCAGGACATGGAGGCGCTGGCGGTCATCAAAGACACGTTTCAGAGGTACGGCTTCCAGAGCGGGAAGGATTGGGAAGACCAGACCACGCTGGAACGCACGCCGTGGTCCTATTGCACGCAATATCGCGAGCACGCCTGCGATTTCGTGAAGAGATTGATGGAAATTGAGGGCATTTTCTTCTTTTTCCGTCACGAGCAGGATCGTCATGTGCTGGTGATGGCGGATACGCCGTCCGCTCACAAACCCTGCCCCTACCAGTCGCGCATGAAATACGAACATTCGTTCGGCCGCGGATACAAAAGCCCGGAAGACAGCATCCTCGACTGGAAGTTCCACAACGAGTTCAAGCCCGGCAAGTACACGCAGCGCGACTACAATTTCAAACACCCCACCCGCACTCTGGAGGCGGAGGCGCCCTCGCGCATTAAGCAGGGCGGCAACGACAAGTACGAGGTGTACGACTATCCGGGCTCCTACGAGATTCCGAAGGACGGCGAGGAATGGACGAAAATGCGAATTGAGGAGGAGGAGACGCCTCACGCCATCGTCAACGGGAAGAGCAACTGCCGCTCCATGTACGCCGGCTTCCGATTCGATCTGTACAGCCACGACCGGCGCGATCAAAACATCACCTGGCTGATCACCTCGCTGACGCTCAGCGGCGAGGAAGCCACCTTCATTGGCGACACGGACAAAGGGCCGGGTACTTACGAGAACACCTTCCGAGCCATACCGTATTCCGTTCCTTACCGCCCGGAGCGAAAAACAACGGTTTCGCAGATGATGGGTGCACAGACCGCGAGAGTGGTGGGTCCCGAGGGCGAGGAGATCTATACCGACGCGTTTGGCCGCGTGAAGGTGAAGTTCCACTGGGATCGCAGTACCGACGAAGCCAACTGTTCCTGCTGGATGCGCGTTGCGCAACAGTGGGCCGGGGCGAACTGGGGCTACATGTGGATTCCGCGCATCGGGCAGGAGGTGATCGTCGACTTCATGGAAGGCGATCCCGATCGGCCCATGATCATCGGCCGGGTCTACAACGGCGACAATATGCCGCCCTATAAGCTCCCGGACAAGAAGAACCACAGCGGTATCCGCTCGCGCAGCACCAAACAGGGCGGGCACGACAATTTTAACGAGATCCACTTCGACGACACCAAAGGAAGCGAGCTTTTTTCCGTTCAGGCCGAGTACAACAAGGCCGAACTGGTGAAGCACGACGAACTCGAGGAGATCCGGCACGACCGCTTTCTGCGGGTCAAGAACGATCAGGTGGAAGACGTCGAGAACGACAGCAAGTCGCACGTCAAGAACGACTACAACCAGGGCGTCGACGGCAACATTTCCATCAAGGTGCAGGGCGATTATCAACTGATTATTGGCGGGGATTACAAGCAAAAGGTGCAGGGTAGTTGGGTCCGCCTGGTAGAAGGCGATTCGAATGCTACGGTCACCGGCGATGAGCAGGTGAAGATCAACGGCGATGTGCACCTCTCGGTGACCGGTGAACTCCACATCAAGGCCAGCCGCATTCTGATTGAAGCCGACGAGGAGTTGTGCCTGAGCTGCGGCGGCTCGGCGATCGACCTGAATCCGATGGAAATCGGCATCACCGGCGCTATGGTGCTCATCAACAGCGGCGGCGCATCCTCTCCCGCGGAACCGGCGAGTCCCAGTAATCCGTCCTTCCCGGACCCCGATCTGGGCAAGGTGCCACAACTCAGCGATATGGGAGATTTCGGCGGTCCCGGAGGCACCGCTCCGCCAGACGAGCCAGCGGCAGCTCCGGCGGCGGGCTCGGATTCGGGTGCTGGATCGGGAGGGGGCGGCGGCGATGCCGGTGGCGACAGTTTCCTCGGTGGAGGAGAAGATGCCGGCGACGACCAGGATCTGGACGCGGTGTAGATGAAGCAGCACCGCTACGAGATCCACGTGGCGTGGACCGGCAATCTGGGGCAGGGAACCAGCGGCTACACAAGCTACCTGCGCAACCACGAGGTGTCCGCGGCAGGGAAACCCGTCGTGCTCGCGTCGTCCGATCCGGCGTTTCGAGGAGACCCGGCGCGATACAACCCGGAAGACCTGCTGGTGTCCAGCCTTTCCGCCTGCCCCATGCTCTCGTACCTGCACCTGTGCGCGGTGAATGGCGTGGTGGTGGTTGACTACGCCGGCGACGCGTTCGGGCTGATGGAGGAGACCGCCGATGGGGGCGGCGTTTTCACCGAGGTCACACGTCGTCCCGCCGTCACCATTACCGCCGGCTCCGACGCCGGCACAGCGCTGTCCCTGCACGAGGAAGCGCACCGCTACTGCTTTATCGCAAATTCGGTGAAGTTCCCGGTCCGCCACGAGCCACGCATCAGTGTTTCGGTGTAAATTGTGGGGCACTACATTACTCCGCGGGAAACTCCAGCGGTACCGGCGGATCCGCCACCGACTGGAAACGCGGAACCCGAACCTCATTTCCGTACTTCGAGGACATGAGCGGAATCAGACCGCGGTCGAGGATCGCTTCCACCGCCCGGTCCGTGAGCAACGCTTCGCCGACGGGCTGAAACCGCGCTTCGCCGCCCTCGCGCCAGGAGTAGGAGAGCATGCCGTCCAGGTCGTGCGCTGCGTCGGCTTCACCGTAGTCCATCCAGGACTGGCCCAGCAGCGCGGCACAGGCGAAGACCGGGTTCGCCCACGCCAGATCCTCATGGATAACGGTGGCGCCCATCTCTTCGAACGGGAACTCCTCGCAGGGCGATGAATCGGCGCCATAGGGCAGGCGAATCAACAGACGCGGGAGGGCGAGGGCGATCCAGGCCGCATCGGCGCTTCGGCGCAGCGCCGCCCAGGCGTTCCGCGTGGCCTCGGGCAGGTCACGCCACTCGGCCGGGTCGGACAGATCAGCGACTCCCTCACAGCCGAGCAGCCGCGGATGCCCGGCGGCGATCACCGGGACGCGAACGCCAGCGGCTGCGTGAGCGAGGTTACGGAGGATGGAGATGTCGGCGTCACCCGGCCCGAACCTGTAGTCGGCTAGCACCACGCTCCAGTCGTCATCGCCGGCCTTGGACAGGCGCGCGGCAAGTTGCGACTTCGAAACATCGAGGAGGAAGACTCGCAAGTCCGAGTCCGTTTCCAGACGCCGCACTACGAGGTCGAGGCCCCGCCAGGCGTTCTCGAGGGTCCGGAACTGTGGCGAATGAAGGATAGCGCGCATCACCAGAGCGGAAGCCTTCTGCGCGTCGGCGGCACGGCGTTCCTGCTGCGGAGTCTGCTTCGGCTGCGCATGGCTGGTGGCGATGCGGTGCAGCGCCTGATCCCAATCGTTACCGGCAGGCGGTGGCTCGGTGGCGGCGCTGAAGCGTTCTTCCGTGCTGGCAAGGATGTCGTCGAGGAAGCCGCCGGCGGGTTTGGGTGGGACCGCCGGGGCGGGAGCGGGCGCCGGTGGCGGCTCTGGTTCGGCCGTGACGGTCGCGCGAATCGCCTCAAACAGAGGCAGGCGCCGATACAGCCGATCCGGATGAAAATCGTCGAGTGCGGTCACCCGCAGCGAGAGGGGCTCTCCATTGGCGCCAGGCAACGGCAGCTCGATCAACGGCCGCACGCGCGCCAGAACGGCTTCGAGATTGTCCCGGTCCACTTCGAGGGGCCTGGAAGGGCGCTCCGGGCTGGCACCGGCAAAATCGCCCGCGATGACTATGTGAAAGGGCACGTTTCCCGACCTCCCGAGGATGCTACCACAGTCCGGCGCTTAATACGACTGCCCAAAGCGCCATCCAAACGGGCCCGGCCAGCGTATAATGGTGTGCCCTGGGAGGGGCGAACCCCGATGCGCATGATGATGAAAGTCTCGATGCCGGTTGAGAGGGCCAATGCCGCGGTCCGCGACGGCAGCCTGGGACCCACGATTCAGAAGATTCTCGCGGACCTCAAGCCGGAAGCCGCCTACTTTGCCGAAGACAACGGCATGCGTACCGGTTTCATCGTTTTCGACATGACCGACTCGTCGCAGTTGCCGGGCGTCGCCGAGCCGTGGTTCCTCGCCTTCAACGCGTCACTCACGGTGCGTCCGGCCATGACGCCACAGGACCTGGCCGCAGCCGGCCCCGGTTTTGAGCGAGCCGTGAAGAACTACTGAAGGGCGCACACGCTACAATATCCCTTTCATGTCCGGATTGCTGGAAGGGAAGACGGCGCTGGTGTTGGGCGTCGCCAATCGATGGAGTCTGGCGTTCTCGATCGCGCAGGCGTTTGTCAGGGAAGGCGCGAGCATCATACTCACTTACCAGGGGGACCGGCAGAGGCTGACGGTCCAGGACCTGGCGGCTGAGTTAGGGTCGGCGCGCATGATTGCCTGCGATGTCACCCGCGACGAGGAAATTGCCGCCTTGGCCGAGACCCTGCGGGGCGAGGGCGCCAGGCTGGATGCGCTGGTCCACAGCGTCGCGTTCGCCAATCGCGAGGATCTGACGCGGCCGTTCATCGAAACCTCGCGCGCCGGTTACGCTCTGGCGCAGGACGTCAGCGCGTACTCGTTAGTCGCCGTCGCGCGCGCCTTGTCGCCGCTGATGACCGCGGGCGGCTCCATCATGACGCTCAGCTACCTCGGCGCGATACGAGTGTTTCCGAACTACAATGTGATGGGTGTGGCCAAGGCGGCGCTGGAAGCGATTGTGCGGTACCTCGCCAGCGATCTTGGTCCGTCTAAAATACGTGTGAACGCGATTTCCGCGGGGGCGGTGAAGACAGCGTCGGCTCGGGGAGTGAAGGACTTCTCCAGGTTGCTTGAGGGCTCGGCGCGCATGGCGCCTCTCCGCCGCAACACCGATCCGGCGGAAGTAGCCGATGCAGCCGTCTTTCTGGCGAGCGACCTCGGCCGCGGGGTCACCGCCAACGTCCTGTACGTCGACGCGGGCTTTCAGGTGATGGGCATTGCGGCGGCGGAAGAGTGACGGGCACTCGGCCGTGCCATCCGGCCTGGGCGCGATTGACAAGGGCAAAACCGATTCTTACGATTGTGAATTTGGGGCTCTGTGGGATCTCACACAACCTTCGGCAATACGTCTGTGACTTATGATCAACGTTAACGGGCTCACCAAGCGATACGCGCGCAACGTCGCGGTAGACAACATCTCCTTTGAGGTACAGAAAGGACAGATCGTCGGCTTCCTCGGGCCCAATGGGGCGGGGAAGACGACGACCATGCGCGTGCTCACGTGTTTTCTTCCGCCGACTTCCGGAACCGCCTCCGTGGCCGGATTTGACGTTCTCGATCAGCCGCTCGAAGTGAAGCGGCGCATCGGCTACCTTCCCGAAGCTCCGCCGGTGTATCCGGAGATGGAGGTGGCCGAATACCTCAGCTTCGTCGGAAGCCTGAAGGGGCTGAAGGGCGCCGACCTGGCGAAGCGCGTGGATGAAGTCGCCGGGCGCTGCGCCATCGCCGACGTGAAGAAGAAGCTGATCGGAAAGCTGTCCAAGGGCTATCGCCAGAGGGTCGGGCTGGCCCAGGCCATCATCCACAATCCGGACGTGCTCATTCTGGACGAGCCCACGGCCGGACTGGACCCCAACCAGATCATCGAAACGCGCAAGCTCATCCGCGATCTGGCGGGCGAGCACACCATCATTCTCAGCACCCACATCCTGTCCGAAGTGGAGCAGACCTGCGATCACGCCATCATCATCAACAAGGGCCGGCTGGTGGCCAAGGACTCGGTGAGCAACCTGCAGAACCGGGTGCGCGGTGCCGAATCCGTGGTGATTGCGGTGGAGGGCCGGGAGAGCGCTCTGGAATCCGCCGAGGTCCAGCGGCGGCTGGAAGCGGTGGCCGGCGTGAGCCGCGTGCTGCTGCGCGATCACCACGGCAATTTGTCGACGTTCGAGGTGGAGAGCCTGAAGGAGCGGCCCATCCGCGGCGACCTGGCGCGAGCCGTGGTGGAGGCTGGCTGGAACCTGAACGAGCTGCGTTCCGCGGCCATGACGTTGGAAGAAGTATTCCTGGAACTGACCGGCGCGGACGCGACTACGGCCGCCGCCGAACCCGCCGGAGGCGCGCAATGAGAAATATCTGGATCATTTTCAAGAAAGAGCTGCACGGCTATTTCGTTTCGCCGATCGCGTACCTGTTGCTGACGATGTTCGGAGTGATTTTCGGCTACTTTTTTTGGAGCTCGGTAGCCTATTTCTCCTACGTCAGCGTCGAATCGCAAATGCAGGGCCAGGCTTTCCCGATGAATATCAACGAGATGGTGATCCGGCCCCTGCTCTCGAACGCCGCCGTGATCGGGCTGTTCTTTATCCCGATGATCACCATGAGGCTGTTCGCAGAAGAAAAGAGAACGGGCACCATCGAGTTGCTGGCCACCTCGCCCATCCGAGATATCGAGATCATTCTGGGGAAGTGGTTCGCAGCGGTGGCGATGTACGCCTCTCTCCTGCTGTTCACGGCCATCAATTTCGGGTTCCTGTTCAAGTACGGCAATCCGGATTGGAAGCCGCTGGTTGTCGGCTACCTGGGCCTGCTGTTGCAGGCGGGCGGACTGCTGGCGGTGGGAACGTTCATTTCCACCCTCACCCGCAACCAGATCATCGCGGCGGCGGGCACCTTCGGAGTGTGCCTGCTGCTTTGGATCCTCGAATGGAACAGTTATGAGACGGCGACCTGGGCGCAGGTGATGGCCTATTGCTCCGTGATCAAGCATCTGGAGTCGTTTACTAAAGGCGTCCTCGATACGAAGGACGCGATTTACTATGTTTCGCTGATTTTCTTCGGGCTGTTCATGACGTCGCGCTCGATGGAATCGCTGCGGTGGAGGTCGTAGATGGCATCGGCATGGATTAAGGCAAGACAGACTCGGTACGCCGCCTACGCGACGTTGTACATCGTGGTGATTCTGGCGGTGTTGGTGGCGGCCAACTTCCTGGCAAACCGGTACAACAAGAGTTACGACGCCACCGCCAACAAGCGCTTCACGCTCTCCGATCAGACCGCGAAGGTGGTGGGGGCACTCAAGGACGAAGTGCGTATCACGTACTGGGATAAATCCACCAATTTCCAGCCGGGCCGGGATCTGCTGGATCGTTATTCGAACCTTTCGCGAAAAGTGCACGTCGAGTACGTCGATCAGTCCAAGCCGCAACTGTGGCGCGCCGCCGGCATCAAGAGTTTCGGCACGGCCACCATCGACATCGGCCCCAAACACGAAGAGGCCAAGACGTTCGATGAAGAAGGCATCACCGGCGCCATCGTGCGCGCTCTCAAGGGCGGCCAGCGCACAATCTGCTTCATCCAGGGCAACGGCGAGCACCAGATCGACGATTCCGAGCGCAGCGGCTTCTCGCAATTGAAGACCGTGCTGGAACACGACAACTACGCCTCGAAATCGATCAACCTTCTGCAAAAGGCTGAAGTGCCGTCCGATTGCACCGTGGTAGTAGTGGGCGGTCCGACAACGGATTACGCGAAACCGGAGATCGATGCGCTGCGGAAGCTGGTGGACGCGGGCGGGCGCGCGCTGTTCCTGCTGGATCCTCCGCTGCGGGTGCTCGGACGGGAAATCGCCGACAACGCTCCCCTCAACGATCTGCTGACGAGCTGGGGCATCACTCCGGAAAGTAATCTGGTACTGGACGAAAACCCCATCGGCCAGCTTGCCGGACTTGGTCCGGAAGTGCCGCTGGTAATGAATTACGAGAGCCATCCGATTGTGGCGCCGATGAAAGGCACGGCCACCGCCTTCCCGCTCACGCGCGCTCTGGATACGAAGCACGCGGACAAGACGTCGGTGGACAAGCTCTTTTCTTCATCCGAGGGGAGCTTCGCCACCACCAACCTGGGGCCCGCCGAGATCAGCGCCGATCCGAAGACCAGCAAGACCGGCCCGTTCACGCTGGCGGCCGCCGGAACCTACACCACCGGTCAGCCGAACAAGCAGGGCCGCTTCGTTGTGGTGGGCAATTCCGCCTGGGTCTCCAACGGCTTCCTCCGTTTCAACGGTAACCGCGACCTCGCCCTGAACATGATGAACTGGCTGTCGTCGGACGAGGATCTGATTTCCATCCGCCCGAAAGAGCAGGACGACCGCCGCATCACCGTGAACCGCTCGCAGATGATGTGGATCCGTTCGGTGAGCCAGTTTGTGCTGCCGCTCATCGTGATCCTGATGGGCATCATGGTCTGGTGGCGCAGGAGGTAACGGGATGCGCGGCCGTGGATTGCTAATCGCCACCGTCCTGTTCGCGGCGCTGGCCGGACTCATTTACTGGTCGAACAAACAGAAGGCGAAGGAGGAAAGCGCTCCGCCGAAGGACACGGAAACGAAGATTGTGTCCATGCTCCAGTCGGACATCACCCGGGTCGAACTGAAGAAGAAGGATGGCCAGGATGTTGTGCTCGAGAAGAGCGGCGGGAGCTGGCGCATCACCGCGCCCCAGGCCTGGGACGCCGACCAGAATGTGATGAACTCGCTCGTTGCCAGCATCGGTTCGCTGAACGCGGAAAGCGTGGTGGAGCAGAAGGCCGCGGATCTGGCTCCGTTCGGCTTGGCCCCACCCGCCGAAACGGTGGTGATCACCGGGAAGGGCGGCAAAACGAAGACGCTGCTCATGGGAGACGAAGCGCCAACCGGGGGCGCGGTGTATGCGAAGGCCGAGGGGGATTCAAAGATCTACACCGTCTCTTCCTACACCCGCGGCACGCTCGACAAGAGCGTGAACGACCTGCGCGACAAGCGGCTGCTCACGTTCGATCAGGGCAGCCTTGCACGCGTGGAGCTGGTCTCCAAAGGGCAGGATGTCGAGTTCGGAAAGAATAATCAGGGCGACTGGCAGATCCTGAAGCCGGGTCCGTTTCGCGCCGATGGCCTGCAGGTGGAGGAGCTGATCCGCAAGCTGAAAGACGCGAAGATGGACCTGTCCGGGTCGGACGACGACCGTAAGAAGGCCGTGGCGGCCTTCGCCTCCGCTGCGCCCGTGGCGACGGCGAAGGTCACCGATGGCTCGGCAACGCAGGAGTTGCAGGTGCGTAAAGCAAAAGCGGGCGACTACTACGTGAAGTCGACCGTCGTGGACGGCGTTTGGAAAGCCACCAGCGAGCTCGGCGACGGCCTGGGCAAGACCGCGGACGACTTCCGCAACAAGAAGCTATTCGATTTTGGATTCGACGATCCAGGAAGGATCGACATCCACGATGGCGCGAAGTCGTACGGTTTTGTACGCGCGGGCGACAAGTGGTTCGCCAACGGCAAGGAGCTGGACACCGTGAGCATCCAGTCGTTCATCGATAAACTGCGGGAGCTCAGTGCCGCAAAGTTCGTGGATAGCGGCTTCACGGCGCCGTCCATCGACATCACGGTGGCCTCGAAAGACAACAAGCGTACGGAGAAGGCCCTCTTCTCGAAGCAGGGCGCCGACTACGTGGCGAAGCGTGAGAACGAGGCGTCGCTGTATCAGGTGGACGGCAAGACCGTCGAGGAGCTGGAAACCGCGGCGAGCGCGGTAAAGCCCCTGGCGGCGGCGAAGACCGCGACGAAGAAATGATCGGCAATGATCGGCCCCCGTGAGCGTGCGGGCGCGCTCATTTTCCGCTACCATTGCCTGATGCGGGAACAAAGCGCACATGACCGGTCTGCTCACTGACCTGTATCAACTCACCATGGCGGCCGGCTATTTCGAAGCCGGCAAAGCCAGCCAGACCGCTTGTTTCGAGCTGTTCTTCCGCCGCCTGCCACGCTCGCGCAATTTCATTGTCGCCGCCGGGCTCCAGCAGGCGGTGGAGTATCTGCTGAACCTGCGATTCACGCGTGAGGAGGTGGACTACCTGCGCGGCCTGCCGCAGTTCGCCCGGGCCTCGCCGGAGTTCTTCGACCATCTTCTGAACCTGCGCTTCACCGGCGACCTGTTCGCCATGGACGAGGGCACGCCGGTATTCGCGGAAGAGCCGCTGCTCACCGTCCGCGCCCCGCTGATGGAAGCGCAGATTGTGGAGACGTATCTGCTCGCCACCATCGGGTTTCCGTCGCTGGTGGCTACCAAGGCGGCGCGCATCGCCGAGGTGGCCGGGTCGCGCGGCGTGGTCGAGTTTGGAACGCGGCGCGCACATTCTCCGGAAGCGGGCGTGCTTGCCGGCCGGGCAGCCTACATCGGAGGCTGCATGGGAACCAGCAACACCGAGACCGGCTTCCGCTTCGGCATCCCCGTGTTCGGTACCGCCGCGCACTCCTGGGTGCTCTCTTTCCCGAGTGAGCGCGAGGCGTATCAGCGCCTGCAGAAGATGCTCGGAGACTCCACCGTGTACCTCATTGACACCTATGACACGGTGAATGGCGCAAAGCTGGCTGCCGACCTGGGCAGGCCGCTCTGGGGCGTGCGCCTCGATAGCGGAAACCTGGTGGAGCTTTCGCACGCGGTTCGGCGCATTCTGGACGACGCCGGATTGCGGGATGCGAAGATCATGGCCACCAGCGATCTGAACGAGTACAAGATTCTCGAATACACGGCCGCGGGCGCGCCCATCGACGCCTTCGGGGTTGGAACGGACCTGGCTACGTCCGCCGACGCCCCCAGTCTGGGTGTCGTGTACAAGCTTGTGGAACTCGAAGAGAGCGGCGTCACCCGGTACGCCGCCAAGTACAGCGAAGGCAAGTACACCATGCCTGGAGCCAAGCAGGTGTTCCGCTTCGCCGATCACGACCAGATCGCCTGCTCGTCGGAATGTACCGGTTGCGGCGACGGCGACGACGGCCCGCGAGCGCTGATTCGTCCGGTGATCATTCAGGGCCGGCTGGTGCACGAACTCCCCACCGCGGGCGCGTCGCGCGAATACGCGCAACGCTGTCTGCACAAGCTGCCTCTGGCCTGCCGCAGCCTGTTCGAAAGCGAGGCTCAGTACCCGGTGGAGTACAGCGCGGAATTGCAGGCCCGGTCCGAGCGCGTGCGAGCGGAGGTCCACCGGTGAACACCGTGTTCGTGGACGTCGACACGCAGATCGATTTTCTGTTTCCGGCTGGCGCCCTTTACGTGCCCGGCGCCGAGAATATCATTCCGGTGGTCGCGGCCCTCAACCGCCATGCGGCGCGAACCGGCTCCACTATTCTTTCGACCATGGATGCGCATGCCGAGGACGATCCGGAGTTCGCGACCTGGCCTCCGCATTGCGTCGTCGGAACTGTTGGCCAGCGGAAGCCGGTGTGTACGTTGTTGGAAAGGCGCATCGTGGTGCCGTCCGTGCGCGGCGCTGTCTTCTCGCTGGATTCGTGCCAGCAGATCCTCCTCGAGAAGCAGCACCTCGACCTGTTCACGAACGCCAACCTGCCGTTCGTGCTCGACCATCTGCCGGCACAGCGCTACGTGGTCTACGGCGTGGTCACCGAGATCTGCGTGCGCTCCGCGGCATTCGGTCTGCTGCGCCAGGGAAGACTCGTGGAGCTGGTCACGGATGCCGTCCGCAGTCTGGACGAAGAGAAAGCGCTGGAGATGCTCCACGAGTTCATTGCAGCGGGCGGCCTGTTGACCACGTCGGCAGCCGTGACCGGGTGACCCTTTATCATGGAGGGAATGAGCCCCACGATCTCTCCGCCAACGCACACCGCCGAAACGCAGCAGGTGATGGACCTTGAGAAGGACTACCTGCTTCAGAATTACGCCCGCTATCCGGTGGTACTGCATCGTGGCAAGGGCTGCTATGTCTACGACACCGACGGCAACCGCTACCTCGATCTGATCACCGGTATCGGCGTCAATGCGTTGGGCCACGCGCACCCGCGGATCGTGAAAGTGGTGCGCGAGCAGGCCGGGCTGCTGCTGCACTCCTCCAATCTCTACTACCACGAGTATCAGGGCCGCCTGGCGGAGCGCCTGTCGAAGATGAGCGGGCTGGCGCGCACCTTTTTCTGCAACTCCGGCACGGAAGGCATCGAAGGCGCCATGAAAATGGTGCGCGCGCACGGACGCCGCATCAACGAGGCGAAGTACGAGATCGTGTCCCTGGACAATTCCTTCCACGGCCGCACCTTCGGCGCCCTATCCATCACCGGCCAGCCGAAGTATCGACACGATTTCGAGCCGCTTCTTCCGGGCGCGCGCTTTGTGCCCATCAACGACGTGGCCGCGCTCGAGCAGGTGGTGAATGAGCGGACCGCGGGCATCGTCATCGAGTGGATTCAGGGCGAGGGCGGCATCCACCTGGTGACATCCGAGTTCGCGCACGCCACGCGCGAACTGGCCGACCGCTACGACGCCCTCCTCGTCTTCGACGAAACGCAGTGCGGCGTCGGGCGCACCGGCCGCTACTTCGGCTATCAACTGATTGAGCCGTCCATTCTGCCGGACGTCATGGTGACAGCAAAGCCGCTGGCGTGCGGCATCCCGCTGGGATGCATCGTCGTGAATGAGCGGGCGGCGGCGGCCATCGCTCCGGGCATGCACGGGTCCACGTTTGGCGGCAACGTGCTGGCGTGCCGGGTAGCGCTCGAGTTCGCGGACATCCTGGACGAACTGCTTCCGCATATCGCCCACACAGGCGGCTATTTCCGCATGAAGCTGCAGGAAATGGCCAGGCATTTCCACTTCATTCGGGAAGTGCGTGGCGTGGGGCTGATGCTGGGAGTGGAACTGGCGTTCTCCGGCAAGCAGATTGTGCTGGACGCCATGGCCGAAGGGCTGTTGATCAACGCGACGCACGACACCGTGCTGCGATTCCTGCCGCCCTACACTATCACCGAGGAGCTGGTGGACCGCGCGGTCGCCACGCTCACCAAAGTGCTGCGCAACGCGAAGCCGCAGGGCTGAAGAGGGCGGCGATGTTCTCCTGGCTATTCCTGGCGCCGCTGGCAACGGGCACCACCGCGCCCGATTTCACGCTGCCCGATCAGCTCGGCCAGCCCGTTCATCTGGCGGACCTTCGCGGCCACAACGTAGTGCTGGTGTTCTATCCCGGAGACGATACCACGGTCTGCCGCCGCCAACTGTGCGAGTTCCGGGATTCGTGGGGGCCCGCGCGGGAGCGCAATACGCTCGTGTTCGGCGTGAATCCGCAGAGCGCCGCCAGCCACCAGCGGTTCCTCTCACGCTATACGTTTCCGTTTCCGTTACTGGTGGACCAGGGCCAGCACGTGGCCTCGCTATACAAGGCGGGCGGCCTGATGGTGCGCCGTACGGTGTATTTGATCGGCCCCGACGGCGTCATACGCTACGCGCGCCGTGGCAAACCGCCGGTGAGTGAAGTGCTGGCGGCGGGGTCACGATGACCCACCTTGTCATCGGCACGCCCTGCTACGGCGGTCAGGTGACCACGGCCTACGCCGGTTCGCTCCTGAAGCTGCAGCACGCCTGCCTCCAGCGCGGCGGCATCGATCTCACGGTCCTGCTGCAGGCGGGCGATGCCCTCATCACCCGCGCACGGCAGAACATTGTCGCGCACTTCCTCGAGAACGCCGCGGCCACCCATCTTCTGTTTGTCGATGCGGACATTGGCTTCGAGCCGGATCAGGTGTTCCGCCTGCTGGACTTCGACGCGGACATGGCCGCGGCCGTCTACCCCACCAAGCGCGTCGACTGGGCAAGGTTCACCGCTCTGGCCCAGGCCGGGCGCAGTCATCCCGAATCGGAAGCCCTCTCCTACGTGCTCGAACTGGAGGCCCCGGAGCGCATCGCCCTTCGCGGCCGGTTTGTGAAGGCGCGCTACGCCGGCACCGGCTTTCTGATGATTCGGCGTGCCGCGCTGGTGTCCATGATCGAGCGCTACCCCGAGCTCCGGTATACGCACGAGCACCAGACCGACGACCCGTTGCGCGGCAGCCAGTGGCGCTGCGCGCTCTTCAACTGCATGATCGACGAGGCCAGTGGCAACTTTCTGAGTGAGGATTTCAGCTTCTGCCGCCGCTGGACGGACATGGGCGGCGAGATCTGGGTGGACCTCGAAAGCCGTCTGAGCCACGTCGGTTCCATGACGTTCATCGGCGACTACGCAACGCGCTTTGACAAGCTGCCCGAGTGATCAGCCGTCCAGCCCAAAGAAAACATCCAAACGCCGCACCACGCCGGTTCGCTCGAGGATGGCAGCACTCGTGGCGGCATCGAGGGTGAGTCCGTCCGTGGTTTCACCGCTGCCATCCACGCGGGTCACCTCCACGCACGCCGGCCCCGAGCAATGCGCCACCACCGGTACCTGGCAGACGGTGAACGCCAGCGTGTCCTTCCCGAGGTCAATGGTCCGCGGTTCCCCGTGCACATCGTAGAACGGGAACGCCGCCGGACTGGCGAGAAACTCGGCGCGGTCCACCAGGTGCGGGCGAAAGCCAAGCCGCCCGCCTTTCACCGTGACGCCCATCTCGCCGAACCGCGCGATGAAGTCCTCCTTCACCTGGCCGGTCATGCCCGGCTGCTGGACCCCGGCAAAGCCCGGCGTGTGCGAATAGGGGTCGGTGGGAATCGCGCCATACACCTCCGGCGATTTGTGCACGCCGATCCCCTCGCGGATCTCGCGGTAGTGGCTGCGCAGGCGATCGATGATGACCGTGTCCTCATTCGCTGCAACGGCCCGCTCCACCAGGTCTGCAACCGCCAGCGCGAGCTTCGATACCATGTGCCAGTAAATGCACCCCAGCCCCTCGTACTTGTAGAACGTGCCGGAGCGGCCGGTGAAGGACTGGTGGTCGAAGATCTCCTCGTACAGGTCCAGGATAAATCGTTGATCTTCGTTCGCGGCCTTCAATTCCTCGAGCGCCTTTCGCAATAGCCTCGCATTGCGGAACGCGGCGTTGAAATGAGCCATGCCCTTTGCATCTCGCACCACAACGCTACGGTCGCCGCGCCGCAGCAACTCGCTGAGGAGCGGCGATTTCTCCAGCTCGGCCGCGGGAATGTTGTTCTTTTCGTGGAAACGCGGCAACCGGCGATCGGGGTAGAGAACATAGCTGTTCTGGTCGGTGCGGTAGAGGCCGCTGCGGCGCAGGGCATCGAGTAGCGCGATGCACTCGCGCGGCGGCAGCGCCCCCGAGCTCAGCACGGCCACCTGTCCCTCCAGCATCTCGTACAGGCGGCGAATGACAATCTCACCCGAGTCCGTCACCTTCATCAGGTTGTAGGCGTGATAGAGCCCGTCGTCCCTGCGGTTGGCGCGGATGGTGTGGTCGATGTGGCGTAAAGCGACGTCGCAGAAATCGCGAAGGTCGTCGAAGCGAACGGGCGCCTGCACACCTGAGAACCCGCGCGCGTACAACCTGCTTCTGTAGCGGCTGCCCGCGCCGCCGAGTGCGTCCAGCACGGTTCTGCGGTCCCGGTCCGCTACGGGCTGCCGGTCCAGCGCGACGGACACTTCGCGGAACAGCTCCGCCACCTCAGAGGACACCTCGACACTGCCCGCGCCCTCCTGCGCAAACAGATCCGCGCAGAAGGAGAGGAAGCGCCGCAAGTAGTACAGCGTCACCATGGACACGCCGTATCCCACCAGCGCGTTGTTGGCGTCGTTCCACTCGGGCCGTTGCGTGTTCATCCAGATGCCGGCCTCAGGAATGTAGTTCGCCAGCCGGGCCAGCACCAGCACCAGCAGCTTTTCGGTCAGGTTCACGTGCTGCAGCGCACCGCTGCCGTCCCGCAGGAACTTGCCGTCGGCGCCCTGGGCGGCCACGCGTTTCTCGATCTCCCGGTGCAGAGCGGCGTCGAAGTCCACCGTGTTGTGCGGGTCCTTCAGCAGCGCTTCGTACGGCTTGATGCGATAAGGAACGTTCGCGTACGTGAATACGGGTCGCGTCAACAAAGCCGCGAGCGCGCCGGGATGATAGCGCGCCGATTCTTCCAGCAGCTTCAGCAGGTAGATCACCTGATGATCGCCCCAGTAGCCGATGTACGACCACGGGTCGTGCGGGTCCGCCACCTCCCAATCGAAGCCGTCGCGCGTCACACGATAAGGGTTGTGGCCGTCGGCCGTCGACGCGTCGACGAACTTGAAAATCATGCTCTCGATGTAGCCGGGAAACGAGAGCGCCAGCGCCTCCCAATTCTGGAAGATGTCGCGCCAGTTTCCCTGATAGTTGAGGATTTTCGCGCCGTGCTCGTCTTTCAGCTCAATTGCGAAGATGTTCCAGGGACGGCTGGGGTCGCCGTGACGGCGGCTGAACGTGAACGGCAGGTACTCGTGGGCGAGCCTCTCCAGATCCGCATCTCCTCGCTGCTGGACCAGGACCAGCAGATCACCGTGCAGCACGGTTTCAGGCAGCGCGTCGAGGAGCGCGCGATGCCGCTTGGCCACGTCGCGGTTGGCCGTCGCCACGAACGAAGAGAAATCGGCGCGCGAGATCCGATACCCGCAATCGGGGAGCCCGCCGCGCATCACGTTGAACAGGGTGTTGGAGAAGTGCCGCCACCTGCCCAGCTCGTCCGCGGTGTGTTGCAGCCCGTCCGCGCTGGCCACGATGCGGACCAGGCTGGCGGACCCGCGCGCGACGTCCGCGTCAATCCTGGCGAGCACATGGTCAGCGCGTGTGTCGATATCGGCGACCCCACAGGCGTCCTTGGCCACGTCGGCGACAATCCGCCATTCCTTCCGCGCTTCCGCAGCCAGCGTCAGCCGGGCATTCAGGAAATACGCACCGCGCCGGCCCCGGATCACCGTCTCCTGTTCCAGGGACTGGCCCTGCCGGAACCGTTCGAGCTGTGCCGTGGAGAGCAATCTCCGCGCCGGGTCCAGCCCTTGTGACCAGACCGTCGTCGCCCGCAACGCCTCGCTCGGCTCCGCTTTGTCCACTGGAATGGAGCTCAGCCGGTACAGCGCCAGACCGGTCTCCGGGTCCAGCTCGCTCTCTTTGTACCCGTCGGCCAGCGTGCTGTACTCAAGTTGGAAGCGGCGCGTCAGGCCGGCCGGCATGATGTTCTGGATACCGTCGACAAGCTCGACGCTCACCGGCTCCGAGGCGAGATTGACCAGCGTCGAGCGGCGGATGAAGCCAAATCGCTCGCTGGTCATCCACGCGCACGAGAAGCTCAGCGCGAGGTCCTCGTTGATCTCCTCGAACACCAGCTTGTTCCCATACACGCTTTTGTAGAGATTCCGCGCCACGCGCCAAAGGCCTTCGTAGCGCAACGCGAACGGCTCCCACAGAGAGGTCTTCTCGCCGCGAGTGACCAGCAGAATGGTTTTGCCCCCGGTTTGATCCTGACTGTCGTGGATGCGATCGTCGGTGTAGTAGGGGAACAGTGCGTGGTCCGGGTCGCGGCGCCCCGCCGTCAGCGCGCCGTTGCTGGAGACGAACATCCAGTGGTCGGAATCGCTCACCACTGTCATCAGGAACGGCGGCATGGCATCGTAATTCGCGATGCGGTAGAAACGCTCGCCGTCCAGATCGACGTGACCGCCCTCTACCAGCCGCGGACCGTGGTGCAGCGGAGTGCTACCAACGAACGCCGTGCGATGACTCATACGTTGTGGGGCAGCTTGTTAAGCTGCGGCCGATTGTCAATCGGCCCGTCTGCACCCGAACGGCCGCGGTAGTCAACCGCCGCCCACAGGCTAAAGCCTGTGCCACCACGTGCTGACAGGCTTCTGATAAAAGGTGGCACAGACTTTAGTCTGTGTGAATGTAGGCATCTCAGGCGGCGGTAGTCAACCGCCGCGCAGGATTCCATCCTGCCCCACATGGATGGCGCCATATCAGGCAAGCTCCGCTTTCCGCGCCTTCAGATCCTGCTCGATCCTCACCATCACGTCATCGCCCAGCGAGTAGAACTTCACCGCGAGCGCTGAGAGCAGCCCAAACCCTGCAGGAATAATAGTGAGCATCAGGCGAATACCATTCTGCGCCCCAACCGATTGCGCCACATTCGGATGAAAACCGAACCACGCCAGAATCCATCCGCCCATCGCGCCGCCCACCGCCCAGCCCAGCTTCTGCGAGAACGATGCGGCGGAGAACACCAGCCCTGTCGCCCGCCGCCCGGTCTTCCATTCCGAATAGTCGGCGGTGTCCGCGTAAAAGGCCCAAAGCAGCGGCGATGTAGGTGCAAACAACATGGAAATCACAATCCAGACCGCAAACACCAGGATAATCTGCTCCTTTGGGATAAAATACAGCACTACGCACAACAGGCTGGCGACGGTCATCAGGCCCATGTAGGCCCGCCTCTTCCCAAACCACCTGGCCAAAGTCCCGGCAGTACTGGTCCCGCCGATTACACCGATGGTTCCCAGCAGCATGAACAACGTGGCCAGGTCCGTGTTGCCGATATAGTACTTGAAATAGTACAGAATCGCGCCCATGCGCACCGCAATGTGGCACAACGCAAAAACACCAATGAAGCAGACCATGATCCAGGGGCGATTGTGCAGCAGATCCTTAAGGTCGTTCTTCAGCGTGTTGGATTCGTCTTTAGCGGGCTGCACTCGCTCCCGCGTCCCCGCGAACGTCACCAGGAAGAGTGCTGTCCCAATGACGCCGTACACAACCATCACCATCATGAAACCGTGCTGATCGCCCAGCGGCGATTTCATCCCCCGGCCGAAGTACTTCACCAGCGGCAGCGTGGCCGCCTGCACCACGAAGAGGCCGCCGTAGGAGAGCACGAAGCGATAGGCCGACACACTGGTGCGTTCCAGCGAGTTCGGCGAAATCACGCCCATCAGCGCCGAGTACGGGATGTTGATGAACGTGTACGCCATCATCACCAGCGTGTAGCTGACATAGGCGTAGATGAGCTTCCCGCTTGCGTCGAGATGGGGCGTATAGAACGTGGCCACGCCGGTGACCGCCATGGGCAGGCACCCCCACAACAGGTACGGGCGGAACCGGCCCCAGCGCGTTCGTGTGCGGTCCGCGATCACACCCATCACCGGGTCGATCCCCGTATCCCAGAAGCGCGCGATCACCAGCATGGTTCCCGCCGCCGCCGCTCCTATACCGAAAACATCGGTGTAGAAGAACAGCAGGAAGTTCATGAACATCTGGAAGTAGAAGTTTGAGGCGGTGTCCCCCAGGCCGTAGGCAACTTTTTCCTGGAAGCGGATCTTGTCCGATGCGGTCGTGGCAATCGACATGGTTGTGATTGCAACCTATCAGGTCCTGCAAACGCCTGCAACTTTCTGCTAGCCTGGTGATCGGATCTCACCCCAGGAGCCCGTCACCGTGTACGAAGCAAAAGCAGAGCGCTATGATTCCATGACCTGGCGGCGGTGCGGGAAGAGCGGCGTGCACCTGCCCGCCATTTCCCTCGGTCTCTGGCACAATTTCGGCAGCGTGGACATGCTGGAAAACTGCCGGGCCATGCTGCGCAGGGCTTTCGACCTCGGTATTACCCACTTCGATCTCGCCAACAACTACGGGCCGCCGCCCGGCTCGGCCGAAGAAACGTTCGGGCGCGCCCTCCGTGCCGACCTTGGCGCGTACCGCGACGAGCTGATTATCTCAACGAAGGCCGGTTACGGCATGTGGCCCGGGCCGTACGGCGACTGGGGATCGCGCAAGTACCTCATCGCCAGTCTCGAGCAGAGCCTTCGGCGCATGGGGCTGGAGTACGTGGACATCTTCTACTCCCACCGCCCGGACCCGGAAACGCCGCTCGAAGAAACCATGGGCGCGCTCGACTACGCGGTTCGCTCGGGCAAGGCGCTGTACGCCGGCATCTCCAACTACGACGCCGCACAGACCGCGCGTGCCGTGAAGATACTACGCCGCCTGGGCACGCCCTGCCTGATTCATCAGATGAAGTATTCCATGTACCAGCGCACTGCCGAAGACGGCTTGTTCGATGTGCTGCGCACTGAGGGCGTGGGCGGAATCGCCTTCACTCCGCTCGCGCAGGGGCTCCTGACGGATCGCTATCTGACCGGCATCCCGAGCGACTCCCGTGCGGCCAGGCCGAACACGTTCCTGCAGCGCGGCGACGTCACCGAGGCCCGTCTGGCGCAGGTGCGTGCTCTCAACGAAGTGGCGCGTGGCCGTGGTCAGTCCCTCGCGCAGATGGCTCTGGCGTGGGTCCTGCGGCACGATGCCATGACCAGCGCGCTCATTGGCGCCAGCCGCGTGGAACAGATTGAGCAGAACGTGGCGGCGGTCCGCAACCTGAGCTTCACGCCGGCCGAGCTCCAGCGGATCGAAGAGATCATCGCGCCTGTTTCCGCCTGAACGTCAGCGTCGCCTGCCGATCCCGTCCTTTTGAAGATTCGTGGATCTCCAGAGTCATGTGGTCGCCATCCGGAGTCGTCTTCGAGGCCGGATGGAACGGGCCGACCCGGTTCTGCCGTTCCGAGCCGTCCGTCGACAGCAGCAGAAGGCTGACCGGAAGCGGTTCATCGCTGCTTCCGCCACCGCGAGCAGGGCCGAAAACGGCATGCATACCGCCAATTGTTGAAACACGCGTGTCCTCCCCTTCCGGTAAGATTCGCGCGGGAGGAAGAGATCTCGCCCAGGCTGGGGCTTTGACCGCGTGATGGTGTGCTCTTACGGGAGACCGCTCCCTTACGGTCACGGCTCATTTCCGAGCCGCGCGCGTCAGCAAGCGGTTTCCAAAGCACACCGAATAATGCGGTCAAAGACCTGGTGTCCTGTCCCAGCTAACAATTTACAATCCAGACCTCCGAAGTGGGGCAGGCAATTCTGCCTGCAGACCCGCTTTCCAGCGGGTCTTGCCGCCTGAAAGACGGCTGCGGCCAGGATTGGCCGCCCCACAAGTTGTTGTTATTAGCTGGGACAGGACACTAGATAAAAGCCGTGGTCTTGACGCCGGAGATGTCGAAACGCTTACGGCAGCGCATGTTCTTGCACATCACCTTGTCGTCCACCAGCACCATGTAGCTGGCGGCCTTCGCGAACTTGGCTCGGTCGCGCTCGTCGGCGCCCCGCGGCAGTTGCGCCACCTTGGTGCGAACCAGCCATCGCAGGTCGTGGGGTTCCGCCGTTCGGCAGAACGGGCAGGTGAGGGTAATCGGCTTGGTCGTCTCGGCTTCGCGGTAGAACGCGCGCTCGTCAATCATCGGCACTTTTATTGTCGCAGGAGGCCGGTCCCGAAACAACCGGGCCGCGATCGGTGTATTTGTCGTAGCCCTCCAACGGCCTCTCCGCCCGTCGAGCGTGATGCTCCTTCTATGATCATGCTATACTCACCGTATGAGTAGACGTCTTCAGGTCCTGCTTCCCGATCGGGAAATGTCGGACATCCAGCGCTTGGCCAAACGCGAACGTCTGACAGTAGGGGAATGGGTTCGGCGAGCGCTTCGGGAAGCGCGTACGGGCCGGCCCACGGTGGAACCCGAAACAAAGTTGAAGGCGGTTCGGCGTGCTGCAGGGTACTCATTCCCCATCGCCGACGTTCAGCAAATGCTGAGCGAAATTGAGCGAGGGTACGAGAGTTGATTTTCGTAGACTCCAATATTCCGATGTACCTGATCGGAGCCGCGCATCCGCACAAGACAGAGGCACAAGTCATCCTGGAGCGCCTGATTGCAGCGGGACAGCGTCTCGTCACCGACGCTGAAGTACTGCAGGAGATTCTCCACCGTTACACGGCTATTGATAAGCGCGACGCCATCGGGCCAGCGCTCCAGGTAACGCTGGACATCGTCGACGAAGTGATCCCCATCGGGAAAGCAGAGGTCTTGCGCGCGGGGGATATCGCCCAGAATCGCGTCTCGATGTCAGCCCGCGATGCCGTCCACATTGCCGTCATGGAGCGCCACGGCATCCGATCGATTCTGAGCTTCGACGGTGATTTCGACCGCTGGCCGGGTCTGCAGAGGATCCACCAGATCTGAGCGGCGCGAGCGTCTCACTCCTCGCCAAACCGCGGGACGCATACACCGAGGAGTACACTCGAAACGTGGCGGGTACCACGAGACGGCTCCCACTGACGCGCCGGCCTTTGTTGGTTGAAGTCAATCCGACAAATCTCGATACGCTCCCCTGCTGCGGCATCAGGAACCCGGCTCACCCAGGCCGCCGGCAGAAGCACTGCTGGCTGCAGGCGAACTTCAAGTTCGGGCTGCGGGCAAGAACGCTGCTCGCACCGGACGGCAAACCGTGCGGCTATATCGAATACCTTCCCGGCGAGTTCGCCTGGCGCGGAGTGGAAGCCAGCAGCTACATGTTTATCCACTGTCTCTGGGTTCACTCCAGACGGCACCAGGGCAAAGGCTGGGGAAGCGTGTTGGTCGAAGATTGTCTGGACGATGCGAGAAAGGCCGGCATGAGCGGTGTCGCCGTGATGACCCGGGGCGGTCCCTGGCTGGCCGACCAACGCCTCTTTATCGCAAACGGCTTCGAACCCGTCGACACCGCGCCGCCCGACTACCAGTTGCTCGTTCGGAAGTTCAGCGCACGTGCCGCCGACCCGGTTTTCAAAGGAGGTTGGGAGCAGAAGCTCGCGCGATACAGCCGAGGCCTGACCATCATTCGCTCGAACCAGTGTCCATATATCGCGAAATTCGCGGCGGAAATCGCTCAGACTGCGGAGGAAGAATATGGCATCAAGCCGAGGTTTGTGGACCTTGAGTCGTGGAGCGATGCCCGGAATGCGCCGACCCCCTACGCGGTGTTCGCCCTGATTTACAACGGCCGACTGCTGGCCGATCACCAGATCAGCCGCACGCGTTTCCGCAACATCATGAACAAGCGCTCAGAGTAGCCCACCTAAGGCAGCAGCTCCGCCATGCGCTCCAGGATGTCCCGCTCCCTCGGCTGGAAGCGGTAGTGGAATTCGGTGCTGTTCAGCCGCTCCAACCGCTGCGCCGGCGTCATGCGCCGCAGCCGCTGAAACTCCTCGCGCATCACGTCCTGCCGTTCGGGCGGCTGGTTCAGAAAGCGCGCGAAGAGCCTTCGGAACGCCTGCTGCTTCTCCTCCGGCAGTTGCCGAAACGTCTCATACTGTTCGCGCAGGCGGGCACGCTGCTCCGGCGTCAGATTGATGTAGTTCCGGAGGCGCCGCTCGATCCTGGCCCGGCGTTCGGGCGGAAGCCGCTCGAGAAGGCGCTCGCGCTGCTCCGGGCTCATCTGCCGGAGCCGCTCCAGTTGATCGAGGGGCGATCGCCGTTCCCGGGTTTGCTTCCACTGCCCGGCAGGCTGCTCCTGCGCGGCCGCCGGCGCCGAAAGCAATCCCGCCGCAAGCACCATCGCAATCGCAAATCGGTCGGCGCTCATGGTGTCTCAGGAGCCCGGCGTATCGAGCTGCTTCAGCATGTCCATGTCGTCCAGCGCGCGTTCCACCTGGTCGACATCCACTTTCTGCGCATCCTCCTGCGTCCGGATCACCGTCGTCGGAGCCGCCGGCACCACAGTCTGCGGCCACGGGTTATGTAACAGGAACACGCCGACCAGCGCGAGACAGGCCGCCCCTACCGGAAGCATGGGCCTCCACGAGAAACCCCACCGGCGCCTCCACCACGGCCGCTGCTCCTCCGCCGCGATCCGGGCGAACAGGCTCGAATCGAAATCCTCCGAGACGGCTGGCGACTTCCACGCATCCAGCACGCTCCACACCGACCTCTGCGCATCGGCCAGCCGGCGGCATTCGGCGCACTCGGCCAGGTGCAACTCGAAAACTTTCTGCTCCTCGGGCGTCAGCCGGCCGGCGGCAAGCGCCACCAGAATCTCCGCCCCGTTCCCCACCTCAATTGGACAACGCATAGTCTTCTTCCCTTCGTGCAATTCCTCACACAAGGTGCGCCAGCCGCGCTCGCAGCGTCTCGTAAGCCCGGAATAACAGCGATTTCATCGCCGATTCCGAACAGCCCAGCACACCGGCAATCTGCGAATACTCCATCTCCTCGTACTTGTGCATGAGCACGGCCGCACGCTGTTTCCCGGGCAGCGCCTCACAATGGCCGTGCGGATCTCTCGCAGCCTCGCCTCGTACACCAGCTTTTCTTCTATCGTCCCAGCCCGGTCCTGCAGCTCCCGCGCCGGCCCGTCGCCCGCCGTGTCGTCGATGCTCTCCTGCGCTCTCTCGGCCTTCCCGTCCCGCAGCCAGTTGAGGGCGAGATGGGTGGCGATGCGAAACAGCCACGTAGTGAACTTCGCGGTCGGCTCATAGGTTCCCCGCGACTTGTACACGCGCAGGAACACTTCCTGCCCCAGCTCTTCGGCGACGCCCTGGTTCTGCACCATGCGATAGAGAAAGTGGACCACCGGCCCGCGATGCCGGTTCAGCAGCAGGGCGAAGCTGGTCTCGTCCCCTTCGCGGACACGCAGCATCAGCTCAGCGTCCCGTTCCAGGGATGCGAGCGCCGTCATATCCTGACTAACCCGTTGCCGGCCGAAAAGTCGCGCCATGCGGATCAGGCGTGCTCGTCTTTGAGCGTGCGTTCCATCAGTTCGCGGATGGCGTCCCGCGGGGAGCGCTCGCCGCGCAGGATCAGGTCCATCTGCGCGGTAATCGGCAGGTCCACCCCGAATCTCGCCGCGAGTTCCACGGCCACCGCGGTGGTGTCCACGCCTTCGGCCACCATGGCCATGGACCCCACAATGTCCGCCGCCGACCGGCCCTTCGCCAGCTCGATGCCCACCTGGCGGTTGCGGCTCAGCTCGCCCGTACAGGTCAGCACCAGATCGCCCAGGCCGGCCAGACCGGCCATGGTATGCGGGTTCCCGCCCATGGCGCAGGCCAGACGGCGCAGCTCGGCCAGTCCGCGGGTGATCAGCGCGGCAATGGCGTTGTGACCCAGGCCAAGCCCGTGGCACACGCCGGCGGCGATGGCGATCACGTTCTTCAGGGCGGCGGCCACTTCCACGCCAACCGGGTCCGAGTTCGTATAAAGCCGGAACGTGGGCCCGGACAAATCGTGCTGGACGGTCCGCGCCAGGGCGGCGTCGGTGGAGGCAATCACAACGGCCGTAGGCACGCCGGCCGCGACGTCGCGGGCAAACGTGGGACCCGACAGCACGGCCACGCGCGGCGTGAAGCGCGAGCCGACGACGTCGTGCACCACCTCGGACATCCGCAGCAGCGTGCCCTGCTCCAGCCCTTTGGTGGCGCTGACAAAAGACATCTCCGGTTCCACCAGCGGCAGCATCTCGGCGTAGACCCGGCGCGCGTACTTCGACGGCATGACGCCAAGCAGCACATCGGCGCCGGGCAGCACGTCGTCAAACCGGGTGGAGATCTCGACGCTGCGGGGCAGGGCGAAGCCGGGGAGAAACACGTCGTTCACGCGCGAGGACTGCATGCGTGCGGCCAGATCGGCCTCCTTCACCCAGAGCCGCACGCGCTCGCACCGCGGAGCCAGCACAATGGCGAGGGCCGTGCCCCAGCTCCCCGCGCCGATAATGGCAAGCTGTTTCATTTGCCGCCTCCGAACCGGAACACGTGCTCGTTGCCGGCGCGGAGCCGGCCGATGTTGGCGCGATGCCGCCAGATGATGAACGCTCCGGCGATCAGCGACGCCGCAATCACGGGCCAGGCGGGGTGCTGTATCAGCCATACGCATAAAGGGAAAACACCAGCGGCGACAATGGAGCCGAGCGAAATATACCGCGTTATCGCTACCACGACAACGAACAGCACCACCACCGAAAGAAGCGAGACAGGAGTCAGATACGCGAACGCGCCGACAAAGCTGGCAACAGCCTTGCCGCCTTTGAACTTCAGGAAAACCGGGAAGGCATGGCCCAGCATCACCGCGAGGGCCGCTACGCTCATCCACAACGCCGACCCGTGGGTGAAATGGTCAGCCAGCCAGACGGCGGCCGCACCTTTCAGGATGTCGAGCAGAAGCGTAGCTACCCCGATGCCGCGTCCTGTGGTGCGCAGAACATTGGTGGCGCCGATGTTTCCGCTGCCGAATTCGCGCACATCGCGGCCGGTGGTGAGTTTCACCAGCAGGTAGCCGAAGGGAATGCCACCGATCAGATAGGCGCTCAGAAGCAGGATGGTGGGGATCATTTCGCGAATGGAAACTCCGCCAGTTTGGTGTAGAGGGAACCGGCCGAACCCGGCTCGCTCAGGTACAGGAAGAACCGGTCAGCTTCGAACGAGCCAAAATCGGTTGCGGTGAGGCCTGCAATATTGAGCGGTACCGGCTTGTTGATGCGCGCCAGCGTCAGGTGCGGGTTGAATGTCCGTTGCTCGCGCGCGACGCCCAGTCTTGCGAGGGCGGTGTCGAGATCGCGGGCGAGATCGGCCAGCGCGGGACCGTGCACCTTAGCCCAGAAGAGTCGCGGCTTTAATTCCACGCCCCGGACGGCCACCGAAATCGGGGCTCGGCCCGGCACCGTCGCGAGCGCCGCCTTCATCTCATCCAGACGCGCGGGCGGCCATTCGCCGATGAACTTCGTGGTCACGTGCAGGTTGGCGACGGGCGTCCAGCGCAGGCGCGCCGCCGGGCGCAGGGTTTCGATGAGCCGGTCGAGGGCGGCCGAAACGTGCACGGGCAGGTCGAGGCCGGTAAACAATCGCATGGTCGTTTGATAACATCCTGACATACACGACCCGGTTCCGCTCACTCACATCCTGAATGGCAGCGAGATCCTGCCGCGTGATTTCTACGCCCGCGACACGGTGACGGTGGCGCGCGAGTGCCTGGGCAAGGTGCTGGTGCATCGTTCGACCGCCGGGCGGATTGTCGAGGTGGAGGCTTATCTCGGGCTTGAGGACCGCGCTGCGCACGCTTCACGCGGCATCACGGATCGCACGCGCGTGATTTTCGGCCCGCCCGGCCACGCCTACGTCTACTTCATCTACGGCATGTACGAGTGCCTGAATTTCGTGGCGGAACAGGACGGCACGCCGGGCGGCATCCTGATACGCGCGCTGGAGCCACTGAGTGGCCTCGCCGTGATGCAGCGCCGCCGTCCGAAGTCGCACCGCGTGGAGGAATTCGCATCCGGGCCAGGCCGCCTCGCGCTGGCCATGGGCATCACCCGCAAGCAGAACGGAGCCGACCTGGTGGAAGGACCTCTGACCGTCCGCCAGCTGCGCGATGAGCCGCCGTTCGAAATCGCCACCGGCCCGCGCATCGGCATCACACACTGCGCGGACCTGCCCCTGCGTTTCTACATCACTGGGAATCGTTTTGTGAGCCGGTAAGCGCCTCGTCCAGCCGAATGCTGAACTGCCGCGCCTTGGCCTCCACCCTCTGCCGGAGCTGCTCGATCTCCCTTTCGAGGGTGCGCTTCTGATCGGCCAGATGAAGGCAGGTGAGCACGGCCGTGCGCGCGGTATCCACGTTGCCGGCGCGCACCGCCACTTCGTGCATGAGCTGATCCACCGTTTGGGCGAGCTCTTCCACCTGGCCGGGCTCGTCGCTGGCGATGAGGGAATACGTCTGGTTGAAGATGATGACGCGAACGGGCTTTCGAACCGAGCCGTCGTCCATGGGGAGATTATGTCACGTTCAGCAGGTCCATCTGACCGAGCAGCTTCTCGATGCGCGTGCGCACCTGCTTCCGCTCGGACCGGAGGTCGTCCAGCTCCTGCGCCACTTTCTGCGCCTGGGCCTGCGCCAGAGCGGCCTCCTTGCGGGCCGCGTCTCGCTCGGACATCACCGTCTCCAACTGCTGCGCGATCACTTCCTTCTCCTTGCGGAGATAGTTGACCGCTTCCACCGCGCGATTGATCCGCTCTTCCAGACTGGCGAGAGCGTCAATCTCCTGCTCGCCCGGCGTCATGGCTATTGCGCGGCTCCCACCGCCGTCTTCGCTTTTTCGACCAGAGCGTTGAAGGCCGCTTCGTCGCTGGCGGCGATGTCCGCCAGCACTTTGCGATTCAGCTCCACGCCGGCCTTCTTCAGCCCGTCCATGAAACGGCTGTAGGAGATTCCGGCGGCTCGGCACGCCGCGCCGATGCGCACAATCCACAGCGAGCGGAAATCGCGTTTCTTGCGGCGGCGGCCGACGAAACCGTATTTGAGCGACTTCTCCACCGCTTCCTGCGCGGAACGGTAGAGTTTGCTCTTGGTGAGGAAGAAGCCCTTCGCGAGGGCGAGCGTCTTCCGGCAGTTGTTCCGCCGGTGTGTACCACGTTTTACTCTCGGCACGTTTTCTCCTTGTTTGAACCACGGGCGGATCAGGCACGTGCGGCGCGCTGTCCACTCCAAAACGCCGTGACGCCCGAGGGCGATTTAATACGGCAACATTCTGCTGAGCTTGGCCTGATCTGTGGCGTCGGCGACAACAGATTTCACGAGTCTGCGTTTGCGGGAGCGCACTTTCGAGGTCAGGATGTGACGGGCGCCGGAGTGGTGGCGGACCACCTTGCCCGTTCCCGTCTTCTTGAACCGTTTGGACGCACCCTTATGGGTCTTCAACTTCGGCATAATGGCTTGATCCTGGATGTCCCCGCAGAGGGGGAACGAAGGGATAGCTCTTTATAGGCTAGCACATGGGCGGGGGGCGCTCGGCGTGTCCCAATAGCACGGGTGTGCGACACAGAAGTGACGAATCGTCCGGTTTCCTTTTTGGGCATTCGGACAATTTAGTGGGTGGAGGGCAAGAGGTCCAAGCCGCCGCAGTGGAAGTAGATCGCGGCAACGAAGTTCTTCTTGTTGCGGAATCCCCGAGCGGTGTACTTGATCCACTGGATTTTGGAGTTGAGCGACTCGCTC
>JBEKZH010000027.1:0-57981 GCA_049510065.1 Bryobacteraceae bacterium
CTCACACAGGTTTTCACACGCGGGGATTCGGCTCGTGGCACCTGCCACCCTTCCGGGCGACTGGCTGGAACCCCGCCTATCCTCTGATCAACTGATCAACGCTGATGCGACCAAGACTACTTGCTTTTCTTAGCCGATACCGGCCAAGGTTGTGGAAGACAAGGCGCATTCTGCCAAGAGGGATTTCGAGGATCCGCTTCCGCGAGCTCGTTCTTGTAGCTCGACCGGTCAACCTCACTCAGGGGAAGAGCAGACAGACGACTCTCTCGGTCAAGGCAAGCACCGTCGTGGATTACTCCCGTAAGGTCCCGCGCACGTCACCTGGACGTATCACGCCCATGCCACCAATGTGGCCCTGCGGTGACCCTGAAGCTGTAATAATTGAGGCGGTTGCGCCGGTCGGGCCGGATTAGTAACGGGAAACGCGCATGTCGTCACGATTGTGGCGGGTATCCCTCCGACTTGGCTCGCCCAACCGATTGTGTGGCCGGTCCTGAGCCCGCGACCATCGTCGCATAGGTGACGGGAGGCCCACTCACAGCCTGCTGCATGAGCCGGAAGAAGAGCCTTCCTGGACTTTTCGACTTACGAAGATTGAAGCGAAATGTGAATTCATCAAGGTAGTACGGCAGGTGTTGGAGCGCCACCGCGCCCCTGTGGTTGCCCAGTCGCCATTGCTTCAGAAGCGAGGCAATCTGCTTGACCCGCGGCAACAACCCGGACGCCTTCTTCCGGCGGCCTCTCGATGCCGTGATCTCTCGCTGGTAGCCTTTGGTCTCCAGACCGGCATAGCCTCGCCAGCTGTCGGTGTGAATCGTGCTGCCCGGTTCGATGCAGTCCCGCACAAAGGCGTGCAGGCTTTCCGCCGAAGCGTCCGCAATCATCCGCATCCTTATGCGCCCGATGTCTGGCCCGTCAGCCTCGGCAGCAATGACAACCAACGTCGTACTCGCGGTTTGGCGGCCTGTCCCACGGTCCTCCAGCCCACCCAGCACGGTCTCATCTACCTCCACCCAGCCACGGAGTCGATCGCGGTCCGGTCGTACCATCGCGCGTCGCAACTTGTGCAGCCATGTCCAGGCCGTCTGGTAACTCGAGAGCCCGAGCTCGCGCTGAAGATCCAGGGCGCTGGCACCATTCTTCTGATTTGTCACATGCCACATCGCCCGAAACCACGTCACCAGCGGGTAACGCGTATCCTGGAAGATCGTGCCTGCGGTGGCCGAAGTCTGTCGCCGACAATCGCAGCACTGGAACAACGTGCCACGAACGATGACCGCCCGCGAGCCCTGGCAATGAGGGCATCGAAAGCCCGCTGGCCAGCGAACGCTCACCAGCCAGGCCCTGCAGTCCTCCTCATCTGAAAACCGATCCTCGAACTCCGGGGTGGTTCGTGGATAGTCCTCCACATCCCGAATCTACCTGTCGGAACTGGCTGAGTCAAGTGGATAGTGCTGGCTGAGTCAAGCAGATAACGATTTCGGGTGTTTTTCGGACCGAATCGTTCCTGACAAAACAGCGGCTATCCTATTGAGATCAAGCGACTTCGCAGCGCGAAACTGCTTCGCCGGGAACGTTGGCGGGCCTATATATATAAAATAGAACTACTATCGCCGTCCCTAATGCCTCCCGCGAGCGGCGATAGCGCAGACCGCAGCGTTCTCCTGGCTCGGCGGACTCCAGGTCACAGGCATCCGCGCCGTTCCTTTGCACCTCTGCCGAGCCCGAGCGCCATCGAAGATAGTAGAATCAGAACCGAACGGTCCGGCCAGGGTTGCTCCTGATAGTCGTAATCTCCACTTCCCGGCCAGCCCGCCGTCACGTCGGAACCAGCAATGCCAGGGGAAGTGCGCGTCAGTGTTCGTCGATCTATACTCGTCGCACCGGGAGTTCCGGGGCTTCAACTTCGGCTACTTTCGTGAGCAGGGTGCCGAGCACAAGGAAGAGTGGCTTCGCAAGGCAATCGCGGAGCGATATCGCAGCATCTTCTGGGACCCCGAGCTCGACGATGTGATCAGCTTCACACTGTCTGATCGGGTCTGCTCCAGCTACTTCCGCCACTGCACGAGGATTCCGGCTTCGAAGCGCGATTACTATTTGAGCAATGCACTGCAGTTCCTTGCCCTTTCGACGGATACTCCGATAGCCTGGGCAGGTTGCGCGACAGCGCGTCGCACATCTGGATCGGCGCCTCCAGGCCCACCGCCCGCTGCCGCAACACATCGGCCAGATTCTCTCCGGCGTGCTTTCGCCCGGTGAAATACAGCCCGATCCGGCATCCTCCGCCGATCATGGATACGATGCCGCTGGTGAACACTCCCAAGCGTTCCGCGGCAAGGTCCGCGTCGCTGGCCGCATCCCGATCCAGGGACAGCACGCGCATCGAGGTGTCGTCATTGTGTATCACATCGCCCTGAGCCCTGAGCCGCCTGGCGGATCAACTCATCCATCGCGGGCTGGAACTGGACCGCGGTTTCCTTTTGTTGCAGTATCGCTGAGAACTCTCGGATCTCCGGATAGTAGGGGAGCGGATAAACGACGTCTCGGTCCTTCATGACGGGATCGATTTGCAGGTCGCTCTCTGCAGTCAGCATAGGTGCCGATCGAAGGCTGCCCGCGGTCACCCCTGGAACTGGCGACACGTGCACTTGGCCTCTGCCGGGCAGGCGCACAGGTCGGCGTTCTCGAATCCAGTGGCCGCGGGCACCATTACGAACAACGTAGGTCGATCTATCTCAGGGGCGAACCGCTCGATGCTCTGCAGGTAGCGAGCAATATCTGAGCCCACAAGCCGGCGATGTTTGATTTGAAACAAGCACCAGACCGGCCCGATGCCTGTCACGGCGCTGCTCGAATTTGCTTCAGTGTCTATACCGTAGACCGTGTCGAACTGCACTGCAACTTCTTGATCGGGCACCCGGCAACGCTCTGCGGGAAGACTCCATAGCCTTACACTACGCTGGGGGCGTGAGAGAGTGTCAGAGTCCAGTCTCGTGCGCTGGTTGCTGCGCCCGCATGTGTGCCTATCGTTCACCGCGCGCAAAACGGCCTAGTCTGAAGGCACTCTCATGGGCGTTAACCGCTTGAAGGAACGTCAACCACGAGCCCAGGGTCGAAGAACTCGTCGGCGAGCAGATCGAAAGTCTTCGCTTGTTGACCGGGGGGCGTTAGGTACGGGCAGATCTCTGCAAACATTCTGCAAACATACTCGCTGTTTTCGGCCGGTTCTTGCCGGTACCAGACAGGATGAGAATCCGAGCACTCTCAATAACGTCAACACTGCACAGGACGGTCGCCGACACGCTAACATCGTCGCGGTCGGTTTGCTAAACCGTCGTAGGCCTTTAAAGTCTACCGGGGGTTCGAATCCCCCCCTCTCCGCCAGACCCGCTCATTTAGTTTCGAGGAGTTAGCGGAGTGGTTTGCCATCTGTGGTGCGATATGGGGCAATGGCGTCTCCCTCTCCACGTTTTCCTGCCGCCCTCAGTTCCATCACCTTCCGTCGAGGAGTCTTGCTCGGATTCCGTGCGCCCGTTTCCCATCGATAGACGTTCATCCCGCGATTCGGGCCGGTGAACCCGAACAACTCGGCGAACTGTTTGACGCTTACGCCGAGACGTTTCCGAAGTGTGCGGGTTTCCGAAGGCCCAAGATGGATCGTCGCTTATGTTTCCCCCTATTATTCGTTTGCTCCTCAATTTGCTTCAGAAGAAGCTCAAGATCAGGCCCTATCCCCAGACGCTTCAAGCGCTCGATCTGCTCGTGGGTCGCGTATCCGTACGACGGATGCCACTTCAACCGCTTGTCTTTGTCGGCAAGTTTCATAATGGACTTCATTCTTAGGTGGCTGACCGGATCGGTCATTGAGGAGGCGACCATAGACTCTTGGTTAAAGCCTGTCAATACGCCCCCCGGTGGCGCTATACTCGGTCTGTGATTTCCTTCACGCCTGAGGAGCAAAAGAAGCTCATAACTGAACGCGTCGAGTGTACAATCCGCTCTCTGTTAGAGGACTTGGTCGTCGGCGCTTGGCTCGTATACGGCTTGAGCCGCCATGAGCCCAACGGCGAACTTCACATGTTCGCTTCCGGCATCATCAACACATTCGAGCTGCACAAATCCGGGTGGCAAACGTCTCGCCTCATTCCGAGTCGGATGATGCTTGAGGGGGAAGACGCCACTCTCGATGAGAGGATCACGCAGTATTGTGACGAAGCAAGAAAGAACGAGGGCGAACTCCGCAACAGCCTCATCATGATGATCACAGCCGTCAAGATGAAATCTAGCGACCGCCCGCAGGATCTAATGCGCCAGTGGGTGCTCAACGCGACGGAACGACACGGCATGTCATTTGACCAAGCGGATTCCACCGGGGATCGGCCCAATCTCGTTCTTCCGAACGACAGGCGCGTTCAATAGGTTTGTGGAGCATTGCGCAAGCCGGGTGAGTAATCACCACGGATGTACGTCTTTGACTGCCGTAGCCGCAAAGGCGGAGGACTGCTGACCCAGCTAGAAGCCGATCTTCCTGCGAGGTGGTTCCGGTTCCATCTCGTCCAGAAACCGGCAACCATCAGGAGTTATGTCTTGGATGAGGATTCGCGGAAGCAGAGAAGCGAGGGGCCTATTATCCTCACCCTTGATTAGCCCCTTATCGAAGAGATATTTGATGTGGTCGGCGGTTGTTCTTTCATTGTAGCCATCCACGGAGATTTCGAAGAACTGGCCGGAACCGGCATTTGGATTTTTCCGAACCTCGATCAGAATCTTGTGGCACAATACCTTATCTATTGTCATGCCACGAGTATATCCCTCAGGCCCTCGGGCCGTGGAGCAACGTGGAGCAAGACTCCCCGGCAACCGTAGCATCTGTGGCGACCGTGGCAACGTAGAGTCTGTAACTTGCAAAAAGCACTAGGCTACCAACAGTTCGAATCCCCCTCCGCCAGATCAATCTGCCTCGGGCTCTACGCCAATGCGCGGATTCGACTCCTTGACACATAATACGTGCGCACGTATTATGTGTATATGAACGTGACTCTCTCCGTAGATGATCAGCTCATCCAGGCAGCGAGACGCCGCGCCGAGGCGATGGGCACCAGCGTGAATCAGCTTGTGCGCCAGTACCTGGAGCAGCTTGTTGGGAAAAGCGATTCGAATGCCGATGCCACAGAGTTCGAGCGGCTCTCCCGCGCCGCCCAGGGCAACTCGGGCGGCTGGAAGTTCAACCGCGAGGAACTGCACGAGCGGCGATGAACGGACTCGCCTTCTTCGACACGAATGTGTTGGTGTATGCCGACGATGCGTCGTCGCCGGAGAAACAGAACAGGGCGATCGCGCTCCTGGCTGAGCATCTTCGCGGTGGGACGGCGGTTGTGTCGCTGCAGGTCCTGCAGGAATACTTTGTGGCCGCGACGCGCAAGCTCGGCGTGGCTCCGGAGATGGCGCAACGGAAAGTGGAGATTCTTGCCCGCGCCCGAGTCGTTCGTTTTGAGCCGGGCGATGTAATCGCGGCGATCGAGTTGCATCGGCTGGCGCGGATTTCGTTGTGGGACGCCTTGATCGTCCACGCAGCGCGGTCCGCGGGTGTGCGGGCGCTTTACAGCGAGGACCTTCAGCCCGGAGCCGTCCTGGGTGGGGTGCGCGTGGTCAATCCATTTGCGGCATAGGGCGAGATCAGATCATGGCGACAACGATGATTCACGTTCGCGTCGATCAGAAGACCAAGCAGAGGGCCGCGAAGACACTGGCCGCCATGGGCATGTCCGTCTCCGATGCCGTGCGCATGTTGCTGGTCCGTGTAGCCGCGGAGAAGGCTCTGCCATTCGAGGTGAGGGTCCCCAACGCGACCACCGTGAAGGCGCTGCGCGCCGCCGGCCGCGGCAAGGGGAAGCGTCTGAACTCCGCAGGCGCGCTGTTCGAGGATTTGGGAATCTGATCCGGCGCGAAACCCACCCGTACCCCAAAAACACTATGGCGCAATCCCGTGCCCCCGGCGCACCATGGTAGAACTACACCTATGGAACCGATGTTCTTGCGCGACGTCGAACAAAACCCCGCTGAAAAGAGCGCCTTCACGGACCTCATCCGCATGGCCCGCCAGAGCGGCGCGCCCTATCCGCAGATCTGGCACATGTTCGCCTTCAAGCCGGAGGTGACCAAACACCTGGAGCGCTTCACGCAGGGCATCATGCGGGAAGCCGCACCGCTCTCGCCGGGGATTCGCGAGCTGATCGCCGCCTACACCTCGTCGCAGAACCAGTGCCCGTTTTGACTGAAGTCGCACGCCGCGGTCGCGGCGGAATTATTGCAGGATGAAAAGCTGGTGGAGGAAGTGTTGCACGACATCGAGACATCGCGGCTGTCCGAACCGGAGAAAGCGCTCTTCCGCTTCGTCGACAAAGTGAACCGCGATTCCGTGAATATTGGCCCCGCGGACATGGAGACTCTGCACGCGGTGGGCTACACCGACGAGGCCATCTACTACGCCATCACTGTGTGCGCGCTGTTCAATTTCTACAATCGCTGGATTGACGCCAGCGGCGTGCACGCTTTGTCCGACGAAGATCATCGGAAGGGCGGCAAACGCTCGGCGGGTTCCGGCTACACGCGCACGCCGGCAAACGAGTAATGGCGGAACGAATGACGCGCGGCTGGATCATCGTGGCCACAGCCGTGCTCGGTATCATGGTGAGCTTCGGCTCGCTGGTGGTGTTTTCGTTCGGCGTGTTCCTGAAGCCGCTGAGCGAGCAGTTCCACTGGGACCGCGCGCAAGTCTCGCTGGGCTTCTCGCTGTCCGCGCTGTCGGTGGCGGCCTGCTCGCCATTCATCGGCCGCATTGTGGACCGCATTGGCGCGAAGCGCGTCATCCTTCCATGCGCCACCGTGTACGGGCTGGCATTCTGCGCGCTCTCGCTGCTGCACGGCGCGCTGTGGCAGTTCTACGCCACCTGGATCGTCATCGGCGTGGTGGGCAACGGAACCACCCAGCTCTGCTACGCCAAAGTGATCACCGCGTGGTTCGACCGGCGCCGCGGCATCGCGCTGGCCACCATGATGGCGGGCGTGGGCGTGGGCGCCATGGCCGTGCCGCCCGCCGCGACATGGCTGATCGCGCACCTGGGTTGGCGCGCCGCTTATCTCGCGCTCGGGGCCACCATTCTTGTGTTCGGCATTCTCCCGGCCGCGCTCTTCCTGCGAGAGAGGCCACCCGGCGCGCGCGTGCCCGTGCACGGCGACGGCGACGGGCACACCGTCAGCGGACTGCGCACCGGAGAAGCCGTGCGCACCGGCGTTTTCCAGTTGCTGCTGGCCGCGTTCTTCCTGTTCTCCATCGCCGTGAACGGCAGCGTCGCGCACCTTGTTCCCATGCTCACGGACCGCGGCTTTTCACCCGAACGCGCCGCTTTCGCCGCCAGCATTCTGGGAGGCGCAACGCTGGTGGGCCGTCTGCTCACCGGCACGCTCCTCGACCGCTTCCACGGCTCCCGCGTGGCCGGGCTGTTCTTCGGCATCGCCGCGCTGGGCGTTGTGGTAGCCAGCCGTGCGCACACTCTGACCAGCGCCTACACGGGAACGGCGCTCATCGGATTCGGCATGGGCGCCGAGGCCGACGTGATGCCTTACCTGATCTCGCGCTACTTCGGACTGCGATCCTTTTCCGAGCTGTTCGGCTATTCCTTCACCGCCTATGCCATAGCCGGCGCGCTGGGACCGTGGGTGATGGGCCGCAGCTACGATCAATTCCATTCCTACTCCACCGCCATGCTGCTGCTCGGCGGCGCGATGTTCGCCGGCGCGGTGATTCTCGCTTCGCTGCCGCGCTACTCGCGCACCATGACGCCCGCCGGCGCGCTGGCGGCCGCTTCGGGGGGGCCGGCATGAAGACTGATTGCCCGTAGTTCGCGGAGCGAGACCTAATGACCGTTGGGCCGGTTGAAGACGGCATCCAGGTCTTTGACCGCATTATTCGGTGTGCTTTGGAGACCGCTTGCTGACGCGCGCAGCTCGGAACTGAGCCGTGACCGTAAGGGAGCGGTCTCCCGTAAGAGCACACCATCACGCGGTCAAAGCCCTGGGAACCGATCCATCTTCTCCGCAAGAAGGCCAACGGTCTGCGCCGTCTGATTGTTCGTTTCGATGACCCGCAGCAGCAGCTTTTCCGCCTGGCCCATGCGCTCTTTCGACGCGGCGGCTTCCCGCTCCAGCACCGCGATGCGTTCAGCGTGGGTCACGGATGATCCAGTGTAGCTCTTATCGCCAATCGCCCACGGCAACGAAACTGGCCCAATAAAACGGATGCGTGGACTTGCCCGCTGCCCGGCGCTGCCGCAGCATCTCCACGTCGGCGCGATGCAGCGAAGCCGCGGTGGTTTGGCCGCGTTGAAAGCGGGCACGATACAGCGCCGTCATCCACGCGCGCGCGGCTTCGTCTTCCACCGGCCACAGGCTGGTGATGACGGTATGAGCGCCGGCCTCAAGGAACGCGCGGCGCAATCCGAGCACGCCTTCGCCCGACCGTATGACGCCAAGTCCGGTATCGCAGCCGGACAACACCACCCAGTCGGTTCCATCCAGATCCAGCGAAGCGGCCTCCTCGGCGGTTAGGATGCCGTCCTCTTCCGACGCGCTCGCGTTGTTGCGGTGATTCGCCCCCGCCAGCGCGAGGCCGGAGCGCAACAGCGGGTTCTCCCTGGTGACGGCGTTCCCCTGGCACTCGTTGGCGAGGAAGAAACCGTGCGTGGCGAAATGCAGGACCCGTAAACCGGATGCGCTCTCCTTGACCGCGGCCTCGGTGGCCGCTTTCCCGGTCAGGACCTCGGCCGGCCAGCCCTCGCGCTTCCAGAGCTGGTCCAGAGCGCGAACCTCGCCTTCGGTGGCGGGCAGCGGTTCGAACTGCAGTCCGCCGAAATCGCCGCACGTCGAATGCGCCCCGCGGAGCGTTGCCCGCGCAATCGTGGGCCGCTCACCGGTCCAGGCCGATTGAAACGCCGGGTTGCCCACGGCCAGCATTCGCCGGCTGGTAATGGGCGTGGGAGGTTCCACCAGGTCGCGCTCCGCTGAGAGCGTGTGCAGCAGCACTGCCGATTCCGCCAGATAACCGGAACCGCTGGGCAACGCCGCGAAGTTGACCGCCTGCAGCGCCCCATCCGGCACGATGAAGACCAACCCGGCCCCGGCCAGGGCGTCCGCCAACACATCCCATACGGCCCTTCGCAGCGCCCGGGCGGCAACGCGGTACGAGGCCTCATTGCGGGCCGCTTCATGACCCAGCCACTCGCGCTCGCGGTCGATTTGCGCACGCCATGCTTCCACCAGACCGCCGATGTGCTTCTCCGAGCCGAGCTCGACCATCACCGGAGCGCGCTGGCCGCGCAGCACGAATGCGGCATAGGACGGCGTCACCTCGTCGCCGGGGTTCTGGAAGCTCTTCCGCTGGTAGCGCGTGTAGGCCACCAGCGCGGCATCGGGCGGCAGGGCGGCCTGCACCTGATCGAGGCCCGCCTGCTCGCGCGACAGCACCCGCCGGAACTCCGCGCTGCGAACCGCCACCGCCTGTTCCGCGTTCTGCATCGCGGCGCGCCCCGCTTCCAGTTGCCTGCTGTATTCCTCCGTCGACAGACGCCCCTTGCCCTCCACCACCAGATGCGCCAGTTTCGAGCGCGCTTCGGCCAGCGTCCCGGCGAGGGCCGGCATCTCCGGGTCCGTGGACTGGCGTACGGCCCGCCGCCGCGCAGCCATTTCGTCCAGCACCAGACCGCGCGTGCGCACAATCGCGTCCCAGGCGGCGCGCCGGTCGGTGTCATCGCCCTCCTGAGCCAGCGTGACCGCCGTGTCCAGGCTGGTCATGCGGATGCTCGCATACTGCAGCGCCTCGCGTTCCTCCACCGTGCGAATGGTGAGCCCGATCTGGTCCGTTCGGATGCGCGCCGCCTCCAGCGCCGTGGCCATGGCCTGCTTTCGCTCGCCCAGATGGGCCAGCACGTCCGCATACTGGGTCAGCGAAGCGGCCGTGAACGGATGAGTGGGACCCAGTTGCTCGCGCCAGATGTCCAGGTTCTGCTGGTAGAGGCGCTTCGCTTCGGCATAGTCGCCGGTGGCGCTGGCCACCTTCGCCAGACCCTGCACCAGATTGCCGGCCCATGGGCTGCGCGGTCCCAGTGCTTCGCTCTGGATGTCGAGGGCGCGCTGGAAGGTCTGGCGCGCCTCATCATAGAGGTGAAGGCCGAGCAGCGTCTGCGCCAGATTGTCGAGCGCGCCGCCGACCCGCGTATTGCGGGGACCCAGCCGCGCCGCATAGATCCGCGCCGCCCGTTCGAACTGCTCGCGCGCCTTTTCGTTATGGCCGCTGTCGCGCGAAGCGTTCCCCATGGTCACCAGCAGGTCCGCGATTCGCGGGTCTTCCGCATCGACGCTCCGTTCCAGGAGCTCCAGGGCGCGCGTCTGGGCACGCTCGGTACCCGAGTAGTCTCCCATTTCGTTCAGGACGTGCGCCAGGTTTCGCCAGGCCTGGCCGGCATCCGCGTCGTTGGGCGCGATGCGGTCGTAGATCGCGATGGAGCGCTCCTGCCGGAGCTTGGCCCCGGGGTAGTCGCCCACGCGCATCAGGTCAAAGGCGTAGTCGGTCAGGATATGAGCCAGCGTCAGGCTGTCCGGTCCGGCTTTGTCGAGGATGGCAATGGCGCGGTCGAAGTACGGCTTCGCCTCGGCGTAATTGCCCGCCGCGCAGATGCTGGCGCCGATGTGGTCCAGAGCGCGGGCGACGGAGGGGTCGTCCGGACCATTCTTCGCTTCGAAGATGGCCAGGGCTCGCCGCGCCAGCGCAAGGGCGTCCTGATAATGGCCGAGCGTGAAGTGGATGGTGGCGATCCTGAGCGACATGTCGGCGGCGGCCACCGAGTCCGCTCCGCTTTCGCCTTCCAGCAGCGCCAGAGCGGACTTGTAGCCGGCCAGCGCCTTGCCATAGTCACCGGAGCGTTCGGCCTGGGCGGCGTCGCCAGCCAGAGAATCCGCTGTCGGGGCCGATTGAGCCGACAGAGTGCCCTGGACGGCGACCACGAGCAGCAGAACCCCAATGCGCAACGCCATTACCGTATTCGATGCCGGCCGAGGGCCGCGCGATGCGCATCGCATGTCCGCACATCAGGCCGCGTCCTGAACAATCACCAGGAACTGCTTGCCCAGCGCTTCGAGAGCGGCCTGGATTTTCTCGGCCTTCGAGGCGTGATCCGGATCCAGCATGCGCCGTACCACAGTCTCGCGCAACCCGAGCCTACGGGCCAGTTCGCTGTTGCTCACGCCCGCCTCCTTCATCGCCCAGTAGAGAGCCACTTTCGGCGCAATCCACAAGGGTACGGGCACCAGTCGTTCGCCCCGTTTCGGTTTTGACGGATATGGAATCTCTTCCTTGTGTGCGAGCCGGGCGGCGAGCGCACTGCCGAGACAGTCCTGAGCCTCCGCGGACGCCTCGGCCATGTCCCTGCCGTCCGTCATGGCCTCGCGCAAATCGACAAACCGGACCACGGAACGCCCCTCCTCGTCCGGTTCAAAGCGTGCCGGATAACTGATCTTCACCATTACAGGTCCCTCTCGCTGATGCCCAGTTTTCTGCAGATTCCCTTCAGGAGGCCGCGTCCGATCTCCTGCTTGCGATCCTTCAACGTCGCGAAGGCAGTTCCGCAGTAGACACGGCCGTGGCTGGCGTCGCCATGCGCAGGATCAATATCGCACAGATATGTGCGAGATACAAGGGTAAGGACCGGCGCGGTTCGATCTGCTGTTTCGGCTGACTCATGCGCCGGGCGAGGTCCGTCTTGATGTCCTTTCAGCGCGTAGCGGGGGACGTCAGCCGGGGCCTTCTCCGGCCAGGAACTGTTCCAGCGCAGCCTGGAGCTCGGGTATCCGCGAGGAGGCAACGTTCCAGACTTCGTCGAGGTCCACTCCGATGTAATCGTGTATCAGGACGTCGCGCATGCCGCAGATGCTCTTCCAGTCGAGCGGCAACAGGTGGCCTCGCGTCTCGATCGAAACGCGCTTGGCCGCCTCGCCGATCACCTCCACGTTCCGGATGACGGCGTCCTGCAATTCCTCCGATGCCAGGAACGCTTCTTTGCCGGGCCCGATGAAGCGCGTTATGCGCCGACAGCGCTCCAGCATGTGGTGAAGGTAAAGCCGATCATCCTTCACAGCGGCGTCGCCTCGCGAAGGATTCTCTCGCGTACGTACCAGTGAAGCGACTTCTCGGTCCCAACATGGACTTTCATCCCGAGCAACTCCTGCAGGTCCTGGACCAGCCCGGCATGATCCAGCAGGCTCCTGCCGGGCTCCCACGCTACCAGCAGATCGAGGTCGCTGCTCTCGTTGGCTTCGCCTCTGGCCACGGAGCCGAACACACGCAGGCTGTGGGCGCCGTGCAGCGCGGCGAGCCGGAGGATTTCTTCCCGCTGTTCCGCGCGCAGCGTGTCCAGAGTGAACATGTCTCCATTGTGCGACAATTCCGGGCCGCGGACTTCACCAACAACCGTTCTCGACGGCAGAGGACCAGGATTTCATTGGAATCTGGTGGGCCCGAGATGACTCGAACATCCGACCTCTTCCGTGTCAAGGAAGCGCTCTAACCAACTGAGCTACGGGCCCACGGGCGGGTGAAACCTCAACTATATCACAGGGGTCCCGGACCCCCGTTTCACACGCTCGAAACGAAAAAGCGGCACACTGTCATGCGGCGTACGGCCAGTGCTACGCTGACACTTTGCGGCTGTCCGGCGCATCCATCAGGTGACGCCCCGGCCCGCCGGTGAAAGGACGCACTATTAGATGGCTGACAAAAAGAACAATCTCGTGGCCCTGGCCGATTTCGGTCAGTCGTTCTGGCTGGACTACATCCGCCGCAGCTTCGTGGAGGGCGGGGAACTCGCGCAGATGATTGCCGGGGACGGCCTGCGCGGACTCACTTCGAACCCCTCCATCTTCGAGAAGGCGATTGGCGGCAGCACGGACTACCGCGCCGAGCTCGACGAGATCGCCCTGCACTCGGGAAACGATGCGCAGAAGGCCTTCGAACGCCTCGCGCAGCGCGACATCCGCAACGCCGCGGACCTGTTGCGGCCCGTCTACGACGCCACCCAGGCGCTGGACGGCTACGTGAGCCTGGAGGTCTCTCCGGAGCTGGCCCACAGCAGCGACGCAACCATCAGCCAGGCGCGCGATCTCTGGAAGCTGATCGATCGCCCCAACCTGATGGTCAAGGTGCCGGGCACCAAAGAGGGAATTCCGGCCATCGCCAGGCTGATCGCCGACGGCCTCAACATCAACGTCACGCTTCTGTTTGCGGTGGGCGCGTACGAGGAGGCGGCCGAAGCGTTCCTGCAGGGCCTGGAAGAACGCGCCGCCAAAGGGCTGCCCATCGACCGCATTGCCAGCGTGGCCAGCTTCTTCGTCAGCCGCATCGACACCGCCATCGACAAACTGCTGCAGGACGTCTGGAAGAACGCACCGGCCGCGGATCGCACCATGATTGAAGGGCTGCTGGGCAAGGCGGCCATCGCCAATGCGAAGCGGGCCTACGCGCGATTCCAGAAGATCTTCTCCGGCCCGCGCTGGGAGGCCCTGGAGAAGAAGGGTGCGCGTCCGCAACGCCTGCTCTGGGCCAGCACCAGCACGAAGAACCCGTCCTATCGCGACGTCATCTACATCGAGGAACTCATCGGCCAGCACACGGTGAACACCATGCCGCCAGCCACCGCCGCCGCTTTCCGCGATCACGGCGTGCCCCGGAATGCCCTGGTGGAGAATCCGGCCGAAGCCGAGCATCAGCTCTCCGAACTCGCGCGCCTCGGCATTTCGCTCGACGACGTCACGAACAAGCTGCTGGCCGACGGCGTCGAGCAGTTCTCAGCGGCCTGGCGGACCATGCTCGATGCCATCCGCGCCTCCATGCAACCGCGCACCGGCCGCCAGCAGCCCCAGTTGCCCGAGGCCCTCTCCACCGCCGTCGCCGCAACCGTCTCCGACTGGGGCGCCAACGCAAAAGTGAAGCGCCTCTGGGATGGCGATGCGACGCTGTGGACCGGCGACGATGAGGCGAAGTGGCTCGGCTGGCTGCGCATCGCTCACCAGCAGATCGAGCGCGCCAGCGAATTCCGGGCTTTCGCCGAAGAGGTGAAGGGCGCCGGATTCCAACATGCCGTGGTGCTGGGCATGGGTGGGTCCAGCCTCGCGCCGGAGGTGCTGGCGAGAACGTTCGGCCAGCAGCCCGGCTTCCCACGGCTCGCCATACTTGATTCCACCGATCCCGCCCAGGTGCGCGCTCTTGAGGAAACGCTCGATCTGACCAAAACGCTTTTCATCGTATCGAGCAAATCCGGGTCAACTCTGGAGCCGAACCTCTATTACGAGTACTTTCGCAGCCGCGTGGAAGCGACGGTGGGCGCGGCCAACGCGGGACGGCACTTCGTCGCCGTCACCGATCCCGGCTCCAACATGGAAACCGTGGCGCGCAACGCGCAGTTCCGCCACATCTTTCATGGCGTGCCCTCCATCGGCGGCCGCTATTCCGCGCTTTCGAACTTCGGCATGATTCCGGCTGCGGCGGCGGGCCTCGATGTGGAACGTCTGCTCCAGGGCGCCGAACAAATGGTGCAGGCCTGCGCTTCCTGCGTGCCGGCCGCGGAGAATCCCGGGCTGCAACTCGGCGCCCTGCTGGGCACGCTGGGCCGTCAGGGGCGCGACAAGGTGACCATCATCGCGTCGCCGGCGATTGCCGATCTCGGCGCGTGGCTGGAACAGTTGATCGCCGAATCCACCGGCAAGAACGGCAAGGGGCTCATCCCCGTGGACGCGGAGCCGCTGGGCCCTCCCGAGGTGTATGGAAGCGATCGCGTCTTTGCCTACGTGCGCTTCGCGCCCGAGCCGGACATCGCGCAGGACGCCGCCGTCGACGCGCTCTCTCGCTCCGGTCAGCCGGTGGTGCATATCGACGTCGCCGACCGCTACGACCTTGGAGCCGAGTTCTTCCGCTGGGAGTTCGCCACTGCGGTAGCGGGCAGCGTGCTCGGCATCAACCCCTTCAACCAGCCCGACGTCGAAGCCAGCAAGATCGCCACGCGCAAGCTGACCGAGGAATTCGAAGCCACCGGCCACCTGCCTCCGGAGGACCCCTTCGTCCGTGCGGACGGCGGCCTGTCCGGCGCTCTGCGTGCCCATCTGGATCGCGCGGGAGCTGGCGATTACGTCGCGCTTCTCGCCTACATCCCGCACAATGACGCGCACACGAAGTTGCTGGAGGAGGCGCGCCTGGCCGTGCGCGATGCGAAACACCTGGCCACCTGCGTCGGCTTCGGCCCGCGCTTCCTGCACTCCACGGGGCAGGCGTACAAGGGCGGCCCCAACTCCGGCGTCTTCGTGCAGATCACCTGCGACGACGCCAACGATGTGGCCATCCCCGGACGCCGCTATACTTTCGGGGTGGTGAAAGCGGCGCAGGCGCGGGGCGACTATGCGGTTCTCGCGGAGCGGCATCGCCGTCTCCTCCGCGTGCACATTGGCGCCGACGTGGCGCACGGCCTGGCAACGCTCCGCGACGCGATCGCCAGCGCGGTGGGGACCGCCGTCAAATGAAGAGATTTGAGGACACGCGGCGCCAGCCGCGTTCTCCCGGGGCAGGCGTGGGGCAGCCAATCCTGGCTGCCGCCGCGTTTCTACGCGGCGTCATGCCGGCTGAAAGCCGGCTGCAGACTGAAAGTCCGCCCCACAAACGTGGCATTGGGATGTCATCCCGCGGCCGATCTATAATCGGCCAGAACGCGGCTGGCGCCGCGTGTCCGGTCAAGGAGGAGGTTCGCGCATAACATGCAGATCGGAATGGTTGGACTCGGGCGCATGGGCGCCAACATGGCGCGCCGCCTCATGGCTGGCGGCCACCAGTGCGTCGTCTATGACCAGGCCACCGAGCGCGTACTCGAGCTGGCCGCCGAAGGCGCGAAGGACGCGTCCTCGCTGGATCACCTGGTCAGGGAACTCGATGCGCCCCGCGCCATCTGGGTCATGCTGCCGTCCGGCCAGATCACCGACGACGTGGTCGCCCAGCTCGGCAATCTCCTCGCCGCCAGCGACATCGTGATCGACGGCGGGAACACGCACTACGTCGACGACGTGCACCACGCGCAGCAGCTCGCCCAACGCGGCGTCGAGTTCGTGGATTGCGGCACCAGCGGCGGAGTCTGGGGCGTCGAGCGCGGCTACTGCCTCATGATTGGCGCGAAGAAGGAGGTCTACCAGCATCTGGAACCGATCTTCCGCACGCTCGCTCCCGGCCCCGGCAACATCGAGCGCACGCCCGATCGCGAGGGCCTCAGCCCCACCGCGGAATCCGGTTATCTCTACTGCGGGCCGGCCGGCGCAGGCCACTTCGTCAAGATGGTTCACAACGGCATCGAGTACGGTCTCATGCAGGCCTACGGCGAAGGTTTCGACATCATGCGCAACGCGCACGGACTCGGCTACGACCTGCCCCTGCCCGACGTCGCCGAAGTCTGGCGCCGCGGCAGCGTGGTGTCGTCCTGGCTGCTGGACCTCACCGCGAGAGCCATGGCCCGCAGTCACGACCTCGACGAGTTCACCGGCTACGTGGAGGATTCCGGCGAAGGCCGCTGGACCATCGAGGCGGCCATCCAGACCGCCGTTCCCTGCCAGGTGCTCACCGCCGCGCTGTATACGCGCTTCCGCTCGCGCCTCGAACACAGCTTCGGCGAGAAGATGCTCTCGGCCATGCGCAGCGGCTTCGGCGGACATAAGGAAGCAGTGACCAAAGGAGCTACGATATGAGCGCCCCGATTCCGGTGGTGCCGGCGGAGGTGGCCGCGAAATCGCCGCTGCCCAAACCGGCCGGCCCCTGCGTGATGGTGATCTTCGGGATCACCGGCGACCTCACCAAGCGCCTGCTGTTCCCGGCGCTCTACTACCTGGCACAGCAGAAGCTGCTGCCCGAAGAGTTTGCCGTCGCCGGCTACGCCATCGGCGACCTGGACGAACAGGGGCTGCGCGACAAGCTGGCCGGCGATGTGCGGTCCGCGGTCGCGAACGCCGAAGGCGCCATCGTCGAGTGGCTGGTCGCGCGCGTGCGATTTGTCTGCGCTGCCTTCGACGACCCCAACGGGTGGAGGAGGCTCCACGAGGTGCTTGCCGAGCTCGATCAGCAGTACCACACCGGCGGCAACTACCTGTTCTACATGGCCACCCTGCCCGACTTCTTTCTGGACGTGGCGCGGCGCGTCGGCGACGAAGGCCTGCTCAAACAGGAAAACGGCCAGTGGCGCCGCATCATTTTCGAGAAGCCGTTCGGGCGCGATCTGAACAGCGCGCGTGAGCTCAATCGCGATCTGGTGACGTTCATGCGCGAGGATCAGATCTTCCGCATCGATCATTACCTCGGTAAGGAGACCGTCCAGAACATCTTAGTGTTCCGCTTCGCCAACGGCATCTTCGAGCCTATCTGGAACCGCCGCTACATCGATCACGTGCAGATCACCGTGGCCGAAACGGTGGGCGTGGAGCGGCGCGGCGGCTACTACGATCACACCGGCGCGCTGCGCGACATGGCCCCGAATCATCTGTTCCAGTTGCTGGCGCTGACCGCCATGGAGCCGCCCAGTTCGTTCTCCGCGGCGGCGCTGCACAACGAGCAGGTCAAGGTACTGGAGGCGGTGCCGCCGGTCACTCCGTCCGAGTGCAAGTACTGCACGGTGCGCGGCCAGTACGTGGCTGGCGTCATCGCAGAAAATCCGGTAACCGGCTACCGTCAGGAGCCGCTGGTCAGTCCCATTTCGCAAACCGAGACCTACGTCGCAATGAAGGTCTCGGTGGACAACTGGCGCTGGGCCGGTGTGCCCTTCTACATCCGTACCGGCAAGCGGCTTCCAAAGCGCAAGACCGAAATCGCTATCCAGTTCCGCAACCCGCCGCTCACGCTGTTCCGCAAGAGCCGCACCACGCTCCCTCAGGCCAACCGCCTCATCATCAGCGTCCAGCCGGAGGAGAGCATCTTCCTGCAGTTCGACGCCAAGATTCCGGGTCCCGTAGTGACCACGCAGCAGGTGGACATGCGCTTTTCCTACGCCGACTACTTCGGCGTGGAGAATCGCACCGGCTACGAGACGCTGCTCTACGACGCCATCGTGGGCGACAACAGCCTGTTCAAGCGGTCGGACATGATTGAAGCCGGATGGACACTGGTGCAGCCGGTTCTGGATGCCTGGGGCACGGGTCCGGGCCGCGATCTGCAATTCTACGCGGCGGGCGCCGATGGCCCCGACGCCGCCGACGCCATGATGGAGCACGACCGGCGCGAGTGGAGGCCGCTCTGATGAGCGACGGCGGCGTGCGCGCGCTCTTCGTGGACATTGGCGGGGTGCTGGCCACCAACGGCTGGGACACGGACTCGCGCGAGGCTTCGGTGGAGCACTTCGGCCTGGACGCGCGGGTCATCGATTCCCGCCACCGCCTCATGTTCGAGCTGTTCGAGACGGGCAAGGTCTCGTGGCAGCAGTATCTGGACCGCGTGGTGTTCAACGTGCCCCGTCCGTTTACCCGTGACGAGTTCACGCGATTCGTGCTGGCCCATTCGCGCGCATATCCGGAGATGATCGAGCTGGTGCGGCGCTTGAAACAGAATCACGGGCTGAAGGTGGTAGTGGTGAGCAACGAGGGCAGGGAACTGACCGAATATCGCCTGAAACTGCTCGATCTTTCCTCCGTGGTGGACGTCTTTGTGTGCTCCTGTTTCGTGCGTCTGCGCAAGCCGGATATCGACATTTTCCGTCTGGCCTGCGATCTTGCGCAGGTGGCCCCGCAGGAAGTGGTGTATATAGAGGACCGCGCCATGTTCGTGGAAGTGGCCGCCACGCTGGGCATCCGCGGCATCGTGCATCGCGGCATCGACACCACGCGCGCCGCGCTGGCGGAGCTGGGCCTGTAAGACCGGCCCGCGCGTTTGTCGCATAGCGCAGCGAGCCAACCCATTCGGCGGGATGCTGTGCTAAGGGTGTCGAATGAAAGCCTCGTGCAACTCTTCGGCGCTGGGAGGGTACAGCTTATACCATTTGCACTTGTAGACTTTCTCTCGTTCCTTATCGACGTCCCGCAAATCGAGCGGAATGTTATGGCCGGGCGTGCCTCGGCGTTTTCCGACAACGATTGACGTGAGTACCGGAAGCCGATTGGCTTTGCAGTAAAACGCCACGTGGCCGAGAACCTTGTTCAGAACGCCCGACGCCTTTCCGGGATACATGGCTTTCCCAAGGCACCCGTATGTAATCGTCTGACGGTTTCCTGCTGCACCGATGAGAATCTGCCAGGCTTGTACTGCCCTCTCATGGTGTTGTGAGTGCGGATTGAACCTTCGCATGTTGGGAATCTCCTACGTGGAAACGACTTGTGTACCGACACCGTTTGTGAGTCTATCGGTTCTGCCGGACTTCCGCACTCGCCAACAATGCTTCGTCGTCGGCTGCCAGCCTGACATCTTGGCAGGATCGCTTGACGCTACACATCTATTGTGTATACGATGTGGATGCGGGCACCACAGATCCTCTTTCCATGACCAGGCGCGTCAACATCGTTCTTCCCGAGACCACCCTCCGCACCATCACTCGGGTGGCCGGGCGCGGCCAGCGCAGCCGGTTCATCAACCAGGCGGTGCAACACTTCGTTGCCTGGCAGAGCGCCGAAGCGCTGCGCACCCGTCTGGAGCAGGCTGCCGTGCGTGATCGGGATCTGGATCGGGAGGTTGCGGCAGAATGGCTGGACGCGGACCAACAGGCATGGCGACAACTCGACGAGGCAGAAGCAGGCCGGAAACCGGCCGCCCGCGGCGCGGCGAAATCTACCTCACGGCGCTCGACCCGGCGTTAGACCGAGAGATTCAGAAGACCCGGCCGGCGCTGGTGATCCAGAACGACGTGTCCAACCGTCTGAGCGACATCACCATCGTGGCGCCGATCACTTCCACGGTGCGCTTTCCGCTGAATCCCCTTCACGTGCTGTTCGCGGCTGACGAGAACACCGGCCTCTCGGTCACTTCCGTGGCGCTGCTCAACCAGATCCGGGCGGTTGACCGGATGCGGCTCGTCAAACGGCTCGGCTCCATCGACGCGCGGACGCTGGGGCAAGTCGACGAAGCCATCCGGATCAGTCTGGGACTCGTCGAGCTGTGAGCCGTGCCGGTTCTCGTTCCGAATGCCGCCTGAAGCTGCTGGATCCGGCCTCCGTGGTGGACGTCTTTGTGTGCTCCTGTTTCGTGCGCCTGCGCAAGCCGGATACCGACGTTTTCCGTCTGGCCTGCGATCTCACGCAGGTGGCCCCGCAGGAAGTGGTGTACATAGAGGACCGCGCAAGCGGCATCGTCATCCGAGGCATCGACACCACGCGCCCCGCCCTGGCGGAGCTGGGCCTGTAGGACCTTTCCCATCGCCAGCGCGCCCCTCCACGCGTTCTGGTACTTTCAGCGCCTTATTGGTACTTTCCTGCCAGCGGTCCAGTACGACGCTGGTACCGGACGAATTGTAACCACCCGGCTATTCGTACCCCCGGCTCCGGCGGCTAGTATTCAAGCAGTGCTGAAGAGAAACAAAATGTCAAACAACCCGATTCGATTGCTGGTTTTGCCCGCGCTGCTTCTGGGGCGCTTCCGGGTCCGCCATGGCTTCGGCCGGCGCGGACTGAAACGTGCAATGAACATGAAAAAGACACTGAACTTTCTGGCAACTCTGGTAATCGGCGGCGCGATCCTGGCAGTCCCTGCGGCGGCCTCATCGCTTCTTGAACTCACCGGGACAGGCAGCAACACCTACAACGGCCTTGCGGCGTTTCCCTATGAGATTACCGTGAACGGTGGATCCGCCCTTCCCATGATGTGCGACGACGCCCAGACTGGAATCTATACCGGCTACTCGTGGAACGCGAACGCCTATTCGCTGACTTCCACGAACCTCCCCAACCTGAAGTTCGCTTCGCTGGGATCGGCAAGCACCGTGCTGAACGATTATGAGGTAGCGGCCTATATCGAGAGCGGCGTCGCGACCGGCACCATGAACGCCGGGGACGGAAACGCCGCGGTCTGGTCGATCTTCGATCCCAGCTTCAACACTTCCTTTGACCATAGCAACATCACGACAATTCTGAACAACGCGCAAACAGCCGTGAACGCTGGCAACCTCAATTTCTCCGGAATCACCATCTACACGCCGACTCCGCTGCGCGCCTCTCAGGAGTTCATCTACGGCACCGTGACCACGAACCCTCATCCATCCTCGGCCCCGGAACCGGCCACCTATGCGATGCTCGGTGGCGGACTTCTCGCTCTGGGCTTCTTCGGTCGCCGGCTGCGCAACCGCAGATAAGCGCAATCGCCCGGCGCTACCCCGCGTCAACCTACGGCATGGTCTCTTTGTGCCCGGGTGCGGAGAGGTGGCCGTAATACCCGAGATCCTGGCCGGTGAGCAGCTTGGTCGCGAACAGGATCTGGCCGGTGTGCATGGAGAAGTGCTCCACCACGTGGTAAACCGCTTCCAGAACCGTGACGTTGTACTTCTGCACCTCGGTGCGCTCGGTCAAACGCTGCGGGGTCAGCGAGCGAATCACTGAGGCGGCATCGTCCACAACGGCGTGAATGCGCGCGGCGAGCTCGGCCGGTTGCACATCGCCGCGCGCCGCGAACTCCTTGTCGCGCTGGCGCTGATCGGGCCTGCCGGCCGCGCCCGTGCCGATCCACTGGGTCACATTCCCGCACAGATGCAGCACCAGATTGCCCACGGCGTTTTCGTTGCCGCTGTTGCGCATCCACACCTGGTCGTAACTCAGCCGGCCGAGGCAGTCCTCAATCCGTCCGCATAGCTGCTCCAGCTTCTCCGCCGAAAACCGGATGAACTCAGACTCCGCAGCCACGGTCTACAGCACCTCTTCCGACCAGTTCTCCAGGGCGGCTTTCACGCGCGCGGTGAACTGATCGGCCACCGCACCGTCGATCAGCCGATGGTCGAACGTCAGCGCCACATACGCCATGGAACGAATGGCGATGGCATCGTCTTCCACCACCACGGGCTCTTTCTGCACGGCGCCGCAGCCCAGAATGGCCACCTGCGGCTGGTTGATCAACGGCGTGGCGAAGACGCTGCCGAAGCTGCCGAAGTTGGTGATGGAGAACGTGCCGCCCTGCACCTCGTCCGGCTTGAGCTGGCGCGAGCGAGCGCGTGTGGAGAGATCCACGATGGCGCGTTGCAGGCCCAGCACGGTTTTCTCGTCGGCGTTGCGGATCACCGGCACGATCAGGCCATTCTCCAGCGCCACCGCGATGCCGATATTGATGTCGTTGTGATAGAGGATGTTGTTCCCCTCGATGGACGAGTTCACGATGGGGAACGCGCGCAGGGCCTCCGCCGCCGCCCGCGTCACGAACGGCAGGAAGGTGAGGGAGAAGCCGTACCGCGATTGCACTTCGGCCTTGTTGCGCGCGCGCATCTTCGCCACGCGGGTCATGTCCACCTTGTGTACGGTGGTGACGTGCGCGGAGGTGCGCTTGCTGAACACCATGTGTTCGGCGATCTTGGCGCGCATGTTGCTCATGGGTTCCACGCGCGTGCGCGCCTGTTCGGCGCGGGGCAAAGGCGGAGCGGCGGGCGGGGCAACTGGCTGAACCGGCGCGGGAGCAACCGATTGCGCCATGGTGCGCGCGCCCTGCGCCGACATGTACGCTTCCAGATCCTGCTTCGTAATACGCCCGCCTGCGCCGGTCCCTTTCACCTGCTTGAGGTCGATGTTGTACTCGCGGACCATGCGGCGCACCAGCGGCGAGAGCGGACCGGACGCCGATTCGGGCTCCGCTGCGGGCTCTGCTGCGGGCGCGGAAACCGGTTCGGGAGGAGCAGCAGGCGGTGGCGCCACGGGCACTGCCACCGCTTCGCTTCCGGTCTCACTGATGCGGCCCACCACGGTGCTGATGGCCACGGTCTTGCCTTCTTCCACCAGCATCTCCGCCAGTACGCCGGCGACGGGCGACGGAATCTCCGTGTCCACCTTGTCCGTGGAGATTTCGAAGAGCGGCTCGTCGCGCTCCACGCGGTCGCCCTTCTTCTTCAGCCATCGAGTGAGGGTCCCCTCGACGATGCTCTCGCCCATCTGAGGCATTACAACGTCAACCATGAATCATCTCCTCCACCAGTTGTACAGAGAACTGCCGCCGGAACTGCCGCACCAGCTCCTCCACCACTTCCTCGCGCGGGGCGGTCACACCCAGCCGCTCCATGGATGTAATGGGTTTGGTGAGACCGCACGGCACAATGTATTGAAAATAAGTCAGATCCGTGCTGTGGTTTAAGGCGAATCCGTGCGAGGTGACCCAGCGGCTGATGTGGACCCCGATGGCCGCGATCTTGGCCCCGTCCACCCAGACGCCGGTGGCGCCCTTCACCCGCTCGCCAGAAATACCAAACGAAGCCAATCCGTCGATAATCGCCTGCTCCACGGCGCGGACGTATGCCACCACGTCGCGCTTCCACTCGCGCAGGTCGAAAATGGGGTAACCGACGATCTGGCCAGGTCCGTGATAGGTGATGTCGCCGCCGCGATCTGTTGGAAAGAACGCGATTCCCGAGCGCTCCAGCACCTCGGGCTGCGCCAGCAGATTCTGCATGTGACCGTTGCGGCCCATGGTGATCACGTGCGGGTGCTCCACGATGAGAAGCTGGTCCGGTATCTCGCCGAGCTTGCGGCGGGCCTCCAGGTCCTTCTGTATCGTGTACGCCTCGGCATAGCCGATGCGGCCCAGGTCGCGAACCACAAAATCAGGCATTGATGGCCAGACCGTACACCGCGTTAAACGCCTCGCCCATGGCTTCGTACAGCGTCGGGTGCGCGTGGATGGTGTTCATCATGGTCTCGACGGTGGCCTCGGCCGACATGGCCGTCACCGCTTCCGACACCAGTTCGAACGCTTCTGGGCCGATGATATGGACACCCAGAATCTCGCCGAATTTCTCGTCGGCAACCACCTTCACAAAGCCGTCATGGCGGCCCAGGATGGTGGCCTTGCTGTTCGCCGGAAACCCGAATTTGCCCACCTTCACCTTGAAGCCCTGCGCCCGCGCCTGCGCTTCGGTGAGCCCCACGCTGCCGATGCCCGGTTCGGTATACGTCGCGCCGGGGATGAGGTTCTTGTTGATGGGCGCAGCCGGTTTGCCGGCCATGTGCGCCACCGCAATCATGCCCTCCATGGTGGCTACGTGCGCCAGTTGCGGCGTTCCGGCCACCACGTCGCCGATGGCGTAGACCCCCGGTTCGCCGGTCTGCTGGAAACCGTTGACGCGCACGAAACCGCGGTCGAGCTCGACTTTCGTGTTCTCGAGGCCGATGGTCTCCGTGTTCGGCTTGCGGCCCACGGCGATCAGCAGCTTTTCGGCCTCCACGGTCTCGCGCTTGCCGTTAGCCAGCACCGCGCAGAAACGCACGCCTGTTTCGGTGCGTTGAATGTCCTCGGCCTTTGTTCCGGTTTCCACGCGAATCCCGGTCTTTTTGAAGACGCGCTCGAGTTCCTTCGAGATGTCCTCGTCCTCCACCGGCACAATGCGCGGCAGCATCTCCAGCAGGGTGACCTTCGTGCCGAAGCGATTAAAGATGGACGCGAACTCCACGCCCACCGCGCCCGCGCCGATCACCGCCAGCGATTTGGGAATCACCGGCATGTCCAGAATCTCGATGTTGGTGAGGATGACGTCGTCGGCCTTCAGGCCCGGCAGCAGGCGCGCCTCCGAACCCGTGGCGATGATGACGTTTTTCGCCTCCAGCGTTTGCGCGCCCTTCTCTGAGCGGACCTCCACTTTGCCGCCGCCTTTCAGTACGCCGAAGCCCCGGATGACGTCCACCTTGTTCTTCTTCATCAGGAACTCGACGCCTTTGGCGTGTTTGGAGACGATGCCGTTCTTGCGCTGGAGAACTTTGGCGTAGTTGATGCGCGGGTTTTCGCAGTCGATGCCCTCCTCAGACGAGTGCACGAAGCGCTCCCAGACGTCGGCGGTGTGGAGCAGGGCCTTGGTGGGGATGCAGCCGACGTGCAGGCAGGTCCCGCCCAGCTTCGGGTCCTTCTCGATGATTGCGGTTTTGAGCCCGTACTGGCCGGCACGGACGGCAGCCGAATAGCCCCCAGGCCCGCTGCCAATGATGATGAGGTCGTAGGCCATCGATCAAGTGTAGCACCGGCGCCCTTTGGGGCCTTGTGTTTACGGTGTTGCAACGACAGATGTAGGAATATCGTGGCATTGTTGGAGCCGAAGAGCCAGTGGCTGGGAGAGCTGGGAGAGTCCCGAGCTTGCGCCGCGCCCCGGATGCGGCTAAGTTGGAAGTGTGACGGTCCAACTCAAAGCGGAAACGGAACGACTGGTGCAGGAAGAAATCAGAAGCGGCCACTTTCATTCGGTGGACGAACTGATCGTGCAGGGTGTTCACGCCTGGCGCGAAAAGCATCAGGTTTCTCAACCCGGCGAAACGCCCGGTAAGCAGCGACGGCCCGAGGGCAAGAAGAGCCTCGCTCAGTTGTTTGCGGAATCTCCGTTCAAAGGGCTGTCAATGAACTTCGAGCGATTCTCAGACACCCTGCCCCCGGCTGATCTGTGAAGGGCTTCCTGCTCGACACCAACGTTCCTTCGGAACTGACCTATCCCAGGCCCGCGCCGCGGGTGGAACAGTGGTTGGAGGACGTGGACGAAGAGCAACTTTTTTTCAGCGTGATTTCCCTGGCCGAAATCTGCAAGGGCATTGCCAAGCTCCCGGAAAGTAAGAAGCGAGCCCAGCTACAAGAGTGGCTGGATTCGACCTTGCGCCCCTGGTTTGCCGGCCGCATCCTGCCGGTCACCGAGCCGATCGCCGAACGGATGGGCCATTGGGCCGGGGAAGGCGAGACCAGAGGGCGAACGATTAAGATAGCCGATGGTCTAATCGCGGCGACCGCCCTGGAGCACGATCTGACGCTGGTGACGCGCAACGTGAAAGATTTTGCCGGGTTCGGCGTCCCGATCTTTAATCCCTGGGAAGTGTGAGCTTCCATTTTTCTTGAAACTGGGGAGGAGATCAATTGCCGGACGCCGCCCTTCCTCAGCGCCGCCATAACAGCCTCCTGCGAGAATAACTCCGAGAAATAGCCATTGAAGTGGCTGGCGCCGGAGCATTAGCGGCGGTAGAATCCTGGCTGATGACCACGGACGAGCTGCTGCTCAAAGCGCCCACCGTCATCGGGGAACTGAGCTCGGAATTCGTGAGGAGGGGGCATGAGTGCATGCTCGCAGACGCGCAATCTCAGCTCACGGCGTGCTTTCTGCTCGCCATTCGGGCGATTTCGCTGTTGTGCGGTATGGGTTGCCTCCTGAAGCCCAACGCCCGCGACAGCCTGGACGTGCTTATGAGGGCCTACATCGAATCGAGAGATCTCCTTATGACCTTCCGCTTCGATGACCAAGGAATAAGAAACAAGGTCCATGCCTGGTTCCTCCCCAATGGGCCATGGAAGCCGGAGCACAAGCGCGTCGATACATTCCTCCAGCGACTCTCGGGCGCTGATGCTGAGTTGGCGACGCGTTGGAAGATGATGTCGGCCCTCTCGCATCCAACGGCGCAAGCTGCAAAGAACTCGGCGGCAATGGTAGCAGCATGGGCTGCTCCAGGGCGGGGAGTCACTGAAACTTACGCGGAAACGATGCAGTTGAAGATCGACGACTATCTCGTAGCCATTGGGACCCTCATAGTGGCGACGACAATTGATCGGCCCGGTTGGATCCCGCTCGGGTGTGACGATACCCGTATGCCGAACGTCGAGCCATTCCGGCTTGAAGCGGCGGCGTTGCTGAGCGGACACCGATAAGTCCGCCGGTTTTGCTTTCATCCGCTGAATGACGCAGACTCAGGTAGCACACCCCTCAATCGGTGCTATTTCACGACAATGTTGACCAGCTTGTCGGGTACGACGATGATCTTCACGACCAGTTTGCCGACGATCAGGGGTTGCACTTTCGGGTCGGCGAGGGCGAGGCGCTCCAGTTCCGGCCCGCTGGTTCCGGGGCGAAGCAGCATATGCGAGCGCACCTTGCCGTTCACCTGCACCACCACCTCGACCTCGTCGTCTTTGGCGAGCTCCGGATCAAACGGTGGCCACGGGTGTTTGAAGATCGGCCGGGCGCCGTCGTTTCCGAGTTCTTCCCACAATTCCTGGGTTACGTAGGGCGCGAACGGGTGCAGGATGAGCACCAGATCGCGGATGCAATCGCGCATCACCGGGGCGGAGATTTCGTTTTCGTTGGCGTACAACTCGTTCACCAGCTCCATAATCGCGGCCACGCAGGTGTTGAAATGCCAGCGGGTCTCGAAGTCGCCGGTGATTTTGCGAATGGTCTGGTGGAGCTTGCGCAGCACTTTCGCGTCGCCCGCGCAGGGACCGGGCGGCAGGTCGCGGTCGGCATTGCGGGTGACGAAGCGGTAGACGCGGCCGAGGAAGCGGTGGGCTCCTTCGGCGCCGGAATCGGTCCAGTCCATCTCCTTTTCGGGCGGGGCGGCGAACAGTTCGAACAGGCGGCCGGTGTCCGCGCCGAAGCGGTTGATCATGTCGTCGGCGCTGACCACGTTGCCTTTTGACTTGGACATTTTCGCGCCCTCGCGAATTACCATGCCCTGGGTGAACAGGCGCGCCGCGGGCTCGCTGTTCGGAACCAGATCGAGGTCGCGCATCATCTTCGTCCAGAAGCGCGAATAGATGAGGTGCAGGATGGCGTGCTCGACGCCGCCGATGTACTGGTCGATGGGGAACCAGTAGGCGATCTTCTCACGGTCGAAAGGAGCCGTGCTGTTGTGGGGATCGCAGTAGCGGTAGAAATACCAGGACGAATCGATGAAAGTGTCCATGGTGTCGCTCTCGCGCCGCGCCGCGCCGCCGCACTCGGGACAGGTGACGTTGACGAACTCGGGAACGCGGGCAAGCGGCGAGGTGCCCTTGCCGGTGATGTCGATGTCCAGCGGCAACACGACGGGAAGCTGGTCGTCGGGCACCGGCACCACGCCGTCCACCGGGCAGTGAATCACCGGAATCGGCGTTCCCCAGTAGCGCTGGCGAGAGATGCCCCAGTCCTTGATGCGGAAGGTGACGGCAGGCTCGCCGAAACCGCCCAGGCGGGCGTAGTCGGCCATACTCTCGCGGGCGTGCTCGCTGGTGCTGCCGGACCACTGGCCGGATTCCTCGACCACGCCGTAGTCCGGGAACGCTTCGGTCATGGTGGCAACGTCGGCGAGCGGGCCGTCCACGGGCCGAATCACCGGCCGAATGGCGATGCCGTACTCCGTGCAGAACTCGAAATCGCGCTGGTCGTGCGCGGGCACGGCCATGATGGCGCCGGTGCCGTAGCCCAGCAGCACGAAGTTGCCGATCCAGATGGGGATGCGCTCCTGGCTGTACGGGTTGACGGCGTAGTGGCCGGTAAACAGGCCTTCCTTCTTCAGGTCGCCGGGGTCCTGGCGGGCGGCCGCGTCGATCATTACCTTCACCCGCGCGCGTTGCGCATCGTCGATCATGTCGGCCAGCAGGGGATGCTCCGGCGCGAGGATCAGGCAGGTGGCTCCGTAAATGGTGTCGACGCGGGTGGTAAACACGCGCAGTTTGCGGCCGGAGCCCTCCACGGCGAAATCGATTTCAGCGCCCTCGGAGCGGCCGATCCAGTTGCGCTGCATGGTGAGGACGCGCTCGGGCCAGCAGCCTTCGAGCTGTTTGAGGTCTTCCAGCAGCTCGTCGGCGTATTCGGTGATGCGCAGGAACCACTGGGTGAGCGCGCGCTGCTCGACGGGTGTCCCCTCGTGGCGCCAGCAGCAGCCGTCCACCACCTGTTCGTTGGCCAGCACGGTTCCGCACTCCGGGCACCAGTTCAGCAGCGCCTCTTTGCGATAGGCCAGGCCGCGTTCGAGCATGCGCAGAAAGAACCACTGATTCCAGCGATAATATTCAGGCTCGCAGGTGGCGATTTCGCGCGACCAGTCGTAACTGAAGCCCATGCGGCGGTGCTGGCGCTTCATGGCCTCGATGTTGGCGTGGGTCCACTCGCGGGGGTGGCGGTTGTTTTTGATGGCGGCGTTTTCGGCGGGCAGGCCGAAAGCGTCCCAGCCCATGGGGTGCAATACGTTGAAACCGCGCATCCACTTGTAGCGAGCCAGCGCGTCGCCGATGGCGTAGTTGCGCACGTGGCCGATGTGCAGCTCGCCGCTGGGATAGGGCAGCATTTCCAGCACGTAGTACTTCGGGCGGGTGGAGTTCTCCTCGGGCTGGTAGAGCGCGGGATCGTTGTTCCAGCGCTCGTGCCACTTCAGTTCCAACTGCTGCGGGTCGTACTGCTTTTCCGGCATAGGGTCTCGCGGGTACGGGTGCGCCGAAACGCGCGCGGGGCGGCGGCTCGGCTGGTTCGGCTAAGGCCTTCCTTCTCAGAATACTGGATCGGGGTGGGGACAACGGGGGCGCCGTCAGGTTCCTGAAACCGAAACGAATTGACACGCGTCGTGCAAGCGGACGACTATACAGAAGGGGGGCGCACCATGCACCGCATAGCCCGCTTTTCATGCTTCGCCGTCGTGACGTTCGCGACGGCTGTCCAGGCCCAGTCCGTAATCTCGGCCCGCTCCGGGACCATTCACTACGTGGAGGGGAAGGCCCTGCTGAACGACCAGGAGATCTCTCCGAAATTCGGCGAGTTTCCCGCCATGAACAACGGCGCCATCCTGCGGACCACCGCTGAAGGCCGCGTGGAAGTCCTGCTCACGCCCGGGGTGATCCTGCGCGTGGGAGAGAGCAGCTCGATTCGCATGGTTGCCAACTCGCTGGCGGACACGCGCGTGGAACTGCAGGCGGGCAAGGCAGTGCTGGAATGCTCCGAGATTCTGAAGGGCGATGCGATCGCGCTGCTGGTCGGCGGCAAGTCCGTCTCCTTCGCGAAGAACGGGCTCTATGAGGCGACCGCCGAACCGCCATCGGTGCGGGTCTACAAGGGCGAGGCGATGGTGCTCGCCGACGGGAAGCAGGTGATCGTCAAGCGGGGCCACGAGGCGCTTCTGGGGAATGTCGTCACCGCGCAGAAATTCGATGACAACGTCACCGACGATCTGTATAACTGGAGCTCGCGGCGCTCGGGCTACCTGGCCCTTGCCAACGTCTCCGCGGCCAGGTCCATGAGCAGCGGCTATAACGGTTATGGCTACGCCGGCGGCGGGTGGGCATGGAATCCGTGGTTTGGAATGTTCACCTGGGTTCCGATGAGCGGGATGGGATTCAGCCCGTTCGGGTATGGCTTCTACAGTCCGTACGGGGCGGCTTACTATAACCCGTACTACTATGGCTACGGCGGCGGTTACGGTGGAGGCTCGGGAACCGGGACCTCGACCTACAGCGGGCGGCCTGTTATGTCGGCCACCAGTGGCAGCTACGGTGGGGAGACCTCGGTGTCTTCCGGGCGGATGGGCAGTTTCTCAGGCGGATCCAGTGGCGGCGGCGGCTTCAGCGGCGGTGGCGATGGCGGCGGGCGCAGTACCGTCGGGAGTACGGGCGGCGGCGGTAGCGCTGGCCGCGGCGGACACTAACCACCAGCTTGCGCTGATTCACCGGCACTTCCTTTCGCGGGGAGAGACCTTTATCTTGTCTCGCGTTGACCAGCCTGCTTGAAGTAACCTGCCCTTTTTCGTGATACGCTGCTGACATCGGGCCAATTCATGTTAAAGGCAATCCAATTCACCGCGGCTTTGTGTCTTTTTCTGACGACTGCGCGCGCCGCTACCGTCAGCGGCACGGTAAAGGACCCCAGCGGGGCGATCGTCCCCGGCGCGCGCGTTAGGCTAACCAGCACGCCGGGCGCGGAGGCGAGGACTTCGGTCACCGGCCCGGATGGACAGTTTCGCTTCGCCGCCGTCAATCCCGGCAACTACGTCCTGCACATCGAGCACGACGGCTTCGAGCCGCTGGAGCAACAGATCAGTGTTGCCGGTCAGGACCTGGCGCTCGCGCTCTCGCTTAAGATCGCCGCACAACAGGCCGAGGTGGAGGTGGAAGGCGGCCGCTCGCGGCTGGCCAATGCCGATGCGAATTATCGTGCGCTGCGCGACAACCAGCCGCTGAGAACGTGGCGTGTCGAGAACATCGTCCTGAAGCGTGACGTAGGCACGCTGACCCTTCGCAACGGCACGGTCAGTTTCCTGCCTCCCGTGCTCGGCCGCAGCGCCGTGGGCGTCTTTACGGGCGACGGCCATTTTCACATGGAGCCGGTGCTGCCCATGGAGAAGGACCACCTCGAACTGATCACCGGCGCTCGCGCTGTTGACGAAGACTTTGAATCGCTCCTGCTGGCGTTCACGGACGGCACCTTCGAGGAGATCACCAGACAGGCCAAAGCGGCGGAACCCTCTGCAAAAGACACGGCGGCGCTCCGCGACTTCCACCATGAGCTGCGCCACCGAACGGAAGAACCGCGCAGCATGACCGAATACATGTTCGCCGGCGAGAGCGTGCCCAACGTGGAAGCGGGGCTGCTGGCTGAACTCTACAATCCGAAATACGCGGGCTCGTTTTCCGTATATATCCACGGCCGCAAGCACTCGCATCTGCGTTTTCTGGTGAATTCGCGCGGCGCCGTTCCCGGCCTGTCCCCCGAAGAGGTGGCGCTGATCAATCTCGATCCGGGGGGCATGGAGGATGGCATCTGGTATCTGAGTCACCTCGAGTCGGAGTGGCGCGACGGCAGTGCCTCTTCCTCGGAAGACCGGCGCAGCATCGCCGTGGAGCACTACCGCATCGAGACCGTTCTGGGCAAACACGACCGTCTCGCCGCGATCACCGACATTCGCTTTCACCCGCTGCGCGACGGAGATCGTGTCATCGACTTCGCCCTGTTGCCCAATCTTCGCGTCGCACGAGTCGGCATGGATGGCAGGGAGATTGGCTTTATTCAGGAAAGCCGGCGTGAAGACGGCTCCTTTTTCGTGATCATGCCCGAAGCCATCGCCAAAGGCCGCACCTATACCATCCGCGTGGAGTACGACGGCAACAAGGTGGTGCGCAATGAGGGCCGGGGTAACTACTCTGTTGGCGCACGGACGTGCTGGTACCCCGCTTCCGCAGCCTTCCACGACCGCGCCACTTACGATTTAGTGTTCCGCGTCCCGAAGGGCTTTACCCTGGTCAGCGTCGGCAAGCCGGTCAGCCAATCGCGCGACGGCGATTTCGAGGTGACCGAGTGGAAGTCCGATATCCCGCTGGCCGTGGCCGGCTTTAATTACGGTGACTTCAAGAAGAAGGAGCGAAGGGACGAACAGACGAAGTACGATATCGAGGCCTACGCCACCGAGGAGGTTCCCGACTATCTCCACTTCGCGGCGCAACGCATGAGTTTGACACCCGCGGCGCTTGCCGACTCCGCCATCGTAGACGGCATGAACGCTATCCGGCTATACCAGATCTGGTTCGGCCCCGCTCCCTACGGACGTCTGGCCATCACCCAGCAACCCGCGCCTAACTACGGCCAGTCGTGGCCGGGCCTCGTGTATCTCCCACTCACCGCGTTTCTCGATGCCACGCAACGTTGGCGACTCATGGGAACGAGCGCCTTTCGCTTTGCCGACTTCATACAGGAAGTAACTCCCCACGAAGTCTCTCATCAATGGTGGGGTCACATGGTGGGATGGGCCTCGCTGCACGACCAGTGGCTCTCGGAAGGCTTTGCCGATTTCTCCGCCGGCCTGTTCCTGCAGATGACTAACTCGAAGCCCGACCAGTACCTTCATTACCTCGAGCGGGCTCAGAAGCAGATCGTGGAGAAGAATGAGTACGGCAAGCGCGCCAACGACGCAGGTCCCGTATGGCTCGGTATTCGTCTCGATACGTTCAAGACAGAGCACGCCTACAACCGCATCGTGTATCCCAAGGGAGGGTTCGTCCTGCATATGCTGCGTTACCTGATGCAGGATCAGAAGACCGGGGACAAGGACTTCATCGACATGATGCACGATTTCGTCGCGACTTACACGAATCACAATGCCAGCACCGAGGACTTCAAGGCTATCGTGGAGAAGCACATGAAGCCGGGGCTGGATCTGGACGGAAATGGGCGAATGGACTGGTTCTTCCGCGAGTGGGTCTACGGAACGGACCTTCCGAGTTATCGTTTGGATTACTCGCTGGCGCCCGAGGAAGGCGGCAAGGTGATGCTAACGGCCACGGTCACGCAGTCCGATGTAAGCGCCGGATTCCGGATGCGCATACCGGTCTATGCCGAGTTCGATGGCCATATGCAGCGTCTCGGGTGGGTGCCGGTGGAGGGGTCCAGCACCACGAAAGAGTTCAAGGTGAAGTTGCCGAAAAAGCCGAAGAAGGTGGTTCTGTGCGCGAACTACGATGTGCTGGCGTCTTCGGTTACGAATCACGGGAACTGACTTACTTAAGTTCTTTCTCGAAAAACTCCGTCATCGTTTCGTATAAGTGCCTGCGCACCGGCCCGGAGAGCCCGTGCGTCTTCTGCGTGTACGGAATGATGGAAAACTGCTTGTCTGCGGACTCCAGAGCCGCTGCCATCTGGAGCGTGTTCTGGAACAGCACGTTGTCGTCCTCTATGTTGTGGACAATCATCAGCCGGCCCTTCAGCTTGTCAGCCCAGGTGACGGCCGAGCCCTCGCGATAGCCCTCCGCGTTCTCTGACGGCAGGCCGAGATATCGCTCGGTGTAAATGGTGTCGTAGTTATGCCAGTCGGCGACCGGCGCGCCGGCAAATCCCGCGTGAAACACGTCCGGCGCGTTCAGCATGCAGTTCAGCGTCATATAGCCGCCGTAACTCCATCCACTAACGCCGATTCGCGCGGGATCGACGAAGCCCATGGAAATCAGGTGACGCACACCTGCTTTCTGGTCCTCCAGCTCCGTGCGGCCGAAGCGGCGGAAAAGTGGCGTCTCAAACGCGTGACCTCGGCCGGTGGCGCCGCGGTTGTCGAGTTCCCAGATCACGAACCCGCGCTGGGCCATGACCTGCTCCCACGTCGCGCCCGACCGCACATTCCTGACCGACTGTACGCCCGGTCCTCCGTAGACCATCACAATGGCCGGGTATCTCCGGTCCGGCCGGAAGTCAGCAGGGCGAGTAAGTCGCGCGTACAGTGTCGTGCCATCACCCGCCTTGAGTTGTACGAATTCCGAGGGCAGTAACCGGTACTTGTCTTCCAGGCTGTGGTCCGTCTCGCCGAGGACGGCGATCTGCTTCCCATCGGCTGCGTGGATCGTTGTAGCCAGCGGGGTGGTGAGGTTGGAGAATGACTCGGTGTAAGAGTCGGCTGCAGGGGACATGTTGATAGTCCGGACGCCGTCGTTCGCGGAGAGGCGCGTCTTATTCGCGCCATCGAACCCGACTCGCCAGAGTTGATTCTCCAGCGGGCTGCCCTCGTTCGAGACATAGTAAACCAGCTTGTGCGTCTCGTCGACGCCCGCGATGCTTTCCACTTCCCAGACGCCCTGCGTCAAGCGCGCGCGTTCCTGGCCATCCACCGAGTAAAGCCAGAGATGGCGGTGGCCGTCGCGCTCGCTCGACCACAGGAACTCGTCCGAGTCACGCAGGAAGCGGTAGACGTCGCTGATATTGATCCAGTATTTGTCGGTTTCGGTGAGCACGGCGTGGCTTGCGCCAGTGGCGGCGCCGGCTACCAGAAGATCGAGGCGGTTCTGAATCCGGTTGGCTCGCTGCACGGCGACGCGACGGGAATCGCGCAGCCAGTCGACGCGCGCGATCAGAAAGTCGGTCGTGTCGCCGAGGTCCAGCCAGACCGTTTGCGGCGCGGCGCCCTCCACCGGCACAATACCGACACGAACCATGGCGTTCGGCGTGCCCGCGTGCGGATAGCGTTGCGGTTCATACAGCGCGCGCAGAGCGGTGAGCTGCGTCTGCGGGTAGACGAACTCGTGCGCCACGTCAAACTGCATGTAGGCGATCTTCCGACTGTCCGGCGCCCACCAGTACGCGGTTCCGAGGTCCAGTTCCTCCGGGTATACCCAGTCCAGCTCGCCGTTCAGCAGCGTGGTGGAGCCGTCGCGCGTTAGTTGCGTGATCCGCCCGCTGGCGATCTCCAGCGAGTACAAATCGTGTGCGCGGCGGAAGGCCACGCGGGCGCCATTGGGGGAGAGTTTCGGGTCTGCCTCGGTCTCCGCGGTGGCGGTCAACTGCTCAGCCTTGCGGGTGGAAAAGCGCCACAGAAACAGGTCGCCTTTGACCGACAGGAGCAGCTCCTGGCCCGACGACGACCATTGGATGCGTTCGTCGCGCACGCGGCGATTCTGCCACCCGAAGACCGCGGCAGGCGGCGGCTCGACCGCCAGCTTTTCCAGCGGCTCAAGCGAAAGCAGTTCCTTGTCGGACCGCGACGGAACATCGTACAGGTAGACCCGATTGTCATTCTCGTGTACAAAGCGCCGGCCGTCCGGAGCCCAGACAGCCGGTCCGCCACGCTCGCGGCGTGCTTCCAGAATCGCGTCAATGGTGAGGGGCTTCTTCGCTGCCCACAGCAGGCCGGCAGACGTAATGCAGCAGATCGCGGAAATGCGAAACGCACCCGAAACAAGGGACATAAGATTGTGATTCTACCGCGAAGCAATATCGGGTACACTGGACCACGCACGATTTCACACTGGAGGCGGATCATGGCAAAGCGTATTCTCCTCGCGGGCCTGCTGGGCGGCATCGCGATGTTTGTGTGGGCCTCACTGGCTCACATGGTTCTGGGACTGGGCTCCGTCGGGATGAAGGAAATCCCTAACGAGCAGGCGATACTGGGGGCGATGCAAGCGGGATTGGGGAACAACACGGGCCTGTACATCTTTCCGGCCATGGGGCGCGAGGGAATGGCGGGGTACCAGAGTAAGCTGGATCGCAATCCCTCCGGACTCCTCATCTATCATCCGGCGGGCGCCAAAGCGATGGAGATGGGACAGCTTGTTACCGAGTTCCTGACGGAAGTGCTCGAAGCGCTGCTGGCGGTGTTTCTGCTCTCGCGTACCAGTCTCACGGGTTTCGCGTCGCGCGTTGGCTTCGTGACACTCGTCGGCATCCTGGCGTCCATCACCACCAACGTTCCCTACTGGAACTGGTACGGTTACCCGGCCAGTTACACGGCGGCTTACATGTTCACGCAGACTGTGAACTACCTGCTGGTGGGACTGGTTGCGGCGCTGCTGATGCGGCCGAAAGTGGCGGCGTGAAGGGAACGTCGGCCGCCGATTACGCGTAGGTAGATTCGATGAAAACAGCGATTCTGTCTTTCCTGATCACCGTGTCTCTGGCCGCCGCGCCCATGAGCAAGGAAGATCGCCAGCACGTCATCGCGCACCTGGAGATGACCGAAAGCTGGCTGGCCGATGAAGTATCCGGGCTCTCCCCGGCGCAGCTCAACTTCCGCTACGCGCCGGGTAAGTGGACTATCCTCGATGTGGTCGAACATCTGAGCATTGCCGAGCCGCAATACTGGGCGGACCTGCAGAAGGAAATGAAGCAGCCGCCCGCGAAGCCAAAAGGGCAGGTCAGCGATGCCGACATGCTGTGGTACGGCATCGACCGCACGGATCGGCAGAAGACCAGCCCCGCCGAAGAACCCAAAGGGAAGCTCACCGACGTCGGGCAGGGGTTGGCCGGCTTCCGGAAATTGCGCGCCGCCATGCTCGCCTACGCCCGCACTACGGACGACGATCTGCGCGCCCACGCGTATCCGGAATGGGGCGTCGATTGTTATCAGGCGTTGCTGGGCACGTCGACGCACGCCCAGCGGCACATCCTGCAGATTCGGGAAATCAAGGCTCAGCCCGGCTTCCCGAAGAAGTAACTCAGCGCTCGATCTTGAAGCCGACCTTAATGGTGACCTGAAACTCCGTCACCTGTCCGTCGGCGATGCGGCCGCGTTCGGCCACCACCTCGAACCAGTCCATGTGACGAATGGTCCTGGACGCTTCGGCAACCGCGGCTTTGACCGCCTCGGCGAAGCTGACGGGCGAAGTGCCCACGAGTTCTACCTGCTTGTAGGTTCCAGCCAAATGATTGTCTCCCATGGCTCCGCTCTATAACTGTCGCGGCTCGGCTACGAGACTGCGTTTCCGAGCCGCGCGTGTCAACAAGCGGTTTTCGAATCAGACTTACAACTTCACCGTGACGGTCTTCACTTCGGTGTACTGCTGCAGGCCATACTCGCCGAGCTCGCGCCCCATTCCGGACTGCTTGAAGCCGCCGAACGGTGCCGCCGCATCGAAGACGTCGTAGCAGTTGATCCACACGGTACCCGCGCGCACGCTGTTGGCGATGGCGTGGGCCTTGCCGATGTCGCGCGTCCACACCGCCGCCGCCAGGCCGTACACGGTGTTGTTGGCGCGCTCCACCACCTCGTCGATGGTGCGGAACTTGATGATGCTCTGCACCGGGCCGAAGATCTCCTCCCGCGCGATGCTCATGTTGTCGTCGACGTCGGCGAAAACGGTGGGCTCGATGAAGAAGCCGCGGTCGCCGACGCGATTCCCGCCGCACACCAGCTTCGCGCCCTGGCGCTTGCCGGCATCGATGTAGCCCATCACCTTGTCGAACTGCGCCTGATCCACCTGCGGTCCCTGTTCGGTGGCCGGGTTGAAGGGATCGCCCACGGTCCGCTTTCTGGCCCGCTCGGCGCTGCGTTCCACGAATTCGTCGTAGGCCTTCTCCTCCACAAACAGGCGCGAGCCGGCGCAGCAGCACTGGCCCTGGTTGAAGAACAGCGCGAAGTGGGAGCCTTCAATCGCCTGGTCCATGTCGGCGTCGGCGAACACGATGTTGGGGCTCTTGCCGCCGAGCTCCAGGGTCACCCGCTTGAGGTTCGTTTTCGCCGCGGCTTCCATGATCAGATGGCCCACTTCGGTGGAGCCGGTGAACGCCACCTTGTCCACGTCCATGTGATTCGATATGGCTGCGCCGGCCGTCGGGCCGTAACCAGGAAGAATGTTAACCACGCCTTCCGGGAACCCGGCTTCGACGATCAACTCGCCGACACGGAGCGCTGTCAGCGGGGTCTGCTCGGCCGGCTTCATCACCACGGTGTTGCCGGTGGCCAGCGCCGGGCCCAGCTTCCACGCCTGCATCAGCAGCGGAAAATTCCACGGGATGATCTGGCCCACCACGCCCACCGGTTCCAGCCGCGTGTAACAGAAATAGTCGCCGGCGATCGGAATGGTTTTGCCCTGCACCTTGTCGGCCCAGCCGGCGTAGTAGCGGTAGCAGGCGATGGTGAGCGGCAGGTCGGCCGCACGAGCCACGGCCACGGGTTTGCCGTTGTCGAAAGACTCGAGTTGCGCCAGCTCGTCGGCGTGTTTCTCGATGAGGTCGGCCAGCCGGTTCAGCAGCACGCCTCTCTGGGCGGCGGCCATTTTTCGCCAGGGGCCGCGTTCGAAGGCCGCTCGTGCGGCGCGCACCGCCTTGTCGACGTCGGCCGCGTCGGCTTCCGCCACCTGGCAGATCTCTTCGCCGGTTGCGGGGTTGATGGTCGGGAAGGTCTTGCCCGATTCGCTATCCACCCAAAGGTTATTGATGAGCAGCTTTGTCGCTATCGTGGCGACAGAAGGTGGGACATGAGAGGTCATCACAGACGCCATACTTAGGACTCCTTTCGCCCATAGCGGTGACGGATACGCGGGGCCACCGTCGGCAGGCGTCCGCCTCCAGGCGGCACCTGCCTGAGGATCACGGTAGCACTTTTTGCGGGCGGAGGTTAGTGGCAGGGTGAGGACGGTGGCAGGGTGAGGATGGTCAGGCTTCGAATGGAAACGCGGCGATGATGCTCCTTGCCATCAGATGAACGCCAAAAAAGTCGTACCTGCGCCCAAGCTTAGGTTCCCCAAGCCTCCCGTGCGCAAGCCAGTGCCTGAACTTGAAAGCACCTCGAAGCTCACTTACCGTTGCTGGATAGGGGCCGTGCTCCTTCCACGCCTCCAGAATATCGTCCAAAGGCACCTTCTCCCCGCGGCTTTTCGCAAGTTCGCGGAAATGCCTCGACAGCCCATCCTTCAATCTGTTCTGGCATCGGAAGTCGAAGTCTATTCGGAAGCCTGCCTCGAGGCTGGTGAGAACGGCCAACGCCGATCTGAGGTCTGACTCGTCGACACGCGAAGCCAGTTCACGGCGAACTTCATCTTGTGTTCTTCCCACGAATCGTACTGCAAATGTTGGAGCAACAGGGCTGAAATAGAGATGTAAGGCGTCCACGACGTCTTGATGATATGCGGCAAGCTCATCCCACCGCAGCGCGGGAGGAAAAACGAACTGCCTAGGCATTCGCGGTTTCCATCAGAAGCGAGAGGAAGTTCTCCTTGTCGAGATCCACGAAGACCCTCTGAGCTCCATTGGTAACAATCTTCCAGACCCATGAGATCGGTTCCTTCGGCAGAAGAGGTACTGGGGGGACATTGCCTTTTGTGCTCACAGTAACCCGGATGAGATCCGCTGCGCTGCGCACCCTTTCGTTTACGAGAAGGATATGTCCACGACCCGCCGTGCCCTCAACATCTACCCGTCCCTTGCATCCAATGAGCAATGTCCCCACGGGTACAAGCGCGACAAGTTGCCTGCCGATCCTGATGTCCATTCGCCGGGCAGAGTACCTTCCGATATTCGGTTCGTTCAACTCCATTTCAATGAAGTCATAGGTTATCGAGCGGCGCTGAATATACTCTTGCAGAAAGTAGACGATCTTCTGATACAGTGAGTCGAGCTCCCTGAGCCATTCGTCCCGCGTTTCAGCCCAGTTGATCGTGGCGTCAACATCAGTTTCCTGCTGGCTTTCAACAAATCTCGCAAACTCTTCGCTTACCATGACACCCTCAGGACTATGGTACATCCGCGCGCGGGGAACGAATCGGCGATCGCCGCCGTCCGCGATTGGATCGCAGGCCGTTTTGAAACGAGCTACTACCGGACGCTGGGTGCCTCGCCGACTGACTCACCGCAGCAGGATCTTGTCCACCGCTTTGGCCAGTTTTTCGAACTCGGCGTGAGCGGCCGAGCCCGGCGCGTATTCGCAAACCGTGAGGCCGCTGGCGACGGCTTCGGCAACCACCACTCGCTGGCCGATGGACGGCAGCACTTTCTTTCCCATTGCCTCCAGCGACGACGACAGCCCGCGTCCCAGATTCGTGTTCATGAGTACTCGGGAAGGCACCAGCCGGATGCGCGGCTTCTTCGCGCGCCTCTGCGCACGCGCCTTCAAAGAGAGGGCCAGCGCGTCCTTCAATGCGTAAAGGTCCAGCGGAGACGGGCCGCACGGCAGCAGCATCAGATCCGCCAGCAGCGCGGCGTGATACGTGGTGTCCGGCATGCCTGGAGGCGTGTCGATGAGCACGATGTCCGCGTGCTTCTCGAACGCCCGTGCTTTGGCGCGCAGTTCCCCCACGTTGCCGTCGTTCACCTTCTCGACGCATTGCGAGAGCAGCCCATCGCCCTGCGAAGCCCAGGCGGCCAGGCTGTGTTGCGGATCGGCGTCCAGCACCACCACGGTGCGGCCCATGGCGGCGAACTCGCCCGCCAGGTTCCCGGCGATTGTCGACTTTCCGATACCGCCCTTTCGTCCTGCGACGGCGATGATGGCCATAGGAAGTACTATATAGGAAATGGGGACAGACGAGTGCGTCCCGGACTCGTCAGCCAGTATGCAGGAATCGATCCTGGACGCACCCGTCTGTCCCCACGCCTATGAGGAATCGCTCACGACAGCAGCGGGGCGAAGGCGGGGTTCCACGGGACCAGATGGGGCCGCACAAACGCGCGCCGGACGCGCTCGAGCGGTTCACCGCGAGTCTCGATCTCATCCAGACGCCGCGGCCCGAGCCCGGCCTTGTACGCCCACCTGAACGTAGAGACCTCGTGGGGCTCGAAGCCCATCAGGCTGGCCGCCACCATGTCCGTGGCCAGCGGATTTGTGCCGGCGACGATGGTCTCCATGGGCACCTGCGTGCCGGCCGTGGGGCCGTCCCCTTCCATGGCCGAGGAGCCATCGATCACCACCAGCCCCAGTTTGTTGGCCCGCATCATGTCCAGGATGGGAGCGGCCGTAGCGGACGCCTCCACCTTCGCCGCCATGTCGTGCATCCTGCCGCGGAGCGCCTGATAGACGGCCCCCGGGTAGAGGCCGATCAGGTTCTTCATGCCCAGCGTGACCCCGGCCAGGATGTGGGTCTTCATCATGGGCACCGAGCAAAGCAGGTCGGTCTCGGTCAGCGACCGATGCAGGGTCAGCTTGTCGAACAGCAGGGCGCCAGGAACTGGCACCTCGACGAGTTCGCCGGTGTGGAGATTCACCAGCGGAACCCTCTCCGTCCTGCTGAACTCGCTGTAGCCCAACACGTCGAAGACGTGCTGCTGAAGGCCGTCGAGCACCTGTTTGTTGGTGGTGCGGAAGGTCTGGTTGTTGCGTACGTTGAACGGAGGCGCGGTGGCCGAGCCCTCGCCGATGGAAACGTCCTTGTGCGCGCTCCGCATCAGCCGCACCAGCGCCCGCATCACCGGCAGTTTGGTGGTGGCTTCGGGCAGGGGCGCCACCAGATTGGGCTTGAGCATGATGCGCTCCCTGCCGCGCGTGATCGCCGCCATGCCGCCCAGCAGCTCGATGGCCTCCTCCACGGCGGCTTCCGTGTTGCCGTTGCGGATCCGGACCACGCTGACAACGGGTCTGCTCTCCGCGGATGCCAACCCGCCGGGTAACGCGGCGGCAGCAGCACATGACAGGAACTCCCGGCGCGTGTGCTCCATGTATCCGAATACGAGCATACGCCCCGCCAGGTTCCGGCCGCGTGATATTGTTGGCACGATGAACGTGACATTTCACGGCGCCGCGCGAACGGTGACCGGCTCGCAGCACCTTGTGCGCGTGGCGGGGCGCGACTACCTGCTGGATTGCGGCCAGTATCAGGGCCGCCGCAAAGAGGCCAACGAGCGCAACCGCAACCTGCCCTTTCGCGCGTCTTCCATCGAAGCGGTGATGCTCTCGCACGCGCACATCGACCACAGCGGCAATCTGCCCACATTGGTGAAGAACGGCTTCCACGGCCCCATCTACGCCAGCCCGGCCACCGTCGATCTATGCGTGCCCATGCTCACCGACTCCGCGGGCATTCAGGAGAAAGACGCGGCGTTCCTGAACAAGCGTCACGCTCGCCGCAAAGCGGTGGGCATCCACAATGCGAATGGCGAGGTGCAGCCTCTTTACACCACCGAAGACGCCGAGCGCACCTTCCCGCTGTTCCGGCCCGTGCCCATGCACACACCCACCGAGATCGGTCCGGGGGTGGTGTACGAAACCTGGGACGCGGGTCACATCCTCGGCTCCACCTGCATCGCGCTGACGCTGGATGAGAACGGTCGCCGAGTGCGCCTCGGGTTTTCCGGCGACGTGGGCCGGACGGGCCTGCCCATCATCAACGATCCGGAGCCGCCGCCGCCGGTGGACTACCTCATCATGGAGAGCACCTACGGCGACCGTCTGCACAAGCCCGTCGAAGCGGTGACCGACAAGCTGGCCGCAATCGTGAACCGAACCTACGCGCGCGGTGGCCGCCTGATTGTGCCCGCCTTCGCGGTGGGCCGCACGCAGCAACTGGTCCTGATGCTGCATGAGCTGATCAACGCCGGCCGCATCCCGGCGCTGCCCATCTTCGTGGACAGCCCGCTGGCCGTGAACATCACCGACGTGTATCGCAAACACTCCGAACTGTTCGACGCCGAAGCGCGCCGCTTCTCCGACCGCGGTGACGACCCCTTCGGTTTCTCGCGCTTGCGCTATATCCGCGAGGTGGCCGAATCGAAAGCGCTCAACGACCTGCGCGTGCCCTACATGGTGATCTCGGCCTCGGGAATGTGCGAAGCGGGGCGCATCCTGCACCATCTGAAAAACGGCATCGGAGATTCCCGCAATACCATTCTGATTACCGGTTACCAGGCCGAGAACACGCTGGGCCGCAAGCTGGTGGAGGAATGGCCCGAGGTGCCCATCTTCGGCGACATGATGAGGCGGCGCGCGGAAGTGCAGAAGATCAACGAACTGAGCGGCCACGCCGATCAGGCCGAGCTGATTACCTGGATGAAGCCGATGGTGGGAACGCTGCGGAAGGTGTTCCTGGTGCACGGCGAGCCCTTGCAGCAGAAGGCGCTCGCCGCGGCGATCCAGGAACGATACGGGCTGGAAGTGGTCTCGCCGGGGCTCGGCGAGACCCATGAGTTAGAGTAGGTCCGCGCGACTTCAGCGGTGATGCCCCCCGCCGCCGTGGAAGCCGCCACCGCCGTGGAACCCGCCTCCGTAATAGCCTCGGCCGTAGAAGCCGAACCCGAAGCTCGGGCCCCAGTACCACGGATAGTACGCGCCGTAATAATACGGGCCGTAGTAGGGGTAGGGGTAACCGTAGCCGTAGCCATAGTAGCCGCCGTAGAGGCTGGGCGCCGGGCGGTAACGCGGCGGTCCGTACGTGCGCAATGAGGTCTGCTCATAGTCCTGCTGCGTCACCGGCTGGAACGCTTCGCTGTTGAAGTCCGCGGTGACGGTCACCGGATTCACCAGCCTGAACGTGAGCACCTGCTCGGGGTACAGCACGGTTTGCTTTCCGCGCGTCAGCAGGACGCCGACGGTCGAAGCCACAAGGCCTCCGGCCGCACCTACGCCCGCGCCGACTCCGCCGTTCACCCCGGCGCCAATGGCTGCTCCGGCCGCCGTGGTGGTGCCAATGGCAGCGGCGTCACGCCCGTAGGACGTGGGACCGCGCCGCTCCACCATTTGCGTGTGTACGTTGATCTGCTGGCCGTCAGCCAGGCCGATCTCGGTCAGCTCGATACCAAGCTTCGAGGTGCCGGACACCCGGCCGGCCTTTTGCGCTTCCGCCACGCGGCCCGATACGGTCTGGCCGCGGTGTGCGATCACTAACCCATTCACAACCAGCGGCTCCGCCAGGGTGCCCATGAAGGCATCACCCTGTTGATTGTGATCGCTGGAGAGCGGCTGATTCACGCGAAACGCGACCCATGTCCCGGCCTGTAGTGTCATCGTGGGCGGCATGGGCCGGCGCGGTGGCGGCATGGGCCGGTCACCGAACCTGCTCCATCCACCCTGCTGAGAAGGCTGGCCCGGGCCGTTGTGCCAGCCGCGGTCCGCCGGAGGCGGGGGAGCCTGATTCTGGTCATTTGCCGCGGGAGGAGGCGCGTCCTGCCCGTCGTCGGGACCGGACATGGCGCGGTCTTCGTTGTTGTCAGCCGCCTGCTGAGCCGCCTGCTGGACCGATTGTGGAGCGGGCGCGGGATCGCTTGCCTTGCGCCAACGGCCCGACTGCGTCTGATCCGAGGCCGCATCCGGAGAGGGGGCCTGAGCATAACCGGCGAAGGCGCCGAACGCCAACGCGATGCTGAGGAATGTTGTGTTCAAAGCTTTCATAGAATTCTCGCCTGTGCCTGTTCCGACAGGCTTCCGTTACTTCAGTGCAGGTCTGGTTCCACGTGGAACGCCCGCTAAATCAATGACGTACAGCCAGGGGGGCTGGTTGCATCCGGCCGGAGTGGTGCTCTTCGGCCACCACCGGCCGGGTACGGCCACCCCGGTTCCGGTACCGGATGCGGTGGCCAGGCCTGGTACCTCGGCCCAGGTAATCCTACTGTGGAACGTTTACACGGATTGAGATATCTACTAGAGTGGCATAGGGCAGTCATCTGAGACGGCCCGATGACCAGCCGGGGGCAGGGACAGTGAACCAGCAGTTGCTGCAATTCTCCTATCTACAAGTGCTCGATTTTCTGACGACCATCGCCTTTCTGCTCCACGGCGTCCAGGAGGCCAATCCGCTGGTGCGGCTTGCCCTCTACTCCGCGCCCAACCCCATAGGCGCGTTGCTGACCGTGAAGCTGCTGGCGATCGCGCTCGGGCTGTTGTGCTGGTGGAGGGGCCGTGACCGCCTGCTGATGCGCATCAACATCATGTTCGCCATTCTGGTGGCGTGGAATCTGGTGGCGCTCATCGCGGCATCCGCGAGAGGCGTATAATCACTGGCGCAAATGGCGCGCGCCACCGAAGCTCCGCAAACCGAAAGCACCGGGCAGGAACAACTCATCCCGCTGTATCGCGTGGTCCTTCTGGACGACGACGACCACACCTACGACTACGTCATCGAGATGCTGCAGAAGCTGTTCTGCCTGTCCGCGGTGGACGCGTATCGCCACGCCGTGGAGGTGGATTCGACCGGCCGAACGGCGGTGATCACCTGCGAGCTTCCGGCCGCCGAGTTCGCACGCGACCAGATCCATGCCTACGGCGCGGACTGGCGCATGGAACGGTCGAAGGGCTCGATGTCGGCGGTGATTGAGCCGGCGGGCTGAGCGGCTACTTCCCGCGCGTGACCATGGCTTCCACGAGGTCGATCCGCTCCTTCCACGGATCCGGACCGGCCGCCGGGCCCTTCTCCGCGAAGTCGAGCAGCAGGTCAGTGTCGGCCTTGTAGGCGGGCCACTCGGGCAGGCCGGCGCCATTCGGATTGGCGGACTTCGCGAAGTTCACCCAGTAGGCGTTGGCCGCCTCGGCCGTCGCCTTGTCTGCCGGGGCCAGGTCCTTGCCGTAGCGTGCCTGAACCGTGTCGAAGACGAAGGGGATTTCGGTGGCGTGCGGCGCGCCCTTCCATTGCTTGCGCATGGATTCGGCTACGTAGGAGAACCGGTACTCGTAAACCGGCTGGCCCAGACTGGCGAGGGTGCGCGCCATGAATCGCGCCGGCTCCACCATGATCTGAATCGCCGAAACCATGGTCCCGGCTGCATTCACGCTGCCCGTGCCGGCGGGGTCGAAGGCGGCTCTCGCCTTGTCGCGATCCGGTCCGAACGGCTTCAGCAGCTCGTCCATGGTCTTCGCCCGGTTGAACCCGATGTCCATGCTGTTGGCGCCGATGATCAGCGGAATTTTCGCGCCGTGGCCTGCGGCATACGCAGCCTCCGGAGTCTCCACCACTACCTTGCCGTCAATCATGGGGCCGGCGTAGGTCGCCTGGGCCGCGAACATGCTGGCCATGTTGAGGCGGTCGACGACGGCATCTGCCGGGAGTTTGCGCAGCGCAGCCAGAGCGGCGGCGTCGTCTCCGGTGACGCCGGCCTTCTTCGCGAATGCGACACCAATGGATTCGGCCTGCGGGATGGAGTGCACTGGCATCAGGCCGGTGCGGCCGCCGCCGGACTCGATGACAGCCTTCTGAAACAACCCCTTCGCCAGGGGCGACGTCAACATAGTGAGAACCGACCCGCCGCCTGCCGACTCGCCAAACAAGGTGACGTTGCCCGGATCGCCGCCGAATGCAGCAATGTTGCGGCGTACCCATTTGAGAGCCGCGATCTGGTCCATGAACGTGTAGTTCCCGTGCGGCTCGGCAGGGTTTTCCTTCGAGAGCGCAGGGAACGCAAAGAAGCCGAATCGCCCCACACGATAGTTGAAGCTCACGAACACCACGCCGCGCCGGGCGAACTGGCTCCCGTCATAGACCGCGGGCGAGCTGCCACCGTTGACGTAGCCGCCACCGTAGATCCACATCATGACGGGGAGCTTCTTCGCGGGTTTTGCCGCCGGAACCCACACGTTGACGTAGAGGCAATCCTCGGCGGGTTTCACGCCCAGCGGCGCGGCATCGCCCGGGAAGGGAAGCTGCATGCAATCGGCGCCGTATTCGGACGCCTGGCGGACACCGGCCCACGGCGTCACGGCCTGGGGAGGACGCCAGCGGAGATCGCCCACCGGGGGTGCCGCATACGGGATGCCCTTGAAGGAAGTGACGCCCCCGGTGGTGATGCCCTTCAGTTTTCCGGTGTCGGTTTTGACCTGGCCGGAAGCGGCAAGAGCACTGCCTGCCGCCAGAGTGATGGTTACGAATGCAAGTGAGATGAAAGGATTGTTGGTCATTGAACTTCTCAGTCTACGCCGTTTGCCCTCTGGCCCTCCGCAGCGCTTCCCGCCAGCCCGCGAACAGCTCTTCGCGCCTCGTCTCCGGCATGCTCGGTTCGAAGACGCGCTCTTTCTGCCAGAAGCTTTCGAGGTCGTCGACTCCCTGGAAGAAGCCCACCGCAAGGCCGGCGAGATACGCTGCGCCGAGCGCCGTCGTCTCCGTGTCCACGGGCCGGACAATGGGCCGGCCGAGAATGTCCGCCTGGAACTGCATCAGGAAACTGTTGGCGGTGGCGCCGCCGTCGACGCGCAGCTCGCGCAACCGCTCGCCGCTGTCGCGCTCCATGGCTTCCACCAGGTCGCGCGTCTGATACGCGATGGCTTCGAGCGTGGCGCGGACAATATGGGCCCGCGTCGTGCCAAACGTCAGACCCGTGATGGCGCCGCGCGCCTCCGAGTCCCACCAGGGCGCACCGAGGCCGACAAAGGCGGGCACAACGTACACGCCCCCGGTGCTCTCCACCGAATGAGCCAGGTCCGCGGTCTCGGCGGCGGTGGTCACCAGGCCGAGTTTGTCGCGCAGCCACTGCACCGCCGCGCCCGCCACGAAGACGGAGCCTTCAATAGCGAATGCGTTCCGTGAATCCGCCGACGCCGCGCGCGTGGCCAGCAGACGATTGCGCGATTGCGGAACACGCTCGCCCGTGTGCATGAGCGCGAAACAACCCGTGCCGTATGTGTTCTTGGACAAGCCCGGCCGGAAACAGGCCTGCCCGAACAAGGCCGCCTGCTGATCTCCGGCAATGCCCGCGATGGGGATCTCGGCGCCCAGGTGCTCGGCTGCGGCCACGCCCACGACGCCACTGGAGGGAACGATGCGCGGTAGCATGGCGCGCGGGATGTCGAACAGGTTGAGCAGGTCCGTGTCCCATTCGCCCTCGGCCAGGTTCATGAGCATGGTGCGCGAAGCGTTGGAGACGTCGCTGACATGCGCGGCGCCGTTGGTGAGGTTCCAGACGAGCCACGAGTCCACGGTTCCAAACAGCAGGTCGCCGTTGCGGGCGCGGTTGCGCGCGTCGGGGACATTCTCCAGAATCCAGCGAATCTTCGTTGCGGAGAAGTACGCGTCCACCACCAGGCCGGTGCGCGCGGTGATCAACTCCGCGCTGTCCGATTGCGCCAGGGCATTGCAGAAGTCCGCGGTGCGGCGGCATTGCCACACGATGGCCGGGGCCACGGGCGCACCGGTGGCTCGGTCCCACACTACGGTGGTCTCGCGCTGGTTGGTGATGCCGATGGCGGCCACCTCGCGCGCCTCCACGTCACGGTCGGCCAGCAGCCGGCGGGCGGCCACCAGTTGTGCGTCCAGGATGTCGCGCGCGTCCTGTTCCACCCAACCGGTGTGGGGATGAGCGCAGGAGATGGGCATGGCGGCCATGGCCAGGCGGCGGCCGCGTTCGTCGTAGAGCGCGGCGCGCGCGCTGGTGGTGCCCTCATCGAGGGCGAGCAGGTAAGCCATGGCAATATAGTATCGATATGTTCTTCAACCGCGTAAAGCCCAGGGTCACGACGTTCCAGCAGCGCATCGGCTCGCTGGCTGCCGCCGGGCTCGCCACCCGGCCGGACGCCGGGGGCGGAGTGCGTGTCACGCGCGGTGAGTGCGCCGCGGTGGTTAGCGAGGCGCCGGGCGGCCTGGTGAGCATGGGGAAAGCCGGCATTCTGCTGGGCGGGGACATCGCCGAGCTGGTGAGCGCGGGCTACCAGATGTTCCTGATGACGCGCAGTGGCAGGCGTGCACCCGCTCTCGCCGATCAGTTGCACGCGTTGCACGCCTTCAACGAGGACCTGGGAGAAGCGCTGGGGCTCGACAGCCTCTACAACCAGGGGCTGGGCACCACCACGGCGCGGCATCTGTACGACCGCGTGGACGACCGCGATATCGCCGGAGAGAAAGAACCGTGGCGCGCCGTCACGGCGGACGCGGCGTTTGAGCGCAAGTAGCGGCGGACGTCCGCCGCTACTCACATCGCAGCGCAACCAGAGGGGTCAGCCTGGATGCGCGCCGGGCAGGCAGATAGCTGGCCACCAGGGCCACCAGCCCAAGAAAAATCGCCGCGCCCACGAAGATTGTCGGGTCGGCCGCGTTCACGTTCACCAGCAGATCCGCGACGAGCCCGCTGGCCGAGAGCGCCACCACGATTCCCACCGCAACGCCGCTCACCGTCAGCGTCATTCCCTGGCGCACCACCATGCGGATCACGTCGCCCGGCCGCGCGCCCAGGGCCATGCGAATGCCCACCTCCTGAGTGCGCTGGCTCACCGCGTAGGCCATCACGCTGTACAAACCCACCGCCGCCAGCGCCAGGGAAAGCAGGCCCAGAGCGGCGAGCAGGCTGGCCGCGAACTTCTGCGTAAACAGAGACACGTCGGTGAACACGGAAAGAGGCATGGCGTAGAATGTGGCGCCCGGGTCCACGGCGGCAACCTCGCGCCGCAGCGTGCTCGCGGCCTCGGCCGCATCGCCGTCGGTTCTGACGAAGAAGGCGAGCTCCGAATCTTTGCCGTACCGCTGGCGGAATGAGGCATAGAAGTACGGCCGGGGAGATTCCGTCGGGCTGAAATACTTGCTGTCCTTCACCAGACCAACCACCGTGAACCACGTGCCCCAGGCGTTGACCCTGCGGCCGATGGGATTCCCGCCGCCGAAAAATCGCCGTGCGAACGTCTGGTTGACCACGATCGCCGGCAGCGTGCCCGCGTCATCCCGGTCGGTGAAATCGCGTCCCTCCAGCAGCGGAATCCGCAGCAGCCGGAAATAGCCCGGCGAGACCACGGTGCGGCGGATGTTCAGATCCTCGCCCGGCTGCGGCCCGTAGCCCTCCACGGCGATGCTGGTGTACGGACCGTCGCCGGCCCACAGCGGAACGTAGTCGGCGTAGCTCACCTCCGCAACACCGGGAGCCGATGCCAGCCGCTCGCGCAGGCGCATGCAGAACTGCTGCAGCTCCGGAACCGTGTAGCCGCCACTCTGGACGTAGAACCGCGCCAGCAGGACGTTGGTCTTGTCGAATCCCGGATACGTCGAGCTGGCTTTCTGGAAACTGCGCAGGAACAGGCCGGCGCCGATCAGCGCCACGGTGGCGAGGGCAACTTCGGTAACCACCAGCAGACTGCGCATCCGGTGAGACCGTGCGCCCGAGCTGCCAGCCCGGCCACCTTCTTTCAGGGATTCGTTCATATCCGTGCGGAACAGGTGCCACACGGGAACCAGACAGGAGGCGAGCGTGGCCCCAACGCACGCGAGGACAGTGAACATCAGAATGCGGCCGTTCAGCCCCACATCCACCACCGTGGGGACTCCGACACTCGGAATCAGGCGAAGCGGCGCCTCCGCCAACCACAGCACCATCGTCAATCCGACCAGGGATCCCGCCGTCGCCAGCAGCAGTGTCTCCACCATCACCTGCTGGACGATGCGCCCGCGGCGCGCCCCCAGTGCCAGGCGAACGCCAAACTCCCTTTGCCTGGCGATGGAGCGGGCCAGCAGCAGGTTGGCTACGTTGGCACACACGATCAGCAGCACCAGCACGGCCACCGCCATGAGGATGCGCAACAGCTTGAGCACCGTGACCTGCTCGGCGGTGTAGCGCGACAGTGTGGCGCCGAAGCCCTGGAGTCTTCCCGGGTCCAGTGCGGACAGATGCCGCGCTACCGCCGCAACTTCAGCGCGCGCCCGCTCAATGGGAACGTCGGGCCGCAACCGCGCAACGATCCAGAGGTTGCGATAAGCGCGGACGCGGAAGGTCAGGTTGTCAAGGACGCCCAGCTCCTCACCCATGGACAGCGGCACCCACAGATCGAAAATCTGAGTCCGCTGTGAGCCGCGAAACTCCGCAGCGGCAACCCCAATGACCGTCAGCTCGTGCCGGTTCACGCGGATGGTTTTCCCCACCACGCCGGCATCGCCATGGAACTGGCTCTGCCACAGCCGATGGCTGATCACCGCCACCGGGTTCGCTCCGATCCTCTCGCCATACTCTTCCGCGGAGAACACGCGACCCAGCGCGGGCTTCACTCCCAGCACCGCGAAGTAATTGCCCGACACCAGTTCGCCCCATACGGGTTGCGCATGCTGCTGGTCCGCCGCGCCCACGCTGAAGGCGCACTCATCCGTCGCGGCGACGCCGGCGACCAGCTTCAGAGTGTCGCGGTAGTCCCGATAGTTGAGATACGAGCCGCGGACGGCTTCGCCGCTGGGGTCCAGCGTCTCCAGCGCCACCAGTTCCCGACTGTGCGAAGCGCCGGGGATCAGATTCAGGGCGACGCCGTCTATCCAACTGAAGACCGTGGTCGTGGCGGCGATGCCCAGCGCGAGCGTGAGCACGGCCACCGCCGTGAACCCGGGGCTGTTGCGTAGGACACGCAGACCATGCCGCACATCCTGCCAGACGCTATGCATCTTTTCCTGTCCGAGATTCAAGTGAGCAATTCACAGTCCATCGGAAAAGCTTGAAAAAACGGCCTTGCGGCGGCTCGGGCTGTCCGTTTCCGGAACCGTTCCCGCCAACAGTGAGACACTTGTGGCCATGGAAGATCTCACCACAGAGACACCGAGAACACAGAACTCCGTGTCCTCTGCGTCTCTGTGGTGAATTCTCAAAGGAGCCCGGCGCGCGCGTGCAGGAGGCCGGCGGACTTCGCGGGCGCATCTCCACCCCACGTCCAGTACAGACCCAGGTAGGCGACAGACTCGGATTGTCCCGCCACACTGTGTCCGGCCATGAACAGCAGTTGGAAGGCCGGTTTTTTGAAATAGTAATAGCCGCCGGCGTCGAGCAGCGTGGAGGCGCGGGCGCTCAACGCGGCAGGTCCCTCCGCGCCATGGTGGAAAGCCTCCATGCCCAGCGTCAGCTTCTTCCCGATGTCGCGCTGCACCAACCAGCCGGCGAAGGCGTAGTTGCGCAGGCCTGGCGCGGAATTCAGGGCCATGCCTCCGCCACCGTACGTGGTCCACGGCCCGGCGCTTTTCTGCGCCCACACCGGCAGCCGGGTCCAGGCGCGACCGTTGCCGAGCCCGGCGCGCGCGCTTCCGGTGGGCAGTTCCAGGAACGGGAAAATACCCAACTCGGGACGAGACTTCGTCTCGTGGAGGAAGCGATACTTGACGCCCAGCTCGATGTCTCCGATGCCGAACGCGCTCGGTCCGGGATTGGGAACGAATGACGCGGCCGGGACCACCAGGTGCAACTGCACGTCGGGCACGGCGCCCCAGTTGATCTCGAAGGCCGGCCCCGCGTAAGCCGAGCCTGCGCCGGTGCGGTCGCGAGCGGAAAACAGGTAGGCTTCGAAGTGTTTGAAATCCACCGGCTCGGGATCGTCAGTCTGGAATGGCGGCCCGGCGTGTATCAGACCGGCAAAGCAGACAATGAGGAAGGCGGTTCGACGCACCTACCAATGCTAACTCGGGCCGATCCAGTCCAGCCCCAATCCATCGACGCACCGGAACTCCACGTCTCCCGTCACCAACGGGCAGTTGTGCTTCAGCGCCAGCGCGGCTGCGAATCCGTCGGCATAGGGAATGGGGAAACGGCCCTTGAGTGAGGCGGCGCTCCAAATATCGTCGGCTGTGGGCACTTCGATTCTCGCGGGCAGCGTGCGCGAAGACTCACGCCAGGATTCGGCGAGGTCCTCGCTTTGATTCTTGCGGAGAACGTAATAGACCTCACCAACATTGATGGCGCTCATGAAGAGCCGGGTCTGGCCTTCTACCGCCTCGGCGAGCAGCTTTGCGACGAAACAGCAGGCCGGCTGCCGGCCACTCATCCACTCCAGAATCGCCCACGAATCAAGAACGCGAGTCTTCACGGTCGCGCTCCTGCCGCTTGACGGCGACAAACGTTTCCATCAAGCCGCGGCCCGCTGCGGCGCCCTGCAGCTTCTTCCAGGCAGGCTCCTTCGACAGTACGATCTCCTGGCCCCGGACTTCCAGCGTCAGCCGGGTCCCCGCCGACAGGTTGAGGGCATCCCGGATGGCCCTGGGAATCGCGACCTGGCCCTTGGACGACACGGTAACCTGTTCTGAACCAGGCGAGTACGCGGCTTGACGCCGCATGTCCAATACACCAGCACGCACACTGTTATTCTGGGACGTATGCGCAACGAATTCACGGCAATCGTAGAGCAGGATGGTCCATGGTACGTCGCTTATTGCGCTGAAGTGCCGGGAGCGAACGGCCAGGGCAGGACGCGTGAGGAGTGCCTGGCAAACCTGAAGGAAGCCATCGCGCTGGTTCTGAACCATCGGCGCGACGACTCGTTACGCTCCATGCCGTCCGACGCGGAACAGGAATTAGTCGTCATCGGATGAGGCGCGAGCGGCTGCTGCGACACCTTCGGCGGCATGGATGTGTGATGCGGCAGGAGGGCAAAGAACACACGCTATGGGAGAATCCGCAGACTGGCCACGCGGAGGCTGTTCCACGGCACGCCGAGATTGCGAATCTGCTCGCTCGGCGGATTTGCCGCAAGCTATCGATCCCTGAGCCGCCTGGGTAGGTTAATACCCCAGCAGGCGCTCCGCTTCCTTCACCAGATCCTCCACCTGCGGCAGGATCTCGTGCTCCAATTGCGGGTGATAGCCGACCCACGTGTCCAGCGCGGCCACGCGGCCCACCGGCGCGTCCAGCGACGAGAACAACTCACTCGCAATACGCGCGGCGATCTCCGCGCCGTAGCCCCACGACAGGCAGTCCTCGTGCGCGATCATCACGCGGCTGGTCTTCTCCACCGACTCTTTGATCGCCGCCCAGTCGTAGGGCGCCAACGACCGCAGGTCGATCACTTCCACCGTGTGCTCGGGATTCTTCTGTTCCACCTGCAGCGCCGCCAGCAGCGACTTCTGCACCAGCGCGCCATACGTGACGATGGTCAGCCGCTGGCCGGGCTTCACCACCTTCGCGCGGCCGAACGGAATGGTGAAATCGGGTCCTGGATGTTGCGAGCGGTTGTACGGCTCGCGATAGAGCCTCTTGTGTTCGAGGAACAGCACCGGGTCGTCGCAGCGAATCGCCGTGCGCAGCAGCCCGCAGGCGTCCAGCGCATTCGACGGCATTACCACGCGCAAGCCTGGGTTGTGCGTCATGAACACTTCGCCGCACTGGCTGTGGTAGATGGCGCCGCCGTTCAGGTATCCGCCGATGGGCACGCGAATCACCATGGGCGCGTGGAAGCCGTTGTGCGAGCGCCAGCGCAGTGTGGCCAGCTCATCGCGAATCTGCATGAACGCCGGCCAGATGTAATCGAAGAACTGGATCTCCGGCACCGGCTTGAGGCCGCGCGTGGCCATGCCCAGAGCGCGCCCGATAATGCAGGCCTCGGCGAGGGGCGTGTTGAAGCAGCGCGCCGAACCGAAGCGGATCTGCAGTCCCGCGGTGGTCTTGAAGACGCCGCCTTTGCCTTTCACCTCGGCCAGGCTCTCTTCGCGGCTGCAGTCGGCCACGTCTTCGCCGAACACCACCACGTGCGGATTGCGCTCCATCTCCTCGATGAGGGTGCGGTTGATCTCATCCACCATGGTGCGCGGCGGACCCTCCAGCCGGGGCTCGGCGTCGAACTGATCGCCGGTGGGGTCCACTTCGTCAGAATAGAGGAACTTCAGCGCAGACCCGTGCGGCGGCGGGAGAGCGGTCAGCGCCCGGTCGGTGGCATTGCCGATCTCTTCGTCCACCTCGTGGACGATTCGCTTGAGCGCGTGCCGGTCGAGAACGCCTTCGGCAACCAGCCACTCCGGGAACTTCTGCACCGGATCGCGCGCCTCTTCCTCGTCCCGTTCCTCTTTCGTCTTGTAGGCGCGCTCGTCGTCGGAGAGCGAATGCGAATAGTGCCGGACCACGGAGGCGTGTACCAGGGCCGGGCCCTTCCGCTCGCGCACAGACGCGATGGCCTGCTCCAGCACGCGCCAGCAGGCGACGAAGTCCGTGCCGTCCACGTCGTAGATGGCCAGACTCGGGAAGTTCGCCACCAGTTGGGACACGCTACCGCCGGGCGACTGTTTCTCCACCGGAGTGGAAATGGCCCACCCATTGTCTTCCACCAGAATCAGCAGGGGCAACTTGTCCAGGCAGGCCGCGTTCATGGCTTCCCAGAACTCGCCCTCGCTGGTGGCGCCTTCGCCCGTACACACCAGCGTGATCTCGTCGGAATCCGGCCTCAGGTAGCGGGTGGCGTGGGCGCAACCGACGCTCTGCACCAACTGCGTGCCCGTGGGTGACGACCCGGTGACGATGTGCAGTTTCGGCGAGCTCCAGTGCGAGGGCATCTGGCGGCCGCCCGACGCGGTATCGGAGGCCGCGCCCACCGCCTGCAGCAGCATGTCGTCGACGGTGACCCCCAGCGCCAGGCTCAGCGCGCGGTCGCGGTAATACGGGTAGAACCAGTCGTGACCCGGCTTCAGCAGCATGCCCGCGGCAGTCTGGACGGCCTCGTGTCCGGCGCCGCTGATCTGAAAGTAGATGCGGTTCTGGCGCTTGAGCAGGATCTCGCGGTCGTCGATGCGCCGCGACATGTACATGATTCGATACGCGCGGGCGAGATCTTCAGGTCCGGGGCGCACGGAGGCGGCCTTGTCGAGACTGGTTGGCACAGCGATACCCTGTCCGGTTCGCACGGTCATTGGCAGCCTGGTTCTCCCGTCCCAGTGTACACGGATCGCGCTTGTGAAGAAACATTAACGTGATACGTTTGAGGGAAGATGATTGCCCTTGTTCTGCTCACGGCTCTTTCTGTGATGGCGCAACAGCCGCCGGAGGCTCAACCGAAATTAAAGAAGCGGGACGAGGTGCCGGTGAAGAGCGGCGATCAGCCGTGGGTGGTGCCCGCGGGAACCCGGATTCCCATACAACTGCAACAGCCCGTCTCCACTAAGGACGCGCAGCCCGGAGACCCCATCTACGCGCGCACAAAGTTCCCGATTCTGGTGGATGGCAACGTCATGATCCCGCCTGGCACTTACGTGCAGGGCGTGGTGGATAGCGTCAAGCGCGCGGGCCGCATCAAGGGGACCGCCGAGCTGCGCTTCCACATCACCACGCTGATCTATCAGAACGGCTACAGCCTGAATCTGACTGCGGGCATCGACCAGGTGCCTGGCACCGGGGACACGCACATGAAGGAGCCGGGAACAGTCAAGCACGACTCGGAGAAGGGCAAGGATCTGGCGAACGTCGGAAAGGGCGCTTCGGAAGGCGCGATGATTGGCAGTTCGGCGGGAGCCCTGAGCGGAGGCCTGCGCGGTGTGGGAGTCGGCGGGATCTCCGGCATCGCCGCCGGAACCCTGATTGCCATTCTGACGCGCGGGACGGATGTCCGGTTCGAGACCGGCACGGTGGTGGATGTCGCGCTAGCGCAGTCTGTACCTGTGGATAAAGAAAAGGTCCTCGGTCCCGGCGCCGCGCGCTAATTCCGAAGTAACACCCGGCTGCCTGATGTGGCGCAGACACTTGTGCCGGGCATGATTGCCTGCCCACAAGAAATCGCCGCTGCCTATCTCCAGCACCGAACTTGTCGACTCTTTCGCGATCGCCTGAAGCCGGCGCCGGATCGTCCGGTCATCCGGGCCCCTATGATACACTCCTGGCAAAACATGGCCGTTTTCTGGATATTGCTCGGCCTGGTTGCGTGTGCCGTCACGGCAGTGACCCTCGGGCTCGCGCTGTTTCACCTGCTCCGAGTGCGCCTTCACTGGATGGAGTCCGTCTGCCTGGGCTATGTCGCCGGCGCGGCCATCCTGAGCCTGGCGGTGTTCGGCATGGCGGCGATGGGCATCGCGCGAAAGGGCGTGTTTCTTTCCCTGAGCTTCATCGCGCTGGTGGCTCTGCTGTATTTCCGGCGCACGCTGGCGCCGCGCGGGCAGGTGGCGGGCCCGCCCATGGCAGCCGCCTGGAAACTGCTGTTCGTTGCCGGCCTGCTTGCCTACGGAACTTTCTATTTCCGCCAGGCGCTGGCGCCGGAAATGAGCCCGGACGCGATGGAGTACCACTTGGGGCTCATCAACCAGTTCAATCGCGCCCACGGACTGGTGCGCTTCGTCGACATCTACGCCGGGCTTCCCGAGGGCATGGAAATGCTCTTCTTCTATGCCTTCGCCATCGGGAGGAACTCGGCCGGCGCTCTCATCCACTTCTCCTTCCTGGTGGATCTGGCTCTGCTAATGGCGCTCTACGGAAAGCGCTTCGGTTTCGCTTCGGCGGGCGTCGTCGCGGCGCTGCTGGTGTTCGCAAGCCCGCTGGTGGGCGCCGACGGAACGTCCGCGTACAACGACGTTGGCCTCGCCACGGTGATGTTCGCCGCGGTCTATCTGCTGGCCCTCTGGCGGAACGAGAAAAGCGCCGGGCTGCTGATCGCGTGCTGCACCGTCACCGGCTTCGCGCTGGGAGTAAAGTACACCGCCATTTTCTTCGCTCTGTTCGTTGTAGCGGTTATCGCCGTCGGACTGCGCGGTCAGCCATGGCGCAAGCTCCTGCCGGCGCTGGCGGTGGGGACCTTCGCGCTGGGCATCAGCCTTACTCCTTACCTTGTGCGCAACATATTGTGGTTTGACAATCCGGTCGTATTCTTCGGCAATTCCGTATTCCGCAACCCTTATTTCCACATTTCCTTCGAGCAGGATTACGTCAGGAACCAGGCGCACCTGCATGGCCTCGAATGGAAGGACATGCCCCTGCAACTGACCATGGGCGGCGCGAAGGTGGAGGGCTGTTTCGGGGCCGCTTTCCTTGCCGCTCCGCTGATCCTCGCCGGCGTCCTGTGGCCACCGAGCCGCTTCCTGATGCTGGCGGCCCTGGCCACCGGCTTCGCTTTCCCGCACGACCGGAGCGCGCGCTTTCTGATCCCCGCGCTGCCCCTGCTGGCCATGGTGCTGACGTTTGTTCTGCGCCGCATGCCGGGGTCGCGCATCCTGCTTGGCGCGCTCGCAGTCGCGCATCTGGTCACCTGCTGGCCGTC